>CAYGUC010000102.1:0-1618 GCA_964353005.1 uncultured Flavobacteriaceae bacterium | reverse complement strand
TTGAATATGTGACTAAATCATATAACAGTATTTTTAATTGAGAAATGGTATAATCAAAAGCACTGCAATCATGCATATTGCCTTTGCTGGGATAATGCAGTAGCAGAATCGTTTTTTAAATCTCTGAAAGTAGAAGCTGTTTATCCATATCGATTTACAACAAGAAAACAAGCTAAATTGGCTGTATTTGAATATATTGAAGCTTGGTATAATCAAAACAGAAGGCATTCAGCATTAGGAGGACTAACTATTAAAGAATTTGAAAAATATAAATATCTAAAACAAGTTGCTTAATGGTTGTTTAAATTTGTCCTAAAAACGGTAGGAATTCTATAATAAGACTTAGTTTTTTTATATAAAAAATCTAGATGCAATACATCCTTTAATCTACGATAAAAACTTGTTGTTGGAACTCGATCACTTAACTAAAAATTGTTGAATAATTTTTCTTGGTAATTTTTTTTGCCTTGTATAGAATGAAAATAATCATTTTAAGAATCTTGTGTAACAAGCACAATAGAGAAAACTATTTTACGTTAATGATATAAAATTTAACGTTAATAATATAAAAAATGAAGTATTTATTTAAAGGAATAAGTTGGAATGTTTTGTTAATTAGTTTATTACTATTTGTTTCATGTGAAAAAAATGATGATTTAAACTCAGAAGAAAACCAAGAAACAGCAGAACAAATTGCGACAACAGCAAAATTAATTGGAGAATGGAGACTTGTAAGCAGTAAGATTAATGGAGAACTTATAGGAGAGGAAGATTTTTCTTACCTAAAAGAATCATATGCTAGTTTTAATGAAGACAATACCTATAAAGTGTTTTATAAGAAAACATCTAATGGTTCAATTTCAACATATACTTTATCTGGCACATATGCTGTCAATGGTTTAAACAGTGTCACTTTCTATAATTCAACATCAGAAATAGAATTGATAGATGAAACCTTACAGATAACATCAACAAATTTAGATAATGAAACACAGATAGACATATTTATGAGAAGTGATAATACTGAGTTTGGAGAGGAGAATAATGAAGAACCTGTTGATGTAATTGATGACGAGGACGAAGATAATACAAACGAACATGACAATAGTTATGATGGGACAGATGTGATATCTAAGATGCTGGGTATTTGGACAATTAGTGGTGTTGAAGATGATTGTCAGAAAAAGAACACGATTGAATTTAAAACTTCTGATTTACTCGTATTTACACAACATAAAAAGACATTTAACAGAGCAGACTTAATACGGAATAATATTAATGTTAGCTATCCAATGCCTGCAAAATTTTCTGCAAGTGTAACAAAAGGCTATAACACAGTTGCTTTTGATACCGAATCTGAGTGTCAGTTTATTAAAGAAAGTAAGCTGCATTACACAGTCACAGATGCTGAAACAATTATGATGGATGAAGTTTCTTCACTAACGATTAAAATATTAAATAACAACACACTTACCTTGATTTATAACTATAAGGATGACAGTTCAAATGAACAGGAAATTCAATTTGTCTTTAAGAAAATATAATTTTTAGGCACTAAGCCATGAAGTGTGTAATTAAAAAATATCGAGGGTTGCAACCCTCGATATTTTTTTGTTTA
>CAYGUC010000101.1:0-1690 GCA_964353005.1 uncultured Flavobacteriaceae bacterium | reverse complement strand
TACCTTCTTCCTGTTGTTTGATAACCTTAATCTTTTCCAGAGCTTCTTTTTGTGTGAGCTTGCCGCTGGAAACATCTTGAAATATTTTTTTTAGGTTTTCCTTCATCTTTTCTTTTAAATTTTTCTCAAGAATTCAGTTTTTAAACTAATTCCACAGCTTCTTCATCAGAAAGCTCTTTGTTTAATACACTTTGAATAAGTTTCTGATAATAGGTCTCATTAAAAGTTGATGTCCCGTTCGTATTTATAGGACTGTTATTGTTTTCCATAACACGAAAAGCAATTCCCTTAATTTGTACGCATATATGTCCTTCCTGATCACAAAGATCTATATCCAGTTTCGTGATTCTGCTATCAGGGTTACTTTCTGGTGAGTAACGAATCCATGCCACCATATTTTTTGTGCAAGCAGAAATAATACGTACAGATTCTAAAGCAAAAGGAAGTAATGGTTGTGGTGAGATTTGATTCAAATCCTGAAATAAACCGATAGATGCTTGCAGAGCACTATCCATTAAACTTGGATGTAACAAATAACTTCTTTCCTCCGTTTCAACTATAGTTGGTAAAATTAAATCTGCCAATACTTGTTGCTCCCCTTTATAAATTGCTACTACACCTTGATGTGCAGGCCCATAATAAAGTTCCATTTGATTAAAAACTGTATAAATATCATTCTTCTCTAATTTACCTCTTATCATCTGGTCTCTAAGTCCTGGTATATTTAGTTTTTCTGGAACTTGTTGGCTTCCAAACATTGCTTGACCCTGGAAATGAATAATTTCTTTCTCTTCATTATAACTGGATACCTTATAATGTATTTGTTTGTCTGCTGTAAGGCCTGAATCGTCTAAAAGTAAAGTTGTATTTATTTGTTTTTTGTGATCTACAACAAAAGGCTGAATCCAAGCAGTGTTATTCAGCTCCAGAATAGCCTGTTCTACAGGAGTAGGCATTGCTTTTTTAATAGCTACTTGCACCATTTCTAAATATGCTACTCCAGGAAGAATTTTTTTATTAAAAACCTGATGATCTTTTAAGAAAAATTCTTCTCCGTTGAATGTACTACTATAACTTTGTTTACTAAAATCTGAAGTATTCACATGTAATAAGGGATGTAAAATAGACGCTGTCTGTTCTATCTCTTTAGCTTGCTTATCTGGAGTCGCTTCAATCCAATATCGTTCTTTTGCAAATGGATACAGAGGCAGGCTTATACGTTTAGGTTTTTGGTTTCCATAGAGTTTGTTCCAATCCAACTCCAGACCTTTTACCCATAAATCCAGTAATTTCGATAATTTCTTTTGAGATATCCAATTTTGGATGATAACTTCTCTCATTTCATTATCATTACTAATGATCCGCAAACCTTCTTTATTGTGTTTCACATGCCCTTGATAGATCCCATTAATAGTATTCTCTTGCTTGATATACATCTTAAGTTTTTCTGCTAGTTGAAAAACACTACTCACCATAAATCCAAGTCGTTCTTCCATAGCTTCCCTACCTACTTGTAACGTATACGCTATTTCTACCAGATCAAGGCTATCGCCTTCTTTTTCAATAAATCTCAACAAATCTGAAGCTTTTACTCTTAGTTGTTCCTCCGATTTTGCCGATAATGGAATCATTAGTTCTGAGTTTTGGGTAATCCCCTGAACAGGGGTTTTAATGGTTCTCTGAGCAGTAT
>CAYGUC010000100.1:0-1949 GCA_964353005.1 uncultured Flavobacteriaceae bacterium | reverse complement strand
TTTGTATTGAACAACAATCCAGAGTCTAAGATCCAGGAGTTTAGTGATATTAGTATTGAGCGTATCGCCAACAATTATGATATAGCAAAATTTGATTTAACAATTTTTGCAGAAGACACCGCTGATGGCATCTTTTTATCCTTTAATTATTGTAGTGACTTGTTTACATCAGAAACAGTTTCTCGATTAAAGACTCATTATGAGAATTTATTAGATGCTATACTTATAGATCCAAAGGAAAGAATAGGAAAATTACCTATGTTGAGTTCTGTAGAAGAAGATACATTGCTAACAGGGTATACTCAAAGTGGGTATAGTGTAGATAGCGATGCTACGATACTGGATCTTTTTGATGCTCAGGTAGCACAAACCCCATATGCTGTAGCTTTGGTATTTAATGAGGTTTCGATGACTTATAAAGAGTTGGATGCGGCAGTTACCCGTTTGGCATATTATTATCAACAGACCTACGGGCTTACCTCTAATTCTTTGATAGGTATTATGATGGATACCTCTAACTGGTCTTTGTTAGGTATTTTATCGATTCTAAAATCAGGAGCAGGATATGTGCCAATTGATCCATCCTTACCAAAAGACAGGCAAGAATATATTCTACAAGATACGGGAGTAGTATCCCTTATTATAGAGTCCAGTAGTTTATTTGATGTTATAGGGTTTAACATTCCTGTTTTTTCTATAGATATACAATACGGGGATGTACAGGATGTTCCAGAAGGAGTTTCTTTAGAAGACCTGTCCAGACCAGATACACTGGCGTATGTTATCTATACCTCAGGAACCACAGGGCAACCTAAAGGAGTACAAATTACGCACCGTAATATAGTAGATTACTATCGTGGTCTGGACGCAAGTATTGCTATAAGTGATAATACCAGTTTTGGATTAATGTCGTCACTTTCTGCAGATTTAGGGAACACGATTTTATATGGTTCTTTATTAAGTGGAGGATGTTTACACCTGTTTAGAAAAGAGATGTTAATGGATGGGGTACAGTTGCAAGAGTATTTTACTCGCCATTCTATAGATTGTATCAAGATGGTACCTAGTCATTGGCAGGCATTAACCTTGGATCAGGATATGTTATTACCAGAGCGCATGTTGATTTTTGGAGGAGATGTACTTTCTGTAGATGCAGTAGCTAAGATTTACGATCAACAACCAAATATCACTGTAATCAACCATTATGGACCTACAGAGGGTACTATAGGTAAATTATTACATAAAATAGACAGAGGGTTTAATTATGATCGTATTCCGTTAGGACAATTATTTTCGAATAGTGAGGCATATATAGTAAGTAGCGATATGTCTTTATGTCCGGCAGGAGTTTCAGGAGAGTTATTATTAGGAGGAGATGGGATTTCTTCTGGATATTTAAATCAACCAGAGCTTACGGCAGAAAAATTTATAGCCAATTCGTTTAAAGAGGATAATAGTTCTGTTTTATATAAGACAGGAGATTTGGTTCGTCTTAACGAGCGTGGAGATATTGAATTTTTAGGCAGAATAGATGATCAGGTTAAGATTCGAGGATATCGTGTAGAGCTAAAAGAGATTTCTAAGGCTATACAAGAGCATACCGCAGTAGAGCAGTGTGAGGTATTGTTTAGAGAGGATCAACACGGTACAAAGCGATTGGTTTGCTATGTGGTAGGAAATAGCGAGTATACAGAAGAGGTAATACAATCGTATATCAGTGATCGTTTGCCAGAGTATATGGTACCGCAGATATATGTATCGCTTACAGAAATGCCACTTACGGCTAATGGTAAGATAGATAGAAAATCCTTACCAGATCCATCGTTTGATAACAATAGAGTTTATGTAGCACCAACCAATGAATTAGAAGAACATTTGGTAGAGATATGGCAGAGTTTATTAAATGCAGAAAAAATAGGAGTTACCGATAATTTCTTTGAACTGGGTGG
>CAYGUC010000099.1:0-2160 GCA_964353005.1 uncultured Flavobacteriaceae bacterium | reverse complement strand
ATACTTGGTCATTGCTATAGTAAAAACTCACGTGACATCCTTATAGGAAATACTTGGTCTTATAATCTCAAAATGTATACAAGAATCTCCGTGTAGCAGGAGTGAAAATGTAGATAACGTAGCGGATCTGTTCGATCCTAAAATAGTTCGGAATTCTCCTTGTAGTGGGAGTCGTTCCTTTAAGGTTTATTTAAAAATAAGCATTAAAATGCTATACATGGTCAAAATCTAATGACCTGTGTCGTCAAATATAGCAAGTCTTTTTTACTTTTCAATTTATACAAGGATGCTATCGTTGTGTAAAAAAAAGAGGTAAAAACAACCAAAATCTGTTTAGCCTAGTAATAATGCCTCTTTCCAATTTATTCCTCCTATAAATTAAAACACTGGAACCGTAGTAAAAATAATTCCAGAGAAGAAAAATAATTAGGCATAAATTGACTGAATCTTATTTATTTCGTACATAAAGAAGAAATGAACTATAGAATTTAGATCTAACTGATATTGATAGTAAACGAATATTGGTTTTTATTAGAAATGCTAAAATTCATAAACAAAAAAGGTGAAAAACGGGGCAGCATCCGTTATTTTGTCTGAGGTCATAAAAATAATATTTTATCAACTCTTTTAGGTTCGATATGAAGATCTTTAAAATAACATATCCATGAGACATAGAATAATGAAAGCCTCGATTAAGAGGCTTAAAAATGAATCGTTTTTACGAAATTAGAGGCTTGTGCGATGGCTAACCAAGTGTTACCTGTGTTCTTTATTTGAATGCATTTTTAACCATTCTTTTTACAATTTGACGATGAAATGGTTTTATCATTCTCATATAAATCTTTCCTTTTAGATTGTTATATTCGACTAGTGTGATGACTTTAATATTAAATAAATTAGCGTTATCATTAATGACTATTGCTCTAAAATTTAAATGAGAGTCATCTGCTCCTAAAATTACTTCATTATCAGATATTGAATAAATCTTAAAGAATTTTACATATCCACCGACTTTGTAGTCCTCATTATAGTCACTAGGCATCTCTGTTTTCAAGCCAAATATCCCTGCAACCTTATTTCTTAATGTAAAAAGTAAATTAATCCAGTTAGGGGTTGTGTTAAAAACAAGATTTGTAATCTCCTTTATGCTATTGATATGATTAGTTGTTGAAAAAGTATCATAAAAGTCAATTTTGACGAGTAATTTATTTACTTTATCTGTTAATTTAGTGTGTTCTTCCCTTACTTGTGTCATTCGAAATTATTTTAGGTCAAAGGTACTAATATTTTATTTATTAGGTCAACATTACTAATTTTATCTACTTTTGTTACAATGAAAAAAACAAAACAAATAATTTTAGATACAGCATTAGATTTATTTAATTCCGAAGGTTTGTCTAATATAACGCTTAGAACAATTGCTAATAAGATGAAAATTAGCCAAGGAAATTTAAACTATCATTTCAAAAAGCGTGAGAACATAATTGAAACTTTGTACTTTCAGTTAGTTGAAAATATTGACAGAAGTATTTTGAAAGTTAAAGTAGAAGAATCTCAGAATGTCTTAGCTACTTTGATAACCACTATACATAATACCACAACGGATTTTTATAAATATCGTTTTTTTCTTCTTGATTTTGTTCAAATAATGCGTGAAAACAAAAAAATTAGAAATCATTATAAAGGATTGTCTTCGAAAAGAGAAGAACAGTTTTCTATTATTTTCAATCTATTAATTGAAAATAACTTAATGAGGAAAGAAATACTACCAAATGAATATAAATACTTGTTTAAACGCCTTTCCATTCTATGTAATTTTTGGATTTCAGATGCCGAAGTTCAAAAAACTAAAATAACAAAAAAAACGATTTCTACATATTCAGTAATATTAATTCATACTATTTATCCTTATCTTACCTTAAAAGGGCAGAAAGAGTATACCTCTATAATTTCAAATGATTTTAATAATAGATAATACAAATGGATATCTAAAACTCAAATATTCTCTTTTTTCACTATAAATCTTTTAAGTTTTTAAACTTTTTTATAGCGAGATCAGTATAAGTTTCAGTTGTTTTACTGGAACTGTGTTCTAATAAAACTAATCTAATAGATGTGTAGCAAAACTATCTTCTTTCTTCTATAAAAACATGTAGAAAA
>CAYGUC010000098.1:0-2172 GCA_964353005.1 uncultured Flavobacteriaceae bacterium | reverse complement strand
AAAATTATGTTATGGACTTAACTCCTTAGTAGATCCTGTAAAGGTAGCTATGCGAGTGATAGAAGGATTGTATGATGGTGTAACGACAAGCGAACTGGATAATCTGGCTGCAGAAATAGCTGCAACTATGACCATAACACATCCTGATTATGCAAAGCTTGCAGCTCGTATCTCTGTTTCTAATTTACATAAAAACACAAAAAAAACATTCTCAGAAGTAGTTACCGATCTTTATGAGTATGTAAATCCAAGAACAGGTAAAAAAGCACCCTTAATCGCAGACGATGTATACGATGTTATTATCGCTAACAAAGAAAAGTTAGATTCTACCATTATTTATAATCGAGATTTTGGATACGATTATTTTGGTTTTAAAACATTAGAACGTTCTTATTTACTGAAAATTAATGGTAAAATTGCAGAACGTCCACAGCATATGTTAATGCGGGTTTCTATAGGAATTCACCTTAACGATTTGGATGCCGCAATAGAAACGTATGAGTTAATGTCTAAAAAATATTTTACACATGCCACTCCTACCTTATTCAATGCAGGTACCCCAAAACCACAAATGTCGTCCTGCTTTTTATTAACTATGAAAGATGATAGTATCGATGGAATATATGATACTTTAAAACAAACCGCTAAAATTTCACAATCTGCAGGTGGTATAGGATTATCTATTCATAATGTTAGAGCTACAGGGTCTTACATTGCAGGAACAAACGGAACCTCTAACGGTATTGTGCCAATGCTTAGAGTGTATAACGATACTGCTCGTTATGTAGATCAGGGAGGTGGAAAAAGAAAAGGTTCCTTTGCTATTTATGTAGAGCCGTGGCACGCAGATATTTTTGATTTTTTAGATCTTAAAAAGAATCATGGTAAAGAAGAAATGCGAGCACGGGATTTGTTTTATGCCATGTGGATCCCGGATCTGTTCATGAAAAGAGTACAAGAAGATGCAGAATGGACATTAATGTGTCCTAATGAGTGCCCTGGACTATTTGATATACATAGTGATGCATTCGAAGAAGCTTATCTTCGTTTTGAAGCAGAAGGAAAAGGACGAAGGACTATAAAAGCGAGAGAGTTATGGGAAAAGATACTAGAATCTCAGATCGAAACCGGTACTCCGTATATGTTATACAAAGATGCTGCTAATCGTAAATCCAATCAAAAAAACTTAGGTACTATTCGTTCTTCTAACTTATGTACCGAGATTTTAGAATATACCAGCCCAGATGAAGTAGCTGTTTGTAATCTAGCCTCTATTGCATTACCTATGTTTGTGAAAAACGGAGAGTTTGATCACAAAGAATTATTTAGAATAACCAAAAGAGTAACCAAAAACCTAAACAGAGTAATCGATCGTAATTACTATCCTGTAAAAGAAGCAGAAAACTCTAATGTACGCCATCGCCCAATAGGATTAGGAGTACAAGGATTGGCAGATGCATTTATACAATTGCGATTACCATTTACCAGTGATCAGGCAAAGAAATTAAACCAAGAAATTTTTGAAACTTTATACTTTGCAGCAGTTACTGCATCGATGGAAGAAGCTAAAGAAGATGGGCCTTACCAGAGTTATGAAGGATCTCCTATTTCTAAAGGAGAGTTTCAATATAACCTATGGGGATTAAAAGATGAAGAATTAAGTGGTCGATGGGACTGGGATAAACTAAGAAAGCAAGTGCTTAAAAATGGTGTTCGTAACTCATTATTAGTAGCACCAATGCCAACAGCATCTACTTCTCAAATACTTGGAAATAACGAAGCATTTGAGCCGTATACCAGTAATATCTATACCAGACGAGTATTATCAGGAGAGTTTATTGTAGTAAATAAACACTTGTTAGAAGATCTGGTACAATTAGGATTATGGAACGATTCGCTTAAAGATGCTATTATGCGAGCAAACGGATCGATACAGGATATAGATGGAATCCCTCAGGATTTAAAAGAGCTATACAAGACTGTTTGGGAACTGAGCATGAAAGATATTATCGATATGTCTCGCCACAGAGGATATTTTATCGATCAGTCACAATCTTTAAACCTTTTTATGGAAGGTGCAACTATGGCAAAACTAACCTCGATGCATTTTTATGCATGGAAAAGTGGCTTAAAAACAGGAATGTACTATTTAAGAACAAAATCTGCGGTAGA
>CAYGUC010000097.1:0-2222 GCA_964353005.1 uncultured Flavobacteriaceae bacterium | reverse complement strand
GGTTACTTTCTGCCAAATCCGCATGCAGCTTTTCTCGGTGTTCTTTAAGCTGCGCCACTTCTACCTTTAAAGCTTCTATCTCTTTAGTGGTACGTCCCTGTTCTTTTTCCAGTTGCGTGGCGTTATGTTTGTTATCTATTGCCATCCAGCCCAGCAATATAATATGGTCAAACACCTCTATCCTTATTTTTCTTTTTTCGGATACTGTAGGCAAGGAAAAAGATACAAGAAACTGTTCTTTGATATGGTGTATTTTTTCTTCTATTTCCTTATAGTATTCTGTTTGTTCTGTCGTTCTTCGCTGTTTATTTTCCATTCTAAAGAGTTCCAGCCTGCGATCTATTTCCTGGAATACCTCTTTCACAGATTCCTCTTTGGAAGAAGGTAACGCCTCTTTCTTGGATCGGATGGCATCTTCTGGCGCATACCCCAGATCATAGAAATAGTTGAAATCCACATTAAAATATCGCGCAATATTAATCAGTAAAAGATGTGGCGCACTTTTTTTCTTGCTTCCCTTTTTACCATCCCCCTTCATTTGTTCCACAATGTATTTATTGTTGGGGTAAAACCTGTACCCAAAAGAATAATACGAGGTAAATTCTAAATTAGTTTGGGTAGATTCGTGTTTTTCTATCAAATAATCCACCAGTTTAAGTAGCTGGGTATCTACAATATGGAACTCCTTCATGTTAAATTCACGTTAATCATTTATAAATATCTTTTGACTATCAAATAGTTAACAAAAAATCGTAGCTCTTGTTACAGACTAGTTATTTTGTAACTATATTTTACCTACATTTGATACAAAGCGGTTAAAAAATAACTTTTTAGTGTTTTTGTATGGCTTATAAATTTTATTAAAGCAAATATATACAAAAACTACCTAATACTTAACTATTTTTTACCTAAAAATTTATAACAACTATAAAATTGTAAAGAAATGTACAGCAGAAAAGATTTTAAAAAACAGATAGAAATGCTCTATATCTATTACAAAGAGCCTGCCAGAGAGCTGATTAAACGATCTAAACTGACCAAACCCACAGTCTATAAGTTTTTAAAAGGCGGTGTTTTAAGATCCTATAATCAGGATACCTTAATGGAACAGGTCATTACAATGAACGAGGAAGCCCTTGCGAAAAGAAAAGCATTACAGGAGCGCGCACAAAAGGTAGTACAATTGGAATTAGAGTTAGAAGGAGCAAACGGGTGTACCGCGATTCGATATACCGCCAGAAAAAACCAACAGGGAAAATGAAAATACTACATATCAGCGATTCCGAAAACAAGGAACTTATGGGTACTGTAAAAGAGCTTTGCAAACGCAGGGTTCGTCCAACTACCACTCCCATTTATTTTAAAAAATTACAGCTTATAAAAGATGTCCTGACCAAATAAAACTTTTGGGCATAAGGGATACTACAATCAATTGCTTTGGAGCGATTGCAGGATTCTTATGCCTTGTTTTCAGGATATAAACACCAACATTCTTATGATTATCGACTATTCCGTTTCTTTTCAAGTACTGGATCAATTTGTTTTTCGATTTAATAAAGAACAACCCTCTATGGGAACCAAGGTTCGCCAATCCATGATTGCAACTGCCAAAGAGATCATAAAGATTTATGGGGTTTCCCTTATAAAATCGAACAAAGTACAACCATTAGACGTACACAACCTTCCTTCCCTTCGAACCAACAATATGCAGCTTGCTAAAATTACACAGGCTAGTGGAAGAACCATACAACGGCATATTGACCGATTGCTGGAATCGGGCATACTGACCAAAAAAGTATGGCATGGTTCCCACTCCTGTTATGAGTTGTTCATAAACCCTAAAATACTGTGGATAAGTGAGCTGGAACGTGTTAAAAACTCTAAAAAACGGGAGCAAGAGGAGAAAAAATTAGATACTGATAATCAGGTGTTTAAAAATAACAAAAGTACAAAATGTCCGCATTCGTATACATATAAAACTACATATAAAAGAAATAATAGAATAATAGCTGTGGATAAGTTAAACGATTTGTGGACAGGAAATCTCAACCAGAATTCTGAAAAAGCAGAAAAAACACAAGGGAAAGACCTGTTTCAAAACGGAACTCAGATGGAAAATGTTTTGGAAAAGCATACCGAAGCAGAAAAAACACAAGGGAAAGACCTATTTCAAAATGATGCACAAGGGAAAGATGCATGGCGGGAGCAAGTTGCGCCAAAAA
>CAYGUC010000096.1:0-2288 GCA_964353005.1 uncultured Flavobacteriaceae bacterium | reverse complement strand
TGGAACATATCTGCGAGTCGTATTTCGATAAACTTAACGATATGTTCTTCGGTTTTTTCTGCCTGATACATAGAGAATACTTTGGCGGCATTACGCTTTTTAAGCGTTTTAATATCTCCTTGCGGGTTCTCGATATCTTCTGGTTTTAGGTTCCATTGTAGTAACGATTCTAACAACTCGGTATGTGAGGCATATCGTTTTTCGAGTACTTTTTGCCTTTCCAGATCTTCTGGATCCTTCTCTTCAGCACTGTTTATTTTTGCGCTTACCACCGTAAACTCATCTCGTATCTGTCGGTCTATCTCTTTGGCTTCACTAACCAATTTGCTATAGGCTTCGTATATCTTTTCATTATAAAACGCTGCAAAATCCAGATAGGTTTCCATTTCTTTTAGATACCTTATTGCAATCTCTTTGTACACCTTTTTCTCTTTCTGCTCGGTTTCTTTAAGCTGCTCTTCTAATTCGCCTAACTCTCCTTTTTTATCTTTGATGATATGTGCAAATCCCTCTTTTTCTGGCAACGCTAACAATTGTGGGGTAATATCGGTTGGAAGTCCTTCAAAAAGATATTTTTTGTATTGAATTTTGATCGAGTCGTTATCTTCTTTAGGTTTCTTTTCTTTCTTTTTTAAATTAAGCTTTGGTTTTTTAAGTCCGAATGCATAATTATATCCAAAAGTTGCGGTAAACTCGCTTAATTGTCCATTGTTGCCCCCGTTTCTAAATAATTGCACGGCATTTAAATTAAAATTATGTCGCTCTTTTAAGGTATAGGTAACTGCTCCCCTTAGGTTGATTACATTAGTATTAGATGTAGCACTGGTAGAACTATTGTAGCCCGAGGATAGCCGTACATTCAATGTTTTTTCAAAATATCGTTTCCCTACACTTACGGTGGGTCCCCATGTTGTAGACTCTTCTCTGCCTATAGTGTTATAGGTACCATTAACCGAAGTGCTGATATTGAGGTTTCTTTCTGAAAAATCTATGGTATGCCCTATATTCATATTATGAAAGGTAGAGGCATCGCCCAATCGCACTACGCCTCCTTGCTCGTTAGATACATCGTTTAATGCATAATTGGTGGTAAGATTTTGTCTGGATGTTTTTTTATTAGAAAGCACATAGCTTATCGTTGCTGTGGCGGTTTGAGAGAGTTGCTTATAATCCAGTTCTTCTATCTGCTCATCTAACAGATCGGCATCATTAATTTCGTCAAACTGATTGGGTTTGATATTGGTAAAGGTGCTAAAGTTGGAGTACGATCCTGAGATATTCAATCTCTCGGACAAGGCAAGGGTAGCGTTTAAAGAACCTACAGTACGATTGGTGTTATTGGCTTTTAAGTTATCCAGATCATCCCGTTGGTACCCAATATTAAGGGCTAAGGTTAGTCTGTCTCTAAAAAAGGTATTAGAGGCATCCAAAGTAATGTTCTCAAAATCGTTGTTAAAAAAATAGGCTCCCAGAGTCTCGTATCCAGGATCGATACGCTCGTATCCTAATCCAAGATTTACTCGTCCTATACCATATCCTAAGCGTGTTTTAACAGCGTTATAATATTCGGTAGAAGTACGATTATTAAATAGTACTGCAATAGGAGCCGATTCGATGCTTTCGCTCTCTTCGCCTCTGGTATCTTTAGTGATCGCGGTAGATGCGTATTCTGCTTGCAGGCTAAAGCTTTTTCCCAATTTAACTTCTCCTTCTATACTTACCACCAGATTTTCCTGTGGTAAGACTCCTTTGGCTTCGGGGATAGAATCGATAGAGTTTGGGTTATCTTTGGCATAAAAACCGATAAGCCCTATTTTATATCGTTCTTTTTCGATACTGGTTTTTAACCCGTATCCCATACGGCTAAACGCAGGAACGGTTCTGGGATCCCCATCATCTGGAGTAGCTTTTAGCAATTGCCCCGACATGGCACTTATTTTAACGGATCCTGGTGGAGTTAGATCTCCTCCTCCTCCTGTGAATTGATGTCCGCTTAGGGTATATGGAGAAAAAGTCATGCTTACATTACCTATATGCCCTGTGATCCATTTATATTTAGGATGCAGGCTTATTCTATTAAAATCAAAAGGTAATTGGTAACCTAAATTCTCTCCCTGATTAGAAAAACTATACGATATGGGTAAGGAAAAACTGTAAATATTTATGTTAAGTGCGCCTTGTAAAAAATAGGTGTATGGCTCTCTGCTTTTATTTTGATTAGAACTGTAATAAATACCACTAGCAGAAACCTGACCACTTACTGTAAAAGGTTTGCTTTTGGTTATAGA
>CAYGUC010000095.1:0-2383 GCA_964353005.1 uncultured Flavobacteriaceae bacterium | reverse complement strand
AATAATTAATAAATATGTCTGGGTTAATAGGAAAAAAGATCGGTATGACCAGCATCTTCGACGAGAATGGAAAAAATATTCCATGTACAGTTATCGAAGCTGGACCATGCGTGATTACCCAAGTCAGAACTCAAGAGGTTGACGGTTATGAAGCTGTTCAATTAGGTTTCGATGACAAAGCGGACAAAAATGCTACTAAAGCGGCCTTGGGTCACTTTAAAAAGGCAGGTACTGTTGCTAAACGTAAAGTTGTCGAATTCAAAGGTTTTGAAAAAGGGTACAAATTAGGAGATACATTAACGGTGGAGCATTTTACCGAAGGAGAATTTGTTGATGTTTCAGCAACTTCTAAAGGTAAAGGTTTTCAGGGAGTTGTGAAAAGACACAACTTTGGTGGTGTAGGTCAAGCAACTCATGGTCAGCATAACCGTTTAAGAGCTCCAGGTTCTATCGGTGCAGCTTCATATCCTGCAAGAGTTTTCAAAGGAATGAAAATGGCAGGAAGAATGGGTGGAGATCAAGTAAAAATTGAAAACTTAAGAGTGTTAAAAGTAGTTCCGGAAAAGAACTTACTTGTTGTTAAAGGATGTGTTCCTGGGCATAAAAACACGTATGTAACTATTCAGAAGTAATGGAAGTAGCGGTAATTGATATTAACGGAAAAGAAACAGGAAGAAAGGCAAACCTTTCTGAAGCTGTTTTTGGTATAGAACCAAATGATCATGCTGTGTACTTAGATGTGAAGCAGTACTTGGCTAATCAGCGTCAAGGTACTCACAAAGCTAAGGAACGTGCAGAGATAACAGGGAGTACTAGAAAAATAAAGAAACAAAAAGGGACAGGTACGGCTAGAGCGGGAAGTATAAAGTCTCCTGTGTTTAAAGGTGGAGGTAGAGTTTTTGGACCTAGACCACGTAACTATTCTTTTAAATTAAATAAAAATTTAAAAAAACTTGCGCGTAGATCTGCATTAAGTATTAAGGCAAATGACAAAGCTATTACAATAGTAGAGGATTTTACTTTTGATACTATAAAAACAAAGAATTTTACATCAGTTTTGAAGTCTTTAGGGCTAGAGAATAAAAAATCTTTGTTTGTGTTGTCTGAGTCAAATAAAAATGTATATTTGTCGTCACGCAATTTAAAAACCTCAGAAGTTATAACTGCATCAGAATTAAGTACTTATAAAATACTTAATGTTAATAATTTAGTTATTATTGAGAGTTCTTTGAAAGGAATTGAAACGAATTTAAGTAAATAGAAGCCATGAGTATCTTAATAAAACCTATTATTACAGAAAAGGCTACTGCGGATAGTGAAGTATATAATCGCTATGGTTTTGTAGTAGAAAAGAAAGCGAATAAGGTAGAGATCAAAAAAGCAGTAGAGTCTGCTTATGGTGTATCTGTTACTAAAGTTCGAACATTAAACGTCCGCCCAGATCGTAGTACACGTTATACAAAAACGGGTATGGTTACTGGTAAAACAAGTGCTTATAAAAAAGCAATTGTACAGGTGGCGGAAGGTGAAGTAATTGATTTATATAGTAATCTTTAAGACTAAAAAATGTCAGTAAGAAAATTAAAACCAATTACCCCAGGTCAGCGTTTTAGAGTAGTTAATGGATTTGACGCCATTACTACTGATAAGCCGGAAAAAAGCCTATTGGCTCCGAAAAAAAGATCTGGAGGTAGAAACAGTCAAGGAAAAATGACTATGCGCTACAAAGGTGGTGGTCATAAAAGAAGGTATCGTATTATTGATTTTAAACGTGATAAGCAAGGAATTCCTGCTACCGTATCTACAATAGAATACGATCCTAACAGAACTGCATTTATAGCGTTGTTAAATTACCAAGATGGTGAAAAACGCTATGTTATCGCTCAAAATGGTCTTCAAGTAGGTCAAAATATCGTTTCAGGTAGTAATGTTGCTCCTGAAATAGGTAATGCAATGCCTCTTAGTGATATTCCTTTAGGAACAATCATTTCTTGTATAGAGTTACGTCCAGGTCAGGGTGCTGTTATGGCACGTAGTGCAGGTTCATTTGCACAATTAATGGCTAGAGATGGTAAATTTGCTACAGTTAAATTACCTTCTGGTGAAGTAAGAATGATATTAGTTAATTGTGTTGCTACTATTGGAGCGGTATCTAACAGTGATCATCAATTGATCGTTGGAGGTAAAGCAGGTAGAACAAGATGGCTAGGTCGTCGACCACGTACAAGACCAGTAGCAATGAACCCTGTTGATCACCCAATGGGTGGTGGAGAAGGACGTTCTTCAGGAGGTCATCCTCGTTCTAGAAAAGGTCTTCCTGCAAAAGGATATAGAACCCGTTCTAAAACGAAAGCGAGTAATAAATATATTGTAGAACGTAGAA
>CAYGUC010000094.1:0-2500 GCA_964353005.1 uncultured Flavobacteriaceae bacterium | reverse complement strand
TCAACAGAAACATCAACAATATTAAAATTAGCATTATTTAAAATGCACAACGGGTATAAATTAATCAATTATATAGCTTTAACATAACACCGAAAAGAAAATATTCATTAAAACATCTCTTGAATTTACCTTGAGGTAGTTGATTTAAGTTTTTTAAAAGCCTTTAATTAAAGGCTTTTATATTTTTTAAACGTTTATTAAAAAAAGTCATTGGCATTTAATATTTATAAACGTGCTTTTTACTTAATTGACGTTTTTTAAGATGAATAAAATCAGTTAAAATGCGTTAATATAGGTCAAAAAACACTTTATTTTCTTTGTAAAGAAGGTTTTTTCCTTCAATTTTTTAAGCTTTTAAAAATGATTTAGCATAGTTTTTTTGAATTAGGTAATTGATTATTAGAGAGTTATTTTTTTTAGTACTATTTTTTAATCTCAATTGTATATTAAATAATTAAAATTAATTAAGTGGTTTTTTTTAAGGTAAAACCATAATAATTTGGTGTTTTTAAGGTATACGATTTTAATTATTTGTGAGTATCTTTAAATATCGCTTTTAGCAAAAAAAGTAATATTCTGATTTATTAAATAAAAGAATTAATATTTGGAATAATGTACTAGATAGTATTAAAAAATATTGACTTTTATATGTAAAGGTATTATAGTTTGGTATTTTGTCTATCAAAAAAATGTGAAAGCTATTGAAATTTTAAAATCAATGATTATACTGAATTTAAAATTTTAAAGCTAAAACAGAACAACCCCGCAATTGTGAAACTTTGGCGAGCCAACAAAAGCAGGGTCTGAATAACGATTAATTATGGATCAATCATTATGAGAGGATTATTATTTTTTAAACAAAAAAAATATCAATTAATATCATTAATTGAATCCCGTTTACTTTATTGTAAAGAATTAGCAATTTATTCTATTAATGCTTTTTCAAGCTTTAAATATAGTAATTCTTTATCTTCTATACAGGTTTACCGTACTTTTTTTAGCAATTTGTTAACTAAGTTGATTGCTGATAAAACTTTCGTTTTTCATTATAAAATTTTTGTATTAAAAATTAAAATATAAATAATAAAGTTAATATCACGTAGATATTAGTTATGACAGAACATTTTGACAATGTGTTTACTTAAACCTTCCGTTTTTAGGGGTAATTTCGGGAGGTTTTTTTTATAGGTATTGTGTGATATGATTCAGTCAGGTAATTTCATTTAAAAATGACATAAAGGTACTATTCATCTATAAGTTATATATTGTTAATGATATCTTATACATTATATATTTTCAATGTGTAATGAGAGTCTTTAATATAATTTTAAATTAGGTTAAGTAGATTGTTAGGGAGCTGTCTAATGTTTATCATTAGCACAGCTCTTTTTTTATTAAAAATTGTATATGTTTTTATACTTTAGCAGTTATGGTAGATATAAAACTTCTAGAATATTTAGAGTCATTTCTTACTTCGCGAAGACAGGGCTTATGCAAAAAAATCCTAAATGAACGCACAAATTATTTTACTGTTGCTGTAGAAGATGTGTATCAGTTACATAATACCAGTGCAGTAATACGTAGTTGCGATGTTTTTGGTATACAAAATGTGCATGTGATAGAAGAGGTTAATGTAAAACGTATTGATAGGGAGATAGCGATGGGGGCACAAAAATGGGTAGATATTAACCGATATGATTCTACAGATACATGTGTACGAACTTTAAAAGATAAGGGGTACCAAATTATTGCTACCACACCTCATGATGACTCTAAAGTATTACAAGATTTTGATATTAATAAACCAGCAGCCTTTTTTTTTGGCAGAGAGCAACAAGGATTAAGTGATACGGTTCTTAATGCAGCAGATAGCAAACTCCATATCCCTATGGTTGGTTTTACAGAAAGCCTTAATATATCCGTTTCAGCGGCAATAATATTACAACATGTTACTTCAAAGTTAAGAGAGACAGACATTAAATGGCAATTATCTGAGGACGAAAAATTAGAAAAACGATTAGAATGGACAAAAAAGGTAGTGAAGAGTCACGAACAAATAATTGCAAGGTATTATGAAAATAAGTAAATTTTCTATTTAAATATCTAAAAGATAATTACATGGGTTGAGATTCCTATTGCCAATATAAATAAGATAAAAAAATCTACGAAGATGTTTTCAATATTGAAATATCTTTTCATTATATGGATGGTTTACTAATAAAAATGTTTCTTTAGTGGCAACAGGAATGTTAATTCATGTAGAAAAGAACTATAAACCTAGTAAATATGGTATATTATTACTTTTCTTATGATGATGTTTCTAATGAGATTAATAGAGTAGAAGATGTAGGAGGAAACATAGGTTTCTACTAAAAAAGAAATTTCAGAAAATCATAGTTTCACATAGCTTATTTTATCGATTCTGAAGGAACAGAATAGCATCACTTTTTCGACACTGTTTCATTAAGTGTGTAACTTAAAATATCGAGGGTTTGACTTT
>CAYGUC010000093.1:0-2591 GCA_964353005.1 uncultured Flavobacteriaceae bacterium | reverse complement strand
AACTAAAGGTAAATTGATTAAAGCTAATGTGTCACCACAGGAAGCTTGGGAGTTAACTAAGAAATAGGCTAAAGATCAAGGTTTTGCTGTTAAATGTAAATAATATGAATAGTGTAGAAGTGTTAGCTTGTCGCGGTGGTTCGAATATTTTTGATGATTTATTTCTTGAAATTGATGGTAAACAAAAGAAGATAGAATTAACTCAAATTATAGGTAAGCAGTATAATATTAGGTTTGTTTTTGAAACTGCAAAAAAAAATCTTAATTACCCCAATAGGATATTTGGAAAAGAAATATTCAATAAAAATCTAGGGAAAGTAAATTTATTAACCAGTTCTAAGGTATTTTTAAAAAATATTAGAAATGATATAAACCATAAGGTTGATTTAGATTTTGATGATTATGAATATTTAATAGGAGTTAAAGTTTTTGAAGATTTGCCTATACACCAGCATGGGGTACTAGAAACAGTCCCTGTTCCAACTAATATTCTTAATGTTTATATTTATTTTTATAGAAACGAACTACTTTTTTCAGAAGAAAATAAAATTCAAAAACATTTTGATGGATATAATCATTTAGGATTTTTGCTTGTAGACTTACCAAGAATGACAGAAGTAATTGAAAAAGAGTATGGGCAAAAAGAGTTGGATTTAGTTTATGAATTTTCTAATTCTGAAATTATTGATAAGTTATTTGAAGAAGAAATTATTATGATTGTTTGGGGTATAAACCCTTATACATACCCAATTTATAGTGTAAATGATTTAGAACTTATAAAACCTCTTATAGGTAGAGAGTTTGAACATGAAGGGATTTTTAATATTGATGAAAATATTAAGGAATTAAGTATAGTTCCAGGTTATGAATTAAATAATTGGCCAAGGCTACTGAATAATAATTATCCTAAAATAGCCTTACAAGGAAAAGGAACAAAAACATACTTAAAACCTTTTTGTTTAGAAGATTCGGATTTAGAAACCGTTATTACTTCATTTGTGATATACAGGACAGAAGGTGTATTAGAAGAAAATAAGCCATTAATTAATGTAGACTTATTATATTCTTAACGCTACTCCACTAGAACCGTTTGAAGGCTGGGTTATAGTATGTACTAGTGCCTGTTTGCAACGAGTGTCGATTATGATGTAAGCAAATAAGATAAAAAAATAAAGTAACCTTAAAACCAAAGATATGCCAATCAAAGACAGAGATTACAACAAAGCCAAGGCGCTGTTAGAAGCAGCGGGTAGTAAAAGTGCAGAGAAATCCCACCCTAAACACACGGGCAGCAAAGGCTCACCAGATGGTCACGGCAGGAGTTTATATAACGAGGCACAACAAGATTTTGGCGGGCAACCCACCGCAGCACAATTAGAAGCTTTAGATAAGGCTGCTAGATTGCTAGGGGTATAGATATACTAGATAACCAAAAAAAACCACAACATCTGTTGTGGTTTTTTTTGGTTATTTTTTCAGTAAATTACGGAATCCTGTAAAAATTCATTTATTTAT
This sequence comes from uncultured Flavobacteriaceae bacterium, assembly GCA_964353005.1. Lineage (GTDB taxonomy): Bacteria > Bacteroidota > Bacteroidia > Flavobacteriales > Flavobacteriaceae > Aquimarina. The sequence goes on along the minus strand of CAYGUC010000093.1, from coordinate 1,076 downwards.
ATCTGTACATTTATTTTGAATATTTAAATCGAATAATCATGATGAAAGTTGAAGCAATTAAACCAGGTCCAAAACCAAAAAAAGATGATGGTAAGCCTGATGAAAGGAGAAGGGATAAGAAGAAGAGCAGGGGATTTTGACACTAATACCTTAAAAGATGAATTTAATAAATCTTTTAAAGAAATGTTAGATTCGGGGGTTCCTGAAAAACAAGTAAAAAAATTAGCATCTAAAGCTTATAAGTATTTTAATGAATTAGGATTTATATAACAGATGAAATTAATATTTAAAGAACAACCACATTTAATAACCTTAAATGATAAAGATAAACCAATATCATCTGATATAGTTAATCAAAAATTGAAATTTGATTGTAACGAAAAGATTATAAAGTTTTGGAATGAATATAGCCATATACTTTTTGATAATGGTGTATCTATTTATGGTTTTGAATTATCAGTTGAGAGGAATTATCAATATGAAATGGAGGAATATTTTAACGATTATTTCTTAATTGGAGATGATGGTTCTGGTCAAGGTATTTTTCTAAAGAAAAGAGATGATGATTTAATTGTGTACTATTTAGACTTAGGTGCGATCGGAGCTTCGGATTTTTATTCAACAGAAAAAAAATTCTTCGAATGGATTGAAAATTCACCTTCGTTAGATGATGATATAGAAGAATCAGTATCAGATTTACTTTACGAAAAAGCAGATTTATATATTACTTCTGTTGTTGATGAAAAAAATAAATTGATATTTCTTTTAAAAAACAAACTTGATATAGATAAAAGTATATCAGAAATGTCTAGTATTTTGAATTCAGGAAAAGGTCTGGTAAAAGCAAATTTTATACCTTTAAAGTATATAGAAGTATTAAAAGAAATTAAAGATAAATACAACTGTATTAGATTAATAAGTAAAAAAGGAGAAAATATATTGCTTTAAAAAAAACGTTGGGTTATAGTATGTGCTAGTGCTAGTTTGTAACTAGTACCGATTATGAGTGAGTAAGCATAGCAATAAAAAATAAAGTAACTTAAAACCAAAGATATGCCAATCAAAGACAGAGATTA
>CAYGUC010000092.1:0-2683 GCA_964353005.1 uncultured Flavobacteriaceae bacterium | reverse complement strand
TAGTTAAAGTGCCATTGCTCTATATGCAATAGTTTAAGTACCTGCGCTTCAAAAATCCTGCTGTCTTTTTCTGGACTTGATTTTACAATTGTTTTCATACTTCAATGTATTAGGGTTATCGATATATTTATTTTGGTAATTTTTATATTAACACAGGAGCAATCGCATAAGCAATAGGTTTAACCAAATCCCAATTGGATTGCCATTAATTGACTACTCCTGTTTCTGATTTTTTTTAAGTTTTAATATTCATCCATAGCTGTAAAAATTCTTTAAAATTATTGATATTCGAATGAAGGATTTTTTATTATTGACTTTAGGAAATCCTGTTATCTTATTTTTAAATCCTTCATACTTTGAATTAATTTGATTTTACTATTTAGGTTAAATTCATTTACTAGTTATCAAGATCACAATAATAACTATCAATTAATTTCTCGACTAATTCATCTATAGCATCTATTTCTTTATCTTGTAATTTTCTTTTCTTTTTTTTCTTATAAAATTTAGCAATCACCCCTCTTGAAAACCCTAGTTTTCTTTCTATTACTGTAATTTTAAGAATGTCCTTATATTCTATAAGCAATTTTTCAACTCTCTGCCTTTTATTCTTTTTCATACTAATAAATACACGCTATATAATATCTAAAAGATGTTCAATTACTTTTAAAGAGAAATCTAAAAAAGATAATTATTCTTTTATTAGTTAATTAAATCCTTAACCAATTATGACGATTACAATATTTACGTACATTTATTATTTTAAACTATATCACATTATTGTGATTTGTCAAATAATAATTAACATTTAGTGGGGTAGTCTAATTACAACTCTATTAGCATTCAAATTTAAACTGGCATTGAGATTATGTGTTTACCGTATAATATTCCATTTAATAATAAATGCTTATTTTTGTATGTAACAGGTTGCTAATTTAGCAAATTATAATAAACAAAGCAATTAATAGTTAACTTTTTTAATGATGTTTAAACAAATAGGAGAAAATATAAGGGTATTGCGAAAATGGAACAGCCTTTCTCAAAGCGATTTAGGAGAAAAGTTAAATCTTAGTAGACAACAAATTGCAAATTATGAGAGTGGGGATAAAACAATTCCATTGATAAGTATCATAGAAATGTCTAAAATATTTGAGATTTCAATTGATTTTTTAGTAAGCTCTAACCTCTCGGCTTATACAAAACCAGCATTAACAGATCTACTCAAAAATAAAGAAGCAACTAGTTCGACTCAAATTAAAAATATTCCTTCTCTACAAAATAACAGTTCAGCATTAATGTTAGATGAATATTTTAAGAAAATAGTTAGAGATCATTTTGAACCTATAGAAGATTTATTAAAAAAAGTTTTAGTTAAAATTGATTTGACAGATCTTAAATATGAATTAGGAGAAGAAATAAAGAAAGCTAATATCCTAATTGGTGAAAAGGAAAAAGACTCACATTCTTGATTTTATTTAGGCGTAATATCCTTTTCTTTATTGATTAAGTTATTTAATGTTTCTAAAACATCCTCATTGTTATAATTTTCATCCATTTTTTTTACTTCGCTAAGTAAATTATTGCATAGCGATCTATATTCGAACATGTTAATCTGATTTTCCTTTAACAGCACCTTAGCTTGATTAAAAGCAGTTCTAATAGCTATATAATTAAAATTAGTCTTACCTGACACGTTTTGTTATTTAGTTTCTTCTTTACTTAATATCTCATTGTCAACTCTTATAATTTCCTCCATAAGTTCCATACGAAGTTTCTTAACTTTTCCTATTCTTTTAAAACTCCATCTTATAAATATGAATACTATCATAATGCCAATAGTTGTTCCTGACACGTAAAGCCAAGTACTTCCTTTATCAACAGTTACTGAAGAATCCATCACAAAGAAAAATTGAAGAACATAACAAAAAATAGGAACGATAATAGAGGAAAAATGTGCCCTCAAAATTTTAAGACCACATATAGCCATAACAGGTGATATAGTCTGACATAAATGCCATATATAGTTTTCAGTATCGTTCCACCCATGAGTGTTTTCCACTGTAATATTTAGTAATAAAAAAATCTTATCAAGATATAAAATACATCCTGATAAGATTACCATTATTGTTCCTGTAATTCGTGTTATAGAATTAGTTTCCTCCTTGATTTCCAGGTCTATCAGAAGTTTCTTTATCAATGAGATAAGTTTTAAGGTTTTCGTTTTTCTCCAAAAGCTCATTTTCGTTTTTTTCTTCCAAGGCAACTTCATCTTTAATATCTGGAGATGCACAGTTTACTAAAATTATAGTAAATAAAAATAGAAAAAGTAGTTTCAAAAATGTAGATTTAGTTTTCATAATTATAATTATTTTAGTTTTTTAATTAATTAATTTTAAAATTAAATTGACATAAGTATTTGATTTACAAAGCAAAACTAGTCATATTTTTCAATAAATTTAATAGGAAAATTCTTGTTTTTTCTAGGTAATTTTGTGCCCCCTAAGACGAAAAATAAGGCTTTACAAAGGGGTGCTGAGTGAAATTTTGCACCAATATTATATGCAAAACGTCAGATAAAGATGTTTTTGTTAAAAAAAATGCACATAAATCCATTTAATTTATTGACAATCAATACATTAAAACTGCAATTAAATTACGCTTAAACCATAAATAATTAAATAAG
>CAYGUC010000091.1:0-2816 GCA_964353005.1 uncultured Flavobacteriaceae bacterium | reverse complement strand
CATCGTAGGTAAAGCTAGAATCTTCTACTTCTTTAATTTCTATCATATAGATGCTAGAGAAAGGACAAATACCTGAAGTAGTATAGGTTACTATATAATTTCCACTGGTACTGGCAGCTAAATCAATAATACCAGTATTTGGATCTATGCTTAATCCTGTAGTGCTAGAGAATACACCGCCTGTTACTCCTGTAATGGTAGCAGTAGGGTTAGTTGCATCTTTACAATACAGGGCTGCATCGTAGGTAAAGCTAGAATCTTCTACTTCTTTAATTTCGATCATAGCGGTGCTAGAACTAGGACAGATGCCAGAAGTAGTATAGGTTACTATATAATTTCCACTGGTACTGGCAGCTAAATCAATAATACCAGTATTTGGATCTATGCTTAATCCTGTAGTGCTAGAGAATACACCGCCTGTTACTCCTGTAATGGTAGCAGTAGGGTTAGTTGCATCTTTACAATACAGGGCTGCATCGTAGGTAAAGCTAGAATCTTCTACTTCTTTAATTTCGATCATAGCGGTGCTAGAACTAGGACAGATGTCAGAAGTAGTATAGGTTACTATATAATTTCCATTGGTACTGGCAGCTAAATCAATAATACCAGTATTTGTATCTATGCTTAATCCTGTAGTGCTAGAGAATACACCGCCTGTTACTCCTGTTATAGTAGGAGTAGGGTTAGTTACATCTTTACAATACAGGGCTGCATCGTAGGTAAATCCTGGATCGTCTATTGCATTAACTGTAATTGTTATAGAGGTACAGGTAGCTGTCGATTCGTCTATACAAGATATATTTCCATCTTCTCCTCGTATATAATATGTGGTGCTTGGTGCTGTTGGGGTAACTACAAAAGTAGAAGTGTTTGTGGTGGTTGTACCGACTAGTGTGCCTCCGCAGGAGTCTGTATATATTGACCAAGTCGAAGCTACATTAAGATCACCAGTAATAGTTATGGTAGAAGTTTCTCCTTCACAAAGTACAGGTGTGGCGGTTATACTGGATATTGTTGGAGCGATACATTCAGGTACTTGCCTAAACCAAGCAAATCGTGGATCATTAAAGTTTGCTAAAATAGCATCTTTTAGTCCATCCCCATTAACATCGCCAAAATCTACAGTAGAATAGCTTCCCATATCAGCATTGCTTAATTGGCTGCGCATAGTTTGTTGGGGATTTGCAAAATGAGGGTTGGTAGCTGTTCCATCATTTTCTAACCATCTTACAAATCCATCATCTGTCATAAAATACATATCATAATCTCCGTCTTTATCAAAATCTTCAAATACAGGTATGGGTACATCCATATTAGAATATGCGCTTTCATCGTCCCAAGGGCTATCTGCTTCAGATTGGCGTTCAAAATTAGGATTTTCTTTAGTTCCGATATTTTTGTAATACGTTAGCTTATCACTACCCAAAGCTACTAAATCCAGATCTGTGTCATTGTCAAGATCTACAAATCCCAACCCGGGAAACTCTGCAATATCTTGATCCAAAAGCCCAGGGATACAGGATGGAATATATTCAAATACAGGAACTTCTGGGGTTCCAGTATTCCTGTAAAAACGAACATTGTCATTTCCGAGCCCTTCATAATTACGATCAGTTCCTATAAATAAATCCAGGTCTCCATCATTATCAATGTCTGCTAATTGTGGTCGGTTTTGATTTCTAACAGGGTTACTAACATCTATTTTAATGGTATCTAAAGTAGGTATGGATGCCAGAACCCAATGAGGTGCTGTAACGGTACCAGTGTTTTCAAAATAATGAATAGATCCTCTCTGACTTCCTGAAATAAAATCCAGATCATTATCATTATCCAGATCTGCCAGTATTGCTGACGGCAGACGCTGATCTGAGGTAGGAATCTTTGTAGCCCCTCCAGAGCCATATAATCCAGCAGGTTCAACTCCTGGATAAGTAGGGCCAATAACACTTGGATTAGAAAGGATTTTTCCTCCTCTAAATTCCCATTTTATATGATCAGCCTGTGCAAAAAATAGTTGATTCCCTAAAAGAAAAAACAAACCAATACGTAATAGTTTTTTCATAACCATAATAGTTAAAAGTGGTTGACTCCTATATAATATAGGGAGTAACAGCACATAGATTAATATATACTTTATATTTAAACACTAATTTTTAAATGACTACAGTATCTTAACAAACCAATTATAGAGAAATAGTGGTAACTTAAAGATACTTTACATTCTCTTGGTTATGCAGGTTTAAGAGTTACAGTATTACCATAATTATAAAGGGGAATGCAAGTAATTTTAGTGTAATACTGATGGCTGCAAAACTAATAATTTAGTTTTTCTTTAACAAGATAATATTTTAATATTATTGTGTTTTTTGATGTAATTGAAAGCAAGATGAGAATAGATATCTTGTTCTCATTAAATCATTTTATATAGATGTTATTATTTACCAGAATAGGGGTATGAATACTCTTCTAGTAATTGTAGTTCTTTATAGATTTTTTCAGCCCATTTTTAATTACGTACTAGATCTCTACTGTGTTTGGTTTCATCATCGTATTGTTTTTGATACATTCTGCAAGATTTCCATAATGTAGTATAAACACTTTGATATGCACTAAATGTATCAACCTTGTTCTTTTTAAGTTTATAAAATTCTTTTCTCATTTTTCTAGCAAATAATTCTGCGATATCAAAATGAAGTTGTTCATGAACAAGTAATCTCATATCTTTTCTTTTAACTGTCCAAGATTTTTTCTTAAAGAAATAATGGAGTTAGTACCTTTGATTGGATATTTTTAAAACAGCCTTACGCATAAGAATT
>CAYGUC010000090.1:0-3094 GCA_964353005.1 uncultured Flavobacteriaceae bacterium | reverse complement strand
AAAACAAGTCGCTTAATGGTTGTTTAAATTTGTCCTAAAAATGGTAGGAATTCCAAAACAGGAACAGCCATTATAACTAAAATATTAGAAGGCGAAAGAGATGCTAAAGTTTTATCACAATATAGCGATAGTAGAATTAAAGCCAGTAGGGAGGTTTTAATAAAATCACTTGAAGGGAACTGGAGAGAAGAGCAAATCTTTAATTTACAAATGGCCTATGAACATTATCATTTTTTACAAAAACAACTTGACAAATGTGATAGTGAAAGTAAATATCAAGTAAAGTCAAAAGAAAGAAAAACAAGGCAGGGCAGGCTTTTCGAGATGCTGCAAGTGCTTTATGGAAAGCGAAAAATCCAATAGGTGATTATCTAAGAAGAAAGAAAACTAAAAGTGGTGGTAGAAAAGCTGTAGTTGCAACTGCTAGAAAAATAGCAGCAATATACTATAAATTGGTTACAGAAAAAGTGGAGTTTAATCCAAATTATTTAACGAAAAACAAAGAAGAATACTTATTAAAAAAACTAAAACAATTAGAAAAAGACAAAAAACGAACAGAGTTATTATTAATTGATTATCAGAATTTTGTGTGATTTGTTATATGATAGAAACTTGATTTTATAGTATAGAAAAAGCAGAATATTTAGTAAATTAAAGTGCTGAATTCCAATCAACTAAAAAGATTCTGCTTATGATTTCTAAAGATAAAATTACTGAAATATTTTGTTCTATTGATGATTTTTGTGCTGTTTATGAGCCTGCTATGCGAAAAAGACAAGTTACGACAGGTAAAAAGATCAGAAATCGAAAATTTAGGATGTCTACAAGTGAGATAGTAACCATTACTGTATTGTTTCATTTAAGTGGTATAAGAACCTTTAAGCATTTTTATATTTTATATGTGCAACAACAATTACAAAATGAATTCCCTAAGACAGTTTCTTATAATCGTTTTGTCGAATTAATGCAATCCAATCTAGTTCCTCTAACCTTATATTTAAAGACTTGTTGCTTGGGAGATTGTACTGGTATTTCTTTTATAGATTCTACTCCCATTAGAGCTTGCAAGAATAAGAGAATTAACAATAATAAAGTGTTCAAAGATATCGCTACGATAGGAAAATCAACAATGGGATGGTTCTATGGTTTCAAACTCCATATTATCATTAATGATAAAGGTGAACTCCTTGATTTTATTATTACTCAGGCTAATGTAGATGACAGAACTCCTCTGAAAAAAGATAACTTTCTAAAGAAAATATTTGGAAGTTTATATGCTGACAAGGGGTATATATCTAAAGAATTATCTTCAATATTATTCGATCAAGGGGTGCATTTAGTTACTAACCAAGCATTTTCGTTTTACGTGGCTGGGCAACAAACCAAACTCTTATGTTTTTGGCTACCAACAGCTCCCAAAAACAGGAAACAGAGTATTTATTACTGGAGGAGAAAAAGACGTACTCTCGCTTTATGCCCGCAATGAATTTGCGGTTTGTTTTAATAGTGAAACTACTACTCCTTCTGCTACCATTATAGAAGATCTAAAAGCCAGATTTGATACCGTTATTGTGTTATATGATATAGATGCTACAGGTATTTCTCAATCCAATAAGTTAAGTAGTAATTTTGGGTTACCAAGAATGGAACTACCCCAAAAACTAATCTCTAAAGGAGGCAAAGATATTGCAGATTTCTTTAAACTGGGATATACCCTTCAGGATCCAGAAGTGCTACTGCATGCTCCAACCATACAACAAAACGCGCATCTGGTTGCTACGAATACTTATTCCAAAGAAAACGACTACATACCACTATTATTAAAAACACAAAAAGAACTTACCCTGCGTAAAGCAAAACTAATTCATAAAGTCCCCCCTTTACTATTTCATAAAGATATTGGAATTTCATATCCCAGAACTATCAATGTGATACAAGGAAAAGCGGATGTACACAAAAGCAGACTTGCAGAAACCATTTGCAGTGCTTTGATCAAAAAAGAATCTTGGGACACTAATGTATTACACTTTAGGAAAAATACGCAGCAAGCCGTTAGTATTTGCTATGTAGATACCGAACGTAACCTTACAGAGCAGTTTCCTTATGCCTTACAACAAATATTAAAAAAAGCGGGGTATCAAAGAGAAGATACGCCAAAAGATTTTGACTATATTTCGTTACTGCAAGTTCCCAGAAAAGATCGATTTTTTGCTCTAACGTCCTACATAAAAAGAGTAAAACAAATGTATGCAGGTCACGTAATTATCATACTAGATGTGATTACAGATTGTATACAAGATTTTAACAAATCAAGCGATAGTATGCAACTCATTGATTTAATGAATGACAGTATCAACTCCGAAGACGTTACTTTTTTGGCACTCATTCACGAAAATCCAGGCAGTGCTGATAAAGCTCGTGGGCATTTAGGAACAGAGCTACTTAATAAAGCAACTACAGCAATTCAAATTGGATTTGAGAAAGATAGTAACAGACGACCTACAGATTTAATTGTATTAAATATACTGAAATTTCGTGGTGGAAAGCGTCCTGAACCTTTTTATATGAAGTACTGTGAACAAACCAATGGACTTGTAGAAGCCGATGCAGACCATATTTATGAATCTGCAAGATCCAGAAGAACAAAAGCAGATCTTTTTGAAATTCAACAGCAGATATCTCGGTTATTAAGAAGTTCTATTCAAGGTCGAACTTTAGTAGAAGAGCTTGCGGCTTATTTTGATTGCAACGAACGAACTATTCGAGAGCGTTTACAAGAATGTATTGATAAAAGAGCCCCTATAGCGAATGGAAAAGGCATTCCTTCTGTACTACAAAAGAAAAAAGAAGGAAAGGAAGTATTTTATAGTCTTGCCCCTATTAAAAGGGGGCAAAAACAAAAGACTCTTGAGTTATAATACTAAACAACGGAAGCTAGAAATGCGCACGTATATAGTATTTCTAACTTCCATTGTTCTTAATTGCCTGAAAAACAAGTAACCATCATATTAAAAAACAAAGCCCTTCTTTTCTTATTTCCGACACTGTTTCATTAAGTGTGTAACTTAAAATATCGAGGGTTTGACTTTTTTAA
>CAYGUC010000089.1:0-3271 GCA_964353005.1 uncultured Flavobacteriaceae bacterium | reverse complement strand
CAACCGCATTTTTTGCTACTGTCCAAACGTTTTTACGTCTTCCAAAGTAACCTTTAGCTTGCTTAAGAACTTTTTTTCTTCTAGCTCTTTTTGCAACAGAATTTACTGATCTTGGCATAATTTAAATTTTTTAGTAGTAGGCGATTCAATAATTTAAAAAATATAAAATTTGAATTCTTTTAAAATAGCCTAACTCCTTGGTTTATATTAATTTTAACCTGATTAAAAAGTACAGATTACTTTAAACGTAACTGCTCTTTAATACTATTTTCATCGCTTTTATGCACTAGTGTAGAGTGCGTTAAAGCAAGCTTACGTTTTTTAGATTTTTTTGTCAAAATATGACTCTTAAAAGCGTGCTTTCTTTTGATTTTCCCAGTGCCAGTAAGCTTAAAACGCTTTTTTGCACTAGATTTGGTTTTCATTTTAGGCATTGTATCCTTGTTTTTATAATCTCACTTATTATTTTAAATAATTTCTATTTTCAGAAATATTTTATTTCTTTGGTGCGATAAACATTATCATTCGCTTACCTTCAAGTTTTGGCATTTGTTCTACCTTACCATATTCCTCTAGCTCTTGTGCTAACCTAAGCAGTAAAATTTGCCCTTGATCTTTGTATATAATAGATCGTCCTTTAAAAAACACATAGGCTTTTAACTTTGACCCTTCAGATAAGAATTTAATTGCGTGTTTCTTTTTAAACTCGTAATCATGTTCATCTGTATTAGGACCAAATCTAATTTCTTTAATGACAACCTTAGTGGCCTTTGATTTTAGGGCTTTGTCTCTTTTCTTCTGTTCATAAAGGAATTTTTTATAATCCATTATTTTACAAACAGGAGGCACTGCTTTGGGTGAAATTTCAACTAGATCAAGTTCTTGCTCTTCGGCGAATTGTAAAGCCTGCTTTATTGGGTAGACACCAACTTCTATATTGTCACCAACAAGACGTACTTCATCAACACGAATTTTGTGGTTGATTCTGTGTGCATCTTCCTTGATTACTCTCAGTGGTTTTTGAGACCTTCTTCTTCTTATTGCTATGACTTAATAATTTAAATTAAACTTATGTTTTATTTTTATCCGTTAAACGGTTTTAATGTTCTATTGATTTCTTTATTTACTATTTTCGAAAACTCTTCAATAGGTATTGCTCCTAAATCTTCACCACCATGTTTACGAACAGAAATGGTGTTTTCGTTTTCTTCTTGCTCTCCTACAATGATAATATATGGAAATTTATTCATTTCTGCTTCTCGAATCTTCTTTCCTATAGTTTCATTTCTATTATCAGCAAGGGCGCGAATTTCGTCATTTTCTAACAAATTTAAAACTTTTTCGCAGTATTTTTCATATTTCTCACTGATAGATAGTATAATAGCCTGTTCTGGCATCAACCACAATGGGAAATTACCTCCTGTATGCTCTAATAAGATAGCGATAAATCGTTCCATGCTACCAAAAGGAGCTCTATGGATCATAACAGGTCGGTGTAATTCATTGTCGCTACCCTTATAAGTTAAGTCAAATCGCTCTGGTAAATTATAATCTACTTGTATAGTTCCTAATTGCCAATTTCTTCCTAATGCATCTTTAACCATAAAATCAAGTTTAGGGCCATAAAATGCAGCCTCACCACTTTCAATTATATAATTTAACCCTTTATCTTTTGCTGCATTTATAATGGCATTTTCAGCTTTTTCCCAGTTCTCGACCTCTCCTATGTATTTTTCAGGATTTTCTAAATCTCTTACAGATACTTGTGCAGTAAAATTTTCAAACCCTAAAGATCCAAAAACATACAGAACTAAATCTATTACTTTCTTAAATTCTTCATCTAGCTGATCTGGTGTACAAAAAATATGTGCATCATCCTGAGTAAAGCCTCTTACTCTAGTTAATCCATGAAGTTCGCCACTTTGTTCGTATCGATATACAGTACCAAATTCTGCATATCGTTTAGGTAAATCTCGATAAGACCAAGGGCCACTATTATAGATTTCACAATGATGAGGGCAATTCATTGGTTTTAGTAAAAATTCTTCCCCTTCGTTAGGCGTGTGGATTGGTTGAAAACTATCTTCTCCATATTTAGCATAATGACCAGAAGTGACATATAATTCTTTTTGACCTATATGTGGTGTTACAACCATTTCATATCCTGCCTTTTTTTGTGCTTTCTTTAAAAACTGTTCTAAGCGATCTCTCAAAGCAGCGCCTTTTGGGAGCCAAAGAGGTAAGCCTTGACCTACTCTTTGAGAAAAAGTAAAAAGTTCAAGCTCCTTTCCTAGCTTTCTATGGTCACGTTTTTTTGCTTCTTCAAGTAGTTCTAAATACTCTTTTAAATCTTTTTGTTTAGGAAAAGAAGTTCCATAAACTCTCGTTAATTGTTTGTTTTTTTCATCACCTCGCCAATATGCTCCTGCAACACTCATTATCTTTACTGCTTTTATAATTCCAGTATTTGGGATATGGCCTCCACGGCATAAGTCAGTAAAGGTATCATGGTCGCAAAAAGTAATGGTTCCGTCTTCAAGATTTTCTATTAGTTCAATCTTGTATTCATTACCTTCTTTTTTATATTTGTTTAGAGCGTCAGCTTTAGATATGGATCTCATTTTAAATTCATGCTTTCCTCTTGCGATTTCAAGCATTTTATCTTCAATAGTCTTAAAATCTTTCTGAGAAATGGTTTTTTCTCCTAAGTCCACATCGTAATAAAAACCATTTTCAATAGCGGGTCCAATAGATAGCTTAACTTCAGGGTATAACTCTTCAAGTGCTTGAGCTAAAACGTGAGAAGTAGAGTGTCTAAAAGCATTTTTGCCTTCATCGTCATTCCATGTAAATAAAACAAGATTACCATCAGTAGTTAATTCGGTAGAGGTTTCGATAGTAGTATCATTGAACTTTGCAGAAATTACATTTCTGGCAAACCCTTCACTAATATCTTTTGCAACATCCATGGCAGTTACAATATTTTCGTAGTTCCTAACAGAACCATCTGGTAACGTAATCTTGATCATTTTTTTTTGAATTAAAGGAACAAAGATAATACGATAATAAAACCCATACAATATATATATGTATTTAATTCATTAAATATAGTTCATCATAAAGGTAGGTTTCTTTAAAAGAGAGAGGTAGGTTCAAAATACCTTGTTAAAAAACAATAATTTCAGCATTCCTGTTTTCTCTCTTTATATATTATAGTAACCCGTTGTGCATTTTGATTAACTAAAAAAAGAGTTGTGCATACTGCTGTTAA
>CAYGUC010000088.1:0-3296 GCA_964353005.1 uncultured Flavobacteriaceae bacterium | reverse complement strand
AAACCGCGAACAATACCATCACAGGGCGATCCCACAACTTTAAATACAACAATACAGAACTGGAAGAATCCTTCGGGGTAAACTGGTATGAGATGCCATTGCGTAGTTACGACCCAACCATCGCACGATGGAACCGTATCGATCCCGTGACGCACCACTCTTTATCTACTTATAATGGGTTTGATAATAACCCGATCTACTATGCAGATCCTTCTGGAGGGAACAGTTTTAGAGGAGGACATGCCAATAGATTAGAACGAATGCGAGACAATTATTTTGGCTCGGAATATAGTAATCTGGATAGCTTTGTGGGTAGAGTAAATGATCACTCCACTACCTTTGATGACAACAACAACAGGCCAGGAGTGGTTTATGAATCTACAAATTATGGAAATGATCTTGTAGCTGCGCTAAAGGATTTAGGGGTTAAATATGACATATTACACACAGGAGACTTAAACCACAATATAACACAAAAAGAATGGGATAGTTATGAAAGTAACGATCCTCCTGAATCTCTTTGGATTTGGTTCAAATCATTGTTTAATTATAAGGTTACCTCGAACGAAGAATATGAAGAGAGAGAACATAATAGAGAAGTATTTGATTTAGCTGCTGAAAAGGCGATTACAGCAGGAGGAGCAGCACTTACTTATCAAGTAGAGATAATGACATTACCTTTAGGAGGTTTTGGAAAAACTCAAGGGGTAAAGCAATTTTATAGTCAATTCAGATGGTTTACAAAAAGTAATTATAGATATAATCTTAAATTGTTTACCAATTCTTTAGGAAAAGGTAAAGATGCTCACCATGTATTTGCTCAAAAATATGAAGCTTTCTTTAATAGTAAGATGATTAATATACACCATCCTGAGTTTATGGTATGGTGGGAAAAATCATCTCATAGAAGTTCTGCTAAAGCATTTAATAGAGCTTGGGATGATTACATACGTGAAGCTAGTAATAGTAGTAGGGAAGAAATAATTGATTTTGGTTTTGATTTAATGAAAAAATACGGTTTTTAAATAATTTTATATGTTTTATATTTTAAGATCTGCACAAAAAAAAGGGGCAGTAATTTTAGAGTTTATTGATAAAGAACTCGATAACAGAGATTTATTTTCTGGAACTTTAAAAACTAATAATCCTTATAATGCTAAAATTGCAATGCAAAAGCATTTTTACGATGCTAACTTTTTCAATGATGGATTAAATATTGCTGTCTCTGAAAGGTTTATTAGAATACTTAATGATAATAATCTTAAAGGATGGAATACCTATGACTTAAAAATAATGGAATATGAAGAAGGACATTATTATGGGTTACAAATTATTGGGAAATCTGGTGAATTAGATAAACCTAAAAAAAAAGGATTTTATACTGGTTATAGATTTGATCACAGTACTTGGGATGGTTCAGATTTTTTCTCTCCAAAAGGAACCGCTTTGGTTTTTTGTACAGAAAAAGTTAAAAATATTCTTATAAAGAATAAGGTTACCAATATAGAGTTTCAAGACATAACTACAGTAGAAGCTTATAGTAAAGGTTTATAACCCCGCTGGGTTCTAGTATGCGCTAGTGCCAGTTTGCAAGGGATACCGTACCAGATTGGTGGGTGTTAATAGTAAAAAAGAAAAATCCGCCCCTGATGCCGCTCGAATGAGTAATGGCTAGTGCTCGACTCTGTCGGGTACCGTACCAGATTGGCGGGTATTAATAGTAAAAAAGAAAAATCCACAACGTTGTAAAAATGTTGTGGGTTTTTAAAGTTCTTTGATATATAAAATCCCGGCTGGGTCATAGTATGTGCTAGTGCAAGATGTGTCGTCCTAATCCAGCTTTATATAAAAATGGAGAAATAATAGAATTCAAAGATGAAAGTTATATGATATTTATTGATAAATGGGTACAGATTGAAAGTAAAGAAGATTATGATAAGCGTGTAAAATCGGCTTTTAAAAAATTGGAGTCTAATGATTTGACAGATTTAGAGATTAAACATACATTACTTAATGCTTATAGGCATAGAGGTATTTACTCTCAAAAATCCAATGAGCCTATAAAAAAGGCAATAATAGAAGCTTTTGGTCTTGGATCTACAGCAAAAGCTTCAAAGATTTTGGGTAAAGGGACTGTAAAATATACTCCTTGGGGCATTATAATTGGGGCAGTTCATGGATATAGCAAAGCTTATTTAGATATTATGTTAAAAATAGCTAAACATGATTTAAGAGCTGATTCTTTAAGAAAAGAAGGGCATATTCCAGTTTTGGAACCGAGACATTATTCAGAATTTTTTAAATTTTAAAATATTATGAAATTTTCTAACCGCTATATAATAAGTTTTTTTCTTCTTGGACTGGTATTTTTATTAATGATGATAGATTTTAATATTAAAAATATTAAATCTGCTTCTTTTATTATTTCATTTATTTATAGTTCACTAATAACATTTATGATATATATAAATATTAATATCAGTAAAATAAAAAATAAGATTAAAATATCACAACTTTTATTAGGGTTGATAACGTTATTTTTATCATGTTTTGCAATTCTTGGCTCATACTTTACTATTGAATCGTATTTTCCAAACTCAAATATAGATTTCGATTTTATAATTTTAATACCGTTTTTCTTTTTCTTTATTTTTTTTCTCCTTCCTCAAAGAACTGAAGAAAGTGAGAATAAATAGAATAGAATCATGATTGGCGGGTGTACATAGTAAAAAAAGAAAAAACCACAACGTTGTAAAAAATGTTGTGGTTTTTTTTGGTTTATGAGGATATAATGTAGATAAGGTCATCTTTTGTTTGACAGATAACCTATTCCAGTTATTTAGAGAAGAAGGTTTTCTGGTTGCCTGATCCAGATTGGGATTTGGAAAAAAAACCAGTTTTGTCCCCTTTGTTGGTACTTCCAATAGGAGTCCATGATATCGGTATCCCGACCCAGCTTTTTAGCTGCGGCGATTAAAAGTAAATTCATTTCAAGTAGAGTCTGTATGCTGGATCTAAGCTAGGAAAATTATACCTTTTTGCTTTATAGCAAAACCATGAACTTTTTATATATTTTATGTTAAAATATTGATAGTTAGTATTTTATATTGAAAAAGAAGATGATTTTATAATACGACAGCTATGGTGTTTCAGGAATTTTCTTTATTTACACAAACGGATTAATTGGAACTTTTTTCCTAGAAAGGTATCTTCATACTGCATTTTGGGATTTGGAAGTATCGCTATCCAAATGAACAAAAGTCTTTTTAACTTCGATGTGTCTGAACCCAACTAAC
>CAYGUC010000087.1:0-3751 GCA_964353005.1 uncultured Flavobacteriaceae bacterium | reverse complement strand
ACCCTTCATAGAAATATGAAGGGTTTTTTTATACCATAAAAACAAATAAAACTATCCCTTACCAAAAAAATATTCTAAATAAAAAAGGGATAGTAGTTTCTTTCTAACTAAGCTCTTTTCCTTTATATTTAAGCATTTATATAAATAAATCTTAGATATAATGAGCACACAAACTTCTAGACGAAACTTTATTAAAAAAACAGCTATCGCAGGAACTGGAATTTCGGTACTACCAAGTTTTACTTTCGCCAATAATACCAATACTAAAGAAAAACTTAAATTAGGATTAATTGGAGTTGGTTTAAGAGGAACAAATCATTTAAAAAATGTTCTTTTAAGAGAGGATGTATTAGTAACAGCTATTTGCGATATAGACCAGTCAAGAATAGATCTAAGTTTAGAGAGTATAAAAAAATCAGGAAAACCTAAGCCTAAAGTCTTTGGAGTTAATGAATATGATTTTAGAAACCTACTAAGTTTACAAGATGTAGATGCAGTAATAATATCTACTCCTTGGTTGTGGCATACAAGAATGGCAAAAGAAGCTATGATGGCTGGTAAATATACTGGTTTAGAGGTTTCAGCAGCTAATACTCTAGAAGAATGTTGGGATCTGGTGAATACTCACGAAGCAACAGGGACGCATTTAATGATTTTAGAAAATGTTAATTACAGAAGAGATGTTTTAGCAGTACTGAATATGGTAAGACAGAATGTTTTTGGGGAATTGGTGCATTTTAGATGCGGTTACCAACATGATTTAAGATTTGTGAAATTGAATGATGGCAAAACAGCTTATGGTAAAGGCGTAGAGTTCGGTGAAAAGGGTATTTCAGAATCTAAATGGAGAACACAACATTCGGTAGTTAGAAATGCAGATGTATATCCAACACATGGGGTTGGTCCAGTAGCTACAATGTGTAATATTAATCGAGGAAATCGTTTTTTATCGGTAACGTCTAATGCCTCAAAAAGTATCGGTTTACATAATTATATTGTGAAAAATGGTGGAGAATCGCATCCAAATGCAAAGATTAAATTTAAACAAGGAGACGTTATAACTTCAACAATAGAAACCGCAATGGGAGAGACAATTATTGTAACACATGATTGTAACTTACCAAGACCATATTCTTTAGGATTTAGAGTTCAGGGTGCTAATGGATTGTGGGAGGTAGATGGTAATAGGATATATATTGAAGGGGAATCAGAACCACATAAATGGGATCAGGCAGATGAATGGCTAGCAAAATACGATCATCCTTTATGGAAAAAGTATGGAGAACATGCAATGGGAGCTGGACATGGCGGAATGGATTTTTTTGTGATTAATGCATTTGTAGAATCAGCAAAACAAAATATTGCTCCTCCATTAGATGTATATGATGCTGCAGCTTGGAGTGCAATTACACCACTATCTGAAATTTCAATAGAAAATAATGGAGATCCACAAGATTTTCCTGATTTTACCAGAGGGTTGTGGTTGAAAAGAACTCCTTATAATTGGATGAAAGAAACTTATTAATTTTTAGAACGAATACTTAATTTGGAAACAATACAGATACTATCCCCTGGAAGAACATGCCTTTTCGGAGACCATCAGGATTACCTAGGATTGCCCGTAATAGCATGTGCAATCAATAAGCATATTAGGCTGAAGGCTATAGTAAATAAAAGTTCATTCTTTAGAATCAAATTACCAGATATACAGGAAGAAAGAGATATTGAGATACATGAGGAGTTCAAAATTATGGATCACCGAGATTATTTTGCATCCTCTCTTAGAGTATTAAAACGATATGAGTGTATCCCCGATAAAGGTTATGATATTGAAATAACAGGAGATTTACCTTTAAATGCAGGAGTATCAAGCTCATCTGCCTTAATAATAGCATGGATACAGTTTCTTTTACAGGCATTTAGAGCAAATCAAGAAATAACTAAAGAGTTGATCGCTAGAATTGCTTATGAAGCAGAAGTACTGGAACATAACGAGCCAGGTGGGCTTATGGATCAGTATTCAATTGGTTTGGGAGGTGTTTTATTTATAGATACAGACCAAAAAATGTCTTATGAAAGGATACAAAATGGTATAGAAGGACTAATTGTAGGAGAATCTGGGGTGAAAAAAGAAACGATAGGGACTTTGGGAGACCGAAAAGAAAAAGCTTTAAAAGCGCTAGAATATGTAACACTTAAAAACCCCAATTTTGATATTAGATTAGCTTTGTTAGAAGAGTATGAAAAGTATGAAAAAGATATTCCTTTGGATTCGAAACCTTATTTTTATGCAGCATTAAAAAATTATGACATAACTCTAAAAGCTATGAATGAATTTAGGAAAGCAAATCCTGATATGAAATATATAGGAGATTTAATGAACCAACATCATCTCGTTTTAAAAGATATTCTTAAAATAACAGTGCCAGTAATAGATGAAATGGTTGTAAATGCTTTAAAAGCAGGCGCATATGGAGTAAAAATTGTAGGATCAGGAGGAGGAGGTAGTATTGTAGCTATTGCTCCAAAAAATAAAGAACAAACAGTTATAGATGCTATTCGAAAAGGAGGAGCTAAAGACGTATATATAGTTAAAGTAGATCCGGGAGCAAGAGTAGTATAATACAAGAAACCAAAGATATGCACGAAAATTTAATAATTCTGGCAGGAGGAGCTTCTTCTCGAATGAAAAAGGAAGCAAAAACGGAATTAAGTAATATGCTGATTACACAAGCAAATACAAGATCTAAATCCTTGATTAGTATAGGTGATACAGGAAGACCAGTTATGGATTATTTATTGTATAATGCCAAACAAGCTGGATATACTACCATATATATAGTCATAGGGGAAAAGGAAAGTTTAATGAAGGAGTTTTATGGAGATAAAATAAAAGGTAATGAGTTTAATGGGCTAACAATAAACTATGCAATTCAATATGTTTTAAAAGATAGAAAAAAACCCTTTGGTACTGCTGATGCACTGTGTCAGGCAATAACACAATATCCAAAGCTAGGTAGGGAAACCTATACTGTATGTAATAGTGATAATTTATATTCTGAAGCTGTTTTGAAGATGCTAAGAACCTCTGCTCATAAAAATACATTTATTAGTTATGATAGAGATGCCTTGCAATTTAGTATGGAGCGAATAGCCCGATTTGCTTTGGTATCTTTAGATGAGGAAGGATTTTTAAAAGATATTATAGAAAAACCATCTATAGAGGAAAGTCTGTTATATAAAGATAAGTCTGGTAAGTTTCGGGTGAGTATGAATATTTTTAAATTTAACGGTATGATGTTTAAAGATTACGTTATTAATTGCCCAATAAATGAGAAACGAAATGAAAAAGAATTACCTACTGCTTTACTAAATATGGCAAAAGAGCATCCAAAATCTATTATGGGAATTCCTGTTTCTGAACATGTGCCAGATTTGACATCAAAAGAGGATATTGCTATTTTAAAAGAATATATAGAAAATAACTATAAAGAAGATATAAATTGGGATAGGTAAAACGGTATATGAAGAGATATTTAGATATTATTTTATTGTATAAAAAAACAACTAAAAAGAAATAATTTATTAGTTTTATTTTAAAAGTTAGTAAGATATAGGTTATACAATTTGTTAAAGCTAGCTTTCAACAGAAAAGGAAAGCCCAGTTTGCGTGAAACAAACTGGGCTTTTATAATGTAAAAGGCACTAAGCCACGAAGTGTGTAATTAAAAAATATCGAGGGTTGCAACCC
>CAYGUC010000086.1:0-3762 GCA_964353005.1 uncultured Flavobacteriaceae bacterium | reverse complement strand
TATAGAACCCGTTCTAAAACGAAAGCGAGTAATAAATATATTGTAGAACGTAGAAAGAAATAAGAAGATATGGCACGTTCATTAAAAAAAGGACCTTACGTTCACTATAAGTTAGAGAAAAAAGTGGCTGCAAATGTAGAAGCTAATAAAAAGTCTGTTATCAAGACTTGGTCTAGAGCATCTATGATTACTCCTGACTTTGTAGGGCAAACAATTGCAGTTCATAATGGTCGCCAATTTGTTCCAGTATATGTTACGGAGAATATGGTAGGTCATAAATTAGGAGAATTTTCGCCAACACGTTCCTTTAGAGGACACGCAGGTGCTAAAAATAAAGGTAAAAAATAATTTAAGTCATGGGAGTTCGTAAAAGAGAAATGGCAGAAAGAATTAAGGAAGAGAAAAAGCAAGTTGCTTTTGCAAAACTTAATAACTGTCCTACTTCACCTCGTAAAATGCGTTTAGTTGCAGATTTAGTGCGTGGAGTAAAAGTTGAAAAGGCGCTTCAGATTCTTAGATTTAACCCTAAAGAAGCATCACGTCGTCTAGAAAAACTATTGCTTTCTGCAATAGCTAACTGGCAAGCGAAAAATGAAGAAGCTAGCATCGAAGATGCAGATCTTTTTGTAAAAGAGATTCGTGTAGATGGAGGAAGTATGTTGAAAAGACTTCGTCCTGCTCCACAGGGTCGCGCACACAGAATAAGAAAACGCTCTAATCACGTTACTATCGTGGTTGCAGCAAACAATAATACACAAAGCTAATATAAACTATGGGACAGAAGACAAATCCAATCGGAAATCGCCTAGGTATTATCAGAGGATGGGAGTCCAACTGGTACGGAGGCAATGACTACGGTGATAAACTTGCCGAAGACGATAAGATTAGAAAATATGTGCACGCACGTTTATCTAAAGCTAGTGTATCAAGAGTAATTATTGAGCGTACTCTTAAACTTGTAACCGTTACTATCACTACTGCTAGACCAGGTATTATTATTGGAAAAGGTGGGCAAGAGGTAGACAAGTTAAAAGAAGAGCTTAAGAAAATTACCGAAAAGGAAGTTCAGATCAATATTTTTGAAATCAAAAGACCAGAGTTAGATGCGTTTTTGGTAGGGTCTAGTGTTGCAAGACAAATCGAAAACCGTATTTCATATCGTCGTGCTATTAAAATGGCTATTGCGGCTGCGATGAGAATGAATTCAGAAGGTATCAAAATTCAGATTTCAGGACGTTTGAATGGTGCAGAAATGGCACGTGCAGAGTCTTATAAAGAAGGTCGTATTCCTTTATCTACATTTAGAGCTGACATAGATTATGCTTTAGTTGAAGCACACACTACTTATGGTAGATTGGGTATCAAAGTATGGATCATGAAAGGTGAAGTGTATGGTAAAAGAGAGCTTTCTCCTTTGGTTGGTTTATCCAAAAAGCAAGGAAAAGGTGATAGCAACAAAGGTGGACGAAGTGGTAATAACAAATCACGTCGTAGAAAGTAATTTTTTAAAGTAAATTAACAATGTTACAGCCTAAAAGAACAAAATTCCGTAAACAACAAAAAGGACGTATGAAAGGTATTTCCCAAAGAGGACATACGCTTTCTAACGGAACTTTCGGAATAAAATCATTAGATTCAAGTTTTGTTACTGCCAGACAGATAGAAGCAGCTCGTATTTCTGCTACTCGTTATATGAAAAGAGAAGGATCTCTGTGGATTAAGATTTTCCCAGACAAGCCAATAACAAAGAAACCTCTTGAAGTACGTATGGGTAAAGGAAAAGGTGCTGTTGAGTATTGGGCAGCAGTAGTAAAACCAGGAAGAATATTATTTGAAATAAGTGGAGTGCCTTATGACGTAGCTAAAGAAGCTTTACGTCTGGCAGCACAAAAACTTCCTGTAAAAACTAAGTTTATCGTAGCTAGAGATTATCAAGCTTAATATTTGAGACATTATGAAAAAATCAGAAGTAAAAAAATAATCAACAGCTGAATTACAAGAGGAACTTGGTAAATCTCAAAAAGCGTATTCAGATTTAAGAATGGCTCACGCAATGTCTCCTTTAGAAAATCCTTTACAATTACGTAAAGTTAGAAGATCTATAGCGAGAATAGCTACAGAGCTAACAAAAAGAGAATTAAACGGTTAATTCTGCTGAAAGATGGAAAAAAGAAATTTAAGAAAAGAACGTATAGGTGTTGTTACTAGCAACAAAATGCAAAAATCAATTGTAGTTGCCGAAGTTAAAAAAGTAAAACACCCAATGTACGGAAAGTTCGTGTTAAAAACGAAAAAATACGTTGCACACGATGAGAAAAACGACTGCAATATTGGTGATACTGTAAAGATCATGGAAACAAGACCTATGAGTAAAACCAAGTGCTGGAGATTAGTAGAAGTAATTGAAAGAGCGAAGTAATTATGGTACAACAAGAGTCTAGATTAAAAGTAGCCGATAACACAGGAGGAAAAGAAGTTTTGGTCATCCGTGTTTTAGGTGGTACAGGAAGAAGATACGCCTCTGTAGGAGACAAGATAGTTGTCAGCGTTAAAGAAGCAACTCCAAATGGAAACATTAAAAAAGGAGCTGTTTCAACTGCAGTTGTAGTTCGTACTAAAAAAGAAGTGCGCAGACCAGATGGTTCTTATATCCGTTTCGACGATAATGCATGTGTTCTATTGAACCCAGCTGGAGAAATGAGAGGAACTAGAGTATTTGGTCCTGTAGCAAGAGAACTTCGTGATAAGCAATTCATGAAGATTGTTTCACTAGCGCCAGAAGTGCTTTAAAACATTTGTAAAGATGACAAAGCTAAAAATAAAATCAGGAGATACAGTGCGTGTAATTGCTGGAGACAATAAAGGTCAAGAGGGTACAGTGCAAAAAGTATTGAAGGATAAAAACAAGGCGATTGTAGAAGGTGTTAATTTAGTTTCTAAGCACCAGAAGCCTAGTGCTACTAATCCACAAGGAGGTATAGTAAAACAAGAAGCGCCTATTCATATTTCTAATTTATCGTTGTTAACTTCAAAAGGAGAAACAACTAGAGTTGGATATAAAATAGAAGGAGATAAGAAAGTGAGATTTTCTAAAAAATCTAATGAAGTAATATAGTTATGGCTTATATACCAAGATTAAAACAAGAGTATAGAGGCAGAGTATTGCCAGCTCTTACAGAAGAATTTAGCTACAAAAATGTAATGCAAGTGCCTAAACTTAAAAAAATAGTTGTAAGTAGAGGTGTTGGAGCAGCAGTAGCTGATAAAAAGTTAATTGATCACGCAGTAGATGAATTAACAATGATCACTGGTCAAAAAGCAATAGCAACTATGTCTAAAAAGGATGTAGCTACTTTCAAATTACGTAAAGGAATGCCAATAGGTGCTAAAGTTACTTTACGTGGAGAAAGAATGTATGAGTTCTTAGATCGTTTAATTACTTCAGCCTTACCACGTGTAAGAGATTTTGGGGGAATTAAAGCTACAGGTTTTGATGGTAGAGGTAATTACTCTTTAGGAATTACTGAGCAAATTATTTTTCCAGAGATAGATATTGATAAAGTAAATAAAATTTCAGGAATGAATATTACTTTTGAAACCTCAGCTAGCACAGATAAAGAAGCAAAATCATTGTTAACCCAACTAGGTTTACCTTTTAAAAAGAATTAATTATGGCTAAAGAATCAATGAAAGCCCGTGAGGTGAAGAGAGCAAAAACAGTAGCTAAATATGCTGAAAAACGTAAAGCTTTAAAAGAAGCTG
>CAYGUC010000085.1:0-4104 GCA_964353005.1 uncultured Flavobacteriaceae bacterium | reverse complement strand
TATCGTGCTCCTCTATATAATTAAACACAAAAATGGAAACATTAAATTTCTTATATTCTTGCACTACCACTATAGATCCTATCAATTCAATAATAATAGCTTTTTCTTTTGTTATAAAATGCTCCTGTTCTTTGGTAGATGTTTCTAAACTTAAAGAGTTTTTAGCTTGTTTATAATCATCCCATTTACTATTGGCTAGATATTCAGAAAGAATATCTATTTCATTTTCAGCAGCCAAACGCGCTTCAAAGCCATAATACTCTTTAAAATCATTTTTCATTACAAAATTCTTCATTTATTATGCTTTATTTAATTCTACATTTTCTATAATCCAATTCTCTTCATTTAGGCTATTCTTCATTGCAGCTCTTAATTGACTTCTAATATCTTCTTTTGCCCACTCCATTAAATCTTCTGTCGATATATCAAAATCTAAATCCGCATACTCCACTTTGAATATTTTTTGATACCACTCCAGACCAGAATCTTTTCTTATAGAAACATACACATTAAACAGACAAATAAATAGGGTAATTAAAATTGGTTATAATACCAAAAGTACAAAATAGTCCGCCATTTTTAGGAGTATCTATCTGGAGAAAAAAGATACTACCCAATAGGCAAAATAACCCCTTATGACAAAGCAACCGAAAATCTGAAGAGAAAATTATTCAGGAAATGATCTAAAAAATGTCAGGTAAACGAGATATAGGATTTAATAAATTATAATTCACCAAACATCAATAATTAGATATCATGTTTTTTAAATTATGATATTATTTTAACAGCTAAAAAGCACTTTAAAATAATCCTATTTTTTTCTATAAGTGAATAGATAGCAGAAATTATTTGTCTTTTTCTAAACAAGAGAAAACATAAAATAATCTTCCTTAATTTATACAAATGTGCTTTTTTACACACTTTTATTTTTTTATCACACTCTATTAGGTAAGTCATATTAAGAGCTACCAAAGAAATTACGGGAAGCCATAAGCTATTGTTTTATAACCAAATTATTTCTTGTAAAATTGTGGTTTAACCGTAATTGTTTTTTCTTTTTATGTATTAATTTTACTTCACAAATAATGTGTAATAAGCTATACTTTTATTTGAAGCAAATTGTAGTAAAATTATAATAAGAGGTTAGGACTAAATTCTATCTTTAGAAGATATAACTTTAAAAATTTAGTCATGAAAACTATTTATTATTTATTATTTATCGTTTGTGTTTCTAGTGGATTTGTAAGTTGTGAAGCTGAACCTTTAGAGAATGAAATTTCAAATATAGAGATAGTACAAATTGATAAAGACGATGCAGGAGCTATCGGAGACAGAGACGGAGAGTAAAAAACAAAAAGTAAGATCATTTTTGTTTGCTATTGTGGTTATAATTTTCATTATAACCACATTTACAATTCCCTTTTTGCAAGTTTTTTTTCCTGTAAAAAGCATATCAGTAATTAATGCAACGAATGCTTATAACAAGATAGATAATGCTAAGCTTATTGCTGAAAAACAACTTAGGTCAATTATTTACGATTATCACAAAAAAGTAATAAATGACCAAGAATTTAATACTGAAATTAGCATATATGTACCACTAATTCAAAAACTAGAAAAAGAATCAGAGGCTTTATCTATTAATTTACAAAACATCAAAAAACAAGATAAGGTTTTCGGCTTTAGGACTTTAAAAGTTTTCTTTGCTAATTTAGGAATGCCAGTAGTTGCTGTTTTTTTAGGTTTCTTTCTATTATTCCTTTTTAATAAGGAACAAGATCTTTTTTTCAGAAAAGTCATTTTAGCATTTGGTTTTGTAGGTACAATAACTGGTTTATTTTATGTTGTTTGGGTGTTTTATCCTAAAGGAGATTTACCTGAAACTACTTATATCGTTATGCAATTATCTTTTGCTATTTCTGGAGCATTAGTTGCATTTATTGTTGGAAAATATTTCTTCGCTTTATCCCAATTAAATCTTAAGATAAAAATCCAAGATTTATTAAGCTTTATCACAAGCGATGTGAAAAGGAAATATATTAGTAAACATGATCGTCGAGAGTTTATTAGTGATTATTTAGGAGAAATCGAAAAACTATCCAAAAAATGAGAAATTATAGGGAAGGAAAGAACATTATTAAAAAAGATACGCTTGGTTTATCTTTTGTTCAAAAAGATCTCAAAAAGGAAATTGATAGAGATATCGAAGAGTGTTTAAAACGACAGCAAAAGGAAATTGATAGTATCGTTGATGATTTAAACAATATTGCAAAATCTAGGTTCCAATCTATTTCAGAATTTCAAATCTTCGTTTTAAGAAATATTAAAATAGAATCAACTTTTTAATTAAGTCCTTTAAAATTTTTCACAAGCTTTAATACTTCTGCGGTAGCATTTTTTTCAATAATATTAGAAAACACCTTTATTTTCATAAGTTCATCTTCATGGTTTGCGCAAAATAAAGCAAGTTCTTCTAGGTTGTTAAAATGAAGAGATTTACCGATTTTCTTTTTTTTGATTTGATCCATTTTTTCATTATCCAAAAACATTTCTCCAATATCTCTTATTAACCATAATGGATTAATTTCATCAAAGGTTTCTAAAATCCCATGAGTAATTTTATCTCCTGCATTCCTTTTATCTTTTATGATATCACTAATTGTTTGAGGAGATACATTAATCTTAAGGGCAAATTCTTTCTGATTAAGACCGTAATAATCCATTATCTCTTTGATTTTTTCCTTCATTTATAATGTTTTAGCTTAAAAAAATTAAACTTTTGCTTATTAATAAGCTATAATTTTATTATATTTGTCTAACTCTAACAAAGATATAAAGTATATCGATACTTATTTACTTTATAAAAAAAATAAAACGTGGAAATTTCCACATTTAAGTTAAAAATAGATTAAATATTTTGAGACCTAAAGGCAGAAAAAAGATTGAGAACTGGATTATCACTTATTCTCACGTGTTGAACATAACTGCACTAGAGCGAGAAATCAACACCCAAAGAGGTAAATTACAAAAGTTCATAAAGTATAATAGAAAACTTGATGATTCAGTAATTAAAGCTATAGAGGATTTTATCAAAAGGATGTTTTAAATAACAACTACCAAAATAAAAGAATTGATAACCCAAATACATTGAACTATGAAAACAATTGTAAAATCAAGTCCAGAAAAAGAGAGCAGAATTTTTGAAGGCGAGGTACTTAAATTATTGCATATAGAGCAATGGCACTTTAACTACTCTATAGACCAGTATAAAAGCTATGCAATTTTATTACGTAACTGGATTAAAGATTGCCGTAAACAAGGGCAAACTACTTTTGAGGTTGCAAATACCATACGCAAATCCCCATTAGCACTAGATAGTATAACACAAGGAGAAGCACTATGTTTTCATACCCTTGCAATTATGCCAACCCATACATTACCCTTAACCAGTTTACATACATTGTCAGAGTAAGTGGGTAAAAGGAATCGCGGGGGTGATCTAGCACTTTAGTTAAGTTGAGTTTGTGTTAAAGCCCCTTGCTTAAGGATTGCCCCTGCACCCTTTTACTACTATTAAGTTGGTTACAATAATACTTAAAAAAATGGAATACAAATATTCATTACTACTATGGTTTTTTACAGGATTTATTATTGGTATTGCCCTTACTATAATCCGCGAAAAATTAAAATAAGGCAGCAGGATTTTCTAAAATTAATTGCAGAGTCCTTTCATATAGACATAAACGATTTTAAAGAATCTATAGAACAAGGAAAATGTTATGAAAGCTTGTTATACCAATGGAGTATTCAATTGTATAAAAAAGGAGTCTCCATTGAGGAAGCGATACAAATTATTTATAGGACTAGAATTTTTGCCCTTAGAGATAAATCATATAACAGACAGCTTCGTAAAGCAATGTATTACTAATGTTGGATAGTAATTCTAAGTACAACCAATTATCTGAAGAAGAACAGATCTTGGTACAGCAAAAGATAGTGGAATTAAGTCGTATACTTTCCGCAGAAGAAGTTATTGCAGAAGTACTAAAACATATAAATCCTGTTGTAGAAGTACAGAAAGAGAAAGGTATTATAATCATCGGT
>CAYGUC010000084.1:0-4519 GCA_964353005.1 uncultured Flavobacteriaceae bacterium | reverse complement strand
AATTCTTATGCGTAAGGCTGTTTTAAAAATATCCAATCAAAGGTACTAACTCCATATATCATTTACCTTTCAAATTTTGATAATATTTTCAAAGCTTTCTTTTCTTAAAATACAGCACAACTAATATTGTATTTATACAATATTTTGTGTTTTACTGTCAGAATTTAATCTTTAATAAGTTTTAAAAACATGAATTTCATGTCCTTATATATTTATTTAATTATGGCACGTATTTAGTTTATTAAAATTTTAAATTCATTGTCTACTACTAACAATCTCAACTAGTGGTCAAGGAGATACACTGTAAACAACAACGAATACTATTCATAAAGCATTAAGTAAAACCAATCAAAAATAATATTTATGGAACAAAAACTCCCATTACCACCTTTTACACAGGAGACGGCACAACAAAAAGTTCAGTTAGCAGAAGACGCTTGGAACAGTAAAGACCCTGTAAAAGTATCTAAAGCCTATACGATAGATACAGAATGGCGTAACAGAGATACATTTATCAATGGTAGAGAAGAAGTTCAAAACTTCTTATCTGATAAATGGAAAAACGAATTACATTACAAACTTAAAAAGGAACTATGGGCCTTTAAAGATAATAGAATAGCCGTTCGCTTTGAGTATGAATATCAAAACAAAGAAGGAGAATGGTACCGAGCCTATGGTAATGAAAATTGGGAATTTGATAAAAATGGTCTTATGCAAAAAAGATACGCTAGTATTAATGATTTAGGTATTGAAGAATCAGAAAGAAAGCTATAAATTAACACTTAATAAAATGAAAAAACTAATCTCAATATTTTTATTCTTATTAATACTATCGTCTTGTGAGACGGCAACTAAAAACGAAAAAGTGAAAGATAATACAGAAAAAATTACTTTAGCGCAACCGCAACAAGTTAATTACAAAACAGTTACTGTTAAAAATTTAAATATAGCATATAGAGAAGCTGGAAACCCAAAAAACCCAACCATTGTGTTATTACACGGTTTTCCTTCCTCTTCACACCAATACCGTAAAGTATTACGCGAGTTATCAGACCAATATCATTTAATTGCCCCAGATTATCCAGGGTTTGGAAATAGTGATTTTCCTTCTGCAACAGAATATGAATATACCTTTGATAACCTAGCAAAGACTGTAGATAGTTTTTTAGAACAATTAGGTTTAAATTCTTATACTTTAATGATTCAAGACTATGGTGCCCCTATCGGGTTTAGGATTGCAACGGAGCACCCCGAAAGAGTAACCGCTATTATAAACCAAAACGGAAATGCTTACGAAGAAGGATTGGGCAAAGCTTGGGCTGGTATTAAAGCACTTTGGGCAGATAGAAATACAGCAACAGAAGAGGCTTGTTTGCCCGCTTTTTCTTTAGATGATCTTAAGTGGCAATACACCCATGGCACAAGAAATATAGAAAACATAAATCCCGATAGCTGGCAATTAGATTATTTACGCCTTTCTAGACCAGGAGCACACGCTATACATATCGGTCTATTCTACGATTATAGAAATAACTTAAAACTTTACCCGAAGTGGCAAGAGTACTTAAGAAAAAACCAACCGCCAATGTTAATCGTTTGGGGTAAAAATGATGAATTTTTTCCAGAAAGTGGTGCTGCGGCTTACAAAAAAGACCTTGAAAATATTGATTATAATATCTACGATACTGGGCATTTTGCTTTAGATGAAGATGGTTATGAGATTATTAAAAAAATGCGCGATTTTATGGGTAAATTATAAAATTTTGGCAAAATTTATTCGAGAACAAAAAAACTAATTTGGATGTTTTTCATATATCTTTATTAAAAAACAAAAACTATGGAAATTAAAGAAGTTATGGCCGCAATACCGATGACCAATGCGCAAAGAGCAAAACAATTCTATGGTGAAACTTTGGGTCTTACATTAGAAACATTAAGCAAAGATTTAGAGATGTACTATGTCATAATTGGTAAAAGTAAATTTTTGCTTTATCTCAGAAATGAAGAAAATAAAGCAGAACACACTAGTTTAAGTTTTACAGTGGAAAATATAAAAATTGCAATTGCCCAACTAGAGAAAAAAGGGATATCCTTTTATGAGGATAATGAGAATAAAATCTTTAACCTTGATGGAAGTCTCTCCTCATGGTTTAAGGATAGTGAAGGGAATAATCTAGAGATTAGTCAAAGAAAAATATAAAAAGTTAAAAAAAATGTCACAAGAAAAAAAGAAACTAACATCAGTTTCAGGAAGACCGATAGCTGAAAATCAAAATGTAAAAACCGCTGGAAAAAGAGGGCCAATGCTTATGGAAGATTATTGGTATCTTGAAAAGTTGGCGCATTTTGATAGAGAAGTAATTCCAGAACGACGTATGCACGCAAAGGGTTCAGGTGCTTTTGGAACATTTACTGTAACGAATGATATAACCCCATATACAAAAGCCAAAGTGTTTTCTGAAATAGGAAAAAAAACAAATATTTTTGTTCGATTCTCTACAGTAGCAGGAGAAAGAGGTGCTGCTGATGCTGAAAGAGATATAAGAGGCTTTGCCGTTAAGTTTTATACAGAAGAAGGAAATTGGGATTTAGCAGGAAATAACACTCCTGTTTTTTTTCTGAGAGACCCCTATAAATTTCCCGATTTAAATAAAGCTGTTAAGCGAGACCCTAAAACAAACTTAAGAAGCGCAAATCATAACTGGGATTTTTGGACATTATTACCAGAGGCACTACACCAAGTGACCATTACTATGAGTGAACGAGGGATTCCTAAATCATATAGGCATATGAATGGTTATGGCAGTCATACTTTTAGTTTTTTAAATAGTGAAAATGAAAGATGTTGGGTTAAGTTTCACTTAAAAACAGCACAAGGGATTGAGAATTTAACAGACAAACAAGCTGAAAAAATTATAGGAAAAGACAGAGAAAGCCACCAAAAAGACCTTTTTGATGCAATTGAAAATGGGGATTTCCCAAAATGGAATGTAAAAGTGCAGATAATGCCAGAAGAAGATGCCAAAGAGTATCGCTTTAATCCGTTTGACCTGACTAAGGTATGGCCACATTCTGATTACCCATTAATTGATGTTGGGGTAATGGAACTTAACAAAAATCCAGAAAATTATTTTGCAGATGTAGAGCAGGTTGCATTTAATCCAGCAAATGTTGTTCCTGGGATTGGTTTTTCTCCAGATAAGATGTTACAGGGACGTTTGTTTTCTTATGGGGATGCTCAAAGATATAGACTGGGTGTAAATCACTATCAAATACCAGTTAATAAACCGCAATGCCCTTTTCATAACTCACATAGAGATGGCGCCATGCGCGTGGACGGTAATGAAGGTTCAACTATTCATTATGAGCCAAATAGCTATGGTCAATGGTCAGAAAGTAAGCAGCATGCAGAACCGCCTTTAGATTTAGAAGGGAGTACTTTCCATTATGACCATAGAGAGGAGGATGATGATTATACTCAGCCAGGAGATTTATTTAAAATAATGACTGCAGAACAGCAAAAGACATTATTTGAAAACACAGCTAGACAGGTTGGTGGTGCTGAAAAATTTATACAAGAAAGGCATATAGCCAATTGTTATAAAGCAGATCCTGAATATGGTAAGGGTGTAGCAATGGCCTTAAGCATAGCTATAAAAGACATAGATTTATCATAATTAATGTAATTCAATAAACAATTAAAATCAAAAACAATGAAAAATTTATTAAGAACACTTTTAGTGTTTTTTATGGGACTTACGAGCGTATTTGCCCAGTTACCAGAACCTGGGTTTATTATTGATGAGAACACAGCAATAGTAATTACAGATCCTCAAAATGATTTTCTTAGTCCTCAAGGAGTAGCCTGGGGTGCTGTTGGAGAAAGTGTAAAAGAAAACAACACAATCGAAAACTTAGAAACTATTTTTAAATTGGCAGAGCAGTATAATATACGCATATTTATATCTCCTCATTATTATTATAAACATGACCATGTATGGAAATTTGAAGGAGCTTTAGAAAAATTAATGCATAATATTAGCATGTTTGATAGAGGAGACCAATTAAATGTAGAAGATTTTGAAGGTTCTGGAGCAGATTGGTTACCACGCTACAAAAAATATATAGCAAAAGATAGAGTTGTTGTAACAGGACCACATAAAGTTTTTGGGCCAGAATCAAATGATTTAGCATTACAACTAAGAAAGCAAAAAATAGACAAAGTAATATTAGCTGGTATGTCTGGTAATCTTTGTGCAGAATCACATATGAGAGAATTAGGTGAGAATGGATTTGATGTTGCTGTCGTAGGAGATGCTACTGCGTCTGCCAAGCTTCCAGGTTTGGATGGAAATCAAGCAGCACAAACCAATTACAAAATGATTGCTAGTAAGCTATATACTACTAAGGAACTTGTTGAAGATTTTAAAAAATATAAAGTAAACAAGAATTAATCTTGTTTACTTGGCACTAAGCCACGAAGTGTGTAATTAAAAAATATCGAGGGTTGCAACCCTCG
>CAYGUC010000083.1:0-4860 GCA_964353005.1 uncultured Flavobacteriaceae bacterium | reverse complement strand
CTATCTTCTTTCTTCTATAAAAACATGTAGAAAAGCAGCCTCGTTTTCATAATCCCATTTCACTTCTTCTATTTGCCAACCTATCACATTTTCGATCCATTCAAACACATTCCGATCTTCATTTTTATAGGTAAAAGTTTCGTTGGATTCGTAGTTGTCCCGTATAAATTTGGCAATATTGATAGCTTCTCCTTTTCTGGGAAACCCTTCTGTTTCCCTCCAATCCATAGTCAGGTGTCGTTGCCCTTCCTCATAAAATTTTGTTTTCCCCCAAGTAATACTAAAATTCACTTTCATTTTGTTTTGATTTTTGTTTTCCATTAATTTTTAATTCCCTATATAACAGTACTCCAGAACCTTTAAAACAGTTCTTTTTTTTACTCATTTTATAATTCCAAATCTCTATTTATTATTGCTATTAGTCGTTTGTAGTCATTTGTACACGGTTATTAAAATGCTCTCTAATACCTTTACGGGCTATTTATTACAAACAAATAAAAGCAAGGGTATCGGTATTTTATAACTATCTTTTTATGAAGAAATGTCCCTTACCATTTCTTCATAAAAAGTGTATAGTAGTCCAGATAAACAGCATATTATTTCTGATCACGATTTTTAATAAAAGTTGTTCGTTAAAAAAATGATGGGTAGGAAGTGTAAATTTATAAGGAATAAGGAGTAAATAAAAAGTAAAATTTATTGCTTTTCATGAAAAGCAACATTACTTTTCATGAAAAGTGATAAATTAATACGAGTAAAAATGTTATTTTTTTAAAATGTTATGTTAATTTAAGTTAATTGCTGAAACGATACGTGTAGAAGGTTGTTATTTTAGTGTTGTTAATCCAACTATTTCAGGAACAACATTTAAGAATAATTATTTTCATCACTAAACAAAGCACACCAAATGAAATGTACCAGTACTTTAAAAAAGACATGTCCATATAAAAACACCATAGAGTTTTCTCCCCATTATTTATTACTACCACTTTTCCTTGGTTCGTACGATCTTTAGAAAAGAAATTACCTGCGTTGATTCCTAATTAAAAGGATAAAGAACCCTACCCAATACTTCAACCAGGTTACTAAAATAATACAATTGTCCTACCCTGTATTATATAACCACAACGTATTCTATATCTATAGTTTTTCTATTTAAAAGAAATTAAATGTTTGGCACACAAATGCATTGGATTACTTTTGTAATCCTTATTGGACAAGTACTGGTTTTATTTGCGCAATTATTATTTTATTTATCCAGACCAAATGATCGATCCAGACTGCGCTTTTTAATCCTTATTGCAACTTTTATACTCCACAATGTACTTGCAGGATTATTACCAGATCCAAACATCCCCTTATCGATCTTTATTCAAAACATTCTGACCTATGGCGGAGGGATTGTTGCTGCCATATATTTAATATATTACATTTATGTAGAATTCCGAATCTTTCCTTTTAAATTTCTAAGGGCAAAGCCTCTAAGCTATATTATGGGGGTTTCTTTTTTAGTCTCTTTTATAATTCCGTACTATTTTTCTGAAGACCTGCAATTTTCCAAAAGGATATTTTTAAGTATTGCTTTACTTTTATCCCTGATCTTTCTTGTTCATTTAGGATCTGTTTTGCTGCAACTATTTAAAAAGAAAGAGAAAAAGAGATCGAAATATTTCAAACACAGGGTTATCGCAGGTTTTC
This sequence comes from uncultured Flavobacteriaceae bacterium, assembly GCA_964353005.1. Taxonomy (GTDB): domain Bacteria; phylum Bacteroidota; class Bacteroidia; order Flavobacteriales; family Flavobacteriaceae; genus Aquimarina. The sequence goes on along the minus strand of CAYGUC010000083.1, from coordinate 3,162 downwards.
TGGGATTACTTTCCATAACGGCTATGATTATAACGGTCATTCTGGGGGATTATCAGGGGATACAGCAATCCATAATGAATTTTGGGCTAACTGCAATTATCACTACGCACATCCTTGAATTTATCACGCACAGACGGGAAGAAGCGCTGGTACTGAAAAAACTTCAAGAAAAAGAGGAAAGTGTGCAAATTCAATTAGCCAAGGGATTTGTCGAAGATGTTCTTCTTAAATTTGAAAAATTTGAACAGGATAAACAATACCTTGTTAGGAAAATAACCCTGTTTTCCCTTGCAAAGAATTGGAACACAAATTCTAAATATCTTTCCCAAATTGTAAATACCAGAAAGGGCAAATCATTTACACAATATATAAATGATCTTAGAATAGACCACTTTAAAGAACGGTTACGGACAGACGAAAAGTTTAGGAAATACACGTTAATTGCAATTGCCAATGAACTTGGATTTTCTTCCCCCCAAGTCTTTGCACGTGCATTCTACAAGAAAGAACAGATAAAATTGAATGATTATTTAAAAAAAAATTAAGAGCAATCGGGATAATTGCTCTTAAGTACTCGAATGGAAAAGTATAATTTAATTGTATTAGATAAAAATTTGTCTGAATATATGAAGGTTCTTCTCCGTATACGCATGCTTTTTCCAAACCGATTTTTTGGCATTCTCACCTAATTTCTGACGATATTCAGGGGAGTCTATTAAAAGCCGTAGTTTTTCCTCCCATTCTGGTGCTCTCCATGCCAGAATACCATTGGTATCGTTTTCAATTATCTGGGCATACGAAGAACACCGTAACGCTATTACTGGTATTCCAAGAGCTGCTGCTTCTATATACTTTATGGTACTCGCATAATGGTAATAGTACATGGAACGCATAGGGATAAGCATAACATCCAAATGCATGTCTGCCAATTTCTGATAGTACTTTAAAAAATGGACAGACTTATAAAAGGTGATGGGAACTTCTTTAAGAGGCTTATATCCGCTGGGGTTTTTACCATCCCAACCGAATATAATAATTTCCACCTTGTCTTTATAGGTTTCTTTTATGTTTTTAAATACGGGAAGAAAGAATCGAAAATCCGCTACCGATCTTACCGAACCTACCATTCCAATCCTTACCACACCGTCTTTGGGTTTGCTAACAGGGACAAGCGTTTCATATCCGATTTTGGAGAGCAAAGAAGGGATACAATACACTTCTATTTCTTTAGTAACCTTTGGATCCCAAAAAAGCCAATCCCTGTATATCTGACACAGATGTTGTATAGGGGTGGTTATTATATCCATAAATAGTATGTTTTTAAGTAATTGCTCTTGCTTCTCTTTGGGGAACTCGGTATAATCTGCATGCGCTTTTGGGATATTATGGATTTGCCGTTCTATATCCATTACCAGAAGCACCTCTGGATTGATGACTTTTAAAGCCTGGAATACATACGTATAGTTTTCGATAAGCATGGAAAAGATAATGTAATCTGCCCATTGTATATCCTCTTCTTTAAAACTATCTTCAGTAATAGTATAGGTTTTTGTAAAATCCCATTTTCTGACCGAGGTTACCCGTGTTTCATATTCCTTTGTAGCACCTAACTCCAAATAAGGGAGCAGCATTCGATAATACCCATTGGAATTCACAAAAGGGGAAACAAACAATAGATGTACTGCATCTTGGTTTTGTTTTCCTTGCTGTAAATTATTCTGTGAAGAAGGAGTGTTTAGTAATTCCTGAATTTGTTTCATTTTGCTTTGTTTTTTTATGTCTTTATTTAATTTTTAAAATCTATTGGAGCGCCATTAAAATATTTCTCTATTAATTTATTGGTGGTTCTGTCGTAGATTAAAATGCAGCGTGCATTGTTCCCGTATTCTTCTATTTTTTTATACAGTCCTTTTAACCCTTTTTCTGGATTTAAACATCTGGAATACCCACTTTTCCAGTCGAAAGAATAAAAGGTACAGGAAGTGCTTCTATTTTTAAAGTAGACTACCATTCTATATCTGGAGTGCTGCCTTGGATTCCATCGCTTCCTTTTCCTAGTTGCTTTCATTTCATAAAGTGTTTGATCAATACCTTTAAGGGAATGTCCTGTATAGCCTTTGTACCATCATAACTTCTTATTCGCACTGCATCGATATTGGTACTAATACAGATATGTAATCGATCTACGTCTACTGCATGCGTTTGGGAAAATTCCTGCATAAACCTATGCATCCCATCTCGGACAGTATCTTCCATGTTAAATAGTCCATTGGACGTAGAATTAGTAAATAAGAAAACCAATTCCTGCAGGGAAATATCTTTTACCGCTGTACCATGATAGTATACTGCAACGCGCATGGCAGGACTATCCCTGAAAATACGCACCACTAATCTTTCTTTTGGTATTCCCGTGTCCCTGGACAATGTTGTGAAATACGATTGGATGTTTTGGGTTACTTTGGGTTCATATCCGAACACATCGATGTGCAAATCTTGAACTGCTTTTTTTAGTTTTAGCCCGATACGGGGGTTTTTGTTTCTGGTTTTTTGTTTCATTTTTTTTATAATTACGAATTTATATTTGCGCATTGGGTTGCAACACTTCCGCATAGAATTGTTGTAATAAAGATGGGATCTGTAGTTTTCCAATACGTTGTTCACATTCGCGAAACACCGTTAATCGAGGGCGTGCCTCTGCGGTGTCCTTTGCCTCGTTTCTTTTGAATTTTTGAATCTGACGGCGTACAATTTGTTGTAATTTCAGGGATGCCTTGTGCTTTTTTTGTGCTTCATACCAAGGTTTTGTGCCAGTAAATCCATTGGGGTTTTTCGGGTTGAAATACAGGTAAGGCAAGGTGACAAAGCGTTTGTCGGGGTCTTTTTTGATATACTTTTCCACCAGAAGAATTCGATCTTTGTAGACCTGATGTACGTGTTCCATTCTGCTATCGGATACAGGTTCGTACCACTGGTAAAGCAACGTTTTAGCAATAGTACATTGCTTTTTGGTCAGCCAGGCATTCTTGTATAGTTTTTCCTTTGCAAATTCCCACAGGGCATCGGCATGTTGCAATAGGAAAGCGTGGCGGGCAGCGTCTGAATGCTGGTTGTCAACCGCCCCAGTTTGCTGCGCCCTGATATTTTCAGCGCTGGTGTGTTTCC
>CAYGUC010000082.1:0-5016 GCA_964353005.1 uncultured Flavobacteriaceae bacterium | reverse complement strand
TGGCATACCTAAAGATAAAAAATATTACAGTAAATTCAAATCAGAAATGGTATAATTTGGGATATACTACTTTTATCTATAATGTAAACAAACCAAATGTCTGAATTTATCGAACTAAAAAAATTAACCCATTTGAATGGTAAATTCATTTATGATAATTTCATTTTTAGAAATTTAAAGCGGATTGAATTTAAAAGTAGTTTATCGAATGAATTGACATATTTGGAAATTTCTAAACAAAATATCAAAAACAAGAAATTTACTATTAAAAGAACAAATTGTGAGATTATTTTGAAAGGAAATAGAAATCATGATTTTGAAATAATCGATTCTGAAAAAAAAGAAAAATGGAAATCACATAATCCGATTAAATTAATTGGGTTTTCAAAAAAATCATTTTATAGATCTGAAAATTCAGAAGTTAAAATTGTAAACAACGGATTTGGAAAAATGGTTTATTCCGACACTAATTTTATTGGCAGAATTAATAAAAAACAAATTGACATAAAAGATGAGAGTTACATCAATATTCTTATAGGAATCTGTTCTGTTGATCTAATTTGCAACGGTATATATAAATTAAACGAACCAAATGATTAGAAAGATTACACATAACTAGATATATGTAATCTGGGTAGTTTTCACTCACCAAGTGCCTATTTTGTATTTGCGATAGTGCTGGTTTTTAATTCCTTTTAAAAGCTATATGAAAGTCAAAGTTCAGCTACTAATATTCATACAATACATTTCCTATTTTGTTTAAAGCACTTTTTTAAGTCAATTAAGTAAAAAAGGTGTAAAGTTATTTTCAATTCTCATACCAAAAATTATGTAAAGTTATGCTATTGTAACCAAGAATGATAATAGCAGCCGATAATATCCACAGCATACCTGAGTGGTACTTATAATGTCTTTATGAAAATAGCTTTAAATCAAATTAATATTCAATTTATGACATAAAGTTATTCGTTAAGTAGAATTTCACTTCTAATTCCCAGTTGGAACAATATTTTTTGTTTCCACCATTAGCATAATCACTTTTTTAGGAGCTCTTGTTCTATGTAATACATTTTTTGAAATAGTTACTCCTTGATTTGGTTTTAATTCAAGGGTTTTATCTTCTAAATCAATAAATAGTTTACCTTCTAGTACATAAAAAAACTCATCTTCGTGTTCATGTTTATGCCAGTGGTAATCTCCTTTAATAATGCCAAGTCTTACAACACTATCGTTAACTTGTGTAAGCGTTTGATTCAACCACGGATACTTATTTTTTGTTACTATTTCTTGAATATCTATCACTTCTGCATGTTCAAAAGCAATATTCATATTGTTTTGGTATTTTATATCTTTTTCCATTTTTATTATTGTATCGTTATTTCTTTTATTGCCTTTTTATCAAAATCACAGTTGTACCATTCTGAATCCAACTTAGCTCCCATTTTTTTGTATAATTTAATCGCAGGTTCATTCCAATCCAATACTTGCCACCGTACTCGTTTACAGTTCTCTACCTTAGCAACATCAAATAGTTTTTGCAAAAGTTTTGAACCTACTTTTTTCCCTCTAAAAGATGGTTTTATATACAAATCGTCCAGATACAAAGATTTTCCAACCCAAGTATAATACACAAAGTAATACAAAGCCATTCCTATAACTTCTCCATTATCTGTTTCTGCAACAAAACACTTAAAAAAGTCTTTTTCATCGAGCATTTGATCAACAGTATTGGTTACCTGATCTTCTGCTTTTTCAAATTTTGCTAATTCTTTTATTAGAGCTATGATTTGTGGGAAGTCCTTTTCTTCTGTATTTCGTATTGTAATATTCATCATCTATAGTTATTTAATTCTGTAATAAATTCATCAACCTTGCTTTCTTCTGTAGCCCAAGAAGTTACTAGACGAAGTGCTGAAAACTCATCATCTATCTTACTCCATTTGTAAAAATCAAATTTATCTTCTAATTTCTGAATCAAACTGATTGGAAGTATTGGAAATAATTGATTCGTAGTTGATTTAGAAAACATTTTAAACCCATTTACTTGTATTGCTTCTGATAATTTTGAAGCCATTAGATTAGAGTGCTTAGCTAAATCAAATAGTAAGTCGTCTTTAAATAACTCCTGAAACTGTACTCCTAATATTCTTCCTTTAGACAGCATTGCACCACGTTGTTTAATCTGAAAGGGAAAATCCTTTTTTAATTCTTTATTAGTTATGATAATAGCTTCTCCTAATAAAGCACCCGTTTTTGTGCCACCAATTGTAAACACATCAGTTAATTGAGCTATTTCAAACAAAGTTACATCGTTATTTGATGCTGTTAAAGCTGAAGCTAAACGTGCTCCATCTAAAAAAAGGTATAAATTATTTGCTTTACAAAAAGAAGACAATTCTTCTAATTCTAATTTAGAATAAATAGACCCGATTTCTGTAGCATTTGAAATATATACCATTTTAGGCTTTACAACATGAGCTCCAAAATCGTGTTCCTTCAACACTATTTCAATATCTTTTTTTGTTAGCTTTCCGTCTGCTTTAACTACCGAATTTATTTTATGCCCTGTAGCTTCTATAGCTCCGGCTTCTCTTAAAGTAATATGTCCTGTATTCGCAGAAATTACAGATTCATGAGATCTTAATGCTGATGAAATAATAATTAAATTAGCTTGTGTGCCACCAGAAACAAAAAACACATCAACTGTATTGTCTTCTATTCTGTTCTTAATTAAGACTTTAGCTTCGTTGCTGTATACGTCATCTCCATATGGGGTCTGCTGTGTCATATTTGAGCGCACTATTGCTTCCAATACCTTTGGATGTGCGCCTTCGCTATAATCGTTTAAAAAACTATATTTCATATGCTATACTAATTATAGTGGCAATATTAAGTATAGTTTTTTAACTTTGCAATAACTATCCAGATGGATAGTATTAATCTTTATTTAGAAAACAATGGAATTATATAAACTAAATGATAAAATATACCCGTGTAGTACTACTGTAACTATGGAGTATATAGGTGGTAAATGGAAAACTGTCATTTTATGGTATTTAGCTATTGCTCCTCATAGATATAGTGAATTGAGAAAAAAATTGATGATGGTTACTGAACGAACATTGAGTTTACAATTGAAACAGCTAGAACAAGACGGGCTTGTAAACAGAAAAGTGTATACCAAAAAAGCACCAATGAAAGTTGAATATTCTTTAACTAAATTTGGAGAATCATTAACTCCATTGTTAAAGGTATTATCCAATTGGGGAGAAAAAGTTGTAAAAGAAAAGGGTGTTGTAATTAATTCAAACGAATTGTAACTAAAAAATAGACTTACTACTTTTATTCGAACAGAATTTATACTTAACTAAATCACTATGGGATAAATTCATAGTAGTTTAGTTGCAGAAACTAGCAGGTATTATATTCTAAATATAGATAAGATTTTAAACTGATTTATAGGAGGATTAAATTTAAAGATCCCATAATAAATATTAAGCAACTTTAAAGTACTCTGCTAACTTTCTGATTTTTAGCAATTCATTTTCAAATTGTTTTGATATTTGTTTTTTCGAGTTCACAAAGAGAGGTAGATTTAATTTCTACCTCTTTTTACTTTAAGTAAAAAGAGCTAATTAGACATGCTTATTTCAAATATTATCTCGTCGAATTATATTTCTTAAATTCGATAACTACCTGATTTACAATAACAAAAAAAGTTTGAATATTTCTTGTTTAGGTAAAAAATTAGCTCCCTTTTTAATTGTATTTTACTAAAAATATAAGATAATCCTAATTTATGATTGATTCTATAAAGGTGCTTATTTTTTGCTGTGTATAAAGTTCTATTATATAATGATATTGGAAAGTATAGTGACCTTTGCTTTATATTAAAAAAAAGAAAAACTATTCTCACATAACAATATAAGGCAAATTAATAAGATAAATTGTTTTCTAACAATAATTAGGAATGTTATAAATTAAGTAACTAGTGATTCATATACTCTTACCATTTTATAAGCACATACTTTTCTTTCTGGTTTTCCTTAAGATCCAGAAATCCATACTCATAACAGAATAAATAAATTTGACCTTTTTGGTTTTTCCAGTAATGCGTAAAATAAGTAGGATCAAAACCTTCGGATAACAATTTTTCTTTACGAACAGTAGATAACCCAGATAAAACACTACGTCCAATAACTAAGAAGCATATGGCGTGCCGATAGGCCAGCGCTATATGCCTTGTTGACTGATCTGGGATTTGCAAATAAGAGGGAAATCGAGAAGTTGGCAAGAGCCTTAAAAAAGAATAACCGCATTTTTAAAACACCTTACCTCTTTTTCTTATTAGAATGATACTCAAAGAGAACATTTTTTAAGGTAATTTCTGTTTTTTTTGATTCAAAACCAAAATGGCAAGAATTGACGGAAGTGTATTCAAATTTTTGAGGTTGTAATGATCCTACAAGTGCGCCGGAGTGGGCATATCTGTTACCTCCCAAGTTCTCTGCCTCCTAAAGTTTATATGCCGTAAATTTTAAGTTTCCGTCTTCGACCTTAACAGCATTAGTCTTAAAAATTTCAGGGGGTCTACCAATCCCAGTTGTTGTATTAATAGCCCATTTAGAATTATCTAATGCTGTACCATTAAAATCATCAGACATTTTATCTATAATCTCTCACTTTTTATTCGCAGGTTTAGGATCGTTGCCGGATTGAAAATATGGCTGTTGTGCGTATATGACATCACTTACTAATAAAATGAATATCAAAAGACCTGATAGTCTTTGTATTGTATTTAAAATCATTTTTAATCTGTTTAGGGAATTTATTGAACTTTTGAGGTTCAACTTGATAGTATGATATAAAGAAGCCCCTTCCCTGAAATAGTATCAGGGAAGAAGTTTCTTAAAATAGCATTAATAACTCAGATGACATTACACATCATCTTTTATATTAAGTTTTAGAGGTCAGTAGTTAATTACTTATAATTTCTTTCTGATAAATTTTATCACT
>CAYGUC010000081.1:0-6274 GCA_964353005.1 uncultured Flavobacteriaceae bacterium | reverse complement strand
ATAAAAATAAAAACGGGATAACACCTAAAAATAAGGAGTTATCCCGTCTGGTACTGAAGGCGGGACTTGAACCCGCACGGCCTAATGGCCATTGGATTTTAAGTCCAACGTGTCTACCAATTCCACCACTTCAGCTTGGTATATTTTTTTTCTCAGAGCGAAAAACGGGATTCGAACCCGCGACCTCCACCTTGGCAAGGTGGCGCTCTACCAACTGAGCTATTTTCGCATACTATAGAAAACAGCTTTTAGAGATAAAAACGTTTTATTACGTTCAAAGGTCTTCTGCCAAAACTCCGAGAAGCTATTTTTTCGTTATGTTTAATGAACTTCGCAATTCGTGATTGCGGATGCAAATTTAATACAATTCTAGGAATACCAAAGTATTTTTTAAAAAAAGAATAAAAAAAATTATACTTGAGAGGCTTTCTTCCTGGTTAACATACGTTTAATCTCATTAAGTTTCATCAATGCTTCTACTGGAGTGAGCGTATCTATGTCAATTCCTAATATTTCTTCTTTAATTTCTTCTAACAAGGGGTCGTTTAAATTAAAAAAACTTAATTGTAATTCATCTTCCTCTTGCACTTCCTTAATTTTATCGGTAAGCTCTTCACTACTATGAGATTTTTCTAACTTTTTAAGCATCTTATTTGCCCTGTGCAATACTTGTTGAGGCATTCCTGCCATTTTTGCTACATGAATCCCAAAACTGTGTTCACTGCCCCCAGGAACTAGTTTACGTAAGAAAAGCACCGTATCTTTTAATTCTTTAATCGATACGTTATAATTTTTTATACGACCAAAAGTTTCGCACATTTCATTTAATTCGTGGTAGTGTGTAGCAAATAATGTTTTTGGTCTTGCAGGGTATTCGTGTAAAAATTCACTAATTGCCCATGCAATAGATATACCATCATACGTACTTGTTCCTCTGCCTATTTCATCTAACAACACCAGACTACGATCGGATATATTGTTAAGAATACTGGCTGTTTCATTCATTTCTACCATAAACGTAGATTCGCCCATAGAAATATTATCGCTGGCTCCTACTCTGGTAAATATTTTATCCACTATCCCTATTCTTGCTTCTTCTGCCGGAACAAAACAACCCATTTGTGCTAATAATACAATTAAAGCCGTTTGCCTTAATATTGCCGATTTACCACTCATATTTGGACCGGTAATCATAATTATTTGTTGTGTATCTCTGTCTAATCTTACATCGTTAGCAATATATTGTTCTCCTGGAGGAAGTTGTTTTTCTATTACTGGATGGCGGCCATTTTTTATTTTAAGATCATAAGATTCATCTATCGATGGTCGTACATATTGATTTTCTGTAGCTAATTGCGCAAAAGAGCATAAACAATCTAATTGCCCGATCAAAGTGGCATTAAGCTGTACTGGTTTTATATACTCATGCATCCAAATTACTAAATCTGCAAATAGTTGTTGCTCCAGAGCCAGAATTTTTTCTTCTGCTCCAAGAATTTTACTTTCATACTCTTTAAGCTCTTCGGTAATATAACGCTCTGCACTTACCAAAGTTTGTTTACGGATCCAAGTATCAGGAACCTTATCTTTATGTGTATTGCGAACCTCTATATAATACCCAAATACATTGTTGGATGCTATTTTTAAAGAAGTAATCCCTGTATTTTTTGTTTCTCTTTCCAGCATTTTATCCAGATAATCCTTTCCTGAAAAAGCAATAGATCGTAACTCATCTAATTCTTCCAAATACCCAGCAGCAATAGTATTTCCTTTTGCTATATTTACCGGAGCCTCTTCGTTTAAAGTTTGTTTAATTTTATTACGAAGTAACTCACAATCGTTAAGCGTATCTCCTATTATTTTTAAAGCATCATTATCACTATTAGATGCTTGCGCTTTTATAGGTATAATAGCTTCTAAAGAATTTTTAAGCTGAACAACCTCTCTTGGGCTCACTTTTGCCGTAGCCACTTTAGATATTAATCGTTCTACATCGCCTATTTGCTTAATTTGATGTTGGATTTTTTGATGTAATGTCACGTTGTCTAAAAAAAACTGTACAACTTCATGTCGTTTTGTAATAGCAGAAATATTTTTAAGAGGTAACGCTAACCACCTTTTTAAAGTACGACCCCCCATTGGAGAAATCGTTTTATCTATAATATCTAAAAGAGTTACTGCATTAGCAGCATTAGCATGATATAATTCAAGATTTCGGATCGTAAAACGATCCATCCAAATATATTGGTCTTCGGCAATACGCTGTATTGCGGTTATATGTTGTAATTTATGATGTTGTGTTTCATTAAGATAATGCAAGATTACTCCTGCTGCAATAACCCCTTCCTGTAAATGGTCTATCCCAAAACCTTTTAGTGTTTTTGTACCAAAATGTTTATTTACTGTTTCGTCTGCATAATCTGTTTTAAAAACCCAGTCTTCTAAAAAAAATGTGTGAAAATCGTGACCAAAGTCTTCCTGAAAATGTTTCTTTTTAGGTTTAGAAATAAGTACCTCACTAGGATTAAAATTCTGCAAAAGCTTATCCATATGTGCAATATCTCCTTGGGCTGTTAAAAACTCCCCTGTAGAAACATCTAAAAAAGCAATTCCTATTTCTTTTTTTCCATAATGTAATGCACACAAAAAATTATTGGTTTTACTCTGTAAAACCTCATCATTAAGAGCTACTCCTGGAGTTACCAATTCTGTTACTCCTCTTTTTACTATGGTTTTAGTTTGCTTTGGATCTTCTAACTGATCACAAATAGCAACCCGTTCTCCTGCTTTAACTAATTTTGGCAAATAGGTGTTTAAAGAATGATGCGGAAATCCTGCCAAAGCAGTTTCATTCTCACTTCCGTTCCCTCTTTTGGTTAAAACAATATTTAAAATAGCAGACGCCTTGATGGCATCTTTTCCAAAAGTTTCATAAAAATCTCCTACTCTAAACAATAATAATGCATCAGGATACTTTGCTTTAATTGCATTGTATTGTTTCATTAATGGAGTTACCTTTTTACCGTCTTTTGCTGCCAATGAAGTATAATTTTGTGAACCCTGCTAAAATAGTTATTCTTCTATCTTTTTTAAAATATCATACTTAGTAGTTATTCATTTTTATTCACAATCGTATTTCCATTATAAAATCAAGGAATGATCTAATGAATAAATGATATTTTTGCAGTAATGAAAAACAACAGAAAACTAAAAAACAGCGAACTCGATCGTAAAACAGTAGACGAGTTTAAAGCATCCAAAAAAACGCCATTAATTATTATTTTAGATAATATTAGAAGCTTAAATAATATTGGATCTGTGTTTAGAACCGCAGATGCTTTTTTAATTGAAAAAATATACTTGTGCGGTATTACTGCGACTCCACCTCATAAAGATATTCAAAAAACGGCACTAGGTGCTACCGATACAGTAGACTGGGAGCATAAAAAAGACACTTTACAATTAATCCAAGATCTCAAATCTCAAGACATCAAAGTGATATCTATTGAGCAAGCAGAAAACGCAACTTTATTACATGATTTTACTATAGAATCTAATCAAAAATACGCTATTGTTTTTGGCAACGAAGTTAAAGGAGTACAACAACAAGTTGTTTCTGAAAGTGATGCTGTTATAGAGATCCCTCAACATGGCAGCAAACACTCTTTAAATATATCGGTTAGCAGTGGTATTGTAATTTGGGATTTATTTAATAAGTTTTAAAATCAACAACTTAACCTCTAAAATTAATGCCATTTGGATCAAGCTCACAAGGTATACTTCCTATTTACAGGCAATCTTTATACTCTTGATTATGTATACTTATCGATAAAAAATCTATGTAACTAGGGGGTGATTCTATTTTGTACGTCTTAATTAGTAGACTCTATTTTTAATTGTAACTAAATTAAAGCTATGCAAACTCAAAACATCTTATACCCTAAACAAAAATTACTTATTCTTAACATAAACACTTTTGTACACTTTAGGTTTTTGCTCTAAAACCTAAAAATATTCAGGTAATCTTTGGATCTGCTTCACACCTATCTCCAAGGCTAACCAACAGAAATTAAATTCTTTATAAGGGCATTAAGTTCTATAATCATCTTAACTATTAAAACCAAACTCATGAAATTAAAGAAAAACATATTTTTTATTATACCCTTTTTATGGTTTTCTGTGTGTGTTAATGCACAAAACAGCAATGACCGTGAGAATATAAAAAGCCAGACTAATATACAAGCTCTTTTAGAAATTGCCACAAAATCTAAAAATCAATTTAATTCTCAAAAAGCTAAATTTAAAAACAATATTCCCCAAATGGTAACAAGTCCAGATGGTCGACTTGGTGTTTTATTTTCTTTTAATGATAAAGGCGAACCCATATATGCGTATGATGATAATGTAGATGCTGCTACTTCTGGGCGAACAGACAGAATATGGACAGGAGGATCTTCTGGTCTTAATCTTACGGGAGCAGGAATAGAAATTGGGGTATGGGAAAGTGGTTACGCCAGACCTACACATACTGAGTTTGGTGGTCGCGCCTCTAATGGAGGAGACGGCGGATCCACTACCAGTCATGGAACCCACACTGGAGGCACTTTGATTGCTGCAGGTGTTGATCCCGCTGCCAGAGGAATGGCTTCTGGAGCTACTATAAAAAATTACACCGCATCAGGAATGGTATCTGAAGCTGCTGCATTTGCTGCAGCTGGTGGTATATTATCCAATAATTCTAACAGCCCTTCTGGCACTTCTGGTGTTTATGATGCGAACGCTCGTGACATGGATAATGTTACCTATAACGCTCCTTTCTATTTACATTGTAAATCTGCAGGAAATAATGGCAGTCCTTACAACACCATATATGGTAATCAATTAGCAAAAAACCTGTTTGTTGTAGCCAACTCAAACGACGTTCTTAACTACACAGGACCATCTTCGGTAACTATGGCTAATTCGAGCTCTTACGGCCCTCCTAATGACTGGAGAATCAAACCCGATATCACCAATAATGGTGTTGGAGTATATTCCTCAGACTCTGGTAGTGATACAAGTTACAGCACCAAAACTGGCACTTCTATGTCTACTCCTGCTACTGCTGGTACTATTGCTTTATTACAAGAGCATTATAAAAACCTGAATGGGGTATATATGAGAGCTGCAACCGCTAAAGGATTAATAATAAATACCGCAGATGAGGTTGGGGCAAACGATGGTCCTGATTTTAGAAGTGGTTGGGGGCTGATTAATGCAGAAAAAGCAGCAGAGGTAATAAGCAATAATGGAAATTCTTCTTTTATGGAGGAACTAACATTAAACAATGGTGGAACTTATACAAAAACTATTGTTTCTAATGGAACAACCCCTTTGGCATTAGTTATTGCCTGGAATGATCCTGCTGGAGCCATAAGCTCAGGAAACAATCCCGTTTTAGTTAATGATTTAGATGTTCGTGTAAGCAGAAACAATGATACATATTCTCCTTGGATTATGGTTCCTAATGGAAATTTCAATAATTATACAGATCCTGCACAAAAAGGAGATAATTTTAGAGATAATGTAGAAAAAATAGATGCCGTTTTAGCCGCAGGAACGTATACTGTAACAGTAAGCCATAAAGGTTCTTTAACAAATGGAGCGCAAGATTTTTCTTTAATAATAAACGGTATTATCATCAATGCCGATTCACAAGCACCCAGCACTCCCGCTAATCTTACTTCATCAAACACAACTACTAGCAGCACAACACTTTCCTGGACAGCATCTACAGATAATGTAGGGGTTACTGAGTATGAAATCTTTCAAGGAGCTACCAGTATAGGCACAACAGCAACTACAAGTTTTAACGTTACAGGTTTATCTCCTAATACTGGATACAGTTTTACGGTGACAGCCAAAGATGCTGCAGGAAATACTTCTGCAAACAGTAATGTAATTAATGTTACTACATTAACTCCAACTCCAGATACACAAGCACCAACAATACCCACAAATTTAATTACCTCTAACATAACTCAAACTACGGTAGATCTATCCTGGACAGCCTCTACAGATAATGTAGGAGTGACAGAATATGAGATATTTCGTGGTACTGCCAGTATTGGTACATCTGCTACAACAAGTTATAATGTAACAGGTCTTACTCCAGAAACAAGCTATAGCTTTACTGTAAAGGCAAAAGATGCGGCAGGAAATACCTCTGCAAATAGTACCGCAGTTACTATTACTACGTTAGGCACCCCTGCTTGTGCAGGGATCAATAGTTACC
>CAYGUC010000080.1:0-6420 GCA_964353005.1 uncultured Flavobacteriaceae bacterium | reverse complement strand
CCACAGTAACTTTTGATGATCCACTAGAGCCCCAGAATCACCCACAGTAACTTTTGATGTTCCACTAGAACCCCGGAATCCTCCACAGTAACTTTTGATGTTCCACAGCAAGTTTGGACATACAGCTTCTTGTTATCTAAAACAGTATGGAACTATTTAAAAATCTATTATATCTGCAACAGAAATCTAAACGCAAGTAGCAACAAATAATTTGAGATCTATCAAAAAAATCTGCTAGATTTGTAAGTGACATAAGAGAAATATACCCAATTGGGTATATCCAATTGTTACCAGCAATTACAGAATGGAAGAATTACTACATAAAATATTAAATGAACCTAAAAGTATTATTGCTTTATGCGCATTAATCATATCTTTTATTTCATTGACTCTTGCAATCATTACTTCAATTCAAAACCGAAAAAATAATAGACTAGGTGTAAGACCTTTAGCGTATATTTTACCACCTGATTATGAAGATAGAATTGCTGTAATAATTCAGAATAAAGGAACCGGACCATTAATCTCCACCGAAATAAAGTTTATTGGAGAAAATAATGTTGAGAAAAAATACTTGATAGACTTTATGCCAAATCTTAATGAAGGATATTATTGGTCAACATTCACTAAAGGGTCCAAAGTAGTTTTAAGGCCTTCAGAGGAAAAAATATTACTAGAATTTAAGGGTGATGTAAATGATCCAAGCTTTATTAAACAAAGAGATGAAATTAGAAAAGCCCTAAGTAAAGTCGAAGTTAAAATGAAATATACCAGTATCTTTAATGAGTTTGTACCTTTTAAACTCAATTATAAGCTAACCTGGTTCGGAAGAAAAAAATAAAAGCTGGTAACATTATATATGAAATCAGAGCAAAATTTAGTGTTAGATCGAAAGGTCATTTCCTTTTTGCAATGGCGCCAGATTTTTATAAGTTAACAAGAAATAAAAATGCGCAGATAGATCAATTGGTATAGGCATACTTGCCTTGCTCCGATTCATATATTTGGCGTTATGCGCAATACCAGAAAAACCGAACTCATTGAAAGAAAGACAAAGTGTAATATCTGATTTTGAATTACTCACAGAAATTGGATGTGATTTGTCTCAACATTTTGGAGGAATATTTATTGATGACCAAATAAAAACTAAATCAACACATTTACTTGCAAAAGCAATAGATAATAGTTTTTCTATTTTAAAACTAATACCCGAAAGCAAATATTCAAAAGAAGAAGGACATCATTTTGATATTTCGTCTATATTCTCTCTTTGTAGAAACTTAATTGAACTATCAAATATTTTTTGGTATTTAATAGATGATGAAATTGAATATGACGAGTTTGAATTTCGAACTGATATTTTAAAATATCACGATTATATTTCAACCGATTTAATATTTAATAGACTGTTTTACGATAAAGAAAATGTTGAATACTTAGATGGAAAAATTTTTGAATTTAAAGAGAAAATTGAGAATAACTCGCTTTTTGAAAAATTAGATAGACAAACGAAAAAATTCATCCTTAAAGGAAAAAAAAGCACTCTATTAACTCAATTCGAGATAATAGAAAAACGCGGGTTAGATTTAGAAGAATTTCGTGCTTATTATAAATTTATGTCAGTTCATACTCATTCATCACCAGCATCCGTTACGCAATTAGTCTATACTCAAGAAATGGAATCTGATGGAGAGTTTAATAATTTAATGCTATCATTTTTGATAATGTATTCTGGTTCTTTTTTATCCAAAATAATTAAGTCAACAGCCGAATTATGGGAAATGAAATTTGCTAAAATAGAATCTGAGAAAATTATTAATGAATATGTTTCAATATAAAACTGTAGATAATCGTGTAGATGGCTCCGCCATCATTAGATAACGGAGTGCTCCTCACACAGTTCTACTGAGTTTATCGAAGGACCACCTGCCATACGGGTCTCGTAACAGGCGGTTCACCAAATCGAAGTTTGCTCCTTATTTATGTAGTCAATAATAGGAACGTATCCTTTTCTTTTACCTCTGGATATTGAGCTTATTAATGGCTTAACAAGCCTGTCCTGAGCAAGGTTCAAAAATGCACTCCCGCCCATAAGAGTCTTGCGTACTATATATGAATTATTTATCTTCGATACATAAAAGATGCCCATGTTGGGCACACACAATTTGTATATTCAATTTAGCAAATAGTTTGTATTCGCTATCGCTGCGCAAACAATTTAATCAAAGATGCTATCGCTCATCTTACACTTAATGTTGGTGGTAATGAAAAAACAACGGAAATATGTTTCTAGTAACAAAACCTCAAGTTAATCGTCTTGCAAGCAAAATAAACCTTTTACGATATGAAGAATATAGTTAGAATTGGATTCACGGCATTTGGCATCTTTTTTATTACCATAAGCACAGTCGCCCAAACTGACAATAATGAATCCGATACTCCTTTAATTACATACACTATTGCAACTGAAAAAAAGAATCTCAATGATTTTGATTTTGTACTTGGAAATTGGAATTTTTATACACCTGATGGTACGTTAATTGGAGAACAAACTTATACAAAGCGGGAACAAGGACATTTGATACTTGAAGAATGGAAACTTAATTCTGGAAGTACTGGTCTTGGAATGACTTATTTAGACCCGAAAACTGGTCTTTGGCGTCAAGTATGGATGAGTCCAATGTTCCATATTGATTATTCCGGAGGTCTTGATGAAAACGGAGTTATGGTTCTTGAAGGAGTTTTATATCCAAACAACGGAGATAAAAGCTCACCAATTAGAGGTCTTTGGGCTAAACAAGCAGACGGTTCTATTAAACAAGAGTTTTTAGTGTTAAATGATAAAACAAAAACTTGGGATATTTTATTTGCTGGGTTTACTCGCCTAAAAAAAGATTAGCAATGATTTGATTAAAAATGCACTAAGCCACGAAGTGTAGCTAATCGAGTAGGCCGACGCGGTAATTAATTACCGCGTTGAGGCTCTCACACCACCTGCCATACGGGTCTCGTAACAGGCGGTTCACCAAATCGAAGTTTGCTCCTTATTTATGTAGTCAATAATAGGAACGTATCCTTTTCTTTTACCTCTGGATATTGAGCTTATTAATGGCTTAACAAGCCTGTCCTGAGCAAGGTTCAAAAATGCACTCCCGCCCATAAGAGTCTTGCGTACTATATATGAATTATTTATCTTCGATACATAAAAGATGCCCATGTTGGGCACACACAATTTGTATATTCAATTTAGCAAATAGTTTGTATTCGCTATCGCTGCGCAAACGATTATTGCCAATCCGAACATACATCTAACATTATCTGCAAGCTTAAAAAAATATGAATTTCGATTTACAAGATAAATTAAACGAATATCTCATTCAGAACGATTTGGATACTGCTATACAAATTGCGGAAACGGAATTGAGTAAGATTCCTCAAACGGATTTTCATCAACTTATTGGAATGAATCTTCTAAATATGGAATCGAAATTGAGCGCATTTATATCCAAATTCCACTCAAGTGTAAAACTTAAATACACTTTGAGTTTTACGAAAAAACTCAAAGCATTTTATTGTGAAATGAATGGATTTACCATAAACTATGACCGCTGGTTTATTGACTTGTTTTCGTTTAGTGAAATTGGACAAGAAGATTACGAATGGTTGTCTGACTTTGAGCACCATACTCGAAAAGACTTAACTATATATGGATTTGAAAAACTTCAACAAGTTTACGAAGACGTTCATAAAAATAAAAAGTTTGAAATACCAGAAATTGACCAAGCTTATAATGTAGCTGAATTACTAATCATTTTACGTTTACAGGAACTGTTTGGAGAAACATATAAAAATGCTAAATCAAATGGACTCTCTTGGAGTAAATACCCAATGTATGTGACTGCTCACGATTACGAGATGATTTACCGAATAAACTGAGGAGAAAAGCCAGCAGATAGTCGAGTAGGAAAAGGAGATTTTCACCTCTAAATCTCACACAGCTCTACTGAGTTTATCAAAATACCACCGTATCCTTCGACAAGCTCAAGATAGGCTACACCAATCTCTTATATGAATCTTATTATGTAGTCAATCGTTATTTTAGCTGGTAACCTAACTCCCAATGATAAAACATTTTTGTATTAGTAACAAGTTCTGCAACTCTACTAGAGCACCCAGAAGGATCTACAGTAACTTTAGATCTTCCACGGCAAGTTTACACATATCGCTTCTTGTTATTTAAAACAGTAGGAAACCATTTAAAAATCTATTATATCTGCAACAGAAGTCTAAACGTAAGGGACAATAAATAATTTTAAATCAATTAGAAATCCCCTAGATTTGTAGCAAATATAATGGTGTGTACTGGTACACATAGTCTATTGTTATACATAAGCTTGAATCCGCCAAGACAACAGATAAAATTTTTAATGAAAATAATAATAAATTCTTTTAAAAACCATATTAGTTTTTCGAATTTTTGGGTAAGAAATGGTTTTATAATTGTAATAATCTCAATTGTATCCAACCATCTTTTTGAGCCAGAAAATTTTCCGTTCAATGAAAATTATAAATTTCCTTTATTACCTATAGCTGTATCCATAATTGCAGGGATTATAATCATTCTTATCGCTCGTTTTAATTTCATTTATTTTAAACAGAAATACTTCACTAAACAAATTAACACCCAATTGCTATTACGTTTTCTTTTTTCGACCTTAGGGTATATAATCATACTATATCTCATTTTATATTTTAGTTTAAATGGTTTAATCAATGGAATTGGATCATATAGTATCTATAACTTACTAACGGGACTTTCGATCTCCCTATTAATTTGCGCTATCTGTATTGCGCTCTTATTTTCAATTGATATTTATAAATTACACAAATTTACCTCTACAAAAGGTACACTTAAAGTTCAGCAAGGTGGTAAAATAACATTAATCAAGTATACTGAAATTGCCTTTGTATATAGTGAAAATAAAATAGTATCGATTGTAAAAATTGATGGAACTATCATTTTTACAGATTTTACACTAAATGAAGTTGAAAATGAATTGAGTGATCAAAGTTTTTATAGGGGCAATAGACAAACGATACTTCACCCTCGCTCGATTGCCCAAATAACATCAATTGAAAACGGAAGATTATCAGTCATTCTCAAACCTACAATTTTTGGCAAAAATGCTTTTCAAATAAATATCAGTAGATATAAAAAACAAGAATTTATGAACTGGTTTAATAACAAACTATAAGATGCAATGATTATTCAGCTATTATTTTGATACCATTCAGTTAAAATCATTCGTTATAGCCAGTTTTTATTGGTTTATCGTTTTTACTTCGTATTGAATTAAAAACGACAAAAAAATGAACAAGACTTTTTTAACTACAAAATTGACACCAGTAATCGCTATTATTCTTTGCTGTATTCTATACGCATCTGGATATTTTCAAATGATTGCAGCAGCATTAATATTGATAATTGCAAGTGCAGTAGAATACAAAAAAAACGCCTTTAGTTCCTTAGGTTTTCGTCGTAAAAACATCAAAGCGAAAAATCTATTGATCATTGCTCCAATTGTAGGTACGGTAATTTTTCTATTCTATTACTATCTCTTAATGCCAACTGTTACTTATTTCACAGGAGAACCCATTGACTTCACTGTGTTTGAACCTTACAAAGGTAACCTCCCTGAAACACTAAATTTATTTGTCCGTATATGGATATCAGCCGCATTCGCTGAAGAAATTGTATTTAGAGGATATTTAATGAGACAGTTTACCAAGTTTTTTGGCTCAAACACTATAAGTCTCGTTATAAACATACTGCTCCTAGGATTAATTTTTGGCTTAACACATACGTATCAAGGAATAAGTGGAATATTCCTCTCAGGTATTACTGGTATGGTACTTGCTGTTATTTTTCATATCCGCAAGAGTGACTTATGGTTTAACATTGCTGTTCATGGTTTTATAGATATGGTGTTTTTAATTTACTTATACTATGGATGGTTTCAAATTCTAACGTATTAAGCCTATGGAGTAGGAAAAGGGGGATTTCACCCCTAAACCTCTCACAACTCTACTGAGTTTATCGAAGTACCACTGTATCCTTCGCCAAGCTCAGGATAGGCTACACCAATCTCTTATATGAATCTTATTATGTAGCCAATCGTTACGTTGGTTGATAACCTAACTCCCAATGATAAAACATTTTTGTATTAGTAACAAGTTCTGCAACTCTACTAGAGCACCCAGAAGGATCTACAGTAACTTTAGATCTTCCACGGCAAGTTTACACATATCGCTTCTTGTTATTTAAAACAGTAGGAAACCATTTAAAAATCTATAAACGTGAGTTTGGTGTAAGAAAATTTACGTCAGTCAGAGTGATTTTTGATAGAAAATTGTATCGAA
>CAYGUC010000079.1:0-6682 GCA_964353005.1 uncultured Flavobacteriaceae bacterium | reverse complement strand
TGCCAAGATGTCCTTCGAAGGTATCCAAATGAGGTTTGACTACTATTTTTAAACTATTTAAGTGCATAACTAAGAGTAATAGAACTTTAAAACATCTTAGATTTGTAAATAAACATATATGGTTTTGATTAAAATCAGATTATATCAAAACCATATAAAATTGTCTGCTTTTTTGCTGGTTATTGTTACCTTTATTTTTACGAAATAATAGTGATTGCTATTATGACACCGTTACCTGCAATATCAACAAAACGTATAGATAGAAGATTGAATATTTAAATAAAATGACTTTTAGAGAAGCGCATAAAGGCGACATAAAACAGATTCAAATAGTTAGAAATTCTGTAACCGAAAATATTCTGTCAAATCCTGAATTAGTTACTGATGCTGATTGTTTAGAATTTATTACAGAAAGAGGAAAAGGATGGGTTTGTGAAATTAACAATCAAATTGTTGGATTTTCAATAGTAGACTTAAAAGAAAATAATATTTGGGCTCTATTTGTACACCCAAACTATGAAAAACAAGGAATTGGAAGACAATTGCATGACTTGATGTTGGATTGGTATTTTAACCAAACTTCTAAAAATGTATGGTTGGGAACGGATCAAAATACAAGAGCTGAAATTTTTTATAGAAAATCGGGTTGGACAGAAATTGGAATTCACGGAAAGGGGGAGATTAAATTTGAAATGACATTTGAAAACTGGAAAAATAAAAGCACGCCAGATAACAACAGTAGCCATTGCACAAGCCTCTAATTTCTTATAAAATAAATCATTTTAAGCTTTTCTACAGAAGTTTTCTTTATAGTACCTACAAAACCTTTTTCTCCACAAAGTCTCCCGATTTTGAGGGACTATTTTATACTCTTCTTTTTAAATCCGGGCTACACTATAAAGCACAGGATGCTATTATTTGGGTACTTTTTAAAACACCATTTGTTTGTCCCACTAGATGGAAGTGGAAAATTTCTTAGCTTTGGAAAAACAAACTAAACATAACACTTCGTAAACTCTATAGATCAAATTTTTTGATTTCGCTATCGTTGCACAAAAGATTTAATCAACGACGCTAAGGCTGAGTTTACTTCGAAGTTGTGGATAATGATAGAAAAATAATAAGTGAAAGAGTTTGAAATTATAAAAGAATTTTGCAAACCTATTCAACCAACTGTTAAAGCTGAGAATAAAGAAATTAGTTATCAAGAAAAAGAACCTCAGAATGGAGTAAATAACTTTATATATTGCTTTTGGCAATTAAAAACCCGAGTACCTTTAAAATATACTTTTATCTATCGTGTAGTTTCAGATGGTTGTATTGATATTCTTTTTAATCATAAAGAGCTCTCAGAAAACTTTATAGTTGGCTTTTGCCGAAGATACTCTGAATTCCAAATTGGAAAAGAGTTTGATTATATTGGTGTTCGATTTTTACCAGCAGCATTTCCTATTTTATTTGACATTAATGCAAAGACACTAGTTGAACAAACTCAAGAACTAAAACTAATACTACCTGATTTTTCAGAATGGATTCAAACTAACCTTACAGGAGGTCTCTCTTTTGATAGGATAGTAAATTTATTTAATAATAAATTCAATGATATAATTTCCAAAAAGAATTTTGATTTCGATCCAAGGTTTTTCAATGCATTAAATTTAATTTTAAGAAGAAATGGTTTTTTAGACATTGAAAAAGATTTAAATACAGGTATAAGTGCTAGACAGTTGAGAAGAATTTTTAATTTTTATATTGGTACAACACCAAAGGCATTTAGTAATATTATTCGTTTTCAATATATTTTAAATTCGAAATCCTCAATTCAAAACCTTAAAAATAATAAACTCTATTTTGATGTAGGATTCTTTGACCAAGCCCATTTTATCAAAACCTTTAAAACTTTTTATGGTGTAACACCTTCTAAAGCTTTTGGGTGAGTTTGTCCGATTTTTACAATTTCGACTATTTCTCTCCTACTAAATTTGTATCACAAAAATGTAAAAATGAGAAATTTATTATTAATCGCACTTACTCTAACCGTTTGTTGGACTAATGCGCAAACACAAAGTAAAATGAAATTGAATGCAGGAATTATCACGGAAAAACTAGCTGAAACGAAAGAGTTTTACACTACTGTTCTAAACTTTGGTGTTACGTTCGAAAACGACTTTTATCTATTGATGCA
This sequence comes from uncultured Flavobacteriaceae bacterium, assembly GCA_964353005.1. Lineage (GTDB taxonomy): Bacteria > Bacteroidota > Bacteroidia > Flavobacteriales > Flavobacteriaceae > Aquimarina. Next base: position 4,497 of record CAYGUC010000079.1, on the reverse strand, counting down.
CACACCTGACAAATCATCAGAAATCAGTTTTTTAAAACCAAATCATCCAAGTCAAAAACCAATTTTTCAATCTCCATTTAATGGAAAAGGTGTTTACTTGACCGTTGAAGTAGAAGAAGTAGATGATGTTTACAAACAACTTAAAAATAAAGGTGTTGCTATCGAAATTGAAATTAGGGACGAACCATGGGGAGATAGACATTTTGCTATTGTTGACCCAAATGGAATAGGAATTGATATTATCACTTACACCAAACCAGAATAATAATGAAAGCCAAAAACATTGGAAAAACAATTGCTGAAAAGTTAAAAGAGATAGGAGTTTATACGCTAGCAGATTTAACAGAAATGACACCTAAAATGGCTTATCAAAAAATTTGTGAAAACTACCCAAATAAAACGCTTCCCAGATGTTACTATCTGTATTCACTTCAAGGAGCATTGTTAGACATAGACTGGCGAGAGCTTCCTGAAGAAGTTAAAAATGAACTAAATAAAAGGTAAACACTATGTACAACAAGACATAAAAGTAATAGTGGTTCAAGTATATTGCTATCCGTAAAGCAAGTGCGTTTATCCGTTATTGCTTTTATACAAATTATTTTTACTTACATAATTCCAATTATTCCAATTTGTTTTGCTTGGGATGCCGTAATTACTAGTGGGAGAATCTATCGAATGAAAGATTTAGATATTTTACTAAAAGGATTAGGAAATAAAAACTATACTTGGGAAAAAGGAATTATTGAGGGAAAATCAGAGAAAATTTATTTAATTGGTTGTCCTAATTGAACAAAAAAAACGAAATACCAATAACAATGTATAAAAAACATAGGGCTTTTGGACTTAATCGAAAGGTCTGTGTTAATTTGCAAAGTCACCAACTAAGAAAAGATAAAAGCAAAATATTTGTATTAGTATCAGTCTAAAAAGCATCACTAGCACTTGCCTTAAGTTCCTTATACTAACCACAGGCAAAAATCTCGAAGGATGTTCTTCATAGCATTTTTTTGCCTAATCAGGGATTCTTTTTTACAATTTCAAGCCAAAATTTGATCTAATAGAATAAAAATATTCAAAATAGATTTAGTGAATGACAAACAATATTCTTGATAAAAATTCTATAGAGAAATTATTCTTTACTTTTGAATTTGATAAAAAAAGTTTTTAGTCCATGCCTATTAAAAAGCTAAACAAAAATAAAGTAAAAACAATATGGCAAGAATTTTTGAGCAGTTCTACATGGCGTTGGTTACAGAAAGGCATTGTATTAATCATTTTCTCATTAGTCGCAAATCATTTAGCAGCAAGTGATAATTTTCTAAATAGTGAATCCTATAGATTCCCCATAGAAGGCTTTCTATCAACTATTGTTTTAGCTATTCTCGTTGGAATCATAGCAGATCTTAATTTTCAATTTTACAAGAAAAAGTATTTCTTTAAAAAAGTAGAAATCATCACTATCATAAGGTTTATGGTTTCTACTCTAGGATATATTACAATCATGTATATTCCTGTAAATATTATTTTAGATAAAGTAGCAGGTGGACAGACAGTATTCTATTATTTATTAATTGGTTTACTAATTACCTTATTATTGTGTTTTATTCTCATAGGTTTATTGTATGCGCAAGACATATACAATTTATATAAGTTATCTATCAGAGATACTCAAATTACTATTGACAGTGGCACGAAAATGACAAAGCTTACTTATGAAAATATTGCGTGCTTTTACAGCGAAAACAAAATTGTGTATACTGTTCAAAATGATGGCACAACAATTAACACTAATTTTACATTAAATGAGCTCGAAGAAAAAATAAATGATCAATTATTTTTTAGAGCCAATCGACAAATTATCATTCACAAAGATACTGTAGACCAAATTGAAAAGATTGAAAATGGCAAGTTGCGTATTCATTTAAAACCTTTCATTGAAAACGATGAGATTGCTAAAATCAACATCAGTCGTTATAAGCGAAAAGCATTTATGAATTGGTTTCAATGAAAGATGCTAAAAACTATCGACTATTCAGTTACAAATTACGACTATTCAGTAAAAACACCCATATTTAAAGGTGTTTTCAGAGATTTTGTTCATTATTTCGTTTAGAATTTAAAATCAAAAAACAATGAACAAAATTAACTTTAGACAAATATTAATTCCATTAATTACCATTTCAATCATCTGCTTTCTTTGGTTTGGACCATTGCGTATAACCATAGAAAACATCATTATTTCTATAGTAATCATTATAGCCAATTATATAGAATATAAAGGAAAACCATTTTCGGCACTTGGATTTCAACGTGAAAAATTTACATTCAAAAACATTTTTGTACTAGCTCCGTTAGTTTCACTAGGGCTTTTCCTTTTTTATGTCTTTGTATTGGTTCCTGGAATTACAAAAATCACAGGAACTCCCATAGATTATTCGGGTTTTGATCAATTAAAAGGAAATCTTCCATATTTTTTAACCTTTTTATTATTAGTGTGGGCTACTGCAGGATTTGGAGAAGAAATAATCTTTCGAGGTTATTTTATGCGACAGTTTGTAAAATTCTTTGGCGAAAGCAAAATCAGTATTGTTCTTAACATTATCTTAATTACTGGTTTTTTTGGCTTCATGCATAGTAGTCAAGGCATTACTGGGCAACTTGTTACTTGGATTGTTGGAGCGCTCTTAGCCCTGATATTCTACTTGCGTAAATACGATTTATGGTTTATTATTGCCGTACATGGTTTTTTTAATACTATAGCTTTAACTTGTATTTACCTTGATTTGGTGTAACGATACTAGCTGCACAAATTCTCCCGACTTAAAGTAATTCATTTTATTCTCTTTTTTTTTAGATCTTAAAATATGCTATATATTATATAAAAAATCTTTGATTTTCTTCACCTTCACTCGTTCAACCAGATAATAAAGTATTATTTTTAAACAAAAAAAATCATCTTGAAAAACCTATATCTAAACAATCGTTATTTCTTTGTCTTCCTCTTGTTAGTAACCAGTTCTTTTTCGTGTAAAAAAGAGAACGACAATCTCGATATTATGGTTTCTGAAGAGCTGATCATTAAAAAACTTAGCGATCATAGTTATATACACATATCTGATCTAACTTTAAAAAACGGAACAAAAGTTGCCTGCAACGGATTTATATATATACATAATAAAGAAGCATATATATTTGATACTCCTGCTAATGACATTGCTACTACAGATTTGATACAATGGCTTCAAAAAGATAAAAAAACGATTATAAAAGGAGTTGTTTTTAATCACTTTCATGCAGATTGTAACGAAGGTATGGATGTTTTTAAAAAAGAAGGGATACCAACAATTGCCAGTAAAAAAACTGCCAAATTAATGGCACTACATAAATACCCTGAACCTAATTTATTATTTAAAGAGCAACTTACACTTACTTTGGGTAATAAAACCATTATAAATACTTTTATGGGGGAAGCTCATACCGTAGATAATATCGTTTCTTATTTCCCGGATGAAGAACTTATTTTTGGTGGATGTATGATAAAAAGTAGAAATGCAACAAAAGGAAATCTGGCAGATGCTAATATAAAAGAGTGGTCTGCCACAGTATCCAAAATAAAAGAAGCATACCCTAAAACAAAAACAGTTATTCCTGGGCATGGAGAACATGGAAATACAGAACTATTAGATTACACTATTTCTTTATTTAAAGCAGAAAAGTAAACATGAGAGAATTTCAAAATAACTCTACCCCAAAAGATAAAAAAAAGTCTAAAGTTAGCATTGGTCAGGCTTTTAAAACCATTATTTGGCCAAGAAAAAATCTTGTTTTGATTGGGTTATTATTAATTGTACTTAGCAGATTAGCTAGTTTAGTGCTACCTATGGCTACTAAGTACTTAATGGATGATGTTATTGCTAAAAAAGATTTTAAAATGTTACAGATATTACTAATTAGTGTATCTGCCGCTATTTTAATACAATCCATAACTTCTTATCTTTTAACCCGAATACTTAGTGTACAAGCGCAATTTTTAATTTCAGAATTACGGGCACAGGTACAAAAAAAAGTACTCTCCTTACCTATTAGTTTTTTTGACAATACAAAATCAGGAGCTTTGGTATCTCGTATCATGAACGATGTAGAAGGGGTACGAAATTTAATTGGTACAGGATTAGTGCAATTGGTAGGTGGTACTATTACCGCTATTATTTCATTAGTTTTATTAATTCGTATAAGTCCGTCGATGACCTTATTTGTATTGGTACCTGTTTCTATATTTGGGGTGATTGCATTAAAGGCTTTTAAATTTATTCGACCTATTTTTAGAAAAAGAGGAGTTATTAATGCACAAGTAACAGGCAGACTAACCGAAACACTTGCTGGAGTTAGAGTTATAAAAGGGTTTAATGCTGAAGAACAAGAAAACAAAATATTTGAAGAAGGTGTAGATCGCTTATTTCAAAATGTAAAAAAGAGCTTAACTACAACTGCATT
>CAYGUC010000078.1:0-6709 GCA_964353005.1 uncultured Flavobacteriaceae bacterium | reverse complement strand
ATCCAAGCGAGGACATTGTAGTGAATAATGAAGTAGATCTGGTTGTAGCTAAAACGGTAAGTAATGCCACTCCAGATGAGGGTAGTACCATTACCTATACGTTAAGCGTAACCAATAATGGTCCTGCACAAGCAACCAGTGTGGTACTTACAGATGTATTACCAGCAGGAGTAACCTATGTAAGTGATACAGGAGCAGGTGCCTATGTATCCGGAACAGGAGTTTGGACGATAGGAACAATCAACAGTACAGGAGTTGCAACTATAGATATTGTAGCAACGGTAGATGCAGGTACTAGTGGGGATACCATTACCAATACGGTAACTGGTGTAACTTTAGACCAGACCGATACCAATACGACTCCAGATGATCCAAGTGAGGATATTGTGGTGAATAACGATGCGGATTTGGTAGTGAGTAAAACAGTAGATAATGCTACTCCAAACGAAGGAGATACGATTACCTATACTATTGATGTAACTAATAATGGAGTAGCACAAGTAACTAATCTGGTTATTACGGACTTGCTTCCAACAGGAGTAACGTATGTTAATGATATTCCATCTCAAGGATCTTATGCTCCAGCATCTGGTAATTGGACTGTAGGAAATCTACTTAGCGGAGCTAGTACCACATTGGATATTATAGTAACCATAGATTCTGGGACTAGTGGCAATACAATTAATAATGTAATCACATTTGTGATGGATCAAAATGATCCTAATCTAACTAATAATGACCTTGAAGAAGATATTGTTATAGGTAACGATGCGGATTTAGAGATTACCAAAACGGTAAATGATAGCGCACCTACCGAAGGGGATACAATTACATATACGATTACAGTACGTAATAATGGAGAAGCTCAAACCACTAATTTACTTATTAATGATCTCCTTCCGGCAGGGTTAACTTATATCTCAAATGTATCAAATTTAGGAGCTTATGATAACATTACAGGTAATTGGATTATTGGTAACTTAAATGCAGGAGTTACGGCTATATTAAGTATAAATGCTATAGTAGATATAGGAACGAGTGGCACCACTATTAATAATGTAATCACCTATACAATGGATCAAACAGATCCTGATCTTACTAATAACGATCTGGAAGAAGAAATTAATGTCATAGGAGATATTGATCTTGTAGTAATTAAATCAATAATTGAGACGGGAGCATATGTATTAGGAGGAGTGTACACGTATAGCATTATTCTTTCTAATACAGGACCAGCACAAGCAACAAATGTTTCGATTACAGATCAATTACCAGTAGGAGTTACTTATATTTCTGATACACCAGATCAAGGATCTTATAATGCAAGTACTGGAGTTTGGACAGTAGGAACTATACCAGCAGGAGAGTTGAGAATGTTAACGATAAGTTTTTCAGTAGATAATAATGTGGCAGGAGCGACTATCACTAATGTCATAACAAATGTAACACTGGATCAAAATGATGTTAATACTACTCCTGATGATCTCGAAGAGACAATCATCATCGATGGTGATAATGATAGCGATGGAATTTCTGATAGTATAGATCTTGATGATGATAATGATGGTATTCTGGATACCGTAGAAGGTACAATAGATAGCGATGGAGATGGTATTATAGATTCTTTTGATCAGGATGCTGATAATGACGGTATTCCAGATAATGTGGAGGCACAGTCTACAGATGGATATGTGTCACCTTCAGGTAACGATTCTGACAGAGATGGATTAGATGATGCGTATGAAGGAAATGGTAATGAAGGAATAATACCAGAAAATACAGACGGAAGCGATACACCAGATTATCTGGATGAGGATAGTGATAATGATGGTATTCCTGATTCAACTGAAGGTTTTGATTATGATAACGATGGAGAGCCAGATACATTACCTAGTGGTAATGATGTAGATAGAGACGGTTTAGATGATGCTTATGATGGAGATACTACAGGTTATGGAGATCCAAATGGAGATATTGTAGGTAGCGATCCTGGTACAGACCTTAATAATACAGATAGTGAAGATGAACCAGATTACAGAGATAGTGATGATGATGGTGATGGAGTAGATACTGTTGAAGAAAATTATGATAATGATAATGACCCTTCTGATACTGATACAGACGGAGACGGAACGCCTGATTATTTGGATACGGATGATGATGGTGATGGAATTTTAACAGAAGACGAAAACCCAGATCCAAATGGAGATGGAAACCCAGATGATGCTTTTGATAGTGATGGAAATGGGACACCAGATTATTTAGAACCAAATGGCCCTGCAGGTGAAGGAGATGATGGGATAACAGTCTTTACAGGGATGTCACCAAACGGAGATGGAGTTAATGATGTATTTGTAATAACAGGAATAGAAAGGCTACAAAATAATTTAGCAATATATAACCGTTGGGGAGTTAAAGTATATGAGTCTAATAACTACGGAAGAGATGGTAATTTCTTTAGAGGTATTTCAAACGGAAGAGTAACTATAGAAGAAAAGGATCAACTGCCTGCTGGAACTTATTATTATGTCTTGGAATATACCTTAGAATCTGGTGAAAGAAAAAATAGAGCAGGATATTTATACATCAATAGATAGTAATAAAAGTTTTAATTCCCATGAAGGAAGATTTTTCTTTCATGGGTTTAATAAAAAAATAAATTATAGCGGATGAAAAAAATACACACAATAATAGCTACAACGCTTTTGAGCTTTGTGTTTTACAATAATTATGCGCAGCAAGATGCTCAATACACACAGTACATGTATAATACAATAAGTGTTAATCCTGCTTATGCTGGTAGTAGAGGTGTTATGAGCATATTAGGACTTCATAGAAGTCAATGGGTTGGGCTGGATGGAGCTCCCCGTACACAAACACTATCTTTAAATACTCCTTTAGGAGAAAAAGAACGTTTAGGATTAGGATTATCCGTGATCCATGATGAAATAGGACCAACAAGTGAAACGTATATAGATATAGATTTTTCATACACAATTCCATTGTCAGAACAAGCAAAATTAAGTTTTGGTTTAAAAGCAGGCGGTCATTTATTAAACATTGATTTTCAACGTTTGTCTCAATTTAATAATAATGATGCTTTGTTTGAAACTAATATTGATAATAAATTTAGTCCAAATGTGGGAATAGGAGCGTATTATCATACAGATAAGTTTTATTTAGGACTAAGTGCTCCTAACCTTTTAGAAACGGATCATTTTGATAAAAGTACTACTAGTAGTGATAGTAATGCCTCTAGTTTTTTGGCAGAAGAACGGGTTAATTATTATTTGATTTCTGGTTATGTTTTTAATATAAGTGATGATGTAAAATTTAAACCAGCAGTACTAACTAAATTAGTTTTTGGAACACCTTTACAAGTAGATGTTTCTGCTAACTTTTTATTATATGATAAACTTACTTTGGGAGCTGCATATAGATGGAGTGCTGCAGTAAGTGGAAATATAGGATTTCAATTATCAGATGCTATGATGATTGGGTTCGCATATGATAGAGAGACTACAGAATTAGGAAATACAACTTTTAATGATGGAAGTTATGAAGTGTTTTTGAGATTCGAATTATTTAAAAAATATAATAGAATGCTAACCCCAAGATTCTTTTAAGAGAGTTAATATTTAGCATAAACATAAAAAAAGTAACCATACAAAATTTAGTTTTTAGATCTTATATAAAAACGACCACATCATGAATTTAAATAAATACGTTATAAATATTGCAATAAGTTTGTTAGTATCTTGTGTTGCATTTTCTCAAGAAAAGCGTTTAGCTAAAGCTGATGAAAACTTTAGTCGTTTTGCCTTTGTGGATGCTCGAAAAATTTATCTTCAAGTGGCAGAAAGTGGTTATACTTCGCCAAAAGTATATAAAAAAATAGGGGATTCGTATTATTTCAATGGCGAATTAGAAAAAGCCGTTGATTGGTATGAGAAATTGGTAAATGAATATGAAGATCAAATAGAACCCGAATATTTATTTCGTTATTCCCAGAGTTTAAAAAGCGTAAAACGTTATGAGGATGCAGATATGGCTATGGAAAAATTTAAGCTATTATCTGGAAATGATCAACGTGCAGAATATTTTGTGAGTACAAGGGATTATCTTAAGTTTATAGAAATGCAATCGGGTAGATATACTTTAAAAAAACTTTATATTAACTCTGAGCAATCCGATTATGCACCAAGCTTCAATCACCAAGGTCAATTAATTTTTGCCTCGTCTAGAGAAGGGAAAAATAGAATGACAAAAACCATACATGAATGGAATGAAATGCCTTTTTTAGATTTATATATATCAAATATTTTAGGAGAACGAAGGGCATTAACAACTCCAGAAAAAATAAAAGGGAAAATAAATACCCGTTTTCATGAATCTTCTACATCATTTAACAAAGATGGGCAAACTATATACTTTACAAGAAATAATTTCACAAAGAAAAAGTTAAAATCTGACGTAAACGGAACAACTCTTCTAAAATTATATAGAGCTACTTTAGATGGAGAAAAATGGTCTAATATAGAAGAGCTACCTTTTAATAGTGACGAATATTCAATAGCACACCCCGCTTTGAGTGCAGATGGTAAAAAACTATATTTTGCAAGTGATATGCCAGATAGTAGAGGGCTTTCTGATTTATACGAAGTAGATGTTTATGAAGATGGTACTTTTGGAGAACCTAAAAATTTAGGAGATCGTATTAATACAGAAGGTAGGGAAACTTTTCCTTACGTTAGTGATTCAGGTAGATTATATTTTGCTAGTGATGGACATGTAGGATTAGGAGGACTTGATATATTCGTAGCAGTACCAGAAGCTTCAGGGTATTCTATTCCGTATAATATAGGAGAGCCAGTAAACAGCTCAGAAGATGATTTTACTTTTGTTCTAGATGAAGATACCAAGATAGGTTATTTTGCTAGTAATCGCTCTGGAGGTAATGGAAATGATGATATTTATAGTTTTAAACAAACAAAAGAGCTTATTACTACCTGTGCGCAATATGTAAGTGGGGTTATTACAGATGCATATACCAGAGATGTTTTACCTGGATCCGAAGTGATTCTGTTAGATGATAACAATCAGGAAATATCTAGAGTAACCACGAATGCAAAAGGGCAATATAAATTAAATGTAGATTGTGGTAAATCCTATATCGTTAGAGGAACCAATCTAGGGTATAGCGCTACAGAAGCTTTATTAGAAACTAATTTTGCTTTAGAATACATGCATCAACTTCCTTTACAATTAGGAGAAGGAGGTTTTAATGAAAAAGAACTAAAACCAGGAAATGACTTGGCTGAAATATTAGATTTAGAAATTATATATTTTGATTTAGATAAATCTTTTATACGACCAGATGCAGAAATAGAGTTGCAAAAGATTATAGTAGCGCTTAAAGAATATCCTAATCTAAAAATAGATATTCGATCTCATACCGATAGTAGGGCAGGAGATGATTATAATATGTATTTGAGTGAAAGACGAGCCAAAAGCACCATAAAATATATTGTTGAAAAGGGACAAATAAATAAATCTCGAGTTACAGGAAGGGGATATGGAGAAACTTCTCTGGTTAATAAATGTAAAAATAAAATCCCTTGTAGTGATGAAGAGCATCAGCAAAATCGTAGAAGTGAGTTTATAATTGTGAAATAAGTAGGATTTACAATACGTTTTGATTTTTATTAAAGTTTTATTATTTATGATGTTTATTTCATTAGTATTAGAAATAGACGTAGATAATAAAACTTTAATCATTTTATCATTTAAATAAAAATACATTATAATTATGGAAAAAGCCCAAGAATGGTTCAACTATGGTATTGAACTGGCAAAAGAATTTGGACCTAAATTAGTCACTGCAATCCTTATATACATATTTGGATCGTGGGTTATTAAGAGATTAATAGGTAGTATGAAAAAAGTAATGGCAAAAAGTAAATACGATGAGTCATTACAAAATTTTTTATTAAACCTAGTATCTTGGGGATTAAAGGTGTTTTTGATAGTATTGGTTATATCAAGACTAGGAGTAGATGTAACTACATTTGCTGCAATAATAGCTGCAGCAGGTTTGGCAGTAGGTTTAGCATTACAAGGATCTTTATCTAATTTTGCAGGAGGGGTTTTAATTATGATTTTTAAACCATATAAAATAGGAGATTTTATAGAAGCTCAAGGAGCAATAGGAACGGTTAAATCTATAGAAATTTTTACTACTAAATTAACCACTCCTCAAAATAAATTAGCAATTATTCCTAATGGAGCAATTGCAAATGGAAATATAGTTAATTATTCTGCCGAGAAATGGATGCGAGTAGATCTTACTATTGGAATAGGATATGATGAAGATATCAAGAAAGCAAAAAATGTTTTATTAGAAGTTTTAACTTCGAATCCAAAAGTGTTAAAAAATCCAGAGCCTTCCATAAACGTAGAAGCTTTAGGAGAAAGCTCCGTAGATTTGGCAGTACGTCCATTTTGTAAACCAGAAGATTATTGGGATGTTTATTTTAGCACTCTTGAAAATTCCAAAATAGCATTGGATAATGCAGGTATAGAGATCCCGTATCCTCATTCAGTAGAAATTCAAAAAAAAGGGTAAATAAAGAAAAAAGTAAAAATTATATATAAATTAACCCGTTGTGCATTTTGATTAACTAAAAAAAGAGTTGTGCATACTGCTGTT
>CAYGUC010000077.1:0-7367 GCA_964353005.1 uncultured Flavobacteriaceae bacterium | reverse complement strand
AGCCAAAAATATTTATAACTATGTTTATATTTTCCAATAGGCTTAATTCCTTTAAAAGTCAGTACTCTCTTTTGTTTAGTGATTAATCCATTTTTGTATTAAGCACAACGGCTGGTGTAAGAAGCGTGACGACGAAGGAAGTCATGATTTTTACACCTTGTGTGTGCCTTGAATGGTAAATATAGTTCATTTAGATGAACGTCCCAAAGGTTTAATCTGTTCCGTATTTTTAACAAGGAGCAGAAAGAAAGATTGTTTAAGAATTTTCCAGCTTCTATGAAGAGTGTTTCTAAGGAAGTTATTCTTAAGCAACCTGAGCATTTTGAACTTGCAGACCCTTATTCTAGAAGTGGAGTGGAGAACTTTTTAGTGGTTTAGACATGAATTTCATTCAGAAGTGCCATCCATAATTGAACCTTGGGGGTTTATTGTGATGAGCATTGCTCTTTGATAGTCCTCACCGATTTATTAACATATGTATAGTTTTGACAGGTCAATTTGAGTTAGGGTTTTGTAGTATATTACTGATTGGATTTGGTTGTGTTTAAGAGAACAGTCTGTACAATCGATTTTTAGTGTTTTCTCTATTAGGTATTATGTTGCTTGTTTTGATAGTACATCTTGAGTATTCAGTATTACATGTATATTGCTGAAGAAATGAATGTAATTATTTACTGATTTATTGCTCATAAATTTTTTCTGGCTAGACGAATATGGCTCATGTAATTTCGTTTAGTTAATCTTTTTTGTTAGGATATTAGTAGAGGAACGAATATTATAATATCAAATTGATTTTATTTACTTAAGTAAAAAATTCTAGACACATTAAAGTAATGGGTTTAGTTGTGTCAGGATTTTAAAGAGAGGGTTTACATTGATCATGTATGACAAAATAGGGAAGGGAATATGTTAGTTGGACAAAAGAATGTTTAACAAAAAAATAGAAGTATGTACAGAAAAAAAATTTTAATTTTAGTATTTATTTATTCACTTATTAGTGGCTTTGAAGCGTATTCACAAGAGTTTTCAATAACCACAAGTGATGTGAGACGTATGGCAGAGTTAATTCATAATAACTTGTTTCCTAATCAAATGGCTAGAAATAGAAATACCACAGCTGTGGGCTACTTACACATACCAGGAGGTGGTTGTTTTATATATGTAAGCACTAATTTAGCCAACATGCCAGCTAATCCAGGAGGTGTTCGTAGAGTTAATATTATTAAGAGTAATATTGCCTCTGTAATTAGGGGTAGGGCCCTAACTAATGGAGTTTCTTTGGATGGTTTTAGGAGATTTATGAATGCGACTACAATTGAATTTGCGTCGGGTAGAGATGGTCAGATTCAAACTTTCGGTACTCTTGAGGATAGTTTTGGTGTACATTATAGATATGTGGGAAGGCGGGGCATGTCTGAAAGACCAGTATCAGGCCTGCATGCTGAGATGGGTGTGGCAAATTTGCATATGACTCAGAGGATAGGGCTTAGCAACCCTGTGTTGATAGTGGCCAATAGGCCATATTGTAAGCATTGTAATAATTACATAACAAGAAATGGTGCATTTGTAAGAGACCCAAATTTTATCTCCAATGGTCCTTGGCCTCAAAATTGGGTCCACCCAATAGCGTCACAAAATGATCACGGTCCTGGTACTGCAACAGAGATAAGAAATCGTAATAGGAATTGTAGTGATGGACATGGTGCATCTGGCGGTAGACCTGGGAGTTATATTAATGCATTAAGCAATCCTTTTGCTCGTAGTGTAGTTATGTCTTCTAGTAATGATAGTGAGTTAGATTTGGGAGCTAATGCTAGAGATAAGAATATTATATTATCCCCCAATCCTCTAGAACCAAAATTGGGACAGGTGGTTATTGATTGTTTTAATTGTTCAGATACTACTTTAATTGAGATTCTTAATATTAGTGGAAAAACTATAAGTAGTGAATTAGTTGATGCTAGTACTTCTGGTCTTATTTTTGATAATGGATTAGATAAGAAATTAGATGATGATATTTATTTTAGTGTTCTCAATTCGGAGCATACTAATGATAATGCTGTTAGAAAACGATTTACTCTCGACAGGTCTGAATTCAAAAACAAAGGTGTGTTTCTGGTCAAGGTAGGGGATAATATGCCAAAACGTTTAATAGTGAAATAAAACGATAATTAAGATATGTCTGTTTTGATATAAAAAAGACATTATAGAATAAGAATAATCTGATTAATTTTATGGTCTCCTATGGACTGAGTATATTTGTATTCCTCTTGTGTTATTCTATGAAAGACAGGCACTATGAGATAAGTTGTTGATTGGGTGAGTTTGGTTAATTCTTATCTTGATTAAGTGAAAAGCAATTAAGGGCAATAGGATTTTGATTTTAATAGTGACAACTGATTGGGTTTAGATAATTCTTACTGTGATTTTTTTGGATGTATGGGTTTATTTTAGGGGGTTAGAATAGTAGCTATACATCTACACATGTAGCAAATGGTTTAATAGTACAGAATTCAAACTGTTATGAAATTTCTAAAGTTGTCCTTTTGCTTTTTTATGGATAGTTTCGTAATTTTATTTTAAAATGGATTTATATAAAGAATATTTATCGGGACATATAGTTGATGTCTCTGAAGAGATCAAAAAATTGGGTAGGCTAGCTTTTGTTGGAGAGAATTTCTCAGTTCGAGAGGATATTGATTTGGTATTAAAGGAGATGTTAAGTAGGGTTAATAGGAATATTGAAAAGATTTATCAAGCTCTTAAGAAAGTTGATTATAATCTGTCTTGTGATGCTCTTAGTGTTGTTTCAATTGCTAATGAGGAGAAAGAGTCTAAATTACAAAAATTGAGAGAATTAGTAAGCCCTTTGGGGTATCTACCTCTTTCTTTAGAATATTTTTATAGGATTGTTGGTTCAGTAAATTTTACCCATAATTTTAATGCTTCAGAATTTATCATACCAGAATGGCAGTTGGCTGACCCTTTGCAAATTTATTCGCTGGATGAACAGTTATTAGAAATGGAAAGTTATAATTGGTATGAGGAGATGGATATTATTTGTAAAGACAATAACGAAGTGCCACCATATTTATTTCTTAGTCCTGATAGTCTACATAAGGATAATATTAGTGGGTCTATTGGATATGCTATAGAGATAACAAAGGAAAGGACTGTAGATAGTAGGGTGTTGTTTGAGCCTCATCAGACTTTTTTTATTGATTATTTAAGAGTTTGTTTTGATAGTTATGGATTTCCTGGTCTTATAAGGGGTAATGAGAATAAATTGAACTCTTTTTATGAGATAGTAGAAGGAAAATTGGAGGTGTTTTAAAGATTTATTAGCAGGTTGCCCGATTTTTAGTGATTGAATGTAAAAGGACTTTTGTGTCCTTTACATCTTAATAAAACTGTGTTTTAAGTTTTGCTGGATGAGTGCTAAATCTAATTATGTTAGAAAGAATAATTATGGTTTCAAATGGGCTTTCATGATGCTCATAATGGTTTGTATATTGTGTTTGATATTTTTTATTGATGGGTATAATAGGTTGGAGGTGGAATCGAGTGATGATTTATTAAATAGTCAAAACAGTATTGCTAACATTCAGGATCATTCTTCAAATTTCATTGATGAATCATCAAAGAAATTTGAAAGTGCTATAGTGTTTTCTAAAGGAAGATTCTTTTATAGAGATAGTGCAATTTTCTACTACAAGCAGGCTCTAAAAGAGGCAGAGGTGGTTGGGAATGTTGTTATTGAGGGGAAATCACTTTATGAGCTTGGTTTTCATAATGTGACTAGGGATAGTTTAAGTTTGGCATTTAGTTATTTAAAATCCCTTGAAGAAAGGTCATTGGCGTTAGGTAATGATTACCTGAAGAATTTGGCGTATTTAGGTTTAGGAATAGCGCACCACAAAGCACATCATTTAGACAGCGGGCTAATTTATTATGAAAAGGCATATTATTAGGGTCTCGATCGAGGCTATAGTGGAAGTTGATAATTTTCATAATGCTATAAATTTAATATCTGGATATTTAGAGAGGGGGTATTTTGAAAAAACTATTCCTATTTTTAGGGATAATATTGAGGCCATATACCCCCGAATTAAATCCGTGTGAAAAAGTTTGGCAATATTTAAAAGAACGATTTAAGAATAAAACATTTAAAAATATGGAAGATCTCAAACAATGGCTTCATGAAATAGTGAAAAACAAAATCACTTCAGAAAATATAACAAGCATTGTAAAATCTGAATTTTATATCAAAACATTTAAAGCTTGTTTTAATTCATAATAGGTATAAGAAGTCAAAAAGAGGATAGACAAACTTTAAAATGAAAAATAGTAATAAAATTGAAAATAATTTTTAGATTTGATATCTAAAATTAGAAACTAAATACTAAATACATGAAAAATTATTTACCATTAAAATCATTTCAAATACCAGCATTACTCCTTCTTTTATCAATAAACATATTTAGTTGTAAAGATAATATAGAAGAACCAGTATCATTAACAGATATAGATAATGTCGATAATCCTGATGAAGAAAATGAAGAAAATGAAGAAAATAATGGTTTTAGTATTTTTGAGCCTTCATCAGATTCAAAAATAATTTATGTAAGTAGTTCCGATGGAGATGACAATAATGATGGCTTATCCGCTGAAAATCCTTGCAAGACAATACAAGAAGGTATAAAAAAAATGCGTGGAGGATACCCCGATCATTTATTACTAAAAAGAGGAGATATTTGGACATTAGGGAAGCACGAACTTGATGGTTTAACGAGTGGTCGTTCAAAAGATGAACCTACAGTGTTTTCATATTATGGTCATAGCGGCCCACGACCTATTATACAAGGAGATGTAGAAGTTTATCGTTATGACAGAAGTGATGGAAGAAAACACATACGATGGGTCGGATTACACTTTTATGCTTATAAAAAAGACCCATTAAATCCGAATTTTGATCCAAAAGCTAAAAGCCCAAACTTACGGTTCATTGGTAATTTTAAAGATATCCATATAGAAGATGTTAAATTTGAATTCACAGAAATAACAATACAAGCTTATGATGGTAGGAGACCATCTGATTTTAGACTAAAGCGAAATATATTTTATGGAGGCTATGCTTATGGAAGTTCTTACGAAAGAGGACCGAGGACTTCACATATATTTGCTTATGGGGTTGATGATGGGCTTCTTTTAGAGGAAAATGTTTTTGATACAGGAGGGTGGAGTCCATTTGTGAAAGGTGCAGGAGCCAATTTATTATCTCATAATCTCTATCTACAATGGGATTCAGATGGAAATAAAACATCATTTATCAATAATATCTGTACTCGTGCATCTAGCCACGGAATACAAATGAGATCTGGAGGTTTAGCAAAAGATAATTTTTTTGCCCGTAATGCTATTGGTCTTCTTATGGGATATAATTTTAAAGGTAGAGAAATTCCAGAAGGTACTATTGCTCATGTCTTTGATAATGTTATTTCTGAAGGAGCCTCAATGTATAGTAGAGGTGTTGATCCTTGTTTAGCAGATAATAATTGTACTGGTGCAGTTTGGGGTATAGAAATGGCCATAAACTCAAATGCAGATTATCAAGCCAAAGATAATATTATAAATTTAATTGCTCGGGAAGACTATTATATTCACAAAAATACGAGATTTAGCAGCAATGAATTGAAGGTTAAAGTACCTAGTGGTAATGTAACTAAACCTGGAAAGTCGTTAAATAAAAATGGATTTAATGATAGTAAAGCAATAAAAGAGTACCCAAAATCAGGTAATATGGTTTATGGTTGGAAAACAGACGATGAAGGTGCAGATCAAAACTACCTTGATCCTGCAAGAACATTAGCAGATTACGCTAAATCTATTGGCATAGGCGATAGATTTGATGATTTTATACAAGTTGTTGTAAACCGACCATTAGGTACGTGGGATACTCGTTTAGAAGCTAGATCGATTAATAACTTTATTAGAGAAGGTTTCAAAAAAAATTAAAAAAGACTTACGAAATAAAACACTGGATACACTGGACTAAGCTGACCCCTTGAATAGCCTTTTGTTTTGCGATAGTTTATTTCTGTCGTTCTGTTTGATGCTGACCCCTCTATTTTAAAGAGATAATCAAGAAGGTTATAATTTTCGTAGTTGAAGATTATATTCTGGATCAAGTTGGTTCTTCGTCATATTTGGGGGAATTTTCAAGATTAACAAATAACACCAATTTCATTTTAAAATAAGCTTAATTTTTCGTATATTTTCTCTATGGGAATGGTATCAAGATTAGAAACACAGGAGAGTGAAGAATTCTTAGAAGCATCATTTAAGTCTAGTGAAAATTTTAAGGTTCGTCAACGTATTCAGAGTTTACTTTTATTAAAGCAAAAAAAGTTCAAGCGTCAAGTTGATTTAGCAAATTATTTAGGAGTAGACCACTCCTCATTAAAACGTTGGATAATAACTTAGCATATGGCGTGCCGATAGGCCAGCGCTATATGCCTTGTTGACTGATCCGGGATTTGCAAATAAGGGGGAAATCAAGAAGTTGGCAAGAACCTTAAAAAAGAATAACCGCATTTTTAAAACACCTTACCTCTTTTTCTTATTAGAATGATACTCAAAGAGAACATTTTTTAAGGTAATTTCTGTTTTTTTATGTGAGATTTTCTTTTTTTTAGTCCTTCCTTTAAGTTTGGGTACTAGTATGCTAAGGTTCATTTTAGAACCGTTTTTTTAATGGTTAAATTTCACTAGTCTATGTTTCATGATTTGTTTATAATTTTTTGGTGGTCCACGGCTCTCAAAGGTTAAAATTGTGATTACTGTTTTCTTTTTACAGCTTGGGCAAATACGATGTAGCGATTTTTCTTGCGCAATAGAGGTTTTAGTGTATGCCAAATCCTTATCTGCCAATTGGAGTTGTAACAATGGCAATTTGTTTTTTTTTTCAACTGCTGCTTAAATATCCATAATGTCGTATTCGGGTAAAACCTTTGGGCAGAATATGTAATTGAAAACGCTGTATAAATTCTTTGGCACAAAGTGTCAAGGTTGTTTTTTTACCACCTTTTTTATAGTTTTTCAAACTAAATGTAACTTTCCTTGTCTGTTTATCTATAGCCAAAACACGGGAATTACTAATCGCTATTTTATGGGTGTACCGCCCTAAATATTCAATCACATTTTCTGGTTTTCCAAATGGGGGTTTGGCATAAACTACCCACGCTGTTTTGAACAATTTATCATATAAACTTTGTGGTAATTCAGGAAGTGCTTTTCGCAATTTAGACACAAATAATACCATTTCTTTTTTGAATTTTCTCAAATAAGTTGTATTTTTAGGTATGGCC
>CAYGUC010000076.1:0-7586 GCA_964353005.1 uncultured Flavobacteriaceae bacterium | reverse complement strand
GTTCCCAGAGATCGAGACGCTTCTTTTAATCCTATGCTGGTTCCTAAAAGAGGAACAATTGATAAGATTTTCAAAGATTTAAACATGCTGGTTTAGTTTTAAAACAGTGATTGTATAGTTTTTGTTCAGTTAATGAAATCAACTTAAGGTTGATGATATAGTAGTTTTATACCAGTAATTTTATTGAATAATTAATAGAAAATGAAAAAATTTTTGTTTTTGACAATATTGGCTCTTTTTAGTATGTATACAAGTTGTACACCTTCTTTACCACAGAAAGTGGCTGATGCATATGAGAGACTTCCTAAAACTATAGATTATAACATGCATGTAAAGCCAATTTTGTCGGACAAATGTTTTGCATGTCATGGCCCAGATAAAGCAAAGATTTCTGCTGGTTTACAATTACATTCTGAGGAAACCGCTTTTCTCGAATTACCAGAGTCACCAGGCAAGTTTGCTATAGATCCAAGGAACTTAAAAAAATCAGAAGTCTTTCATAGAATTTTGTCTGAAGATCCTAAAATGGTTATGCCACCTCCTGAATCCTATTTAAAGCTCTCTTCCGAAGAGAAAGCAATTTTGATTAGATGGATAGAAGAAGGAGCAGAGTATAAAGACCATTGGGCTTTTATTACTCCAAGTAAACCAGAGATGCCACAGATAGAAAATAAAACATCAGGAAAGAACCCAATAGACAATTTTGTTATCAAAAAACTATCGAAGAATAATTTAAATCTGGCAAAAAAAGCTAGTAAGGAGTTATTGTTAAGAAGAGTCTCTTTAGATCTTACTGGTCTACCACCAACCAAAGTAGAATTGTTTGATTTTTTGAATGATTCAAGCCCAAATGCATATGAAAAACAAGTTGACAGGCTTTTGACTTCAGAACATTACGGAGAAAAAATGGCAATCGATTGGTTGGATGTAGCAAGATATGCAGATACACACGGATATTTTGTGGATCGTTATCGAGATATGAGCCCTTGGAGAGATTGGGTTATTAATTCGTTTAATGAGAATTTGCCTTATGATCAATTTATTACTTGGCAATTAGCAGGTGATTTATTAGAAAACCCTACAAAAGATCAAATCTTGGCCACTGGTTTTAATAGACTGCATCCCCAGAATTTAGAAGGTGGTATTATAGATGAAGAATTTAGAGTAGAGTATGTTTCGGATAGAACCAATGTAGTTGGGCAGGGCATCATGGGATTAACAGTTGCCTGTGCTAAATGTCATGATCATAAGTATGACCCAATTTCTCAAAAAAACTACTTTGAATTATTCAGTTTTTTTAATCAGATAAATGAATCTGGTCAAATTCCATGGGACTGGTCAATGCCAGTTCCTACCATGTTACTTCCTACCAAAGAAGAAGAAGAAATGATGGCTTATATCGATGATCTGGTAAAGAACGCTCAGGATAAAAAAGGACGTGTAACGCAAAGCGAAAAAGAAAAAGCAGATCAGTGGGTTATAAATGAAAAATATCGGAGTGATTCATTTACAGATTCTAAACATTTGTTAGCATATTATGACTTTGAAGATTCTTCCTTACGAAACAGATTAAATTATCGAGATAAAGGGGTAATGAAAATGCAATTTTCTGGAAATCAAAAAATTGTTCTGAAAGAAGGATATCAAGGGAAGGGACTTCAGTTTGATGGTGATGTGTGGTTAGATTTAAATAAAGTCGGAGTATTCCAGAGAAGTGAGAACTTTAGTATTGGGATACATGTTTTTATTCCAAAAGACCTCAAGGAAGGGGTCATTTTTCATAAAGCACAAGGAACAAGATTACACAGTTACAGAGGATATCACTTATCAATCACAAAAGATAACACTTTTGAATTGTTATTAGCACACGTTTGGCCCGATAATGCTATTGTAGAAACGACGATTAAAGAGGTGCCAAGAGATCAGTGGGTTCAATTGACACTTACGTATGATGGCTCTAGTACTGCTAATGGGTTAAAATTGTATATGAATGGAGAGTATTTACAAACTAATGTAGATATAGATAACTTATATAAAGATATCATCTTTCACGACTTAGAAGATTATATCTATCCAGAATCTATAGAGCCTGGTTTGCAGATTGGAGCCAGATGGCGTGGTAAAGGGATTGCGAGAGCAATCGTAGATGACCTAAAAGTATTTAATAAAGAGCTAACTCCTTTAGAGGTTTTAAAACTTTCAGATGCTAAGCTTTTAGAACCCTTAATAGCAAAAACATTTGATGAGCTATCTGATGCTGAGAAAGAACAGTTAAGAATTTATTATTTGTCCGCGAAATCCATTCCAACGCGAGAAGCAATTTCGTCACTTCAAGAAGTTCGAACCATACAGGCAGATAGCGCAGATAACATTAAAGAGATAATGGTAATGAAAGATTCTCCTGGACTTAGAAAAACATATCTATTAGAAAGAGGTCAGTATGATGCTCATGGAGAAGAGGTTTTTTCAAATACACCGAGTAGTCTGCCGAGAATGTCAGAAGATTTACCAAAAAATAGATTAGGTTTGGCTCAATGGTTAACTGATCCCAAACATCCATTAACAGCAAGAGTAGCTGTAAATAGGTATTGGCAGAATTTCTTCGGAAAAGGAATTGTAGAAACTTCTGAAGATTTTGGTAATCAAGGAAGCTTACCAACACATCCTGAATTACTGGATTGGTTAGCTACTAATTTTATAGAATCTGGATGGGATTTAAAAGGACTAAATAAACAGATCGTAATGTCTCAGACTTATCAGCAAGATTCTAATGTTTCAGATGAATTAAGAGAGACAGATCCTGATAATTTATTGTTGGCTCGAGGTCCGTCTAAACGGTTGTCAGGAGAAATGCTTCGTGATAATGCATTAGTAGCAAGTGGATTGTTAAATGCCAAAATAGGCGGCGAAAGTGTAAAACCATACCAGCCAAAAGGGCTCTGGAAAATGACACACCTACCTTACAAAAGAGATGCTGGAGATAAGTTATATAGAAGAAGTTTATACACTATTTGGAAAAGAACAGCTCCGAATCCAACGATTGCAACATTCGATGCTTCTACTAGAGAGATATGCATGACTAGAAGACAAGAAACCAATACTCCTTTGCAGGCTTTAGTATTGCTAAATGATCCAACCTACATAGAAGCTTCCAAAGTAATAGGTAAAAATATGACAGCTTTTGCTTCTATAGAAGAAGGTATTAAAGATATCTACATACGATTAACTGGAAAGCAAATATCTCAAAAGGAGTTACAACTATTAGTTGCTCTTCAACAGGAAGAATATGATAGATTTAATGGTGATATTTCAAAAGCAAAAGGCTGGTTGGCATCAGGAGATTTTGCTTTTGATCCAGATGATAACCTATCGATGATAGCGGCAAATGCTATAGTAGCAAGCACCATTATGAATTCTGATGCCACCATAACTAAAAGATAATAAGATTATGTGCAATCACCACGATACCTTACGATCTGATAATAAAGATCTACAGCAAGTAGAAAAAATGATGGATAGAAGAGCTTTTCTGACCAAAACGTCTTTAGGTTTTGGTGCTTTGGCTTTAGGCTCACTTTTGAACGCTGATAAAGCTTGGAGCGCTGTTAAAAATAATGTCCAGCCTGATTTAGGAATGTTTAGCAGAAATGATTTAGGATTACCACATCATGTCCCTAAAGCAAAGAGAGCTATTTATTTATTTCAGAGTGGGGGTCCTTCTCAAATTGAACTTTTTGATTATAAACCAAAACTAAAAGATTTATTTGGTCAAGAATTACCAGATTCGGTAAGAAAAGGACAACGTCTTACTGGTATGAGTGCTGATCAAACCTCTTTACCTATCGCTCCATCCATTATTGATTTCAAACAATATGGAGAATCTAGAGCTTGGGTGAGTAGGGCCATGCCTTATTTATCAGAAGTGGTAGATGATATCTGTTTTATAAAATCCATGCAAACCGATGCAATTAATCATGATCCTGCAATTACCTTTTTTCAGACAGGTAGTCAGCAGCCAGGAAGACCTTCTATAGGTTCGTGGATCAGTTATGGTTTAGGTTCTGATAATGAAAACTTACCTACATTTATCACTTTAATTTCAAAAAACGGAGGTGGACAACCTTTATATGCTCGACTTTGGGGGAATGGTTTTCTACCTACAGAGCATCAAGGAGTACAATTTAGAAGTGGTAAAGATCCCGTATTGTATCTCACAGATCCTGAAAATTATGATGGACATAATAGAAGGAACATGTTGGATTATTTAGGAAAATTAAACGAAGTACAAAATAGTTTCTATGGAGACCCTGAAATTAATGCTCGAATGTCTCAATATGAGATGGCATTCCATATGCAAACATCCATACCAGAAGTTACTGATATGAGCGATGAACCAGAGTATATTTTCGATATGTATGGAAAAGATAGTCGAGATCCAGGTACGTATGCCGCAAATTGTCTTTTAGGAAGAAAATTGCTAGAAAAAGGAGTCAAATTTGTACAGTTATATCATCAAGGTTGGGATCAACATATAGGATGTCCAAAAGGAGTTTTAGGAAATGCCCGAAAAACAGATCAAGCAAATGCTGCTTTGATCAAGGATTTAAAACAACGAGGTATGTTTGAAGATACTTTATTGATTTGGGGTGGAGAATTTGGACGCACAGTATACTCACAAGGAAAATTAACGGCTACAGATTATGGGCGTGATCATCATCCTAAAGCATTTACGATGTTTATGGCGGGAGCAGGTGTAAAACCTGGAATTACCTATGGAGAGACTGATGATTTCAGTTATAATGTAATTAAAGATCCAGTGCATACACACGATTTCCAGGCTACATTACTTCATCTTTTTGGGATTGATCATGAACGATTAACCTATAAACATCAAGGAAGAAGATTTAGATTAACAGATGTGCATGGACATGTAGTAAAGGATATACTAAGTTAATTTTTCTTCCCATGATTAAAGGAAATTCAAGACGAGAGTTTATTAAGAATACAGCCTTATTAAGTGCTGGTGCTGCAACTGTGCCTTCTTTCGGGTTTCATATTATGAAAAAGAAGACTACTAATAAGGAAAAGATAATAGGTCACGGAGATTATCAATACAAAATTGTAAGAGACTGGGCGGATATAAGTACAGTAAGGAATCCAATTCTTAACTGCCATGAAATGCAAATAGATAGCAGAGGCAGATTAATAATGATGGGAGATCATACGGATAATAATATTTTGATTTTTGATAAATCTGGTAAACTTTTGGATTATTGGGGTACTGCATATCCAGGAGGACATGGTCTTACTTTGTTTGATGAAGGAGGAGAAGATGTATTGTTTCTTACAGATTCTGGATGGTTTTTGGATAAAAATGGAAAATGGGTACATCATAACGGGAGAGTTACAAAAACTACCACCGATGGGAAAGTAATTTTTGATATAGGACATCCTCAAACGATTGGAATTTACAAACCTGGAGATCATTTTTGTCCTACTGAAACCGCAATAGCTCCTAATGGAGATATTTATGTAGCAGATGGATATGGAATGGATTATATCATCCAATACGATGCTAATGGAAAGTATATAAGACATTGGGGTGGTAAACAAAATGATGATCCCAATTATAGATTAGATAATGCTCATGGAGTGGCTATTGATTATAGTGATACATCAAACCCATTGGTAATATGTACATCTAGAAATGAAGAATCTTTTAAATGGTTTACATTGGGAGGGAAGTATGTGAAAACGTTGCATTTACCAAATATGCAAGTCTGTAGACCTGTTTTTGATAATCAGAATTTATATGCAGGTGTTTGTTGGTCGCAACCAGAAGTTGGACAGACTACCTGGAAAGATCATACAGGTTTTGTGACCATTTTAGAAGGTGATAAAGTTGTATCTAATCCTGGAGGTACAAAACCTTCATACATAAAAGGAAAATTACAGAAATCATATCAGCTTGCGCATAAACCAATTTTGCATGGCCATGATGTGTGTATTGATGAGGATAAAAATCTATTTATCTGTCAATGGAATGCAAATGGGACACCTCCATTAAAATTAGAAAGAGTTTAAAAAAGTAAAATAATATTCTCAAACTATGATGTTTGGAGTTTGGGAGCTATTGTTGTAAAAATTATATAAGAGTATACATGAATGAAGTATCTGATTTTGTTTTGTTTTTGGGAAGATTTCATCCACTTGTAGTACACTTACCAATTGGGTTTCTGTTTTTTGCATTTATATTAGAAATGGTAGCAAAATATCATAAAAAGGAATTGCTGAAAGAAGCTGTGCCATTAGCCTTATTTCTAGGAGCAGTGAGTGCCATTATTGCTTGTGTATTAGGATATATGTTGTCATTAAGCGGCGATTATGAAGGTGAAGCTTTAGATAAACATTTTTGGTTTGGTATTGCGACTACAGTTATAGCTATTCTCGCTTGGGTGATACAAACGAAACAAACTAAAAATGTTATAAAAGAATCTGTTAGATTAAATATTGCTATACATACTTTTATTGTTTTGTTATTAAGTATCACAGGACACTATGGGGGTAATCTAACTCATGGTTCGGATTATTTAACAACTTATTTGCCTTTTAGTCAGGAAGGAAAAAAAGAAGTTTCCAAAATCAATACTATTGAAGAGGCACAACTATTCGCTCATATCGTTCATCCTATTTTGGATAATAAGTGTTTGAGTTGTCATAATAATTCTAAGAAAAAAGGAGGACTTTCGTTAGAAGATGAGATGTCTATTCTAAGAGGAGGAAAAAGTGGTGTTAGCTTAGTTGCTGGAAATAGTGGTCAATCAGAGCTGATTAAAAGGGTTCATTTAGATCCAGATGACAAAGAATTCATGCCACCTGAAGGAAAGACGCCTTTAACAGAAGAGGAAATAAAAATAATTGAGTATTGGATAGATAATGGTCAGGCGGATTTTACAGCAACAGTAGGAAGAACGGTAGATACTCCAGAAGAAATTAAGAAATTATTGATAGAACAAATTCAATTGGGCGATGATCATTCTGCTGGGTCAACAATAGGTGTGGCTTCACCAGTATCAGAAGAAGTTATAGTAAGCTTAATGCAAAAAGGTGTAAACATGAGAGAAATTGTGTCAGAAACAAACCGATATGATGTTTCTTTGTTACCTAAAAATACTAAAGAATTAGATGCAGAGGTGGTGAAGAAAATTCTGGAAGAACTCTCAAAGATCAAAGATAATATTGTTTGGTTGTCATTGCCATCCCAAGGAATTACGGATACAGATCTTGAAGTAATTGGTAGCTTTAAAGGTTTACAAAAGCTGGCTCTGCAACAAAATAATATCTCTGATATAGGTATTGAATATCTAACTAGTTTAGAGCAATTAGAAAGCTTAAACCTGCATAGTAATTCTTTAATAACAAATAAAAGTCTTGAACAAATTTTTAAGCTTAAAAAGCTAGAAAAAATATACCTTTGGCGTACTTCTGTTAAAGAAGAAGACAGTATAGATAAGAAAATAATTTTGTAAAAATTGACACTGTTTCATTAAGTGTGTAACTTAAAATATCGAGGGTTTGACTTTTTT
>CAYGUC010000075.1:0-8051 GCA_964353005.1 uncultured Flavobacteriaceae bacterium | reverse complement strand
AAAAAAGTCAAACCCTCGATATTTTAAGTTACACACTTAATGAAACAGTGTCAAATTAAATTTTAAGAGATGTAAAAAAATATAGATGGGTTCTATAACTAATATCCGTAATTAAAATAATAAGTAATAGACCCTTCTTGTTTTTCTAGATCAGATTTAGAAAATAAGGCTTGTTTGGCATAATCCATTGCATTATCAAAAAGACATTCATTACGGGTAGAAGAGTTTTTTTTGTCTATTTTGGTACCCACAACATATCCGTTTTTATTGACTTCGATTTTAACAACTACTTTACCACTACCATTACAAGTATATACGGGGTTTGGTAAATCTATAGATTGCCGGTCTTTTAAACTATATGTAAGAGAACTGTTTCTGTTATTGGTTGCTTCCTCTTCGGGTTTAGAGTCTTCTTTTTTATCATTCTCCTTTTTTTCTTCTTCTTCATCGATAAGAGCCTCACCTTCTGCAATTTTAGATTCTTCCCCTTCTTGAGCAGCAGCCTCTTCGGCTTCTGTTAAGGATTTAATACGTTCTTCAAACTCCTCATGATCTTCAAAGTCTTCGTTATATGCAGAGTGAGTTCTTTGATTGTTGTTTATCTGTCTGTCTTCTTGTGCAATAAGTTCTTCTTCAGGCTGTTCTTCTTCTTCTTCTAGAAGAAATTCTTCAGGAATTTCCATTAAGATTTCGGACTGTTCTGCTTGTTTACTCATCATATTGATGTTGTACAAACTTAAAACAACAATACACATCAACATAGATGTAATAATTAGGGCTTTATGTTTTTCTATAAATTCCATAAGTATCTATAACTAATTTTGTTCTACATTATTATTTTATGTAGTTTCAATTTTTGATTGCAACTGGTTTTCAAAGGCAACCACTGTATTTGCGTCTTCTACCAAAAAAGAGCCTATTTTAGTTCTTCTTAAAGTAGTTAAATGAGCCCCGCTATCTAAAGTTTTTCCAAAATCGTGCGCCAGAGATCTTATGTAAGTGCCTTTGCCACATACCACCCTAAAATCAACCTCTGGTAGTTTGATTTTGGTAATTTCAAATTCTTTAATAGTTATTTTTCGTGCAGAAATTTCTACGGCTTCTCCTTCTCGGGCGTATTCGTATAATCGTTTACCATCTTTTTTTAATGCTGAAAAAACAGGAGGATATTGTTCTATTTCTCCAATAAAATGATCTGTCGCATTTCGTATCATTTCTTCAGAAATATGAGCAATAGAAAAGGTCTGATCTACTTCGGTTTCTAAATCGTAAGAAGGTGTGGTTTCTCCTAATTTTAAAGTGCCCGTATACTCTTTGATCTGCCCTTGAAACTCTTCTATACGTTTTGTGAATTTTCCTGTACAAATAACTAATAATCCAGTAGCAAGAGGGTCTAGTGTTCCTGCATGACCAACTTTTATCTTTTTGATGTTGAAATTCTTTCGAATTAGCCAACGGAGTTTGTTTACAACCTGGAAAGATGTCCATTGTAAAGGTTTATCGATCAAAAGAATTTGACCGTCTTTATAATCTTGTTCGGTTAGCATTATAGATGGGGCTATTTAATAAAACCAAAACTGATGGCGATTAGACCAACAACAACACAATATACGGCAAAATATGTTAGCTTACTCTTTTTAACCAAAGAAATCATCCAGGTACAGGCAAAAAGCCCTGAAATAAAAGCGGCTATAAACCCAAGTATTATCGGGGTGGTATTTTCTGAAGAAAAGGTAAGATCGCCACTAAGAATATCTTTAGCAATTTTTCCAAAAATTAAAGGAATTACCATTAAAAATGAAAAACGTGCAGCTTTAGTTTTGTCGTTTCCTAATAAAACCGAGGTGGAGATAGTAGCGCCACTTCGTGAAATCCCGGGAAGCATAGCAATTGCTTGTGCGACACCTATTACAAAAGAATTAGAGGTGCTTACTGGTTTTCGGGTGCTTTTAGCCTTGTCTGCAAACCATAATAATGCAGCGGTAATGAGTAGCATAAACCCTACAAATAGTACATTGCCTCCAAAAAGTTTTTCTAGTTGTTCTTCAAAAAATAAGCCTATCAAAACAGCAGGAATCATAGAAATAATAATTTTTAAAGAAAAAAGGGTTTCTTCATTTTTTTTGAACTGTAATAATCCTTTTATAATCTCAAAAATATCTTTTCTAAAAACTACAATAGTACTAAGTGCGGTTGCAAAGTGCAAGACAACGGTAAAAAGCAAGGATTCTTCGGGTACGCTTTTATCTCCTAAAATAGCTTTGCCAAGCTCTAGGTGACCACTAGAGGAGACGGGTAAAAATTCGGTAAGTCCCTGTATAACCCCTAAAATTATTGCATCAATGGTTTCCATGAAGAAATATGTGTTTTCTTAAAGTTGGATGCAAATATATAACTACCGTAAAATAAAATGTTGAATTATTGTTTTTTCTTCTTATCCGGATTAAGAAGAATAGCATATACCTCGATACCAAAACCAATTAAAACAATAGTTGGTGCTAACCTAATTCGTCTAAAATTATAAATTTCAGGATTAAAAACATTAGGGTCATCACTTCCTCCGCCTGCCATAAGGATAAAACCAAAGGCAATTACAGCAATCCCGATAGCCATAACGATATAATTTTTCTTTTTAAAAACAAATTCAGGTTGGTGAGGTGTGTTTTTATTTGGTTGTTTTTTCATGTGTATCGTTATTTATTTCATTATAAAGTACATCTTCATCGATCATCAATTTCGAAATATGTCCCATATTTTTATCACGGGTAAATATAGTCCATCTTTTTATACCATACAAAGTAACTTTTTTTTGTAAAATAGTCTCTTGTAATTTTTCTAAAGACAAAGAGTGTTGTAGTCCCCTGTTAATATAATAGTAGTGGTCATCGTTTTGCAAGGTTATTACAATATCCAGACCAGGCCCCTCTTTAAGATCTGTAACTACACCTTCAATTTTCATAACATCTTCTGGTTGTACATTGAGTACTGGTTTAAATGTTTGGATGCTTACCCATATAAATATTATAAATAGGACTAAAGCACTAAAAAACCATATTTTTCCAATTTTTCCCATTATAAAGAGGTCGTTGTATTTATTTTTCTTTTACTAAAAACGATTAAAAGTACTCCTGCAAGTATAAACGGAATACTTAGCAATTGTCCCATGTTTAAAGTCATGCTATCTTCAAACGCGACTTGATTTTCTTTAAAAAATTCGATTATTAGTCGTGCAGTAAACAATACAGCTAATAATATTCCTAATAAAAATCCCTGTTTTTGTACCGCATCAGTTTTTTGGTACAGATACCAAAGCAAAGCAAAAATTAGTAAGTACGAAAAAGCTTCATATAATTGTGTTGGATGCCTGGGTATGGTATCGTCTAATAAAAATACGACACCATAATTTCCACCAGTAGGTTTTCCATATATCTCAGAATTCATAAAGTTTCCAAATCTAATAAAAGCTCCAACAATGGGAGTTACAATAGCAATACGATCCAGTATCCAAAATACAGGTGTTTTATATTTTTTACAGTATAAAAATATGGCAAGAATAGCTCCCAAACTGCCGCCATGACTGGCTAAGCCTGTAAATCCGGTAAAATGCCATTCGCCATTAGTGATCTGAAATGGCAGAAAAATTTCTAAGATGTGCTGCGAGTAATAGTCAAAATCATAAAAAAGGCAATGCCCTAACCGCATGCCCGCTACTATGCCGATTAAAAGATAGCCAGATAGTTTTTCAAGTTTTTCTACAGAAACGCCCTCTGTTGTATAGATATGTTTAGCAACCGTATAAGCTATTATAATGCCCAAAACAAATAAGAGACCGTAGTATTTGAGAGGAAAAACTCCAAAGAGTTTTATGATTTCTGGATCCAAATTCCATTCGATAACTCCCATAAAAATGTATTAATAATATAGTTCGTCAGTTCTTAGATTTAGGAACCGTTGTGTAGCAAAAAAAGTACTGATCCATGTAATAAGAACCCCAATACCAAAAATACCTGCAAACAAAATGATAAGCAATATTTTGTCGTCTAGCAAGGCAAGTTCAGGAAATGTTTGATTAAGATAGTATAGTACTACGCCAACTCCTATTAAAGCTACAATGGCTCCTATCATGCCTAGTCGAACACTTTTCCATATAAAAGGTCTGCGAATAAATTTTTTTGTAGCACCAACCATTTGCATGGTTTTAATAATAAACCGTTTAGAGTATACCGATAAACGAATAGAACTGTTAATAAGTAATACCGCTATAAAAGTAAAAATACCACTAATGAGCAATACCCAAAAACTTATACGTTTTATATTATCATTTAATAATGAAATTAAGGGTTTGTCATAAATCACTTCATCGACAAAATTCTTTTTTAAAATAGCAGCATTTATTTCTTCAATTTTAGCTTGATCTACATAATCTGCTTTAAGGTATACATCAATCGAATTTTGAAGAGGATTATATCCCAGAAAATCCATAAAATTTTCTCCAATATCTTTGCTATGCTCCTCGGCAGCTTCGTCTTTAGAAATAAAAGTTGTGGATTTAGTGTATTCTGCCAGTGCAAGAGTTTTTTCGAGTTGTTTGATCTCTACATCTTTGGCAGTATCTTTTAAATAAATAGTAAGTGCTATTTTTTCTTTAAAATGATCTGCTACTTTTTTGGTATTTAAAACCAACAAGCCTAATAAGCCCAATAAAAATAATACCAAGGATATACTAATAACCACAGAAAAATAAGAAGATATTAGTCGTCGTTTTTGATACTTTTCAAAAGAGGAACTCATAAATAAATTGATTTGTGTGTAAAAATAATAAAGTTTAGTGAGACTCTTGTTTCAAAACACTTTTGTGTTTTAAAATAAGTTAGTCCTGATATTGTTGATTGAAAACTTAGATGTAAAAGGATGTCTTGCAAATATTTGATATTCTAATTTTACCTAACTTTGATTTCTGTATGCATAACGACAAGGTAAGGCGAATTATTTTTAATATAAGATCTTTAATGTTTTAAAGATTGTTTGGTGTAGTTTAACGAAACTATCATGAATATTTATTCTGTCTGGTATCTAATGAAACATAGTGGTTTAATATCTAATAGCTATACAAAATGCACATAGTAATTATAGGAGTTGGAGGAGTTGGGGGATATTTTGGAGGAAAAATATCTAATTCGGGTCAAAAAGTAACCTTGGTAGCCAGAGGGAAACATCTGGAAGCTATTCGTAAAAACGGTTTGCAAATTAAGAGTATTGACGGGGATTTTGTGACACATCCATTTATGGTAACAGATACTATCGATACAGTAGAAAAAGCAGATGTAGTTCTAATTTGTACAAAATCCTGGCAAGTTGCCGAAGCAGCAAAATCAATTGCACCTATTTTAAAAGAAAACTCCATTGTTATTCCTTTACAAAATGGAGCAGATAATGCAGAAAAAGTTTGCTCAGCCTTAGATGCAAAACATGTAGTAGGGGGATTATGTAAGATTTATAGTAAGATAGAAGCCCCAGGAATTATTTCGCACTTTGGACATACTCCTGAAATTGTTTTTGGAGAATTAGATAAGAGTATAACCGAACGCCTTACGACAATAAAGCAAATATTTGATAAATCAGGCTTTAAGAATACAGTTTCTAAAGATATAGAAGTAGATATCTGGGGTAAATTTATGTTTATCGCTACCGTAAGTGGATTAGGAGCATTAACAAGGGCGACTATAGGAGAGATGTATGAAAATAAAGAAACACATCGTATTTTAGAGCAGACAGCAACCGAGATTTACGAAGTAGGTATTGCTAAAGGGATTTCGTTTCCAAAAGATATGGTACAGCGTATTATGTTATTTATAGGCGCACAATCCTATACTTCTACAGCTTCTACACAACGGGATATCATGGCAGGAAGACCGTCAGAATTAGATAATTTTAATGGGTATATTGTAAAAGAAGGCAAGAAATTAGGAGTTGCAACCCCTGTAAATACATTTATTTATAGCTGTTTGCTACCTATGGAAGAGAAGGCTAGAAAATAAATACCATTTTGTTATCGACATAATCGGATTAAAATTTTACAGATATTTATCTTATTACAGGGTAACATTTTTACTTTCTTTGTTATTGAACACCACACTTCATCCCTTATGAAAAAAGCACATTTTATTTTTTGGGCACCTTTTATATCTCTTATCTTTTTTATGATATCCTGTTATACTGTACAGGCACAAGTAGAAAAAGACACCTTATTGGCCTCACAATATTTTAAGAAGGCGGATTCTTTGTTAATCGATAGAAAACTAGATAGTTCTCTCGTATATTTTGAAAAAGCATTAAACATCTACAAAGAGGTTGAGTCATGGGAGAAAGTCGCTAGTTCGTATAATAAAATATCTAATGTGTACTTCAATAATTCTAATCGCATTAAATCAATTGAAGCTGCTAAAACTGCCTTAAAAACTTGCAAACAGTATCTACATAATAATCATAGAGAAGAAGCGTATGCATATGATAATATCGGATATTACCATATGTATAATTCTGATTATACAACTGCATCAGATTACTTTGATAAGGCATTAAAAATACGTAATGAAATATTTCCAAAAAACAATCATGGGGACATCGCATTATCATATCATAAAATAGGTTCTCTAAATCATAGGTTAGGGCTATTTGATTTAGCATTAAAAATGCACAAAAAAGCATTGAAAATATGTAAAAATGTTTTTCATGATGATCACCCTGTTACTTCTGATTCTTATAATCAAATGGGATTAGCTTATGAAAGATTAGGAAAATATGAGGATGCAATTTCTTGTTATAATAAAGCATTAAAAATTAAATTACATACTTATGGTGAAGAACATATCGAGACAAGCTATATATATTCTAATCTAGGGTACGTTTATATGGATATTTCAGAATATCAAAAATCTGAATTCTATTTTAAGAAAGGATTAGCGATACAAATAAAAACATACGGAGAAGAACATGTAAATGTAGCACGATCTTATTATATGATAGGAGGGCTTTATAAACAAATAGGTAAATATACCCTATCAGAACACGCCTATCAAAAAGCACTAAGCTTATATATTAAATTATTAGGAAAGGAAAATACTATGGTAGCGAATACCTACTATAGTTTAGGAAGGATTTTTTCTGATAGAGGCTTAAATGATGTTTCTTTAATAAATTTTCACAAAGCTCTCGATATATATAGCCATAAAAACAAAAATCATCCTAGTGTTGGTAAAATTTATAATATGATAGGAGTAGTATTATCTAATAAGGGAGCCTATGAAAAAGCTTTACAGTTTTATAAAAAAGCTTTGGAAATCTCTATTAATACCTTAGGTGAAAATCACTACCAAACAGCAACCACATATAGCAATATAGCATTGATCTATAACTACAAGGAAGACTATGGTCAAGCTTATTACTACGTCAATAAATCATTAAATATCCGGACAAATCGCTTGGGGGATAATCATCCTAAAATAGCAATATCCAATATACGAATAGGGAACATTTATTTTGATAAAAAGCAATATCAAGACGCATTATATTATTACAAAAAGGGTTATAAAATATACTTAAATAGATTTAACAATAATCATCCACGAGTTTCAGAGTCTTTAGGAAAAATAGCTCTCCTAAAACTAGAAACAGGAGAATTAAATGAAGCGTTAGATTACTTTAACCAATCTTTAGAAATTAACAAAAAACTATATCCAGAAAACAATAGTATTATTGCCAACAACTATAATAACATCGCATCCATTTATTTAGAAAAAAAAGAATATCAAAACGCATTACAAAATTATCAAAAAGCACTACAGTCAAATTCTAAAAAAGGTAAAAAAAACAACAGTGATATCAATTTTGAATTAGATAATTATCTGGATAAAAACATTTTATTAACCTCTATAACTGCTCAAGCCAAAACGTACCAAAAACTGTATCTACAAGACAAAAATTCTGGTTACCTAACAAAGGCAATACAAAAGCATCACTTGGCAGACACCATAATCCAGACTATCCGTCAG
>CAYGUC010000074.1:0-8107 GCA_964353005.1 uncultured Flavobacteriaceae bacterium | reverse complement strand
TAAAAAAGTCAAACCCTCGATATTTTAAGTTACACACTTAATGAAACAGTGTCTATTTAATCTATCATATTAATGAAAAAACCCATCTCAAATTAACGAGATGGGTTTCATTATATAACATACATCTAAGAATACCTCTTCATAATATCTTCTACTAGTGCTGCCGTTTTTTTATACTTATCTTTAGCCAACAATCTTTTTGGAGGCGCCATTCTCACTTCACAATCCATAAGAGAACAAGACTCGCAAGTAACCCCGACTTTTTCTTTTAAAATTTTTGGATCATTAGCAAAATGTATCTTTTTTTCTAAAGCAGGAGAATTTAAAAACCCGATTCCAATGCTGCGATAATAGTTTTTTCTAAAAGGATCTTTTGTTGCTGATGTAAATACTAAATACTGCTGATCTGTATCTGCATAATCAGAAATCTGAATATTAAAAGCATAATCTAAATCCTTATTAGATACCTGTTGCAAAATTTTTATTGCCATCCATCGTCGACAATAATGCTCATTAACCTCGTTAGCATGAGGCTGCTGTTGATGGGTAATATGCAATTCCTTTACTAAATTAAATTTTTCTGCACCTAATTTATGTGTAAATCGAAGAAAGAAAACATTCTGCATTCCAAAATCCTTAGGCAATATATTCGTTAACCGCTGATAAAAAGACTCTGGCGAAGCATTATACAATTTCATTATTTTATGAAAAGTCTCCTCAGAAAACTGCTTCATAGAAAACAATTCTTTGAGATGTTCTTTTAAATGCATTCTAGGGATAATTAATGCTCCCGCAAAATAAGAGGCATAGAAATTATGTAGTACTTCTTCAAAATTATCATACTTTATCCAAGAAAAGGTATAAGGCCTTTCGATTATTTCTAAGTATTGATATCCCAATTCTTTAGCATAAATAAAGGTTTTTTGTGCCTCATCTACCCTGTCAGAAAGCAAAAGTGTCTTAGTCGAAGGCACAAATACAGATCTTAAATTATCTAATTCTTCTTGTTTTGGAATCCCAGAAATAGTAATCGTATACCCATATTCTTCTTTTAGAATTTCTTCTAACTCAACAGAAGTAACCTTACCTGTTAAATCCAATGAGTATGTATTAGCACATCGCAAAGCTTTATCTTCTAAATCTTTAAAAAAATTATTATGAGCCTCTTGATAAGACCGCAAAGAAGCTAAATAAAAACCTTCACGACTCATGTTATAATGCTGAGCAATTTCTATAATAGTACTTATAAATGCATTCACCTTAGACGGTGCATTTGCTATAATATCTATTAAGTCGCTTTGCTGTATTCCAAATAATTCTAGTGGTATTTCATCCAGTATTCCAGATTGTAAAATCTCACCTATCGGGGTCAGGTTTTTATCTAGTTTTAGAGAAACTAAATGATCATAAGGCACCTCTAATGCCTCTGCTAACTTAATGATTTTATCTGTTTTAGGGTATTTTTTTCCTTTTTCGATTTCATTTAGATACGATTTAGAGAGCCCACATAGTTTAGACAAACCAAAAAGAGACAAATCCTTTTCTGCTCGTATCTGCTTGATTTTCAGACCAAAAATTAATCTTATATATTCTTCTGCTATTGCCATAAATCCAAAAGTAACGCTTTTTGCGTAATTTCTGAAAAAATAAAAAAACAACATTTAGCGAACGTTCGCTTGTTTTGTAAAAAACTTTTTTTTAATATTGTTCACTCAAACGATATTAGTCATGAAAGCCCATAATGGGTATTTAAGAAAAAATCATTATCGACAGGCACATCACATCATTAGATTAACCCGTCATTTAAATTTTAAAGCAGATGGAAATTCAAACAAACCTTAGTCAGAAAATTAGCTTCTCTAAAGAAGTTAAAAACTATCATCCTGAAATTTTAACAGATGGTGTCCTGAATTTTTTGGAGGCTTTACAAGATCGTTTTAACAAAAAACGACTAATTCTTTTAAAAAATCGAGAAAGTCAACAGCATCTATTTGATCTGGGAATGCGCCCTTCTTTTCCAGAAAACACCAAAGAAATTCGTAATAGTGAGTGGTCTGCTTCGCCAATTCCTACAGATTTACAAGATCGCAGAGTCGAAATTACTGGCCCCGTAGAAAGGAAAATGATTATTAATGCTTTAAATTCTGGAGCTAAAACTTTTATGGCTGACTTTGAAGACAGTAACGCCCCTCTTTGGGAAAACTGTCTGCAAGGTCAAAAAAATCTAAAGGATGCAGTTAATAAAACTATTTCGTTCTACAATCCTAAAAAAGACAAAACCTATCAACTTAATGAAAAAATAGCTACATTAATTGTACGTCCCAGAGGATTACATCTTAATGAAAAGCACCTTTTAATAAAAGATGAAGAAATAAGCGCCTCTCTTTTTGATTTTGCACTGTATCTTTTTCATAATAATGAACAACTTAAAGAAAATGGTTCTGGCCCCTATTATTACATACCAAAACTAGAGCATTATACAGAAGCTATATGGTGGAATGATGTAATTGATTTCTCTGAAGAGTATTTAGGAATAGAGCATGGCACAGTAAAAGTTACCGTTCTTGTAGAAACCATTACCGCAAGCTTTCAGCTAGACGAAATAATATATGCTTTAAAAGATCATATTGTAGGATTAAACTGCGGTAGATGGGATTACATCTTCAGTTACATCAAAAAACTAAAAAATCACAAAGGGTTCATAGTTCCTGATCGAAGTCAAGTTACCATGAGCAGCCCTTTTATGGATGCATACAGCACTTTAGTTATACAAAGATGCCATAAGAGAAATATCCTAGCGATTGGAGGTATGGCTGCCCAAATCCCTATTAAAAATGATGAAACGAAAAATACTACAGCATTTACAAAGGTTAAAAATGATAAAGAAAAAGAAGTTAAAAATGGACACGACGGTACTTGGGTAGCACATCCCGACTTGGTAAAATTAGCAATGGAGGTCTTTGACAAATATATGCCGACTACTAATCAGATCGATGTAAAACGAAACGATATAAAAATTACAGAAGCAGATCTTTTAGCGATCCCCAAAGGTACTATTACCGAAAAGGGAATACGACAAAACATTAATGTGGGTATTCATTATATCGCAGCATGGTTGGGCGGTAATGGAGCAGTAGCATTGTACAACTTAATGGAAGATGCAGCAACTGCAGAGATTAGCAGAACCCAAGTGTGGCATTGGTTAAAAAACGAAGTCATACTAGAAGACGGCAGAGTTTTTAATACGTCATTTTTTCAGACTGTTTTTGAAGAAGAACTGCAAATAATTAAACAACAAATAGGAGATCTTCTATTTGAAACTAAAAATTATCAGAACGCAATTGATATTTTTCGCAAACTAGTTACGAATACAGAGTTTGAAGAATTTCTTACCAACAGAGCATATATGTATATCTAAAAAAAATATAAATCAAATTAAGAAAAATAGTAAATCCATAAGCCATGAGTACAGAACAAAGAATAGAAGAGTTGATTATCGATTGGACTACAAATCCAAGATGGAAGAACATTGAACGTCCTTATACTGCTCAAGAAGTAGTAAAATTGCAAGGATCGTATAAAATTGAACATAGTATTGCCAAATTAGGATCAGAAAAACTATGGATGAAGTTAAAAACTCAAGATTTTGTAGCAGGACTAGGAGCCTTAACCGGAAACCAAGCTGTTCAAGAAGTTGAAGCTGGACTAGAAGCTATTTATTTAAGTGGATGGCAAGTTGCTGCTGATGCAAATCTTGCAGGACAAATGTATCCAGATCAATCTTTATATCCAGTAAACAGTGTGCCACAAGTAGTAAAAAGAATAAATAATGCCTTGTTACGTGCAGATCAAATACAGGTAGTAAATGGAGAAAAAGATACAAAAGATTATCTTGTACCAATTGTAGCAGATGCTGAAGCTGGCTTTGGCGGAAACCTAAATGCCTTTGAACTAATGAAATCTATGATTGAATCTGGGGCAAGTGGTGTTCACTTTGAAGACCAATTGAGTTCTGCTAAAAAATGTGGGCATTTAGGAGGAAAAGTATTAGTTCCAACACAGGAGGCTATCAACAAATTAGTTGCTGCACGTCTTGCGGCTGATGTTATGGGAGTGCCTGCCGTTATTATAGCTCGTACAGATGCAGATGCTGCTAACTTACTAACAAGTGATGTCGATGAGCGTGATAGACAATTTGTGACAGGAGAACGTAGTGATGAAGGATTCTATTATGTAAAAAATGGAATCGAACAAGGAATCGATCGTGGATTATCTTATGCTCCGTACGCAGATCTTATCTGGATGGAAACTAGCAATCCTAACTTAGAACAAGCTCGTAAATTCGCTGAGGCGATACATGCTAAATATCCAGATCAAATGCTTGCATATAACTGCTCTCCTTCTTTTAACTGGGCTGCAAAACTTACCGTTAAAGAAATGGAAACATTTAGAGAAGAACTAGCAGCAATGGGATATAAGTTTCAATTTATTACATTAGCAGGGTTTCATGCATTAAACACCAGTATGTTTGAGTTATCCAAGGCATACAAAGAAAGAGGGATGGCTGGGTATTCTGAACTACAAGAAAGAGAATTTGCTTTACAAAAAGATGGATTCAAAGCTGTAAAACATCAAGGATTTGTTGGCACCACATATTTTGATGCTGTACAAAACACAGTAACCGCAGGAAAATCTTCTACTGTAGCGATGAAAGGCAGTACTGAAGTGGAACAATTCTAGTAGAAACAAGCGTAATTTTTTTCCGATTCTTACAATTGTTCTCTAAAACGGCATCCACTTAGTGGATGCCGTTTTTATTATATCTTTTATTTTATCTATTCCTAAAAACCTTTACTCACAATCCCATCTAAAGTCGGATATTTTAAAACCGTTATTGGCTATAAAATTATAATGCCACCACTCGGTTCTTATGGTTTTAAAACCATGTTTTTCCATTGTCTCTCTAAGTAATTTGCGATGTCCTATAACGGCTTTCGAAAGTTTTGCATAAGAATGATGTGCCTCCTTACCGAAATGATCAAAATCGGTACCCATATCTACATGCCCTCCTGCAGATCTAACTAATGTAATATCAACTGCTGCCCCTTTATTATGAATTGAACCTCCTTTAGGATTTGCTACATAGCCTGGATTAGGAAAAATTTTCCACATTTTTTTCTGTACACTATACGGGCGATAACAGTCAAAAAACTTTATCCTATACCCTTGCGAAAGTAAATCATTATTTGCCTTAATAAGAGCTTCTGCGACCTCTTCTCTAACATAACATTTTGCACAAGAATATACTTTTTCTTTTAAAAAGTTATTAGAAGTAGCATACTTCATATCCAATACAAATTCGTTAGATAGCGCTTCTATATTTACAAAACCTCTGCTATTTTGGTTTAATTTCACATCGGGCTCGCCATTAAGAATCACTAATGAATCTTTATTTTTAAGCATGCTCTGCTCTACTTTTTCTCCACGCAACTGTAATGCTTTGGATTTCTCTAAAAGAGCTAAAGTCTGCTCTGTAGGTTTAGTAGTTATTTTTGCCTCATTACAGCCAAAAACTAGTATAGAAAAAATCAGAATTATTAATTTTCTCTTATTCATATCTTTTGTATTTTATTCCAATTATAATAATTAACATGTTTTTATAATTCAACTTTCCCCAAAACCAAATTATATTGTATGTTCTATCATCTTAAATATAGTCTATATTTTTGTTTTATTTAAAAATTTTCTTCACACTTCCGCATGTAAGCATTTTATTCCCAAAATAAGGATTTCTTATTTCTTTAGAGTCTGACAACCAATATCCTCCTTTTCCTTCAAGAGCCATCGGACAAAATTGTTTGTAAAACTCGCCAGAAGTTATATCAACTTTATCAATATATTTCTCTATTTGGTCTGTTAATCCAACAAAAAAATCCCGTTGTTTATGGATATCTTTTGTTAAAGCAATAAGTTTGGATATAGCTTTAAGCTGCTTATTAGCATCTGAATCCTTAATAACTGCTTCTAATTTCTTTGCCTGTAATTGCACCTCTTTTTCATTAGAGTTTACTAAGGCTTTTTTAATAGCCAGATACAAATCGAATATTTGTTGGTCTTTTACTTGAGAAAACACAACCTTTATTTGACTATCTGTACTATCATAATCTTTATTTTTATCTACTTTTTCATTTACAATAGTTGGTACATTTTTTTTATCTTTTTTATCGGTAATACAAGACATATTTAATCCTCCTAAAACTAGTGCTATTATTAAAAATCGCATTATTACATTAAAAAATTTATGTATCAAAAAAAACATATATACCTTCTTTTTTAAAGAGCTTCAAAAATACTCTATATATGAGGTAATTACCAAAGAATTACTACATTTATGATTGTTTTTTTAACAAAACAATACCATTCTAAATAAGAAGTTTTTCTAAATATTTTAGATACTTTTGCGAAAAAATTGCAAGAATGATTTTTGAAGATTTAAAACCCAAAGTAGAACAACTACTTAAAGACAATGATATAGCAGTAACAAAAAGGCTTGAATTAACTTGCCAACTACTTAAAGATAATATTGATCATTATGATTGGGTTGGCTTTTATTTTAAAAACGGTGATAAAGACGAATTAAAACTTCGTGCGTATGTTGGTGAAGAAACAGATCATGTAATTATCCCTTTCGGAAAAGGAATTTGCGGTCAGGTTGCTGTTTCTAACCAAAATTTTGTGGTTCCGGATGTACAAGCTCAAGATAACTATATTGCATGTAGCCTTACTGTTAAATCCGAAATAGTGATCCCTTTATTTAAAAACGGTGAAAATATTGGTCAAATTGATATTGATTCAGAAACCCCAGATCCGTTTACAGAAAAAGACGAAAGGTTTTTAGAATTTGTAAATCAAGAAGTTGCTAAAATCCTTTAATTATTGTTCCTTCGTTAGCAAAACAAAAACATAAAACCACTTACATATGAAAATCTTAGTCACGGGGGGATTGGGATTCATAGGTTCTCATACCGTTGTAGAATTACAAAATAAAGGATATGAAGTAATTATTATTGATAATTGCTCAAACTCGTCTCCTAACGTTTTAAAAGGAATTACAGCAGTAACTGGGAAACAACCTATTTTTGAACAATTTGACCTTAGAGAAAAAGATAAGGTAAACGATTTTTTTTTAACACATAATGACATCGAAGGAGTCATTCATTTTGCAGCTTCTAAGGCAGTAGGAGAAAGTGTAGAAAAGCCTTTATTGTATTACGAAAACAACTTATCTACTTTAATTTACATTTTACAACAATTAACAGACAAACCATCTGCAAGTTTTATCTTTAGCTCATCTTGTACCGTTTATGGACAAGCAGATGAATTGCCAATTACAGAAGATGCTCCTGTAAAAGCTGCAGAATCTCCTTATGGAAATACAAAACAGATAGGAGAAGAGATTATTAGGGATACTTGTAAGGTACACCCTAAATTAAAAGCAGTTGCTTTGCGCTATTTTAATCCTATAGGAGCACATCCATCAGCCGAAATTGGAGAATTACCTATAGGTGTACCTCAGAATCTAGTGCCGTTTATCACACAAACTGCAATGGGGCTTAGAGAGCAACTATCCGTATTTGGAGATGACTACCCTACAAATGACGGTACTTGTATAAGAGATTACATTCATGTAGTAGATTTAGCAAAAGCACATGTAGTAGCATTACAGCGCTTATTAGAAGATAAAAACAAGTCCAACTATGAAGTTTTTAATGTAGGAACAGGAACTGGAAGCTCGGTACTGGAAGTAATACAATCTTTTGAAAAGGTTTCTAACCAAAAACTAAACTACAAAATTGTAGCTAGAAGAGAAGGAGATATCACTGCTGCTTATGCAAACACCTCTAAAGCTAATAATGAGTTAGGATGGAAAGCACATAGCTCCTTAGATGAATCCCTTAGCTCTGCCTGGAAATGGGAACAAAAAATAAGAGGTTAAAAAATGAAAAAGGTATAAAAAAATCCTGAAG
This sequence comes from uncultured Flavobacteriaceae bacterium, assembly GCA_964353005.1. Classification (GTDB taxonomy): domain Bacteria; phylum Bacteroidota; class Bacteroidia; order Flavobacteriales; family Flavobacteriaceae; genus Aquimarina. The sequence continues at coordinate 80 of CAYGUC010000074.1, read as the reverse complement.
AATACTTCAGGATTTTTTTATGTAATTAGACACTGTTTCATTAAGTGTGTAACTTAAAATATCGAGGGTTTGACTTTTTT
>CAYGUC010000073.1:0-8421 GCA_964353005.1 uncultured Flavobacteriaceae bacterium | reverse complement strand
TTTGAATATGTGACTAAATCATATAACAGTATTTTTAATTGAGAAATGGTATTATTAAAAGTCAATATCCTCAGAATTATCATCCATAAATCCACTACTCCATCTTCTTCTTAATGCAACTCCCACTCTTCTAACTCTTCTTCTTCTTGTGCCTCCGTTAATTGATTACAATTCTTGTTTGTCTAATTTTTTGAAATTTAAATTTTTCATACTACAAAAGTTTTATATGTGTTAATGACTATTTTGATCAAATAACAGGATTTAAAAAAATAAAACACAAAACTTAAGTAGAGAATAAGACCGAATGTATACAGTTTTACAATTTTTAATATATAAATTATATTAGATAAGTAAAAAAATGAGTAGCCTTTGTCTGAGTATGTTTCTAATAAATGAATCACATCCTAATTTTCTATACCTAAGAAGGTATTTTTAAAATCTTGTCAACATTTGATCTTGAAATAAAATGATAATATTTGATTGAGCAAAACAAATGATATACGAATAAAAAAATTATTCCTTTTTATGAATTTGAGAACCTGAGTTCACGTTCAAAAACACTTTTTTTCATACAAGGCAAGCTTCTGAAAAATAGCCCCTCTTAGAACAAAAAAACCAGATGGTATATCTACCATCTGGTTTTTTATAATTTCTATATATACAATACTACTTGCTCAAATACATTTTTCGTCTTGCATACAGATCATAAAATTGATCATCTTTAAGATCTTCTATAAATAATATACTCTCTCCTGTACTTTTCATTTCAGGTCCTAATTTTTTATTTACATTAGGAAATTTATTAAACGAAAATACTGGTTGTTTGATTGCATATCCTTCTAAATGAGGTTTAAAATTAAAATCCGTTACCTTTTTATCGCCTAACATAACTTTGGTTGCATAATTAACATAAGGCTCTCCATAAGCTTTTGCTATAAAAGGAACTGTTCTGGATGCTCTTGGATTAGCCTCGATAATATACACCATATCATCTTTGATAGCAAATTGGATATTTATCAAACCAACCGTATTTAATGCGAGAGCAATTTTATGCGTATGGTCTTTAATTTGTTGCATTACAAATTCTCCTAAATTAAAAGGGGGCAATGTAGCATTAGAATCTCCTGAGTGAATTCCACAAGGTTCTATATGCTCCATAATACCAATTATATACACATTTTCTCCATCGCATATAGCATCTGCTTCTGCTTCTATAGCGCCATCTAGGTAATGATCTAATAATAATTTATTATTTGGTATCTTACGAAGTAAATCAACGACATGTTCTTCTAATTCTTGCTTATTAATAACAATTTTCATTCCTTGACCTCCTAATACATAAGATGGTCTTACTAAGATTGGGAAATTTAAACGATCTGCAACTTCTATTGCTTCTTCTGCTGTTTCAGCTATATCAAATTCTGGGTAAGGAATATTATTTTCTTTCAATAATTGAGAAAAATGCCCTCTATCCTCTGCCAAATCCAGAGACTGGTAGCTTGTTCCAATTATTTTTATTCCATATCGGTCTAATTTTTCTGCAAGTTTTAAAGCTGTTTGACCACCAAGCTGAACGATTACTCCTTCGGGCTTTTCATGCCTAATGATATCATAAATATGCTCCCAAAATACAGGCTCAAAATATAATTTATCGGCTATATCAAAATCTGTAGAAACCGTTTCTGGATTACAGTTGATCATTATAGTTTCGTACCCACATTCTGCAGATGCTAAAACTCCATGTACACAACAATAATCAAATTCGATTCCTTGACCTATTCTGTTTGGTCCAGAACCCAAAACAACAATTTTCTTTTTATCGCTAACTACACTTTCATTAGATACGAACTTTTGCCCATCTGGTGTTTCTATTTCGGCCTCAAAAGTAGAATAAAAATATGGAGTCTGTGCTTTAAACTCCGCAGCACAAGTATCTACTAATTTATAAACTCGGTTTATACCAAACTCGTCTCTTCTGTTATATACTTCGCTCTCATAGCATCCTACCATATGAGCAATCTGTCTATCTGCAAACCCTTTTTGTTTTGCTTCTAAGATCAATTCTTTGGTAAGAGATTGTATAGTGTATGTTGAGATTTCTTTTTCAAGGTTATACAGCTCTTCATATTGTTTAAGAAACCACATATCTATTTTAGTGATTTCGTGTATTCTTCTTAAAGGAATTCCTATTTGAATAGCATCATAAATTACAAATACCCTATCCCAACTCGCATGGGTAAGTTTGTCAATAATCTGGTCATAATTCTTTTCTCCTTTTCCATCTGCACCGAGTCCGTTTCTTTTTATTTCTAAGGATTGTGTTGCCTTATGCAGTGCTTCTTGAAATGATCTACCAATAGCCATTACTTCCCCCACAGATTTCATTTGAAGTCCTAAGGTACGATCCGATCCTTCAAACTTATCAAAATTCCACCTTGGGATTTTTACAATAACATAATCTAAAGTAGGTTCAAATAATGCAGATGTAGATTTAGTAATTTGGTTATCCAACTCATCTAGGTTATAACCTATCGCCAGTTTAGCTGCAATTTTTGCAATTGGATACCCTGTTGCTTTGGATGCTAAGGCAGAGGAACGCGAAACTCTTGGGTTTATTTCGATAGCAATAATATCTTCTTTTTCATCTGGACTTACTGCAAACTGAACATTACATCCCCCGGCAAAATCCCCAATACTACGCATCATATGGATTGCCATATCTCGCATTCTCTGAAAAGTTTTATCACTTAAAGTCATTGCAGGTGCTACTGTTATAGAGTCCCCGGTATGAATCCCCATAGGATCCATGTTTTCTATGGTACAAATAATAACAACATTATTGTTATTATCTCGTAATAGCTCTAACTCATATTCTTTCCATCCAATAAGTGCTTTATCAATCATTACTTCATGAATCGGAGAAATCTCTAGACCACGAGTAAGTAATTCATCAAAATCTTCTTCTTTATACACAATAGATGCTCCTGCTCCTCCCAGCGTATAGGATGCTCTAATAACTAAAGGAAACCCGAATTCTTGTGCTATTTCTTTTCCTTTTAGATAGGAATTAGCTGTTGCTTGAGGAGCCATAGGAATACCGATTTTAAGCATTAGCTCTCTAAACTGCTCTCGATCTTCCGTAATATTTATAGCATCTATATCTACTCCTATTATATCTACTCCAAAATCTGCCCAGATACCTTTTTCATCTGCTTCAATACAAAGGTTAAGAGCTGTTTGCCCCCCCATTGTTGGCAACACAGCATCAATCTGAGGATGTTCTTTTAATATCTCTATTAACGATTTTGTGTTTAACGGTTTAAGATATACATGATCTGCCATAGAAGGATCTGTCATGATCGTCGCAGGGTTCGAATTAATCAGAATCGTTTCAATTCCATCTTCTCTAAGAGAACGTAATGCTTGTGTTCCTGAATAATCAAACTCACAAGCTTGTCCAATAACAATAGGCCCTGACCCTATTATAAGTATACTCTTTAGTCTTTCTTGTTTAGGCATGTAATAACAATATTGCTTTTTTCTTAAATTTTTATGTATTAGATATAAAAAAAGGCGTTACCTATAAAGTAACACCTTTAATATTTTAAAGCACTTTACCATTTTAGTGCTTATGTCTTAATTCTGAAGAAACAGATAGCTTCTTTCTTCCCTTTGCTCTTCTACGAGCTAATACCTTTCTACCATTTGCAGAAGCCATACGCTCTCTGAAACCGTGTTTGTTTTTTCTCTTTCTCTTCGATGGTTGAAACGTTCTTTTCATTGCTATCTATCTTTATAAATCTTCTTGGAATATCTTATTTTAATATTAATGGGCATCTGCCCCAAAAACTGCGTGCAAATATACGAAGAGTTTTTACTTTGACAAATCTAATTATCAAAATATTTTTATTTGTTTTTATTACCTTTGCGCCTACTTAATAATTAAACATTTTCAATGTACAACAAAAATATAAAACTAGTAATTGCTGCAATTGTTATTGGTGTGGCTATATGGCAAATAATAGAAGGATATATAGGTAATGGAATTATGCTTATTTTATTAGCTGCAATTTTCGTTTTTTTATATTTTAAAAATGAACTTATATTGCTCGCTTTCTTAAGATTAAGAAAACAAGATTTTGATGGTGCTAAAAAATGGCTAAATAAAATCAAAAATCCAGAAAGTGCTCTTACTATAAAACAACAAGGATATCATAACTATCTTCTTGGTATCATGCTTTCACAAACCAATATAACACAAGCTGAAAAACATCTTAAAAAAGCTATTAAATTGGGGTTATCCATGAACCAGGATCTGGCAGTAGCTAAACTTAATCTTGCAGGAATAGCAATGACTAAGAGACGAAAAAGAGAAGCTCAAATACTTCTTACAGAGGCAAAAAAATTAGATAAACACAATATGTTAAAAGATCAAATAAACATGATGAAACAGCAAATGAAAAAAATTTAGGCATACTAATTGTGTAAAAAGATACGTTTAGTGTATATTTAATTTTATATATAGCGTGTTTTACACTTTATTTGTATTATACCCGAAATTTATGTTCAAAAAGATATTTTTTTTCTGAACGCTTTATACAATTACATTAGCTACCGTAATCTATTTATAATGAAGAATTTATTAATCATAGGAATCTTATTTTTTTGTTTCAGTAATTCCTTTGCCCAAGAAGAAAGAAAAATACCATTTTCGGTTGCTATCTCATCTCATATTGTTAAGTACAATCAAAAAATAGATGCTGCTTATCAAGACAAAGATCTAGAAAGAGCTGAGTTTTTGTTTGATTCTCTTGTAACCAATCATCTTAATGGCACCTATATGGATAACTTTAATGTATATCCATTAAAAGGAGAATCTATTTCATTAGAAGAATATGAAAAACCAATTTTTTTAATCACTTCTGCTTCATGGTGTGTTCCTGGTGTTGGAGAAATCCCTGCTCTTAACGATTTAGTAGACAGGTTTCATGATCAAATAGATTTTGTTGTATTGTTTTGGGATACTAAAGAAAACCTAAAAGAGAAGATAAAAGAATATACCCAAAATATAAAATTAGTACACATTGATGAAAAGACCAATCAGGATTCTTATATCATTAATAAACTAAAACACGCATTAGGCTTTCCTATGATGTATTTTATGGACAGCAATAAGAAGATTTTAGATATTAGAAAAATAGTTACTCATCATTCTAGTGAGACATTAAGCAATTCTTATAACATTCATTTTAATTCTTTATCCAAAGGCGTTTCTTTATTGATCGCCGATCTAGATTTGAATTCTGAAATTGACACAACAGAGGACAATACCAAGCAAAATGAAGATGACCGTAACCAAGAGGAAAGAAATATTGATGAGGAGTATGAAATCTATAAAAGAGAAAAAGATTCTTTAAAAAACAGTAAAAGAAAGGATAATTAAAAAAATCATATCTTTCTTATTTACCAAACATCATTTTTATTGCCACAATTAGTAAAACCCCTCCAAATATTTTTTTTAAAAGTGCCTGGTTTATGGATATCGCCAGTTTACTACCTAAATATCCTCCTATAACAAATGTTACAGCAATCACGATAGCATATTTCCAGTTCACGAACCCTTCTTGATAATAATTGTAGGCAGCTAATAAAGTTACAGGAACAGCTAATACTGCTAAACTTGTTCCTTGGGCTTCATGTTGAGAAAAATTCACCCACAAAATCAACAAAGGGATCATTATCACACTTCCTCCCACCCCTAAAGTTCCACTAAAAAAACCTGCTAATAAGCCTATTAAGATTAATGATATAAGTATTGAAGTATTCATAAAATTACTTTAAAATAATTAAGGACGCTAACTTAATCAAAAATCTACAAAAAGAGATATCCAAAACTCTCTATTGTCCTGTTTCAGAAGTATAATACCCCTCTCTAGGTATTTGAATAAGATATTCTTTGCTTGTAGAATTATTTAAATGTGATTCTCTTAACCAAGGGTTATGTAATTTTAATATTTTATAATTTATAGCATATTGCTTAGCAAACTCATTAAAATCAGAAATAGGCTTATCTACTAACACATTAAAGGTTGGAATATGCGTATACAAATCTTCTTCATCAAAATTAAATCCATATTGTTTTGGATTACTTAAAATCTCTTTCAATGCAATGATCCTAAACACATATCTTCCTGTTTCTTCTCCTAACAAAAGATCATAATATGATTTTGCATTTTGTCTTTCTAATTGTCTGTTTACACCTGCTACACCTGCATTATAACCTGCTGCAGCTAAAGTCCAGGATCCTAAGCGCTTTTTTGCGTTTTTTAAATACTCACAAGCTACTAAAGTAGATTTTTCGATATGATACCTTTCATCTACGTTTTGATTTACTTCTAATCCATACTCCTTAGCTGTCCCTTTTAGTATTTGCCAAAAGCCTGTTGCATTTGCAGGAGATACTGCTTGTGTTAATCCACTTTCTATAACTGCAAGGTATTTAAAATCTTCTGGAACACCTTGTTCTTTAAGAATAGGCTCTATAATAGGGAAATATTTATTTGCTCTTTTAAAAAGTAATAAACCATTAGATTGCCAATACGTATTTACCAACAGCTCCCTATCCATTCTCTCTCTTATATCTGGATTTTCTATCGGAACCAATTCTCCAGAAAAGTTAAGATTATCAGGCATTGGTATTGCATAAACGTTATAATCGCTTACTAATTTTTGTTCTAAAACTTCTTGAGTTAAGGGTTTTACTACACTGCTCTGGGTAGCATTTATCAATATTCCAAAAGTGAATACTGCGCCTAAAAAGGCTAAAGCTTTCTTTATCATTTTCATTACTTAAGTAGATTTTGATTTTATTGGGGAATAAAATTTATTTACAATATACTGTAAAAAGTTATACTAATGCAAGTTATCATTAAATATTTTGGGCAAATTTTTATTAAACCACCTCGCTCTATTTACTATCATAACATGAGTTCCACCTGTTACAATTATACAGTTTTTAATATTTGATATAGGAAAAACAACATCTTTATCTCCATGAATATGAATAATACCTTCTATTGTTTTTTCTTGATCCCAACATACCATATTTTCTATCGCCCAATCCAAATACTTTTTATCACTAACTGACAAGTATTTTTGATACATAACTGCTCGTTTTTTTGCAAAATCTCCAAAAGCAAGCTTTTCCCAGTTATTAATTTTAGAAATCACCCCTGTAGGCAATAACTTATATGCTTTTGTTTTTCGAGCAATCTTTATTCGTTTTGGTAATTCATATTTATTTTTAACGCTAGAAATTATAACTATTTTTTTTACATCCAGAAATTTACTCATTTCCTGCGCTATTATCCCTCCAAAAGAAACCCCTACTAATACACAATTTTTATGTTCAATTTCTTTACACATTCGTTTTGCATAATCTATTATTGGTTCATTTATGTATGGAATTTTCCAAGGTAAAGTATGTATTATATACTCCGTTTTTGGGAGTTTAATGAATTCGAAAATTGAAATATCTGCTGCCATTCCTGGAACAAAATAAACATGGCTAACTTCCTGCGACATAGGTATTTTAACAGTGATTTTTGAGTTTAGAACGCTAATTTCATTATCTTTGTTGTTCAAAATTATACTATTCCTTTCTTAGAAAAAAGGAAATATTGAGTTAATTTTTTGTAAACAATGGAATATTAGAACTAACAAATCTTAATTAGGTAAGGTAAAAGTCAGTGCATAAATAATTAGCTGTTAGCTACTGTTTTTGGGATCAATATTTTAAAGTCTTATCTATATCAAGGTTTTTATAATCAGTGAGGTTAACCCCTTACTTGTCGGGATTAATACCTCAATAATTTAAAAAAATATGGAGAACATGAGTGCTATTGAATTAGAGATTATAGATAATGAATTTCTAAGACAATTCGAAACCACAATTGAAGGTCAGAAAGCGAAAATTGAATACGCTTTACAAGAAAGAAAAATTTTCCTTACCAAACTTATCATGAGTGAAGAACATCTTGAAAAAGGATATGATCAGGATTTTATTGTTGCTGTATTTAACTTAATTGAAGAGCGCAATATTAGATTGGTTCCTACTTGCCCTATTATAGCAAAGTTTATGCGAAAAAACAGAAGGAAATACAAAGATTTACTTCCAGTAGGAATAAACATATAGTTGTAAATCTACTCGTTAAAACAAAAAAACTGCTTAAAAGCAGTTTTTTTTCGTTTTAATTCTATCAAATATCAAAAATATCTTCTGTTCTTTTAATACTATCAATACGTCTGAAGCAAGCTCAAGAATTATATTTCTGAAAAACAATTTTGTTTTCGAGATAAACCTCAAGTAAATAAAAAATTTCTTGAAACCGACTATCCTCGAGGCAGAGCCATAGAGGTATT
>CAYGUC010000072.1:0-10926 GCA_964353005.1 uncultured Flavobacteriaceae bacterium | reverse complement strand
TAATTCTTATGCGTAAGGCTGTTTTAAAAATATCCAATCAAAGGTACTAACTCCAATAACTTGTTTGTCGCTCTAGTATTGATAATAGATAAAGAACCAAAGGTTGTTTATCTAATTCCATCAAAAGACTTATCACAATCTGATAGTATGGTATTTATAGAAAACGAAGTAAGTTTAATTCCAAGTTTGTCTAATTGGGAGATTAAAGTTTCTAGCAATACAATTCCAGAATTAGCAAAATACGCTTTAGAAAATATGATTGATAAATTATGATGTATGGATTACGAAATATTAATCTTAATATTTATTGGAGTTGTTGGTTGTTCAATCGTTGGATTTTTAATATTAAGCGCAAACGACGTCGAGACTATTACCGAAATGTTTACCTTAAATCTGATGCCTGGAAACGAAAACGTTATGTTGTTCTCAAACGAGATAATTGGCGCTGTGTGTATTGCGGTGCAACACAAGTTCATCATAAGAGATATGCAAAAAAAAACATCGGAAAGGAACCAATAAAATGGTTAGTTTCAATATGTAAGCCCTGTCACGATAAACGCCATAAATAACCACTAAACTAAAACCTTAGTTGTATAATATTATGTAAAATAGAAGTAGTGAGTTTTTACCCAGATGTAGCGTTGGCAAAACGGCCTCAGAAAACTTTGGTAAAACAATAGGTGAAAGAGCGTCTATATTTTAGAGGGCTAGCAATACATATTCTTAATAATAGTAAGTTTTAAAGCCAGTCCAAAGTAATCTTAATGAGCTACAATATTTTCTAAAATATAGCGATTGAGCCGTACATTGTTTCCAAAGTTTTATGCAGCCTTGATACTTCGGCAGGCTCAACACAGGTTTTTTTGTTCTTTTGTCATTTACCCTGAGTTTATCGAAGGGTCAAGAAAAAAAGATAATGCAAACTCTTAGAAAGTCTAATCTGTGTTCCTAGGATAGCATGTGTATAGAAATGTTTAATGACCCAAGTACAAAGGTTTCTTATAAGAACTAAACATTATGGGATATTTTACATAATAGAACATTATAGCTACGAATGAGCTTAACGTTTCGCAAATTGGCTTTTACATAATTGCTGACGATATAAAACACCTGACGGTGTTGTTATATCTGCAACTATGTAAAATGCAAGCATGCGCCAATTTGCTATAATATACATTTGTACTATAATGTTCTGCGTTATGTAACTTTGCTTTGGCCAAAAAGCAAAGTTTTCTTGTACTACAGACTCTTTAAAAGTTTTCTAACGAAAAGTTCCTTAAAAAAGGTAATGCAACACTTATTATGCGAGCCGACGACAGAAGGGGAGTGTAATGTGTGTGGAATGGTAATGTTATCTATTTGTTTAATAGTTTTATTCATTGCTTTAATAAACCATTGAATTATTCTTTTACAATTCGTAATGTCTCACAAGTATTTTTAAGAATTAATTCCATTTCTCTCCATAAAAATTTCCGAAGTACTGGTAAAGCTTCATCCTCTAAATGTTTTTGTATCAATTCAAGTAATGGATTTAAACAGTCTTGGTCATTAGGGTAAAACTTCTTTATACCATTATGATTGTACCTGTCTTTTATTTCATTGGTGAATATAGTCAAGAACTGATTTGAACACTCATTTAAAATTTTAAATAACTCTTTACCATCCAAATAAGCTATAAATTCTTTATTGTATTTTTTACTTTTAAAAAGATTATTAAGTTTTTCATAATCCCCTTCTTCAAGAACATCCAAAAGTAAATAACTTTCTTTTTGTACTTCTTCCTGATCGAGAATTTTATGCAATGCCATTATTTTTTCTCTAATTGGCTGTACAATAGGATCACTAACTTCAAAATGAATCATATTTTCGTAAAATCTACGATCTATTTCTTTTTGTTTGGTAGCTATTTCAATACCTGCGAATAATTTTTGTTCAACTTCTTTTGGGGTATAATCTATGAGTCCTTTTTCCGAAAAAAAATGATAAAAACTAAATAATCTTTCATAGGAATATATACTATATGCTCCCTTTTCTAAATAGCTTAAAACTTTTGTAGTTAATTTTATAAATTCTTCATCGTTTAGTATTCTAAAATTATAACTCATAAGGTTTTCAAATGCCTTATTTTCTTCTGTAAGTTGTTCTGGTTTTCTTTTTTCTAATTCATTTAAAAGCTTTTCTACATCTAAATAACCAGAAAGTATATAAGTATAAATACTTTCATAAAAATGATAATCATCAAGACGATTACTAATGTATTTAATGAAAAATATTTCTATATAACTCTTCTTTTTTTCTGGCTTTTCATCGTTATCTATTAAAAGATCTGAATCAATATTTTGATACCAAAATTGACTAGTATTTCCTAAATCTTTATAATCTTGGGCTTCATTAGATTTTAAAAAGCCTCTTTTGAATTCGATAGATAAAATAGCTGTTAAAAAAAGTACTTCTTTTTTTAATTCTTTATCAATTTCAATTATATGGCTGTAAATATTACTTAGGCAATCAATAAAAAAAGAAATGATTCTTATATTATTCTCAATTTGTTCGTTAAAAATTTTATAAATATAAGTTTGATTACCTTTTAAAAAAATAAAAAAAGGTTGATCATTTTCATACTTGTTAAATAGAATAGGGAGAACACTTTTTAGTTCGGGTTTATAGTTAAAAACACGCCCTATCACTTTTTCTTTAATATTATAGTAATTAACTTTTTGGTTTGAGTCTGTATCAAATATCTTCTCTTCGTCAGCTAATACTAAACATTTAAGATATTTATGTTCCACAAAACCATTAATAAAACCAAGAAGTTCTTTCATGGGTATTTGACAACGTTCAAAGTCATCAAAACAAATAAACTTATTTGAAAAGCTGAAGTTATCCACTCCAACACCCTGAAATAAATCAGATGGATCAACTTTAATTAGAGCTTTACTTGCTGAATTAATTAAATTACCACTAAATGTAGTAATTGTTTTTAATACTTTGTTTTGATCATTTCCAATATATGGTACTAGCTTAATGAATAACTGTCTCTGTAATGCTTCAATACTTTTAATACCATTTAGTGATATATATAGGGATTTAATATTTTTTTGTTCAATTATAGGTACTAATGCTTCCTTCCAAAAAAAAGTTTTTCCTGTTCCCCAACCACCATTTATTAAAATAGCGTATTGTGTATTATTTGCTTCTATATATTGATTGAATACTGATATAATATTCTCTTGATTCATCTACTATTTAAATTTAATATTGCAAGTTAAAAAAATGAAAGTTTGAGAATATATAAAACTCGTAATAAAAACAGTTTAAATCACATATTCAAAATTTAAAGAAAAATAGGAGGGGAGTGTAATGTGTGTGAAATGGCTAACTATCCAAAATGTTTAAATAAAAAGTGCTATGACTTAGATTCTTTAGTAGGCACTAATAATTCTCTAATATCCACATCCAAAATCTCAGCAATACGCTTTAAATCTTTTAAATGCGGTTGTGATTTATTATTACACATAGAAGTAACGGTATTAGGATTTCTATCTAGCTCGGCGGCTAGTTCTTTTTGACTCACCCCTTTAATAATCAGTACTTCTTTTATTCTATTTATTCTTTCTGCCATACAGTAAAATTAGTAATAATGATAGTTTCATACAATCCACTAAACTTAGGAATATTGGTATATATGATAAAAACATTGTTTATTTCTATGTTAATATGCTTTAAAACGATGATAATATTTTTAAAATTCATTGTTTATACTTATGTTTGTATTGGTTAAATCAATATTTATACCATTTTAAACAAATAATTACTATGGAAAACAAAGAATTAATCATTGAACTCATACAACAAGATTTAAAGCATAGTCAATTATTATACGGTTTAGATGGAATAGGACTTTGTGGTACTGAACTTTACTTCTTAGAAATATCAGAAATAGTTTACAGGCTTATGAATGTACCAACTGGAGAAATAGGTGATCATTGGATGGAGACTTATATGAATTTTATGAGAGATACTGTTAATTATGAAGTTAGTCACTCAATAGATATTTTTAAACCATTGGCGTATGCTTGTTATGTTCAATTGGAATTGATAGTGGTAAATAACTGATTAACAAATATTTATTTTATCAACTGATTTTATCTATCCAAATGAAGAAATATTTCCCTTAATTTTTTTACAGAAGTGAGGGTTTCCCGTAAATGATTGCTGAATTTAATTTCTATATTTGAAAGACACTTTTTTAGAGTTGAAATCCCCATTTTATTAATTAAAAATACACTTTTATTATTATTCAAGTGTGTCATAACCTTTTAACTTGTAAAAGATATGTATTTACATACTCTTAAACTTTGGAATTTCCGAAAGTATTCAACTTCAAATGGCTCAAAAGAAATAACTAGAACTAATGAAGGATTAAAAGTAGAATTTAATGAAACATTAAATGTCCTTATTGGTGAGAATGATTCTGGAAAAACAGCTATTATAGATTCTATAAAATATGTTTTAAAAACAAAAAGTTTAGATGCTTTTTGGCTTGATGATAGAGATTTTTATCAGGGTATAAATGGGATACGAAGGGATCAATTAAAAATAGAATGTGTTTTTAAGGGTATCACAGATTCAGAAGCAGGGAGTTTTATTGAGTGGATAGGTTTTGATATTGATAAAAATTTTGAATTAAAAGTTTGGTTAATTGCTAATAGAAAAAATCAGTCTATATATACAAAATTGAAAGCTGGACACGATGATGAAGGCATACAGCTGGATGGTGAAGCAAGAGAGAATTTAAAAACAATTTATCTAAAACCTTTAAGAGATGCTTTGGGTGAGTTAACTCCTGGCTTTAGGTCTAGATTAGCACAAATATTGAAAGGGCACGAAATCTTCAAAGATAAAAAAGATGCTGAAGGGAATAGAATTGAACATAAATTAGAGGAGAAAGTTAAAATAGCAAACAGTCAAGTATCTAGTTACTTCGACATAAATAAAGATGAAAACAATCCCGAATATGAAGGAAAAAAAATCACAAATGAAATTAAAAGTTATTTAGATGCCTTTTCATTTGAAGATATTAAAAACAGTCCTGAATTTTTCATGTCTAAAGGTGAATTAAATGAAATTCTAAAAAAATTGAGCTTAGTAATGGAGGATAATAAATCTGGGCTAGGTACATTAAATAAGTTGTATATGGCTGCGGAATTTCTATTATTAAATCAATCAAATAATCGTGGCTTAAAATTAGCACTTATTGAGGAAATAGAAGCACACTTACACCCTCAAGCTCAATTACAAATAATTGATGCCTTACAAAATAAAACTACATATCCAGGGCAGTTAATTCTAACTACGCACAGTACTACACTTGCATCTAAAGTAAAATTAGAACATATTATTTTATGCAAGGATAATAGTGTTTATCCTATGGGGGTGGGATTCACAAAATTATCTCGAGGGGATTATGAATTTTTGGAAAGATTTTTAGATGACACCAAAGCCAATTTATTTTTTGCAAGAGGGGTAATTTTTGTGGAGGGAGATGCAGAAAATTTATTGATACCAACAATTTCAGAAATTTTAGATAGACCTTTACATAAGTATGGAGTATCTATTGTTAATGTAGGGAATACGGCTTTTTTAAGATATTCTCGAATATTTATGAGAAAGGATAAAAAAGAATTTAATATACCTATTTCTATAGTTACAGATTTGGATATACAACAAGTAAGATTGTCAAATGGTGATATTGTAGCAAAGGAGGTAAACAAGAAAATACCAGATATTGAAACTGAAAAGGCAAAGAAAAATATTTTGGGTAAAGGGGGAAATAACATTTCAGTTTATATATCACCTCTCTGGACAATGGAATATGATATTTTAAACTCATTTAATATTACGAGGGAATTACTTTTTGCTAGCATACTAGAAGCACAATTAATAAAAAATAAAGGTGCAAATTATATAGGTTTAAATGATAAAGAGATACAAAGGAAGAGAAAGATTGCATATGATTCGCTTAAAAAATGGAGTGATGAAGGCAAAACCAACAAATGGATAGCCTTTAATATCTATAATAAGTATTTAAACAATTCTAATAATAAAATTTCGAAAGCTGTAACGGCTCAACAGTTTGCTAGAAAGTTAAAAGAAGAAATAACATCAGTGAAAGAAATTATTTTAAAATCAAGTGAGTTTGAATACTTAAGAAATGCTATATATAATGTTACAAAAGCTAATTAAATGTATATATCAAATTCAGAAATAGAAAATGCAGCTTTAATTTTATTAAAAGATAAGGATGCTTTTTATGACGGTGATAAAAATGATAAAGTTGGTGAAAGAATAGATGCAATAAAGCTATTTGAGAGTAAAAATATAGTGGCATGTCCTGGCAGTGGTAAAACAACTACATTATTAGCTAAATTAATTATTCTAGCAAATAAAATGCCTTTCGACGATGGTAGAGGAATTTGTGTCTTTACTCATACAAACGTAGCAATTGATAAAATAAAAAATGAGCTTGGAGCTAAAAGTGATGCTCTATTTAGATACCCTAATTTTTTCGGAACAATACAATCCTTTATAAATAAATATTTAGCTATTCCTAGTTACATAAGTAAAAATGGATTCAGACCTATAATTGATAATGATAAATATTATGCCGCGGTTCAAAAATATTATAAAAAATCTGGTATACTCTCCAAATATAAAAGTTGGATAGAAGCACAAGTCATGTACAATGATATAGAGTCTTATTTATATGTTGCGCATATGAGATTTAAATATGGTAACTCAGATATTATAGCAAAGGATATTTTTAAGGAGGCATTTGTAGAAACCAATAAAGATCACTATAAATCAATAAAGAGATTTAAAAAAATGATTTATAATTATGGTTTCTTACCTTTTGATGAAGCTTATACGGAAGCTTATGAATTTTTAATTACAAATAGAAATATAGCGAATGCCATTTCAAACAGATTTAAGTATGTCTTT
The DNA here is from genome assembly GCA_964353005.1 of uncultured Flavobacteriaceae bacterium. Lineage (GTDB taxonomy): Bacteria > Bacteroidota > Bacteroidia > Flavobacteriales > Flavobacteriaceae > Aquimarina. Next base: position 3,924 of record CAYGUC010000072.1, on the reverse strand, counting down.
GTAGATGAAATGCAGGATTCAGGGGCTCACCAAATAGAAATTTTAAATGAACTTTTTCTAGGAAAAAGTAATGTAGTTTACCAATGTTATGGAGATCCAAATCAAGCTATTTACAATGATAATAAGATTGAAGGAAGTTGGAATCCAGTTCGCGAAAACTCATTGCACATTTCAAGTACTAAAAGGTTTTCAAATACCATTTGCAAATCTATAAATACTCTTAGAGTTAACTTCCATAATGAACCAGAAACTATTACCTCGAGTTCAGACAATATTTCTCAAAGTTCACACATAATTTTATTTGATGATAACAAAATTGAACAAGTAATTGAAAAATATGCAGAAATAATCAGTGACAAAGTACTAGATAATAAACACGGGTTTTACGCAGTTGGAAGAATAATAAAAAAACCTGCAAAAGGCCAATTTTCTATAAAATCATATTTTCCGGAGTTTGAGAGGGAAACTAAGCTAGATAAAGAAGATTATACCAATCTTGAATCTTATCTGATTGCTAGAAGTAATTCTACTATTAGGAAAAGGAAGAATATGATATTAAATTCAATTTTATATTTATTAGAACAAAATAATATAAAAAACTCTTTAACAAATAGAAAGTATTCTAGAAATAGCCTCTTAAATTTTTTGAAGGAAATAGATGAAGAAAATTATATTAAGCTAATGATAAAAATAGCAAAATGGATAAAAGAGTTAGATTTAGACGGGGATAATTTAGGAGTTGTAAAAAAAGATATTTTTGATTTTTATGAAATTCTTTTTAATAAATATTGGGAGATTAAATTAGTAGGTACAGATGATTTTTTTGTGGAAAAATCATCTATTTCAAAAAAAATGATTTCTAGCACGGATTTAAGTAAAAAGGAAATAATAATTAAAAAGGGGAGTAGTGAAGAAGTTACTATTCCCATAAGCATTAATACAATCAATGGTGAAAAGGGTAAAACACATACTGCAACATTATATTTGGAGACTTTCAGTAGAGTATATGATATTGAAAAAGTAATTAATTTTTTGTGCGGAGAAAAGATAAAATTGATAACTAAAGGAAATAATAAAGGAAAAATTAACGAATCCAAAACTCCACGTACCCAATTAAAATATGCTTATGTCGGAATGTCAAGACCAACCGATTTATTATGTATAGCAGTAAGGAGTCCAGTTATAACACCTGAAATTAAAAAAAAACTTATTGACAATAATTGGGTAATTAACGATGAATTATGTCAATCTTAATTATTATGTAAAATAGAACCTAAAAGTTTAAAAACGGCCTCAGAAAACTTTGGCATAAACAATAGGCAAAGGAGCGTCAATATTTTAGAGATCTAGTACTAAGGTTTAATTAGAGTTCTGCATATTCATTCTAGTTCTAAACAATCTATTCAAGTCAGAATGTTTTCTAAAATATAGTGACTGCGCCGTACATTGTTTCCAAAGTTTTGGGAAGCCTTGATTTTTTGTTTCTTTTTCATCAAGGAAAAAGATAATGTAGACACTTAGAAAGTCTAATTTGTGTTCCAAGGATAGCATGTGCATAGAAATTATCTCGTCAGAGTAATTTTATGCTTATGCGGAAACCTTCACGAGAATCGCATAAAAACTTTTTTCACGTATGATTGATCAAATACGCGATTTATAAACTACCTAAAAGTGTTTGCTTTTTTTGGTGTGGCCAAGCGTTGGCAAATTGTGTGTAGAGAAAAATGCATTGAGCATTTTTGTTTACAAAACAATAAAGCGGTTGGGCGCGGCAATTTTACATAATGGCAAATTATAGCTACAAATGTGAGCAGGATGTTTCAACAATAGTTTTTTGGAATTATGATGACCCCAGTAGCTAAGATCATTATGAAATAGAATTACTGTGGGATATTTTACATAATACTACATTATAGTTACAATAGAACTAAATATCCGCAAATTGGCTTTTACATAATTGCTGACGATATAAAACACCTAGCGGTGTCGTTATATCTGCAATTATGTAAAATACTACGTATGCGCCAATTTACTACAATATACATTTGTACTATAATTTATATTATGTAAAATAGAATATTTTAAAACAACTACTCTATATCAGAATTGTTGTTTTAAAATTTATATATGATTTTGGTGTTTTTAAGAATATACCCTAACAAATTTATCTTACCAAGATATCGGCATATAGTCTTTTAAAAATTTTCCTGCCCAATGTTTTCCGGTATTGATACCATCAAATAATGGATCCATAACTCGTGCTGCACCATCTACAATATCTAACGGTGGTTGAAAATCATGTAATTCTTCTTTTCTTTTTGCTAAAACTGCAGGATCTTCGTCTGTAACCCAACCTGTATCTACAGCATTCATAAAGATTCCTTCTTTTGCTAAACTACCCGCCGCTGTATGCGTTAACATATTTAAAGCTGCTTTTGCCATATTGGTATGCGGATGACGATCTTCCTTAAAAAAGCTATGAAATTTTCCTTCCATAGCAGAAACATTGATTATATGTTTTTGCCCTGTATAGTCTTTTTTCATAATTTCAGATAAACGATTGCATAGTACAAATGGTGCTACAGAGTTTACCAATTGTACTTCTATCATTTCTGTAGTTTCAATTTCCCCTAGTTTTAAACGCCAACTATTTGTGGTTCTTAAATCTACTTGTTGTAAATCTGCATCTAATTCTCCTTCTGGAAATACTTCTTTACCAACCAGCGAGTTATCAAAACTATATGGTATTTGCGATAGCTTTGCAGACGCTCGTAAACCTATTCCTGGTTCTGGCCCATGCCAGGTTACCGGCATATTTTGATTAGACGAAGCCCCGGTAGTTAATGCTTGCAGCTCTTGCAAACACTCCAGATGATCTGCTAATACATCTTTTGCATATTTTGGTAATGCCTCTATTGACAATTGTTCATTTTCCATTAAATGGGTATAAAACCCAGCTGGACGCCTAACTGTTTGTGCAGCGTTATTTATTAATATATCTAAACGCTCGTAACGTTGCTCTATAAAATTACAAAAAATCTCTACACTAGGTATATGTCGTAAATCTAACCCATGAATTTTTAATCGATGCCCCCACGAAGTAAAATCATCTTCTCTCGAAAAACGCAATGCTGCATCTACAGGAAAACGAGTGGTCGCGACCACCGTTGCGCCTCCTCGTAATAGCATTAAAGCAATATGATATCCTATTTTTAAACGGGATCCAGTAATTATAGCTACTTGCCCTTTAACATCTGCTGTTTGAAAACGTTTTGCATAATTAAAATCGCCGCATTCGCTACACATAGTATCATAAAAATGGTGTAGTTTGGTATATTCTGTTTTACATACATAACAATTTCTTGGTGAGGATAATTCTGGTTGCTCTGTATTCCTTATTTCAGATACTGGTAGCAATTTTGGAGCTACAAATACCGTAGCTTCTCGAGCACTTCGTATTCCTGTTTTTTTACGGGCATCTTTGTTTCTGGCAGCAATCTTACGCTTTGCCGCTTTTTCAGAGTCCTTTTTTCTTTGTTTAAACTCTTCTCTATTAGGTCTGGATAACATTCCTGCAGCTTTCATTAGCGCGACTCTTCGCTCTTCAGAAATATCAAAAATAGTATTGGTATTGGATATTAATTTTTCTAATGTTGTAATGCACTGATCTATTTCTTCGATAGTAACCTCTTGTTTACTATCTATTTCATTCTGTTCCATAAAAAAAAATAAGCTGGCAAATTTAGTTTTAAAAATGTTATCCGTAACATCTTATTTAAACATTTTATCTAAGTACATGACAAAAATTATTCTTTAATTTGTTTTAACATAGTGTCATTAATAAGGGATTCCGTTTTTCAACGGAATGATAAACCCAGATTATGCAATAGAACTTCGTTATGAAGCTTTGAGATACAATGAACA
>CAYGUC010000071.1:0-11346 GCA_964353005.1 uncultured Flavobacteriaceae bacterium | reverse complement strand
GAGAGGTGAATCGGAAACCCCGAGGCAGAGCCTTCGAGGAATTATTTAGATTAAACACTTTATAAGAAATCTAAACTTCTTCACTAAAATTAAATCTAACCACCCCATCGTTATCGATATCGGTTAAAATAACTTTATGTAATGTATTTACATATGCTGGATTCCAAGGCATTTTTACTTTCACATAGTTCTCTGTAAATCCATATATATACCCTTCTTTATTTTCAGACTCAAAAAGCACCGTTCTTTCTGTCCCAATTTGCCCTTCATAAAAAGCCCTCCTTTTTTTTACTGATAACCCTCTAAGCATTTTACTTCTTTTCTTTCGAACATTTGAAGTAACAACCCCTTCTAATGCTGCCGCAACAGTATTATCCCTTTCAGAATATGTAAACACGTGTAAGTAAGATATCTCTAATTTTGACAAAAAATTATATGTATCCAAAAACATATCGTCTGTCTCGCCAGGAAAACCTACAATAACATCTACTCCTATACATGCGTGTGGCATTACCTCTTTAATTTTGTTTACCCTATCCATATAAAGATCAGTAAGATACCTACGGCGCATTAATTTTAAAACGCTATCATTACCAGATTGTAAGGGTATGTGAAAATGAGGAACAAAAGTTCTGGAGTTAGCCACAAAATCTATGGTTTCATTTTTAAGTAAATTTGGTTCTATCGAGGATATCCGTAATCGATCTATACCATTCACCCTATCTAATGCCTGTACAAGATCATAAAATGTATGCTCGTGTTTTTTGTTACCAAACTCTCCTTTACCATAATCGCCTATATTTACTCCAGTTAAAACAATTTCTTTAATTCCTTTTTCAGAAATTTCTTGTGCATTCTTTAAAACATTTTCTAAAGTATCACTTCTAGAAATACCTCTTGCCAAAGGAATAGTACAATAGGTACACTTATAATCACAGCCATCCTGCACTTTTAAAAACGCTCTGGTACGATCTCCTATAGAATAACTACCCACGTAAAAATCAGCTTCTTCGATCTCACAAGAATGTACTTCTCCAAATTCATTTTTAGACAGGTCATTTATATAATCTGTAATCTTAAATTTTTCTGTAGCACCCAAGACCAAATCTACTCCATCTACAGATGCTAATTCTTCTGGCTTTAATTGTGCATAGCAACCAACCGCAGCTACAAAGGCTTCTGGGTTTATTTTTTGAGCTTGTTTTACTATAGTTTTAAATCTTTTATCTGCATTTTCTGTAACAGAACATGTATTGATTACATAAATATCTGCATTTTCTGAAAAATCAACACGATCAAAACCTTCTTCTGTAAAATTTCTGGCTATCGTAGATGTTTCTGAAAAATTCAGTTTACAACCCAAAGTATAAAAAGCGACTTTTTTTCTCATAAAAATATAACTCACATTTCCGCAAAGGCAGAAATCTCTTTATATTTACCCTTTTACACTTAAAAAAACTAAACATCTTTAGGGTAAATTTTGAAGATGCAAATATACCAACAATAATTCATTTACTAAAATTGAAGCTTATTCATTTTTTCACTATAATACGCTATTTAACAATAGCTTACATTTTCTTCTTAGTAGCATCTTGCAAAGATTCTACTACAGAAAACAGAAACCATTTAGTATTTCGTTATAACCAATACGAAAACATCAGCTCATTAGATCCTGCTTTTGCAAGAGATGTAGCTAATATTTGGTCTACAAATCAATTATTTAACGGGTTAATACAGTTAGATGATTCTTTACATATCATACCCGATATAGCAAAAAGTTGGGATATTTCTAAGGACGCGTTAGAATACACTTTTATCCTTCAAAAGGATATAAAATTTCATAAACATCCACAGTTTAAAACAAAAGATAGTACTAGAAATGTTACTGCAAAAGATTTTGTATATAGTTTTAACAGACTAATAGACCCTAAAGTAGCATCCCCTGGAAACTGGGTTTTAAAAAACGTAAAAAATTATAACGCAATTAACGATACTATTTTTAAAATTGAATTAAAAAAACCTTTTCCGGCTTTTTTAGGATTATTAGGCATGCGTTATTGCTCTGTAGTCCCTAAAGAAATTGTAGAGTTTTATGGCAATCAATTTAGATCTAACCCTATAGGAACAGGACCTTTTAAGTTTAAACTATGGGAAGAAAATGTAAAATTAGTGTTTCGAAAAAACGAATTATATTTTGAAAGAGACAAAAAAGGAAAACAACTCCCTTATCTTGAAGCTATTGCTATTACTTTTTTACCAGATAAACAAAGTGAGTTTTTACAATTCGCGCAAGGCAAACTTGATTTACTAAATAGTTTGGATGCATCTTATAAAGATGAATTATTAACCCCAAGCGGAAAGCTAAGAGATGCATATAAAAACCGTATTAATATTAGTAAAGGATCTTATTTAAATTCTGAATATCTTGGTTTTTATCTAGAATCTGACAAGAAGGAAATCCGATCAGAATTATTACGAAAAGCTATAAATTATGGCTTTGATAGAAAAAAAATGATCACCTATCTTAAAAATGGAATAGGAACTCCTGCTACTAATGGTTTTATTCCCAAAGGTATGCCCGGATTTAATAACACGCCAGGATATACTTACAACCCAATAAAAGCCAAAGAACTCATAAATACCTATAAAAACCAAACTGGTGATAATAACCCGACTATACGTATTGCAACAGACTCTAATTACCAGAGTATATGTGAGTTTATACAGCGAGAGCTAGAAAAAGCAGGGTTAAACATCATAGTAGATGTAATGCCCTCTTCTACCATACGGCAAAAAAAATGGACTGGAAAATTAGAATCTTTTCGAGCAAGTTGGATTGCAGATTATCCTGATGCAGAAAATTTTCTTTCTCCATATTACAGTAAAAACTTCACTCCTAATGGTCCAAATTACACGCATTTTAAAAATGAAGTTTTTGATAAATTGTATGAAGAAAGTTTTTTAATCACCAACACTAAGCTAAGAGAACAACACTATGCAAAAATGGACTCTATTATTATTGCAGAAGCACCTATTGTTCCTTTGTACTATGATCAAGTTGTTAGATTTACTCAAAAAAACGTAAAAGGATTAACAAACAATCCTCAAAACTTTCTGATTTTAAAACGAGTTTGGAAAGAAAAAAAATAAGCTTAAATCATTCAATATTTTTATTGAGATTTCAATCCCAGAGACTTAAAACGTATCTTGATATTATCGTTTTTTTTCACGATCCTACTAAGAATCAATACCCTTTTCGCCACTGCTTAGTTTCTTCAAAAACATGTTCTAATATACTTTTTTCCTGATCTGTAAACTCAATACCTCTTCGAGACATAACTACCTTAGCTACTTCAAAAGCTTTATTAGTTAAATAAGTGGTAAAACCACCACTTCCGCCCCAACTATAACTTGGCACAAAATTACGAGGAAACCCAGTTCCAAAAATATTAGCATTTACTCCAACCACAGTACCTGTATTAAACATAGTATTTATACCACATTTAGAGTGATCTCCCATCATTAAACCACAAAATTGCAATCCTGTTTTAGCAAAACTTTCAGTTTCATAACTCCAAAGTCGCACAGGAGCATAATTATTTTTAAGATTAGAGGTATTTGTATCTGCTCCAAGATTACACCACTCACCAAGTACAGAATTCCCTAAATACCCTTCATGGCCTTTATTTGAACATCCAAATAATATAGAATTATTTATTTCCCCTCCTGCTTTAGAATAAGGCCCTATAGTTGTTGCTCCATAAATCTTTGCTCCCATCTTCACAACTGCTCCTTCACACAAAGCAAACGGACCTCTAATAAGGCTACCCTCCATTATTTCGGTATTTTTCCCTATATAAATAGGCCCTTTACTAGCATTAAGTGTCGTAAACTCAAGTTTTGCTCCTTTTTCAATAAAAATATTTTCTGGTGCTATTACATTATTACTTTCAGGAATAGTTTGGGTTTCTCTATCTTTAGTAAGCAACAAAAAATCGCTTTTAATAGCTAAATCATTTTTTGAAAAAATATCCCATGTTTGCTCTACTGTAATTAATTCAGAATCATAGTGTATTATCTCATAGTTATCAAAATCTACCTCCTGATCCTCTTCTACATAAAAAACTATAGGCTCATCCTTATAAAATATAGCCTGATTAGCCTGTAGATTTTCAATCCTAGACACCAAATCATCAGAAGGAAGACAGGATGCATGGATCATTATATTTTTTTCCATTTCTACTAAAGGATATTTTTCACTAAGATAATCCTCGGTAACTGTAGATGTGGTAGAACCTAAATATAGTTCCCATTTTTCACGAATGGTCAACACCCCAATACGAATATCTGCAACTGGCCTAGTATACGTAAACGGTAATAGGGCATTACGGGAAGAGCCATCAAAAAGAATATAATTCATGATTTTGTGTCAAAAAAAATTAGTACTTAATCTAAAAATGAATTGGTGCAAAAATAAAGACGTTGGTGTTATAAATAATGCTGTTTGCCGAATTTATTTGCCAAATAAAATTATAAAAAAACCATAATGACCAAAAAAAAGCCTTTCCATACAGAAAGGCTTTTAAATATATGATATTGCTAGATTATTTTTTAAACTTAGCATATTTATTTTTGAACTTATCAATTCGTCCTGCTGTATCGATAAGTTTTGACTTACCAGTATAGAAAGGATGCGAAGTTCTAGAAATTTCTAACTTTACTAATGGATACTCTACACCATCCACCTCGAGAGTCTCTTTAGTATTTGCTGTAGATTTAGTTAAAAAAACTTCCTCATTAGACATGTCTTTAAAAGCTACTAATCTATAATTTTCTGGGTGAATATCTTTTCTCATTGTATTAATCTTTTCTTTTTTCGAGGTGCAAATTTAATCATTATCTTTAAACTAACAATAATATTGATTATTTTTTTTATCAATTTTCTTTAATACTTCATTTTTCAAACCCCAGATGTAACATTTTAGTATATTTGTCTACTTATGGTTTATAAATAACCAAAATAAAAGTATATAAATGGAAAATACAAAAGCATCTTCAAAAAAGATTATTATAAATTATGGAATATTACTGGGCATAGTTTCCGTTCTATTAGGTGTCGTAATGTATATAACAAATGCTTATACAGACCCTCATTGGATATATTCAGTTATTGGTTTTGCAGTACTTATAGGTGTAATAAGCTATGGTATCAAAGCTTTTAAAACGGCAAATAACGGGTATTTAATACTTATGGATGCTATTAAAATAGGCCTAGGCATTGCCCTTATTGGCGGTATAATTGGAGCTCTTTGGTCTTTTACCTTAACTAACGTTATAGAACCTGACTACACGCAACAAGTTCTTGAAGTGCAAAGAGAAAAAATGATAGAACAATATCCTGATTTTTCTCAGGAACAAATTGATCAAAGTATGGCTATTGCAGAAAAGTTTAGTACACCTTTTGTTAGTATCGCACTTTCTATAATAGCTAGTTTATTTTTTGGTTTTATTATTTCTCTTATTGCAGGATTAGTAATGCAAAAGAAACAAGATTTATATTAACATATGGATATATCTGTGGTTATACCATTGCTTAATGAGCAGGAGTCCCTTAACGAATTATATAATTGGATTGCAAAAGTTATGCAATCCAATTCTTTTTCTCATGAAATCATTTTTATCGACGACGGTAGTACAGATGGTTCCTGGGAAACAATTATAGAATTATCTTCAAAACATGAACAAGTAAAAGGGATTCGTTTTTTAAGAAATTTCGGAAAATCTCAAGCTTTACATGCTGGTTTTGAAGCTGTACAAGGAGATGTAATCATAACAATGGATGCCGATTTACAAGATAATCCAGAAGAGATCCCCGAATTATATGATCTCATTGACAAAGAAGGGTTTGATCTTATTTCTGGATGGAAAAAGAAAAGATACGATTCTGTTATCGCAAAAAACATACCTTCAAAATTATTTAATGCAGCAGCCAGAAAAACATCTGGTGTAAAACTACATGATTTTAATTGTGGTTTAAAAGCGTACAAAAATAACGTTGTAAAGAATATTGATGTTCATGGCGAAATGCACCGTTATATACCCGTGCTGGCAAAAAACGCAGGGTTTAATAAAATCGGAGAAAAAGTAGTTTTACACCAAGCCAGAAAATACGGGAAAACAAAATTTGGAATGAACCGCTTTATTAATGGCTTTTTGGATTTAGTAACCATTTGGTTTATGTCCCGCTTTGGAAAAAGACCAATGCACTTTTTTGGACTAATAGGAACGCTACTTTTTATAGTTGGATTTTCGTTTTCTTTATATCTTGGTATCGATAAGCTTTTTATAGAAACCAAAGGCAGGTTAATTGCCCAAAGACCTGAATTTTATGTTGCATTAACTTCTATGATATTGGGAACTCAATTTTTTCTTGCTGGTTTTTTAGGTGAAATTATTTTGACTACTAACAGAAATAAGGAAAGGTATACTATCGCAGAAAAGGTTCATCTTTAAAAATTAAACATTTTACAACCTCTTAGATAAAGACTTAAAAACAAAAACAATGTACTCAAATCGATTATAGTAATAAATAATAAGTAATTGACTTACCTCAATATTCAAAATATAGTATTTTTGCACCTAAAACCAATAGTATGCAAATCACAGATTCTGTTATAAATGTTAGAGTTGAAGAATGGCTAACTCCAGTTTTTGACGCAACCACACAAAAAGAAATCAAGAACTTAAAAGAAAATAATCCTGAAGGGTTAAAAGAAAGTTTTTATAAAGATTTAGAATTTGGTACTGGAGGTATGCGAGGTATTATGGGAGCAGGAACTAACCGAATTAATAAGTATACATTAGGCAAAAGCACTCAAGGTTTAAGCAATTATTTAATAGAGCAATTCCCAAATGAACAACCAAAGGCAGTAATAGCGTATGACTGTAGAAATAATAGTGATACCTTAGCTCAAACGGTAGCAAATGTATTTTCTGCTAACGGTATTAAAGTATATCTTTTTTCAAGTCTTCGACCTACTCCAGAATTATCTTTTGCTGTAAAAGAATTAAAATGTCATTGTGGTATTGTACTTACTGCCAGTCACAATCCTCCTGAATATAATGGCTATAAAGTATATTGGAAAGATGGCGGACAATTGGTACCACCGCAGGATAATGATATTATTGCAAAAATAAATACCATAAAATACTCTGATATTCTATTTAATGCCAATCCAGAATTAATACAAAAAATAGATCAGGAAATTGATACGATTTTTGTTGAGGAAAGTGTAAAAAACGGAAGTTTTGTTACCTCACAACAACATAAAGATAACACTACAATTGTTTTTACTTCGTTACATGGCACTTCTATTACTGCTGTCCCCCAAACTCTAGAAAAAGCAGGATATACTAATGTACATATCGTTAAAGAACAAGCAGAACCAGACGGGAATTTTCCTACTGTAAAATCTCCTAATCCAGAAGAACCCGAAGCTTTAACAATGGCTTTGGATCTTGCATCAAAAGTAAATGCTGATATTGTAATTGGCACAGATCCTGATTGTGATCGATTAGGAATTGCAGTTCGCAATAATAAAGGAGAATTACAATTACTAAACGGAAACCAAACAATGATCGTGATGACGTGGTTTCTTTTAGAAAATTATAAAAAACAAAAAGGATTTAATGGTAACGAATTTATTGCTTCTACTATAGTATCTTCTCCTATGATGCAAAGTCTTGCAAATGCATATGGTGTAGAATACAAAGAAGTATTAACTGGCTTTAAATGGATTGCCAAATTAATTAAAGATTTTCCTGAAAAACATTTTATAGGAGGAGGTGAAGAAAGTTTTGGATATATGGTAGGAGATTTTGTTAGAGATAAAGATGCCGTAACCTCTACCCTTCTTGCTTGCGAAATAGTTGCTTTTACAAAAGCTAATGGCAGTTCTTTTTACAATACTTTATTAGAATTATACACTAAATATGGCTTTTACAAAGAAAACCTGGTTTCTCTGGTAAAAAAAGGAATCGATGGTGCTGCAGAAATCAAACAAACCATGATTGACTTAAGAAACAATCCACCAAAATTTATAAACGAAGAAAAAGTAGTTTTAATTGAAGACTACCAAAGTAGTATTGCAAAAAATATTCAGGATCATACCGAAGTGATTATCGATACTCCTAAATCTAATGTTTTGATTTTTTATACAGAAGAAGGAACTAAAATCGCTGCCAGACCCAGTGGAACAGAGCCAAAGATAAAATTTTATATCAGTGTACAAGAATCTTTACATAAAGTTTCGGATTTTGATAGCATACAACTACAATTAGATAGTAAAATTGAAGCTATCAAAAAAGACTTAAAGTTAATTTAAACAACAGTACTAACTGTTTACAACATCATTAATGAATTATTTTAAACAAATCCTTCGCTTTGCGAGACCCTATAAATCTTACGGAGTTTTAAATATTGTATGTAATATTTTTTATGCTCTATTTAGCACATTATCATTTTTAGCTTTAGTTCCTGTGTTAAAAGTCTTATTTAATACAGAAAAAGAAGTTGTATACTATGAACCTTCTTGGGATGGATTAAAAAGCTCAAAAGCATATTTAACCGATAGTCTTAACTGCTTTATAGCCGACAATATGGCTACACAAGGCAAAATGTCTGTACTTACTTATATGATTGTTGGAATTATTGTGGTTTTTATGCTTAAAAATCTTTTTAATTATCTGGCAATGTATTTTATTACATTTTTGCGTAATGGAGTTCTGAAAGATATTAGAAATGAGCTTTATGAAAAATCTATTAGCTTGCCATTATCTTTTTTCTCAGAAAAGCGAAAAGGAGATACGATGGCAAGAATATCAACTGATGTTTTAGAAATACAACATTCTTTTCTTTCTATTTTAGAATTAATTGTAAGAGAACCGCTTACTATAATATTTACACTTGCTGCAATGCTCTTTTTAAGTGCAAAGCTAACTCTATTTGTTTTTATATTTATTCCAGTATCTGGTTTCTTAATCTCTTTAATTGGTAAAAAATTAAAAAAACATTCAGATAAAGTACAACAAGAACAAGGCTTTTTTCTTTCTATAGTTGAAGAAACTTTGGGTGGTTTAAAAGTTATTAAAGGATTTAATGCTGAAGGTATATTTGGGGCAAAATTTAAAGAATCGACATCTAGGTTTAATCAATTTTCTAACACCTTACTTAATAGACAAAACTTAGCCTCTCCTACAAGTGAATTTTTAGGAATTTGCGTAATTGCAGTATTATTATGGTATGGAGGAAAACTTGTATTTATTGATGGAACTTTAGAAGCGGAAATGTTTTTGGCGTATATCGGATTAGCATATAACATCTTAACTCCTGCTAAGGCTATATCTAAAGCTAACTATGGTGTAAAAAAAGGAAATGCAGCAGCAGAGCGTGTTTTAGAAATATTAAACACTCCTTCTCCTTTACAGGATAAACCTGATGCTATTAATAAAAAAGAGTTTACCTCTGATATTACGATAGAGAACATATCTTTTAAATATGAAGACGAGTATGTTTTAAAAGATTTTTCTTTAAAAGTACCTAAAGGTAGTTCTGTTGCGCTAGTTGGTCAATCTGGTAGTGGCAAATCCACAATTGCCAATCTTGTTACTCGTTTTTATGATGTTAATAAGGGATCTATTAAAATAGATAATAAAGATATTAAAGATTTAACTAAACATTCTTTAAGAAACCTAATGGGTCTGGTAACTCAGGATTCTATATTATTTAATGACTCTATTAAAAACAATTTATTGATCGGAGCACCAAATGCATCTGATGAGGAAATTATAAATGCATTAAAAGTAGCTAATGCCTGGGAATTTGTAAAAGACATGCCTGCAGGTATAGAAACAAATATTGGAGATAGTGGTAATAAGATAAGTGGTGGACAAAAACAACGCTTATCTATAGCTAGAGCTGTTTTAAAAAATCCTCCAATCATGATTTTAGACGAAGCTACTTCTGCTTTGGATACAGAAAGTGAGCGATTGGTACAATCTGCATTAGAAAATATGATGAAAAATAGAACTAGTATTGTGATTGCACACAGGCTTTCTACCATACAAAATTCTAATTTAATCGTTGTAATGCAAAAAGGTGAAATTGTAGAACAAGGAACTCATGATGAACTTATTATTAAAAACGGAATCTATCAAAAGCTAGTAACCATGCAATCGTTTGAATAGTAGAACTATTTTAAAAATAAAGAGATATAACAAAAAAAAGAGTGCTAACGCACTCTTTTTTCTTCACACAAATCATCTTAATTTAGGGGCTTAATCTAAAATTAAAACTCACTTTTATAAAAATCTTTCATTTTGGGGGAAATGAAAGTACTTAATAATTATTATGATGTAAATATATATTAAAAAAATGAAAAAACAATACCAAATTTGATTTTTATCTATAAAAAAATACTTTTCAACCTTCTAAAAAACATAAATTATCAAAAAAAGTAGTCTTTAACCTACATTTGATAAATATATTACTAAAAAGGCTAATCTAGAGGCATCATGTTAACATACATCTAACTAATCATTTTTATAGAATACGTAATATCCTTTCTTATTACTTTGATTCTTTACATATAAGCTATACCTTTTTCATTACTATGTTTACCAACTTTATCAATATAAATATATATAAAGCTTACTACCCAAAACGATCCTCTACAAAAAGCTCGTTTAACTCGGAAACTTGTAAGAAAATCTCTCTGCCTGCCAAAATTTTAATCGTTCTAGTAATTTTTGCTGCACTATAACTTGGAACACTTTGTAGTAGAAAATGAATACGATCCTTTCCTGAGCCTATTTCTAAAAATAAATTTCAGATCAATCTTCTATATCTAAAAAATTACTCTTTAAAATCCTAACTAACCTTTAGACCTAAAACAAAATAAAAATAGTTCGTTAAACAAATCAAATTATACAATAGCGAAGAAGCATTATAAGTTTTATAGATAAGGATGCTTGAGTTTACGCTCAAGATTATTATTATTTTTTCGTAAGAGGCAAGTCTCGGAGGCATCTAACCTCCTCTATAATGAAAAAAAGAGTGCTTTCACACTCTTTCTCTTCACACAAATCATCTTAATTTTGGGGCTTAATCTAAAATTAAAACTCACTTTTATAAAAACTTTCATCTTGGGGGAAATGAAAGACTCAATCTTTATTACTCTGTAAAGATACTATTAATTTTTAATTCACCAAATAAAAAATGTATTTTATCTAAAAAAATAGCTTTTCAACTTAAAAATAAAACGAAAATTAATAAAAGTAGTATTATTC
>CAYGUC010000070.1:0-11407 GCA_964353005.1 uncultured Flavobacteriaceae bacterium | reverse complement strand
AAAATTCTGCTCTCTTTTTCTGGACTTGATTTTACAATTGTTTTCATAGTTCAATATATTAGGGTTATCACTATTTTTATTTTGGTAATTTTTATGTTATTACAGAAGCAATCTCAAAGAGCAATAGGTTTAACCAAATCCCAATTGGATTGCCATTAATTGACTACTCCTGTTTTTTCTTTTGAAGTTTTAATATTTATCCATAGCTGTAAACATTCTTTAAAATCATGTATATCCATCTGAAAATACCTTACTATATCAGAAAGAAATTTCTTTCTGTGGTTTATAATAGTTTTTGTATTTCATTTTGTTTTATTCTTCCTGATATTTTTCAATAATCCCTAGAAAGTAGTTATCAATTTTTTTAATTTCTGCAGATTTAAGTCTTCTTTTATTCTTTATAAACTTATAAATCACACCCCTTGAGAAACCTAATCTTCTTTCCAATGGGAGTATACATAAGATATCTTTTTCTTCAAGAAGAAGCTGTTCTACTCTTTGTCTTCGGCTCTTTTTCATAAATATGAATCATTATCATATTAATTAGTCAAGAGAAATTCTAGTGAGGTATTTTTCTCTTTGTTAAAATTTTGTTTTATTTACTTATATAGTTTTTACGTTAAAATGATTAACAAATAATGAAATAGAAACTATCACAATAGATGGAGTAAAATTTTCATACATTTGTTTTTAATCATATACAAATATATGATTATTTTCTTATTTCAGAAAATTTTATAAGACTTTTTTCTTATGATGATAAAAAGATTAGGGCAATATATTGCCGAAAAAGATATCAGCTATTATTTGTTTGAGAATAGTATAAAAGCAAGTAGAGGGAGTATTTCTAAAGCCGTTAAGAACAATAAAAGTATTGGATCTAATGTGATAGAAAATATTCTTACAACTTATGTCGACTTAAACCCTGTTTGGTTATTAACAGGTAAGGGTGAAATGCTACTAAGTGGTGAAAATTTTGGAGAAACAGGATATAATCCTCCTGCAAAAGTTAGCTTAAATGATTTTGATAAAATAGAAATTATTGACTATATTTATGACAATGTTACTGAATTTAAGTCTTATAAGAGCTTTCAAAAACTTACAAAGTTACTATTTGCAGACAAAGAAATGGGAGAAGTAAGGAAAGAAATTGAACAACTAAAAGAACAAGTCTCTAAACTTGCAAAAGAATAAGATTGACATTCAACATAAACTATTTTCAATTTTAAGCTTAAGTAATTCTTTTTCATACAAAAGAGAAATAAGTTCATCCTTCTTTTTTTTGAATTCATTTTCTAGCTCTATTTCTAAATCTTTTTCAAAAGAATCATAATCCGAACTAAATATTTGATTCGACTTTTTTAACTTATCTAAAATTTGTTTACGTCGCTTAGCTATACTCATTTGTCAAATACTTTTAATCTACAATTTTTTCAAATGTGTCATACATTTCTTGATCAAATTTACTTTTCTGAGAAATCATTTCTTTATCAGACTCATGTTTTTCAATATTCACAAAAAAGCTTTGTCTTGCTTTGGCAATAAAACTTATAAGTTCTCTAATTTTAAAGTTATAATTAGATAAGGATTTTTGAAATTGAAAAATAGCAATCGTCATTAAAATAGAAGAAAAAACTATAGTCAAATAATATAAGGATATACTAAAATCCTGCTCTTTATAAGTATATGCCCAAAGTGTCCAAATAACAAAATAAATAGAAGTAAACTGAAAAGATATGCCTGTAATAATACTTGCTCTTTTTGCAATTTTATCGGGTATAAATTTAGAAACATAAATTAATATCAAAGAGCAACAAAAAAGTGCTATCGGTAATCCTATAGCAAAAAGAAATCTTCTTTTATTTGTAAAACCAAAAAAACTATATTTCTCTTTTAACTTTTTTTTATTCAGTATGTATTCTTCTTTAGTTATTTTACCATTATCATAATTTTTATTCAATTCTATAACTTCAGTGGCTGTTTTAGGATATAAAATATGTACAAAAGGTGCTATACTACCTAGTACAGCACCTAAAATGATAAGTGTAAATATTATTTTAATTCCCCCCACGGTCTCCTGGGTCTTCAACTTCTTCGGGTTCGATTTGGTAAATTTCATTATCTGCATTATCTGGTTCACAACTTATTAAAAACAGTGTTGTTAAACATAAAAAAAGAATTGTCAAAAAAAAAGGTTTAGTTTTCATATTGAAATTTTTATTAATTATAAAGAAAAGTAAATAAATACTATATTAGATCGTAATGTTCTGATTTACAAATCAAAACTATATAAATATTAATAAAAAAAAGATATTATTTTTCTTGTTTTTTCTATTTAATTTTGTGCCCCGATAAACGAAAAAATAGGGCTTTACAGAGATTTACTAAGTGTATTATTACACCAATATTATAGCTAAAACGTCAGATGAAGGTGTTTTGTTTAAAAAAAAATACACATAAAATCATTTACTTAATTGATAGTCAATACATTAAAACTGCAATTAAATTACGCTTAAACCATAAATAATTAAATAAGAATACGTTTTCAAGTTATAATGAAATTAATATAACTACTTGATTTTTATGGGAAACCGTAAAAATTTATAAGAATCCTTATTTTGTCTGATTGTTGTAACGGAATCGTGTTTATGTTTTACGTAAAAAAGCAACTTTTTTTTTAAATATTTAAACTCATTTATTTAACAAGATACGTTTAATAAAATTTTGGTATTTGTACTTTTGATATTACAATCAACTTAATTAACTTATTTATGTACCTGTTTAATGTATATGTTTCTATAAGAAAAGATTCTGGTCCAGAATGGTATCAAAAAATATTCAAAGTGGAGTATAGGGATTTAGATTTTGATATATCTACAGAAGATTTAATGGAGTGGGCAAAAGAAGATGTTAGAAGTCAATTAAGAGCTGCAATGAAGGATAGCCTAAATGAAGAGAATTGGATTATAGAAAATGTAGAGTTAAAGAAAGTGTAATAAATGAAGAATTTTATAATGAAAGATGATTTTAAAGAGTATTATGGCTTTGAAGCGCGTTTGGCCACTAAAAATGAAATAGACATTCTTTCTGAATATCTAGCGAATAGTAAATGGGAGGATTATGAGCAAGCTAAAAACTCTTTAAGGTTAGAAACATCTACCAAAGAACAGGAGCATTTTATAATAAAAGAAAAAGCTATTATTCTTGAATTGATAGGATCTATTGTGGTAGTGCAAGAGTATAAGAAATTTAATGTTTCCATTTTTGTGTTTAATTATATAGAGGAGCACGATAAAAATAGTATTTTATCTATGACTTTTAGGGTACTACAAACCAAAAGAGGAATGGAGAAACTAGAATCGGAGGATGCTATTTTTAATCTAAAATCCCTTAAGGGGCATACATACCATAAAAAACAAACTAGAAATGGCAGGCATAGTCATCCAAAGAATGAATCTATACAAAAGACTATTGTAATCAGAAACTACTTAAAGGTTAATCCTAATAAGAATAGAGATATTGTATGTAACGAGTTTGGTTTGTCTAAAACAACTTATTATAGAACTTTAAAATGGTTAGAGAATAGGAAGAATTAAATAGGTTATTATATACTCTAAAGAGTATGAAAAATTATATTTTAAAAGCAGGGTTTTTAAGCAGGGTTTTGCTCCTAAATGCGTACTTTTGTACACCGCTTAAAAAGAAAAACCCCTATATATAGGGGTTTAGAGGAACACCTTCAAGGTTTTCTAACCCTTACAGGTTTCATATTCAATTGAAAAAAATTTAGATCATTTTCTTAAATAATATCGAAAACTTTTCCAAAGTAAATACACACTAATTAATACAATTAATATTGCCCATATCCAATAAGTGCCAATAGTATTCTCAGCAATAGCTTGTGTATCTGATATTTGAATTGCGCCATCTCGTTCAAATTGTTTGGTAAATAGATAATCTAACTGAAGGTATGTACTCAATACAGATTGCAATCCCAAAAACAATATGGTTATTACCTCTAGCTTTTGGTTTTTAAAAAAAGTAATTCCTGTCAAAAAAACTATAAAAGATATCAATATAACCATCCCCCAAAAAGATCGAATCCATAAAATTAATGACAGTATCATTATTCCTATTAAAACTCTTAGGGCTATCCTTGTTATTTTAGGTGATTTTCCACTAATAATCAATACAGACCCTGTAATTGCAGGCCCAAGTAATCCCCCTATTGCGACTAATGCGTTTGCAATAGAAATAGGCATATAACTCTTGCTTATGGTATAATAAGCTACTCCGCCACCATTTTCATAAATTTCGAGATATTTAAAACTTCCACCCACAAGTATCGCAGTGAGTCCATGTCCCATTTCATGAAACCAAGTTCCTAATAATATAAATGGGTACTGTACCCATCCAAAATAAGGTAATTGCCAAATAACAAATACGATAATGGCTATCAAAAAAATAATATACTTAGGCTTATTTTTCAATTAATGCTTGCTGCTTAAACGAAATTCCTGCCCACCCTGTTTTTATAAAATTACGAATATTTTGATGGTCTTCTCTATCAGGGTATTGAAGTACATCCTCTCTATAGTATCCTCCAAAACAGTATAAAGTTTCTTGTTTTGTTAAATTATTTAGTTTAGCGAAATAAAATAGTTTACAAGAGCCAGAGTTTTGTCCTTCTTCATTATTCTGATTTCCATTTATAAATTCTGTTGGCAAAAAATCATAATTTGCTTCAATAACACTCATCGTATCCTCAAAAGAGATTTCTTCTGGATTCGTTCTTAGTTTTTTTAAAAAATCAGATATCTTCATACTTTACTTTTTACCTCCCAGAACAATTACAATCTCACCTTTTGGAGGTTTATTTTCAAAATGTTTTATAACTTCATTTACCGTTCCTCGTATGGTTTCTTCATGAAGTTTACTTAGCTCTCTGGATACCGAAACTTGTCGATCTGCACCAAAATACTCTGCAAAATTACCCAGAGTTTTAAGTAATTTATGCGGAGATTCATAAAAAATTATCGTTCTGGATTCTTCTGCCAAAAGTTGTAATCTGGTTTGTCTTCCTTTTTTCACAGGCAAAAATCCTTCAAAAACGAATTTATCATTAGGCAGTCCACTATTTACTAAAGCAGGAACAAAAGCTGTTGCACCAGGAAGGCAATCTACCTCTATACCCTTTTCTACACACGCTCTTGTAAGTAAAAACCCAGGGTCGCTTATTGCAGGAGTTCCTGCATCGCTTATTAGCGCAACAACTTCGCCACTTTGCAATCTTTGCACAATACGATCTATCGTTTTATGCTCATTATGCATATGATGGCTTTGCATATGAGTATTAATCTCATAATGTTTTAAAAGTTTACCACTGGTTCGGGTATCTTCAGCCAAGATAAGGTCTGCTTCTTTTAAAACTTTTATCGCTCTAAAAGTCATATCTTCAAGATTACCAATAGGTGTGGGGACAATGTATAATTTTGACATTAAGGTCTTATTTTTTTACCAAGAGTATATGAAATAATTAGAATTAAAATTGCGTAAACAGATAAACCAATAGGATGTCCTGCATAGTAATGTGCTGCCGTTGCTAGCACCAAATCAAAGAAAAAACCAGCATACGCCCATTCTTTAATCCATTTTACTTTATTGGTAAGAATAGCTAGTATTCCCATTATTTTAGCAATTGCCAAAGGTATTACAATGTAGGGGGGATAATTAAAACTCTCAAAAAATCCCTTTACCATTTCTGTATTAAAAAAATACATTTGAGCAGAGTACAACATAATAGCACACATAGCAACCGTTGTAATCCAGTATACAATCTTCATCTGTTTGTTTTTTTATTGTTTTCTATTATCAGACGAAATTCTTCATAGAACATTACCATAAGGATTATTTATCATCTTTATATATCTTATTCTTATGAATTAAATTTACTTAAAACAATACCCATAAAACGATCTTCATATTCTTCTTTCCCTGTCCAATTATTATAATCTGGTTTAATCATTGTAGCAATAAATGCTTCTGCTTCTTTTTTACTTGTAAATGTGCTTAATTGGGATAATACTCGATTATAATCTGTTGAACTACCATCAAAAAGATATTTAATAAAAGCTAACCTATCGTTTAATCCAATATGAATTTCTTTTCTAAGCTGATCATTAAGCGATTTAGGTTTTTCATTTGTATCTTTTTTGGAGGATAAAAATATATCCTGAGCAGTGGGAGTAACATCTTTCATATCATTTTTTAAATATGATGATTCAGGAGACATAGAGTTTGCTGGAACAAAAAGATCTTCTGTAACGCGAGCATTAATTTCTTCAATAACAATTTCGGGCTTATCTTCTTGATGAATTATATTTTTTGATTTTTCCTCCTGTTCTTGTACAGGAGCAGAAAAAATATCTGGCTCTGGATCTTTTATTTCAGTAGTTATTTTTACAAGAGTACTTTCTTTAATCTCTTCTTCTGCTACTTTTATTTCTTGTAATTCTTCTACTTCTTCTGTTTTTTTCGGGAAATCTGTATCTAAAACCGATCTGATTTGACCGATGGTAGGTTGTGGGCCTTCAAAATAAGATTCAGAAAAAGTAAGAATAGTTAACTTTTCATAAAGCTGTCTTGCTTCCTCCTGTAACTGGGATAATGTTGTTTTATCCTTAAGCTGAAGGATCCTGTGTGCAATACTTATAAGTTCCGCTTCCAATTTCTTCTTCATAACTTTCTTCTTCGTTTTTAATACTGCTTTTAGTTTTTTAATAAATTTACCTCATCTTTAGAGTAAGGAGAAGGGATTTCTTTAATTGATGCTGAAAAATACAAAATGTTTCTTGAAAATACGGTAAATCATAAAGAGCAATTTGGGTGGATAGAAGTAATATGTGGTTCTATGTTTTCGGGTAAAACCGAAGAACTGATTCGCAGACTAAAACGCGCTAAATTTGCTAAACAAAATGTTGAAATTTTTAAACCTGCCATTGATACTCGCTATGATGATGAGATGGTAGTTTCTCACGATGCTAACGAAATTCGCTCTACTCCCGTTCCTGCGGCAGCTAATATTCGTATACTTGCAGATACCTGTGATGTAATTGGCATAGATGAAGCACAGTTTTTTGATGATGAAATTGTAGCAGTTTGTAATGACTTAGCGAATAAAGGAATCCGAGTTATAGTAGCGGGATTGGATATGGATTTTAAAGGAAATCCATTTGGCCCTATGCCTGCATTAATGGCTACGGCAGAGTATGTGACCAAGGTTCATGCTGTTTGTACCAGAACAGGAAACCTTGCACAGTTTAGTTACAGAAAATCAACAAACGATAATTTGGTTTTATTAGGAGAAACAGAAGAATACGAACCTCTTAGCAGAGCTGCATATTATAAAGCTATGCTTAGAGAAAAAGTAAAGCAAATAGACGTTACAGATCCCAAAATAATATCTAAAAAAAACGAAAACCCTAATGAGTAAAATACAAGAAACTGTTCTGGAAATTAATCTGGCTCATCTTACTCATAATTTTAACTATCTTAAAAACAAAGTTTCTTCTAATGTCAAAATGCTGGCAGTGGTAAAAGCTTCTGGATATGGCAGTGATGCCTCTATAATTGCAAAACACTTAGAAAAGATTGGAGCCGATTATTTTGCTGTCGCCTATGTATCTGAAGGTATTACCCTTAGAGAATCTGGAGTAAAAACCCCTATTTTAGTATTACACCCGCAACCTGTAAATTTTAAAAAATTAATTGAGCATAACCTTGAACCTAGTTTATATAGTTTACGAGTGCTTAACCAGTTTATAGAAACAGCTTCTATGCTGGATCAAAAAGAATATCCTGTACATATTAAATTTAATACGGGACTAAATAGAATTGGTTTTAGTAAAAATGAATTGGATAGTATTCTCGATACCCTAAGTCAAACAAAAGCAATTAAAACTATAGCACTTCTTTCTCATTTGGCAGCTAGTGAAGATTATAACGAGAAAGAATTTACAATGCAACAAATCGATACTTTTAAAAAAATAGCAGATACGATGATGAAGAAACTAGGATATTCTCTTATCCTTCATCAATCAAATACTTCTGGAATTCTTAACTATCCTGAAGCTCATTTTGATATGGTTCGAACCGGTATAGGATTGTATGGGTATGGTAATGATGCAAAATATGATACAGAATTAAAACCTGTTGCTAGTTTAAAATCTATAATTTCTCAAATTCATGAACTGGAACCTGGGGATTCGCTAGGGTATAACAGGGCGTTTATAGCTACCGATTATACTAAAACTGCCACTATCCCAATTGGTCATGCAGATGGAATAAGTAGACAATACGGTAATAAAAAAGGCTTTGTTACCATACAAAATAAAAGAGCATATATTATAGGTAATGTTTGTATGGATATGATTATGGTGGATATAACAGATATGGATTGTAAAGAAGGAGATGAAGTTATTATTTTTGATGCAAACTCTAGTGCTGCAAAGATTGCTGAAAATACAGGAACAATTTCTTATGAACTACTTACTGCTATTTCTACCAGGGTAAAACGTATTGTTGTCGACGATAATTGATTTTTATCGAAAAAACCACTGTGTTCTCTTCAGATACTTTAAAAAATATTTTAAATTTTTGTTAAATTAGCACATTACTAACTAAACATGATTAACTATGGGTTTTTTTAAAGATTTTAAATCATTCCTTTTAAAAGGAGATATTGTTTCATTAGCTACTGCAGTTGTAATTGGTGGAGCATTTAATAAAATTGTTGGTTCTGCCGTTGCAGATATTATAATGCCTATTGTTGGTATCCTAACGGGTGGAACAGATTTTACCCAAAAGTTTATTGCTCTTGATGGTGGAGAATATGCAACACTTGCTGCTGCACAAGAAGCAGGAGCTGCCGTTATGACTTATGGTAATCTTATACAAGCAATAATTAATTTTATTATTGTGGGTCTGTTTATTTTTGTTGTACTTAAAGCTTACGAAAAATCTAAGAAAAAAGAAGAGGCTGCTGCTCCTGCACCAACAGGACCTACTCAAGAAGAACTACTTTCTGAAATAAGAGATTTACTTAAAAAGCAGAATTCTTAATAAATTTTATAGTATTATCTATAGCTACCGCTATACTACATATTCTAACTGTAAACCGCCCCAAAAAGGCGGTTATTTTTTACGATTGTTACATATTTAACAATTGATATAAATTTCTATATTTTTAATATAAACACTTGTTGTCTAGGAAATATTCCTCAAATTTGTATGAGTTTAAATAGTTCATGACTCTCGCACTTATGCGAAAATAAATATAAACTAATGAAAGTAGCTGTAGTAGGTGCTACCGGTCTGGTAGGAACCGTTATGTTAAAAGTATTAGAGGAAAGAAATTTTCCGGTAACAGAATTAATCCCTGTAGCATCCGAGCGATCTATTGGAAAACAAATTACTTATAAAGGCAAAACATTTCCTGTAGTTGGACTTGCTACTGCCATTGAAATGAAACCAGATGTTGCTTTGTTTTCTGCAGGAGGAAGCACCTCTCAAGACTGGGCTCCAAAATTTGCAGAAGCAGGAATTACTGTTATCGACAACTCTTCTGCTTGGAGAATGGATCCAACCAAAAAACTGGTAGTTCCAGAAATCAATGCCAAAACATTAACTAAAGAAGATAAAATTATCGCTAACCCTAATTGCTCTACTATACAATTGGTAATGGCGTTAGGACCATTACATGATAAATATAAGATTAAACGTGTAGTAGTTTCTACTTACCAATCTATTACAGGAACTGGTGTAAAAGCGGTACAGCAACTAGAAAATGAGTATGCTGGTGAAAAAGGAGAAATGGCATATCCATATCCAATACATCGTAATGCCATACCACACTGTGATGTTTTTCAAGAAAACGGCTATACTAAAGAGGAAATGAAATTGGTTAACGAAACACAAAAAATTTTGGATGACCGGACTATTGCTGTTACTGCAACAGCTATTCGTATTCCTGTTGTTGGTGGCCATAGTGAAAGCGTAAATATAGAATTTGGAACTGACTTTAATGAAAATGATGTTCGAAAAGTTTTAAACGAAACTCCAGGAATCACGGTACAAGATAATCCAGATACAAATACTTACCCAATGCCTATATATGCCGAAGGTAAAAATGATGTATTCGTAGGTAGAATTAGAAGAGATCACTCTAGAGAAAACGCTTTAAATATGTGGATTGTAGCAGATAATTTACGAAAAGGAGCAGCAACAAATGCTGTACAGATTGGAGAGTATTTAGTTGAAAATAATCTTATAGGATAATACATACAAAATCAACAACTTTTACAAAAGGACTGAATTCTTTATTTTAACTTAGAATTCAGTCCTTTTTTATTTTTTAATTATCAAGAGTGTTTCATTCTCTTCCTTTAGGAACAGAAATATGATTGCCTAAAAACAATGCGTTTAAAAATAATCGATTCGTACCATACCAAGATCCTCTAAAATTAGGATTGTCTGCAAACAGAATAACACGCCCAGCTCCTAATCTACTAACCAATAAAGAAGCTGCTGGTTTTAAATAATTTTCATAATTGTCTGTAGAAATATAACCGTCTATATGTGCCTCTTCTGAATATTTTGCTACTGTAGAATATGGATTATCACTAGGAGCAATAAACACCTCATTATTTTTATACACTGGTATCGAAGTATCATGATACCCAAAACCTAAGGGATGTGTAATATCCAGATCTACTTTAAAAATAGCACCACCTAAACTCTCTCTTCCAATATGCTCTTCTGCATCTACATATGGCAATCTTTTTATCGTTTTATTATGTATAGTATCTTTAGGTTTCTCAATAAGCTTTTCTTTTATCAGTTTATTATCGATTGCCCATTTAGATGCAGATCCGATGGTGATTAAAGTATTTCCTCTGGATACCCAATTAGTTATCCTTTTTTGTTGAAGAGAATCTAATTTTTTATACCTTCCTGAAACCAGTACTAACCTAGTATATTTGTGCAGCGGAAACTTTTCAAAATCACTCATTTGTAGTTTTGTAATAGGCATATCTACCCTGGTATCCAACAAATGCCAAACCTCTCCTGCTTCATAGGAACTAACTCCTTCTCCAACTAATAATACCGACTTAGGGATATCTAATTTCCTAAAATTTCGACTTCCTAAATCAATTCCAGATACGCTAAAACCAGAATCTACATTATATATTGGGACATTAAATTTTTCTTGTGCTTCTTTTACAATAGCATATACCTCATCACTACTCTTTTTCTGTTTGCTTATTGGCACCAATATACTTCCGTAATTAAAATTTTTAGAGGTCAGTAGTTAATTACTTATAATTTCTTTCTGATAAATTTTATCACT
>CAYGUC010000069.1:0-12015 GCA_964353005.1 uncultured Flavobacteriaceae bacterium | reverse complement strand
GATCTACACTAGCAAAAGTAGAACTTGCTGGTCCTTTTAAAACCTCTACCCGTTCGATGTTAGTAGTAAGTGGTTGTAAAAAATAGTACTGCCTTGTACGCATTCCGTTAATAATTTGTCCTTCTTCGTTTTGGCTTATTCCTCTAATATTATATTGATTATAAAAACTAGAAGGTGTTACCCCACTTACCAATTTTACAGCATCTGCTAATTGAATTGCCTGTCTGTCTGTAATTAGTTCTTTTGTAACTGTGCTAATAGCCTGAGGTAAATCTTTATTTTTAATAGCCATTTTGGTAGCCGAAAATGAATAATCACTATTGTAATCATTGGCGGCTCTACCTACTATCTCTACTGTTTGTAGTGCGGATACTTCTGGTATTAGAGCTATATTAAGAAAGTAATTATTTGTTTTTATCTGGTAGCTTTCATATCCTATAAAAGAAATCAAAATAGTTCCTGTACCTTCTAATAAAAACTCACCAGATTCGTCTGTAATTGTACCTTTTTGGGTGTTTAAAAGTTCTATAGAAGCTCCTGAAATTGGTTTTCCGGTATAGGCATCAGTCACTTTTCCTGTGATAGTTTGTGCGTGTATATAACTGGTAAATAATAAAAAAATTAATAAACGTATCATTTTTGATTGTTTGAGTTAAAAAATGTTTGTGGTTCTATACTGTTTGCAAGTACAGTTGTTCTAATTCATTAGCAGAAATATCTTCAGCTTCTATAACCGAAACCAAATTTCCCTCTTTCATAATGCCTATACGATGTGCTATTTCTTTAGCTCTAAAAATATCATGAGTTGCCATTAATATTGCTGTCCCATTTTGGGATAATTCTCGTAATACATCTGAGAATTCATTAGAAGCTTTTGGATCCAACCCAGAAGTAGGTTCATCCAACAATAAAACTTTAGCATTTTTAGCTATTGCAATGGCAATACCAACTTTTTGCCTCATCCCTTTAGAGTATCCTTGAAGACGCTGATTATGAGCTGTATTTTGTAATCCTGCTTTACTCAAAAATTCGCTTAATTGTTCTTTATTATATTTAAATCCTGCCAATGAAGAAAAGAACTCTATGTTCTCAATTCCTGTAAGATTTGGGTAAAGCATTACTGTTTCAGGAATATAAGCTATATATTTTTTAGTTTCTGAAGCATTTTCTGCTACCGAGATACCATTTATACTAACAGAGCCACTAGTAGGTTCTACAAAACCAAGAAATAAATTAATGGTCGTTGTTTTTCCTGCTCCATTTTGCCCCAATAAGGCAAATATTTCACCTTCATTAATTGTTAAATTAAGTTGATCGAGAGCAGTATGCTCTCCGTATTTTTTTGTGAGATTTTGTGCTTTTAACATGGTTTACGAATTATTGAAATTTATAATTATATTATTTTTGAATTTTTATAATCATTTTTTTCGTAAGCAAAACAGGATGTTTTATAAAATAAAAGAAAACAGAGGCTGCTTTAAAATATCTTAAAGTGTTATTAAAATCTTATAAAACTTTTATCAGGACTTTGATCCTTAGTTTATATTATAAACGTTATAATCATAATTGCCGTCAAAAAAACGTATAAACCTTAGTTCGATAAAAGAAAAGGATCAAAAAAATTATCAGATAGAGTATTTTTTAATAACGACCTCAGAGCTTTATTGGAGAGGTGATATATAAAAACTGTATTTCAATAAAGACTTAGCGAGGATATCAAAATACTATTTTGTATATAAAATCAATCAGGCTGACGTAATTTTTATTATATCGAATTTCTGGCTATAAGTAAAGTCATCCAAGCTTTTTTATCTTTTAAAATCTTAAAAAATAAAAAAGTGTCTTACTTACATAAAAGATAGCTGAAGTGTTTTTAACTTGATTTATAAAAGAAATATCAATTACTAAGATCATATCTATAGATTAGTATATCCCCAAACATAAATACAACTTGTATAGTCTTAAAAAACAACTATCTTTTTATAAAACTGGCGGTGGTTTGTTATGAGAATAGTCTGAATAAAGTATTTTTTGATAGGGAGCAACATAAGATATAAAATCATTCTTTGCTGTAAAATCTACAGGTGCTTCTAAAGAATAATTAAATGATAGTGTATTTACATCTAAAGGTGTGCCATTGTTAGTATTACTAACTACTATACAATATTCACAATGATGTGAATCTTTATCAGAAAAAAGATGGGAAATCGAATGGAAGTTTATAACCCTTAACAAAAGAAAACTTGTCAGGAAAAAGAGTGAAATAGTGTATTTAAAATCTTTTTTCAACATATAAACTTAACTGTAGTGAAATAAATTCACAAAAATACCCAAAGATCCATACTATAAACATGTTACTTTTTAAGATAGTATTATATACCGTTAAAAATAAACATATTTACAGAATTACTAATTTTACGAGATCTTTGGGTCAAATGTATCAAAAATCATTTTTAAAAAGGATATATTTTTACAGTAAAATCATTTGCCTTATTTTTAAATACACTTCTTTTATTTTTAAAAGCAAGTTCTTTTCATAAAAACCGACTCTTAAAATAAAATATTTATCATGAGCCTATCTAAAGTTACTTTTATCAATACTGAAGGACAAACATTATCTGGTCGATTAGAGCTTCCTGCAGATCAACATCCTCATAATTTTGCTTTATTTGCACATTGTTTTACTTGCAATAAAAATCTGGGAGCTATACGAAACATAAGTAGAGAACTTACCTCCCAAGGTTTTGGAGTACTTCGATTTGACTTTACTGGTTTGGGAGAAAGTGAAGGAGATTTTGAGGACACTAATTTTTCTGGCAATGTAGAGGATCTTATAGCTGCTGCAGATTTTTTAACCCAAGAATATAAAGCACCTTCTCTGCTTATCGGTCATTCTCTTGGTGGAGCGGCATCTATTTTTGCTGCGGCTAAAATTAATTCTATAAAAGCAGTCGCAACAATTGGTGCTCCATCCAACCCAAAGCATGTTGCACATTTATTAAAAAGTGGCATAGAAGAAATTAAAACCACTGGAAAAGCAACCATTAATTTAAGCGGAAGAGACTTTACTATTAAGAAACAGTTCTTGGAAGATCTGGAAACTAAATCATTACCAGACGTAGCTAAAAATCTAAATAAAGCACTTTTGGTACTGCATTCTCCACAAGACACTACAGTAAGTATAAAAAATGCAGAAGAGATTTATCATGCTGCTAAACATCCTAAAAGCTTTGTTACTTTGGATGGTGCAGATCATTTATTAATGAAGAAAGAAGACTCTGTATATGTTGGCAATGTAATTGCCGGATGGTCATCCAGATATGTAAATATTCCTGAGGAGCCAAGATTAAAAAGTCAGCATAATGTAGTTGCCAGTTTAGGAAATGAAGAAGGTTTTACTACACAATTAAAGGTTGGCAATCACTATTTAGTTGCAGATGAACCAGAAAGTGTTGGAGGTAAAGATTTTGGTCCATCTCCTTATGAGTTTGTTTCGGCAGGGTTATCTGCGTGTACTGCCATGACTATAAAAATGTATGTTGCCAGAAAAGGATGGGATTTACAAAACGTAGAAGTACATACTAGTTATAGTAAGTCTCATATTGCAGATTGTGAAAACTGTGAAGATCCAACTGCAAAAATAGATACTTTCGAGAGAGAAATAAAACTTGAAGGAAATCTCGATGAAAAACAAATTACGCGAATATTACAAATTGCAGACAAGTGTCCTGTGCACAAAACTTTGCATAGTGAAACGCAAGTGATTACTACTTTACTGTAAGTCTAAATAGTACCTTTTACAATTTGAGTATATAAAAATAAAACGCTCATTTTATTCTAGGTATATAACAAAACCGCTAATCCTAAATAGAATTAGCGGTTTTTTTTGCAATATAGAATTAGAAAAAAATCTTAGCCTATATTATTGTTTTATTAACCTCTGTGTTTTTATCACTTTACCATCCGTATCATTTATGGATAATAAATACATACCAGATCCTATGCCTTGTGGTTCTATAGTAATTATTCCATTTTGAGATATAGACGAAATAACTTCTGTATATACTATTTTACCATCTAAACTATAGATAGTAACTGTGTAATTATTAATTTTTGATAAAGATGTAGAGATATTAATATCTCTTGTAAATGGATTAGGATGAATTCTAAAAGATTCTTTTACATTTACAATAGTCTTAAGAGTTGTAGTAGTATACTCTATAACTAATCTTGCAGCTTTGCTTGCTCCTCCTTCATAAGAATCTGCTACTCTTTTTGCCGATGTACTGGTTAAACTATTACCAGTTCCTCTAATAATAAAACTTAGATTATTACCAGATGCCCAATCGTTTTTATTTACTAAACTTTGCATCATTGCTTTAAGATCTGGAGAACGTTGTGCAGTACCACTTTGGTTACTAGACCAAGAGGAGGGGTTCCATGCTACTTTATTAGAAAACACTGCTCTTCCTGAAACATTATTTGAAGAAGAAAACTCTGGAGAATTACCATTATTATGCAATGCTATTTCTAAGGATGTTCCAGCACTGTTGCTCTCATCTGCTGTAAATTGAAGATATGCTTTGGTTATAGTAGCATTTTTTGGTATTGTTATGGATCTAAAACGTAAACCAATAGTTTGATAACCTGAACTATTATAACTGTCATATACCAATTCCAGATCACTGCTGTTAGTGTATATATTACCATTTTCTGCTTCTTCTACATCATCATTACCATTACTGATAGCAACCTCTATAGTTTGTGATTGCCCTCCTGTAGTATTTTCACTAAATGTAGCTGTAACATTCTTATTAGCATTCATAATCACAACACCTGGATTTGTACTTCCAGAAATAGCTCCACTCCATCCATCAAATTTCCATCCAGATGCAGGAGTTGCGGTTACCGTAGCTGAATTTCCATCTGTATAAGTTCCTCCTCCGCTTATAGTACCTTGTCCTATCGTATTTGTAGTTAACGTATACGTGGTAGAGGATGTATTGTTTAAATAGTTTGCATATACAGAATATCTAAAATTACTTTGAGAACCACTACCATAATTTGATGGCATATTATTACCACTTGCAGACCAACTAGATCCTGTAGCTTCATATCTTCCTGGGCTTCCAGCAACATAGGCAATACCAGGGTTACTCGAAAATATCCATGCTAACCATATTGTATTTCCATTAGTAACATTTACAGGATTTTGTAACGAAATGGTTTGCCATCCTCTTGCAGACTGCACTGCTGTTATTGCAGTTTGTCCTAATCTACTTCCTGGTGCACCATTATTATCTGCATATACTCCTAATTGCACATCTCCTGTACCTCCTTCAGTATGAACTGAAATGCTTTGTAATATTCCGTTTTCGCTCATTGTATATTGCATTGCCCTACGAGTAGCATGTGTGGCGTTGCTGGTTCCTATAGAAGTAATACCAATTGTAGATAAAGTGGTAGAACCATCTAATGTTGTCACACTTTCTGTTGTACTAAACCCAGAAATGTTTCCTGCTGCATCTTTTGCTTTTATTTTGAAAGAATAAGTGGTGTTTGAAGATAATCCACTAGCAGTATATCCTGTAGATGCTGTAGTAGTAACCAAAGTATTATTTTGATATATCTCGTATCCTGAAACTGCTACATTATCGGTAGAGGCATTCCAGCTCAAAGAAACCGAATTAGATGTTATGCTAGAGGATGTAAGATTTGTTGGAACAGTTGGTGCTTCGTTATCTACTATATTAGTGTTATTTATAGTAACTACACTACCATTTGAAGGATTCCAAATATCAAGTCCAGAAGGTATTTGAAAAACATTAGTGTTAGAAACCTCTCCTACTTGTGATGCATTATCTACTTTAATGGTTCTTGCTTCAATTTTATTCTCGTCTACAAAAATCCATTTAAACTGATTAAACATTGCAGAGTTACGAGTCCATTTTTTATTATCATTATTAGATCTTAATGGAGCCCCCCAACAGCCTTCTCCTGCGTATACTGTACCATTTTGATCGTCTCTAATAAATCCTTCATCATTTCCTGACCCGGTAGATGGGCGAACAGGCCAGGTAGTTTTTACAGTATGTGCATCACACTCTATAACTAATTTTACACCTTTATCATAAAAAAGCTGCGCCCAGTTACTATACTGGTTATTCCCTTCACTTTTTGAAGATACGTGCGGGCGCATAGGTTTGTGATACTGTGCCATTTTCCAGATAACACTATTCTGATTTGCATTTAAATCATTCTGTAACCATGTGGTTTGTGTACCAGAAATAGATATTTCTGTATTAAGCGTATATGTTCTTACCAAGTTATTGCCAAAAGTTATTGCATAATATACATTAGATGAAGGCACATCAAAAAGATTATAAATACTATTATTACTATCTTCATGATTTCCTCTGGTAGCTACAATAGGAAACATTCTGTTATCGCTTGCAATTGTTAATTGCCAATCATTAAACCAGTCTATCCATTCTCCATTACTGTCTCCGTTTGTCATATCTCCTCCAAATAAAACAGCATTAGGCTTAAGTTTAGCTACCAAACGATTTGCATTTTGTCGTGGAGTACGATTATTACGAGAATCTCCTCCTGCAATAAAAGATAATCTACTATTATCTGCAGGAGCAGTTTTAAACCAAAACCGCTGACTAGTACCCTGACTATCATTAATTACAAAATAGTACGCTGTATTTGGAGTCAATCCAGTAAGTCGGGCAAAATTGTTGTTCATCCCTTTATAAGAAACTATTCTATCTGGAGCTTTAGAACTTGGATAATTACTGAAATTTGTTCCAAAATCAGTAGTCCCGTAATGTACTATAGGATTAGTACCAGAAGTTTGATCCCAGCCTATTACAATAGATGTTGCTGGATTGTCGCGCAGTGTAAGTCTATACTTACCGTTTGACGAATACGAGTTGATTGCTAATAGAGATATTAGCAACAAGAAAATCTTTTTCATGTTGTGCGAATTTAAGTGGTTAATGTTTATATTAAGTTTAGTCAATGTATACAATGTTATTTAGGGCAATAAAGCAGATAACTTATACGTAATCAAATACTTTTATAATATATTTAATATTTTAAACACATAAAGTAAACCTCTATATTTCGTAAAATTAATTCGCTAACAATAATTAATTTCATTTAAAAAGAATCTTAACCTAGAATTAAACATGGTAACCAAATCTTTAAAAATAAATAACTTTTAAAACTAATTCAGGTAATACTACTAATCATTCTCTTTCACTATATAGGACGTAAAAAATAAGATTTACACCTATTTTTTAAAAAAAAAAGACCGTTCTAACAGAACGGTCTTTCTCAGCTTTAATAATAAATTATTTACAAATAAATCAGCTATCTATTCAATAATAAAGCGCTCTGTTGTTTCTCCTTCAGAGTTTGTAATTCTAAGTAGATACATTCCTGCTTCTAAGCTATCCACATTAATAAGACCATTAGATTTAAGTTCTCTTTGCTTAATAACTACTTGCCCTAGAACATTAATAACGGATACTGAAGTATTAGATAACTTTTTACCTGAAATAGATACTTGAAGTAAGTTTCCTTTTTTCAATGGGTTTGGTGTGATTCTTATGTTGGATAAAACTCCTTCATCTTCATCCCCAAAAGTAGGCGTAACACTACCGAATCCAGCAGCTAACTCTGATGCTAATGCTCCTCCACAAGATCCTTCATAAATCTTCACATTAGAGAATATAGAAGTGTTACCACTACCTGCATCATTATCATTAATAAATACTAAACGATCCATACTACCTGTGTAGAAATTACCTACTGGAATAACATATTTCTTAGTTCCGCTAGCATAATTATCATAATTGGTTACCCCATAATTTTGAGTTCCATGAACTTTAAAGTATTGAGTAGAAGTTAGTGTGTTATCATTTTCAAAACCTACTCCATGGATTTCGCCTTCTGAAGTACTACTAAAATCAAACTCTATTACTGTATTTGATGTTACGGTATAGTTAAGACTAATGTATTTCCACGTATTATTTTGCAAAGATAATGCTGCTCCTGCACTTTGGATTGTAAAGTCCCCAGCAGAATCCTGATTAGAGAAAGCTGTAATTGTATAATCGTTAAAATTTAAAGCATCACATCCTGTAGGAGGGTTTGTTGTTCCATTTTGAATACCAATTGCATCTATAGCAATATCACTCTGCCAACCACTAGTACCACTACCAGTTACTGCATTAAATCGTAATTGTACACTAGCTTTTCCTGCATAAGCTGACAGGTCTACATCTGCTGTATTCCATCCAGTACCTTGAGCACCAGTTTTACTAAACACGCTAGTCCAAGTACCTGTGTTATCTGTTCTTGCTTCTACAACCAGAGAGTTTATCGCACTACCAACCATATGATATTGGAATGTAAGAGTTGGTGATGTTAAACTACTAAAGTTTAAACAAGGTGAATTTAAGATAGCTCGTTTATTAGGGAATGCTGTTCCAGAAGCTTCTACATAAAGATAGAAAGAACCATCTACCGCGCTACTTGGTCCTGTTCCTGAAGAAGGAGTAGTCCCTGAATTTCTGGTCCAGTCTAAATCATCTCCAGATGTTGTCTGTGCCCATAATCCTAAATTTGCTTCAAAACTTTCTGCATAAGGATATGAAGCTACATCTCCTGTACAATTACCAGTTCCTGGTCCCGGATCTGTATCACATGGGTTAACAAAAGATACTGTTTGGTCTGTGTTAGTATTAGATCCTCCATTGGTGTTTTCATTAGCATCTCTACCTACTCCTCTAGCTGCAAATGCTTTCCATATTAGACATTTATATTTTTCGTTATATAAATCTTTATCTGCTTGTAGGATCCCATCTCTACCAGATACAAATCCAGGATTGTTTGCAGTATTCTTTAAGCCTTCTATAACCAATGCCATAGCAACATTATTACCTCCTGTACCATTATAAAAATCAGCATCAAATCCTTCTTGATCTATTAATGCCCATGTCATATCCCAAAGAATAGTTGCAAAAGCATATCCTACTCCATGTGGTACCGCCAAACCATTTATATCTGCATAATCTGTATCATTAATAGACCTGTTAGTCGAATATTTTGTTGGTCTAATTCCGTCACCTGTAGTTGGTTGTCCTAATGCATAGGTACCAATACCTCTTCCATCTGTTCCTATATCTCCTGCTTTCATTGTTAACATTAATCCAAAAAAGTCAGACCAACCTTCGCCCATTTGCTCAGATCCTCCTAATGCATTTGTACCAGGTCCCCCTACTAATCTTGTAGAAATACCATGCCCATATTCGTGTGCTATAATTCCACTATCAAAATCACCATCTCTATTCGGAGTAGTTCTATTCCAAAGGAACATTTGCATTCTTGGATTGCTTCCATCTGGTGGAGTACCAAAATTAGCATTATTTGTTCCACTACCATCTTGTGCATCTGCATTTACCGAATCGCTTCCTGCTCCTCCTTTACCATAATTATTTTCTTGAAAGTTTCCACTAGCTTCATTAAAACCATACTGATAGAAAACATCATGCATAATATTATTCCAATAAAACAAATTAGTTATAGCAGCATCTTGATATGTATTAGGTTGCTGATTAAGGTTTAACGGAAAATTAAAATCAAGACTTGATCCACCACTAGGAGAAGCTCCTGTTCCGTTATTTCCATTAGCATCTTCTTGTGCCCATACGTTATTACCTCTGGTATTAGTATACTCTGCACCTGCGCTTCCGTTAGTATCATGCCATCCATAAGGAGAAGCATTTGTATTAGCTGGATTTGTTACTACAGAACGATTACCATGTATAGGGCTTTCTATAGGCATAGCAAATACATTATATGAGTCTGGTGCTAAAGCTGTTGTAGCTGCATCTGCAACCGTCGCTAATTCTTTAGGTCCAAAAAGAACAGATTCATGATTATGGGACTCTTCATGAGAGCCAAATGCACATTCGGTTACCCAATTGTTTTCATGAATAATCGTATTTGTAGAAGCGTCTACATAACTATCCCACCAGTTTTCTCCATTTTTTTCGTATAAACTTACATTCCAACAAAGTACTAATTGGTCGTTATGTAATTTGTATACTTTTCGAACATTAATTGGTTCGTTATCCCCTGTTATACCAGAATCTAAAAATTGTGAAATCTCACTTTCTCTGGATTTACTAACTGTTTTAGATAATTTCTGTGCAGAAGGCAAATTATGCTTTCTAATAACTGCATTTATAGCAGCAACTTCTGTAGAAGAAGATTTGGTCGTTGTTACTTTAGATTTTATTTCTTTTATAAACTGATCTATCTCATAAGTGACTTTACCGTTATTCACAGTCAATTTATACGATCCATCTACAATAGGAATCCCATTATATAATTGATTAACATATACATGATTAATTCCTTGTTTTAAAGAAGGAACTTCGTCTGTTATTCTCCATTCAGAGAAGTCATTAACAGAAGATTTTGAGGTGTTACTTTTAACAACATCGTTAAAGTGATTTCGAACCAGTGCTTCTGAGTTCTGTGCGACAATTGTTTGCCCTATTAAAAATAATAGAATGACAAACGAGTAGACTTTTTTCATAAAATAAGTTTTGAGTTTGTGATTCATAAAATTAACAAAAAGCAAAGAATATCTAACAAAAATTCAAATAACTAAATCATACCTTAAAAAATTAACATTAATGATAAACAATACTAAACAATGTTTGCTCCACTTATTTATTATAAAAAATATTTCGCTCACCTATTGCCTATACTAGTATTACGAATATCTAAACTTTAACCATAAAAAACTGATTAGCAAATAACTTAAATACAAATACCTTTTTATTTTTACGGTAAAAGTGTTGAATTTTACGATCTATTTTAATAACTAACATTAGTTATTGTTGGAAAAAACACAACTCTGATTAACAATGTTATTAAATAAATAAACAAAAAAATCCTATTTTACAGATCAGTATTATGCTATTATAATGCTGTTTTAAATAAACTTTAAGAAAATGATTATCTATTTCTAGGTATAAACTAGCCAAATATCAAAAAAATGTTAAATAAAAGAACCCTTTGAATAATACTAAAGGATTTCCTATTCAAATTCTTTGCTGTAAGCTAAAACTGCATTATATTACGTTGATAAAAGATATACAAATCATAAAACTATGAAAACGTTACAATTGGTAGTTCTTTCTTTTTTATCTATAGCTATATTTAGCTGTAAAGGAGAAAAAAAGGAAACTACAAATAAGGAAAATAATACCGAAAATGTAGAACATACATCTACAATCAAAAAGAAAGAAGAGCAAGGCACAAAAACATTAGAGTTTACTTTAGAACCAAAAAGTGAAAGCCAGGTTTCTGGTAAGGTCACGTTTATAGAGTCTGAAGGAATGGTTAATATGGTAGCAGAGTTAACTGGCTTGAGTGAAGGAGAGCATGCTATTCATATTCATGAAAAAGCAGATTGTACATCTGCAGATGGAAAATCTACTGGTGGGCATTGGAATCCGACTATGGAACCTCATGGAAAATGGGGAGCAAAAGAGGGGTATCATAAAGGTGATATAGGTAATTTTAAAGCAGATGCCGACGGTAATGGAGGCATTACTTTTGCCACTAACGAGTGGTGTATTGGTTGTGATGATGACAAAAAGAATATCCTAGGAAAAGCTATTATTGTACATCAGGGAATCGATGACTTTACCTCTCAACCATCTGGAGCCGCAGGTAGTAGAGTAAGTTGTGGTGGTATCATACAATAATTTTAGTCCTGCAATTAGCCGTTAATTATAAAGAAATATTTGATTGTTAAACTGAGTTTTCTGAAGTCTTTAACCTATGAGTTATAGATTGGTTTTCGATAAACTCAGTTTGGCAATTTATATGATTTTTGACACTTATACTTTCTGATTTTATAACGTGAATTTGACGTAAGGACTTAGTTTTAAAAAGCCGTCAAATTGAGTGATTTTTCATAGT
>CAYGUC010000068.1:0-12529 GCA_964353005.1 uncultured Flavobacteriaceae bacterium | reverse complement strand
TCGAGGGTTGCAACCCTCGATATTTTTTAATTACACACTTCGTGGCTTAGTGCCGTTTTTTCTATAAGATTACGCCTGTGGGTTTCTACAGTGCTAGGGGCTATACATAGCTGATCTGAAATCTGAGGTGTCGTTTTTCCTTCTGCTATTAACTTTAAAACTTCTTTTTCTCGTTTGGTAAGCTGTATTTCATTTTTATCCCTGTTCTTTTTTCTTCGCACCCCGGATCGCAGTGCTTTGTTTGCGTCTTTTCCAAAATACTCTTCTCCGTTGGTTAATGCTTGCAACGCACATTCTAATTCTTC
The DNA here is from genome assembly GCA_964353005.1 of uncultured Flavobacteriaceae bacterium. GTDB lineage: Bacteria > Bacteroidota > Bacteroidia > Flavobacteriales > Flavobacteriaceae > Aquimarina. Next base: position 12,224 of record CAYGUC010000068.1, on the reverse strand, counting down.
GGCTCCTCTGTTTTTTAAGATATATCCGTCTGCATCGATCTCTATAGCTTGTTGTACAAATTCTGGAGTATCATACATGGTTAGGATCAACACTTTGGTATCTGTATATTTTTCTTTTACTATTTTAGTTACCTCTATACCATTCATCACAGGCATTTCGATATCTAATACAAGGACATCTACTGTTTTTTTATCTAGTATCTCCAAGGCTTCTTTTCCATTAAGGGCTTCTCCTGCGATATGGATATGGCTACTGCTTTTTAATAAGGAACGTATTCCATCTATAACGATTTGATGATCGTCTACTATAAGAACATTTATATTTTTAGAAAGTGTCATATCTATATATTTTTATTAATTCATAGGGATATCAATGGTTACTGTAGTGCCATTTCCTTTACCCGAATCAAATACTACTTCGCCTTGTAAATTTTCTACTCTGGATTGTATTCCTTTAATCCCCATACCAGAAAAGTGTATCATCTTATCGGTATCAAAACCAACTCCATCATCGATAACCGTAATATTAATCCTATTTTCTTTTTTTAGTAATTGAATACTAATTTCTTTTGCATTGGCGTGCTTTAATATATTGCCTATCAATTCCTGAATAATCCTGTAAATATTAATTTCCATATCATTATTCATTCGATCATCAAATCCATAATCTATGAGTTCTATTTCTAACTCTCCTGTACTTTCCAGATTTTGTTTTAGTTCATGTAAGGCAGGGATCAGTCCAAACTTAGTTAATACGCCTGATACCATATTGTGTGATATTTCGCGAACTGCTATGCAGGCTTGGTCCAACAATTCATTTGCTTTTTCATATTGCATTTTAGAATCTGCTTTCATTTTCTCCAGATTTTCTTCTACAGATTTGTAATGGATTTTTACTACCGATAGCATGCTCCCTAATCGGTCATGCAGATCTTGGGCTATTCGTTTTCGTTCTTTTTCCTGACCATCGATCATGGCATGTATGGATTTTAGCTCTTGATTTTTTAATATTTCTTCTATTTCTCCCTGTTTTATTTTTTCGTTTTGTATGGCTATTTCCTTTTGCTTTTTTTGTCTGTAGAATTTAAATAGCACAAAAAATAATAGTAACAATAAGGCACTACCTGCAATTAATGCTATAAGTTGTATTGTTTTTTTGTTGTTTTCTGCTTCTAATTTCTCTGTCTCTATTTTTAAAATTTTGTTTTTGTTCTGTTCGTTATTTCGTTGTTCATTCAATATGTTTATCGCTTCTTCATTTTTTCTGGCCTGAGCTTCGAGCTGGTTTCTTACAACAATATGTCTTTCATTATACAGGTTTGCATTCTCATAATCTTCTAGAAGCTCGTATGCTTTTCCTATACCCAATAAAATATCTAATATTCGATATTCTTTTTTATGTTTTTCTGCTAATTCTAATGCTTTAAAATAGTAGTCTAATGCAACAGAATATTGCTTTTTCTTTTTGTATGCTTTCCCTATATTATGATAAGTATCTATTAATTGAATCTCATTTTTGTTTTCTGTTGCTACTGCTATACTTTTGTTATAAAAACCTATAGCTTCACCCAACTTATTTTTCTTCTCTTTTATCGATCCAATATTGTTGTAAATTACTCCCCTATTGTGATCATTAAGTTTTTCTTTAATAATTAAACTCTGATTAAAATAACCAAGTGCTGAATCTAATTCTTCCACATAGTTATACGACGTTCCCATATTTAATAGAATACTTGATAGTTGAATAGAATCTTGCAGTTCTACGGCTAATTCTCTGCCTTTTTTTAGTTCTGTTAAGGCTTTTTGATATTTTTTTTGAGCAATATAAAATGACCCGATGTTTTTATAAGAAATAATCAATCCTTTTTTATCTTGTATAGAATCTCTAAGATCAATACTCTTATAATAATATAGTAATGCTTTTTCTGATTCGTTTTTATCTTTATACAAGAGCGCAATATTATTATATATACTCGCTATCTTTTTTTTATTCTGCTTCTGGAGAACCAAACATTCTTGATATAACAGTATAGCTTTATCATAATTTCTTATTTTTTTATATACTATCGCTAACACCCCTTTTGCTCTTGCAATTCCAGATATGTTTTTTTCTTTTTCTTCTAGTTTTAATGCTTTGATCAAGTTATGCTCTGCTGCTTCAAACTGGTTATTATTTAGGTATATGGTTCCTTGCCTTATATAACTGGTTGCCATCTCTAATATATACCCAGATGTACTACTTAACTTTTCTGCTTGTTTTGCATACTTCATAGCTAAAGAGTCGTTTTTCTTTGCATATTCCCAGGATAATTCATTTAAAGTTTTAGCAAGTGCAATCCCTTCCTGCTCTGATTGTAGAGTCATCAGACTATCTATCGTTTTAGAATTTTGACTTTGCAAAAAAGTGTGGTATGTTACAAAAACTAGCAATAAGAAATATTTTGCTTTTCTCATGTAGTAGAATATATTTATTTGGTTAATAAAAAAAGAGATAAAAGGCTTCCTATTCTTTTTAAAGATATAGAAAGCCTCTTGTATTTATTCTCTTATTTGAAAATATTTCCTCCAGGTTTTTCAATTTCTTCCCCTTCTTCAGTAGAACTAATCGTTTCTCCATCAGGTTTTGGAGTGTCTTTATCTCTAGGATCGGTAAATGATTTAGACTTTTCTGGTTGTGCACTGGTTGACTTCTTGTTTTTCATGTTCTTATATTTTATATTATTTAATACTACAAATCTCTGTTATATAAGAGCGCAGAACAATCGTCAGAAATGCCTGTATTGCATCCTCAATTCTATGGAGTTTTAGCTAACACTTTACAAATTCGTTTAAAAACTTAATACCTTACAAGCTCCATCTGCTAATAATTCCCTATTTTTAGAATAGTATTGAGTCTTGTTTTTAAATAAAAAGCAAGTTCAATTTTTATATAGATGTCAACGAATTATTAATCCTATAAAAAAACAAATTCGCTACAAACCCCTATCTATCTAAATTGCAACAGTTTATATTTTACTCATAGAAACCTACTATTTACATGAAAAAAATTTTAGCAATAGATGACCAACAACTTATTTTATTATCCTTAGAAAAACATCTTACCGATTTGGGGTACACTATTAAGTGTGCTAGCGATGGGCAAACAGGCTTAGAATTATTTGAATCTTTTAAACCCGATATTGTTATTGTAGATATTAACATGGATGGCATGTCTGGTTTAGAAGTAATTAAAAACATTCGTCAAGAAAAAAAATCGGATGTCAAGATTTTGGTGATGTCTGGTAATACCGACGAAGATACTATAATAGATGGTTTTGATTTAGGGATAGACGATTATATGAAAAAACCATTATCTCTTAATGAAATATCTGCTCGAATAGCCAGAATTTTTGGGATAAAGTCTGAAAAAATTTTAGATAACAGTTCTAAAGGACAAATGTTACAGAGGCATTGTGTAGGAGTAGTAATCCCCTGTTATAATGAAGAAAAACGACTTTTAAGTAAAGAATTTATTGATTTTACCCATAGTAATTTAGGATATCACTTATGCTTTGTTAATGATGGAAGTACCGATAAAACGCTAGAGGTGTTAAAAAAATTATCTGAAGGTAGAGAGGACAATATTAGTGTTTACAATTGTGCGAAAAACGGAGGAAAAGGAGAAGCTGTACGACAAGGAGTTCTTCATCTCGCTAAAGACCCCCAATTAGATTATATAGGGTATCTGGATGCGGATTTATCTACAGATTTTAAGGACTTTGATGATTTGGTTAAAACTATAGAGTCTTCAAAATTTAAAATTGTTAGTGGTTCCAGAATGAGTAGAATGGGAGCAAATATTACGAAAGAATCTGCACGTAAAATAATAAGCAAAACTATTAATTTAATTATCCGTAATATCCTGGGCATGTCTTTTAACGATACGCAATGCGGCGCAAAAATTATGGATCGGGAAATAGTAAACGAAATGTTTCGCGAAAAATTTATAACAAAATGGTTATTTGATGTAGAGATTTTTATGAAAATGCGTAAGTTTTATGGTAAAGAAAAAGCTATTTCTTATATCTGTGAGCAACCGCTTAAACGATGGATTCATGCAGATGGTTCTAAATTATCTATGAAAGATTCTATAAAAATTGTAGGGCAACTTGCACAAATTGCTTATTACTATAATTTTAAAGTAAAATCTAACGCTAAGTAAATATAGCTACTTAAATAAAAAAGTTCTGCAAATAATTTATAATGTATGTATATACTCTGTAATCATTTGCAGAACTTTTTCAAATTCTTCTTTAAGATCGTACGTTCCTGATTTTAAGTTTTTTTCATAATCGGTAGCAATTTCATACCCTTTTTCTAAGCCTAAAATACTGATCTTATGTTTTAATTTATGAACATCTTCTGCTACTTTTATATACTCTCCTTTTTCTAAATTATTAAAATACCTGGCTTTTTCTTCGGGAAATTCTCTCTTTATAACGTTAAATATTTTTTCTTCAAAAGTTTTATCTCCATTAGACATTTCGTGTATCGCAGATAGATTTGGTTGTTCCATTTTGATTCATTTTAATTAAAAACCTTTAATTTAATCATTTTGATCTGATCCTGGATTCTTATTCTCCCAAAAATGATAACTAATTTCATCCTGATTAGTACGAATATTTTTATAGTATAAAATACCCCTAATTAAAAATCACCCAAAAAGCACTGCTTGTAATACCATTAATCCTGCCAGTATAGAGATCACCCCTATAACACCATTCATCCATTTAAAAATGGAAATATTACGCTCTATAAAACGACTCATCGTAAAAATAAGAACGTAACTATATACTGCCATAGAAAAAATAATCCCTATGGATTCTACAATTAGTATTAAAATTGCATCAGAAATAGTATCTGCACTAATAATTAATGCGGATGTAAGCGCTCCTCCTGTACCTGCTAAACCGTGTAACATGCCTATCCAAAAAGAACGATTTATAGGATTCATAGCTATTTCTTCTCCTCTTTTACCATGCAAATGAATAGGATTACTGGCAAGATGCTCATGTGCTTCTATTTTTTTATGATCTGCCATCATCTCATTAATCTTATGGTTTCTTTTAATTGCTGTTATCCCCAACCAGATCATAATAGGTCCTACAGAAAATTCTGCCCAGAACGAAATACTTTCTACAAAGGTCATCAATGCTGCTTTAAAAGCTAGTGCAATTCCTCCAAACATCAATAAGGTAACAGAGTGCCCAAATGCCCATTGTGATGCCGTAAAGGCTGTTTTAAAAGAGATTTTCTTTTTTTGTATGGCATTTTCTGCTGCTAAAACAGATACCGCCGACATGTGATCAGGTTCAAAAGAATGTAAAACACCCGCAATTAGAGGCCGGGCAAGGTTCATTAAGTTCATATTGGATAGGATATGTGCGTTCCATCGTTATTAATCAGATACATAGTTATAGTTACCTGTGGTGCTATTTTCTGACAATAATAATGGCATTGTTGTATTAGTTTTTGGTAAAATTTTTCTTGATCGTTAAAGGTAAAAATTTCTCGTAAGCGCCCAGCCATATTTAGTGCTAAAACTTTGTTAGCAATTTCATCGGGATATCCTGCTGCAATGGCAAGTTGATATATAAAATCCTTATCCCAAGTAGTTTTGCCACTATGAGTATTGGTCATACCTTGTGCTAATTTTGCTGCTTTACCCAGCATAATCCCCATAGATACTTTTTTGATCTGTGGAGACTTATGGATTTTCTCGAAGGTTTCCTGTATCCAGTTGCCATAATGTACGCATGAAATTTCTGAAATATTTGGAAATAATGCCTTCAACATTTTTTCGCTTCGCGCTCCAGAATTTATTAATAATTCTGTTTTACCATTCGCAATTGCAACATCTATTCCTTGTTGGATACTTGCAATATACGAAGCTGCAGAAAATGGAGTAACAACACCTGTGGTTCCTAGAATCGAAATTCCGTGTAAAATCCCCAAACGACTATTTAAGGTTCTCTTAGCTAACTGTTCTCCATTTTGTACGGATATTGTAATAGTTACCCCATTTTTTTCTAATCCATGATCCGATAGTATTTTTTTACATACAATACGCATCATATCCCGAGGAATAGGGTTAATGGCTGGTTCTCCTACAGGTATTTCTAATCCTGGTAAGGTAACTAATCCCACACCTTCTCCTCTTTTAAAAAGAATATCCCCTGTGTTGTTAAGAGATACGGTCGCTGTAATCTCTGCTTTATGTGTTACATCAGGATCATCCCCAGCATCTTTTATAGTAGTATATGTAGCTTCTTTTATAGTAACTCTATCTGCCTGTACTTGAAACGTTACTAAATCTCCAATAGGTAATTGTATTTGAGTTTCTTTAATTTCCTTTTGGGTTACCAAACTCCATAATGCTGCTTTAGTACATGCCGTAGCACAAGCCCCTGTTGTATATCCTTTTCGTAATGGTCTGTCTGGTATGTCTTGTAACTCTCCCAAAAGTTATTGTAATTCTTTAATCAATTCTTCTTTAGTATCTATACAAATATATCGATTAGATATTTTTGGCTTCTTAAGAATCACAATTGGAATTTCCAGAAATAATGCTGCTTCTATTTTTTCTTCTAATTTACCGTTACTGCCGCTTTCTTTGGTAAAAACCGCATCGGGAGATAGTTTAGTAAACAAGTTTATTTCTTCTTCTTTAGATTGTAGATACCCAAATAATAGATTAGTGGCAGGAAAACCTACTTGTGCAGCAATTGTTCTGGAACTATCCCTATCCAGAATACGAAACCATGCAGAATGATTTTTCCAATACGACTTTAGCTTTACTATGGTTTGTACCCCAGATAATGCTACTAATGAACTGTATTTATTTTTATTAAAATGCTGTATTGCTTCTTCAAAACTATCTACATAAAAAACTTTTGGATCTATTACTCGTGGAGAAAAATTTCTTTGAAAACGGATCAAGGGTATTACTATAGAAATATCAGAAACCGTTTTATGCAATTCTACAGCAAAAGGATGGGATGCATTAATAATATGCGTAATTTTTTTTTGTATACAAAAGTTTTCTAAAAAGGACATTGTCATGGCTCCATATACATAAATTCCTTTTCCTTTATACTCTATTTTTGTTTTGGTGGAATAGTAATACGGATATTCTAGTTCGTCCAATATTTTGGCGACTTGTTTACCTTCTGTAGTTCCTCCAAAAACAAGTATCTTCACTATTGTATTACTTTTTCTTTTTTCCTGAAGATATGATTCCATTTATCATCATACAGCCAGGATCTGTTTTTTCGGGCTCCTACAGCTTCTCCTACCACTATTAAAACAGTTCTGGTAAGTTTGTTGTCTTTAATAATCGTTGTTAATTCTGATAGCTTTCCTGTCCACACTTCTTCATCTTCCCAACTTACTCTGTATAGTACTGCCAATGGAGTATCTTCTGGATAATGCTCCAGAAGTTGTGCTTGTATCTTTTTGGCAATCCCTACACTTAAAAAAATACACATAGTAGCTCTTAATTTTGCCATATCTGCAATTTTTTCATGTTCTGGCATCGGTGTATTTCCTTCTCCCCTTGTCAGGATTATGGTTTGCGCTACTTCTGGGATTGTAAATTCTGATTTTAGATATGCTGCGGCTGCCTGAAAAGAAGAAATCCCCGGAACGATATAATACTCATATCCTTTTTCGTCAAAAATCGTCATCTGCTCTTGTATAGCACCATAAATAGAAGGATCACCAGAATGCAAGCGCACAATAGATTTACCTTGTGCATAATATTGATCTATGATCTGTATTTGCTCTTCTAAGGTCATAGAGGCAGAGTTTCGCACTAAGGCTCCCTCTTTTGCCATGTGGGTCAAGGCTTCTGGCACCAAACTGCCAGCATATAAAATACAGTCTGCATTTTCTAAAATATACTGTCCTTTTAGGGTTAACAATTCTGGATCTCCTGATCCTGCACCTACAATGGCAATACTTGCTTTTCGCTCGTATGCTGCTAATACGCTTAATGCATAGGTGAATTTTTTACCCGAGGATGTTAGTACTTTTGTTTTTTCGACCAGCCAACTTTGTTGTTTTGCCAGTATAGCTGCTGCTGCTTCAGAGACTCCATATACACCAACTTTTTTCTTTACAACTTCTGATGGATTTGCAACAGTTATGGTATTCAACTCTTCTCCTGTATAGGTAACAAAAGGAATGGTATGTTTTTCTGAAAAATCAATATACGCTTGCTCTTCGTTTTTAATAGTTGCAGAACCAATACTATCAATACTTTCGATAGCTATATTTTGCTTTATTAATTCTTGCTCTATTCCATTAATTAATAAGGAAGGCTCTATATCTTTTGCACAACCACTACCTAACCCTATACATGGAGCATAATAGGAAAGTGTTGGTTTATCGATATGTAAAAGTTCATACCCTACATATAGTATTAATTCGTATTTTGTGATATCACAATCTTCTACAGAATAATAAATATCTACAAAATCCGGACGTGTTTTTTCTAAATACTGAGTTCCTTTGTCTTTAATTCTAAGTATTAATGCTGTAGGTTTTCTGTTTACAAAAAGGGATATAATTTCATTAAGAGGCAGCGAGCTTTTTGTTTTCCAACCATAGGTTTTGGATACTGTATCCAGTGCCCAAATATTTTGTAAATCGCTGGATGTGGATATAACCGCTTGCGCATTAAGAATTCTACTAATTTGAGTAGTAAGCTCGTTTGCTTTACCTATATGACCACTAAGTACTGCTTGTGCAAATTTGCCTTGATCGTCAACATTGATAACTGCGGGATCTGTAGCTTTATTTTTAATACTGGCAGCAATACTGCGTACACAAATCCCTAATGCTCCTACAAAGATCCATGCATCATAATTATGAAATGAGGCTTCTATCAACTCTGATACCGAATCTATTTGCTTTGTATCCTTGCTAGCTTCTACTGTTCTTGTGGTAAACAGCTTAGAACGATAAAATTCTTGTTGTAAAGTTTTTGCAATCGATACTCCCTGATCTGTAAAACAGAGTATTGCAACTTTTATAGTGTGTTCTGACATGTGTGTGTTTTGAAAAAGCTATTAAATACCACTTAGGTACAAAGATATTAGGTTAGTAACGTCTTAAAAAATGTTTATTCAAATTATACCTATTTATTATGTAAAAATCAAAAACCTTGCTAGGTGAAGTCAGGAGATTTTGCAGAGAAGAGGAGAGTAAACTAATTTGGTTATTAATCTACTATGATCAATCCAGGTTTCAATTCTGTAGACAAGATGTTTTCCACTCTAGGAATAAACTCAACCAAAGAGGCATAACGTGTATCTTTGGAGTTAAAAACAACCAAACTGATATTATACTTTTCTAAGTTTTGTTGATGGCTCATATTTTTATCGATGCTTAACAACACTTTTAAGTCTTTAGCTTCCATTCGTTGTAATAAATCTCCATTTTTAATACCACTCTAACCCATCTCTGGAACGGTCAACACTTCATATTCCTGAGAAAAACGATATTTCAGTTTTCGAGGCAGGTTCTCATCAAGCAGCACTTTCATTATTGGTTTCTATTTCAATTACGTAAATGGCTAATAATTCTAATACCTTCTGAGCAAACGACTTTTCTACTGTAGGGTAATTATCTAAAAACTCTTGAAGATTTTCACCGCCTTGTAAGTAATCAAAAAGTATTTTTATGGGAACTCTGGTATTTTTAAACACTGGTGTTCCTCCCGAAATATCAGAAGACACTGTAACATAATTACTTAAAGCATTTTTTAGATTCATAATATTCGTTGTTTATAATCATAATAAAGATAGTTTTTATTGTTTTATGTATTGTTAAACTCTATTTTATCATTATCTATTTTTTTACTTTCTTCTTTTTTTATTACTCAAACTATCACAAGCGAAATACTTGCCCAGCAGCGTTCATTGAAATCATGTTCTGATTAGCATACCTGTTATGCAAAAAACCAAAAATCAACAACTGGTTTTTTATTCCATGAAGTAAGTAATTCTTCTATTTCTTTTTTACCTGTTGGCGATGCTACTACAATTATTATCTGAGGATTATCTAGTGTTTTGGCATCTTCATAATGGGTTAATCGCACTTCATAAATATCCTTTCCTATTTTCCTGTCATTGTCACATACCCAATGAAATTCATCTTTATAGGACTGTAAGAGTTTTGCTATATCTTTTCCGTTTTTTCCTGCACCCCACAATACCAAAGGCCGTGTTTTATCTCTATCTAATTCATAAAAAAAGCGAAGTTTAAGGTCAAAATAGCGATTGTCTTTGTATTCTTCCCAAGTGCGTGAAATTCTATTAGATCGATCTCTCCAGTGATGTAGTATTTTATCTATTCCTACAACCTTTAGCCCTAATCTGTAAAACCGAAAACAGAGATCATAATCTTCTGGATATATTATTGGATCAAAAGCTCCTGCTGCATCAAAATCCTCTTTGTGCAGTAACCAACAATGTGATGGGATTACACATTCTCTATAAATCTCTTGATAATGTGTGCTTGTTCTGGCAACTTCATTCAACCATTTTTCGTATTTAAGAAACCCATCACCTACAACACCTTCGTCTACAAAGTGCTCCGTTCCTCCAGCAATCACAGTTCCTTTTCCGTGTTTTTGCCATTCTTCTACAAGCACTTCTATTTTATAGTCGGGCATTTTATCATCAGAATCCATTCTGTTGATCAATATTCCTTTGGTTTCTGCATATCCTACTTGTAATGTAGGAATTAGTTTAGGCCTATCACTATTAAAAAATCGAATTCTGGAATCTTTTGCGGCATACTCCTGCAAAATTTTTGGACTATCATCTGATGAATGATCATTTACTGCGATAAGCTCCCAATTTTGATACGTTTGCGCCAGAATAGAATCTAAACAATCGTGTAAATATGGAGCCGTATCTTTGACTGCCATTATAATAGTAACTAGTGGTTGATTTGTCATTGCTTTGCAGGTTTTCTCCAGGAATTTGGTAGCTTTTTTGTTATTTCAATATTTTGGAATTCTTTACTGGATCGGGCTCCATGCGTTTTTACCCATTTGGCCATTTCTAAAAGCCCTGTCTCTAAATCTACATGTTTTTTGGGATTAAAAACAGTATCAAATTTTGCATGATTCGCATAGGCATGCGTAACTTCTTCCCGTTTTTCTAATTGTTCTATATTTGGCTCTGATTGCATTGCATTACTAACTGCTATTGCGAGTTCTTTTACAGAGTATACAGTATCACTCCCTATATTAAAAATTGTATTATACGCTCCAGGTATCGTTACCGAATTAGCAATGTAAGGTGCAACATCATCAATATGGGTAAATGCTCTAGTTTGCTTACCATCTCCAAAAATAGGTAACGGTTTGTTTTCCAGAATTTGATTCATAAATATCCCAACAACGTTACGATATTTATCTCCAATATTTTGATGTTTTCCGTATACATTATGAGGTCTAAAAATAATATAATCCATACCAAACATCTTCTGCGCATGTATCAAATCTAATTCTACGGCATACTTTGCTATTCCGTATGGATCTTCTGGTTGCGGAAATTGCGTTTCTACCAAGGGTAGCGTATTTGTACCATAAACGGCAATAGAAGAGGTGAAAACAAAACATTTTACACCGTGATTTACCGATGCATTAATCAAGTTAACACTGCCGATTAGATTGTTTTGATAGTTAAAGTTTCTAATAAAATGACTTAAACCTTCTGCCGCATATGCTGCCAGATGGTACACATAAGTAAACGTATAGGTATCAAAAAGTGTATGTATTAAAGTAACATCTAATATCGAACCTTCATAAAATTGTGCTTCTGAGTGCACATTTTCCTTATCTCCTCCAGAAAGATCATCTAAAACTATAACTCGGTGATTTTGTTTTAGTAAATGATTTACTACATGCGAACCTATAAATCCTGCCCCGCCAGTTACAAGTGAAGTTATTTTCATCTAAAAATTGGATTAAACAACAAACCTACATAAATTGAATGATATAGAGAGGTTTTTTATCTACACCTTCAAGGTTTTGTAAAACCTTGAAGGTGTTCCTCTAAATCCCTATATATAGGGGTTTTTCTTTTTAAGCGGTGTACAAAAGTACACATTTAGTAGCAAAACCCTGCTTAAAAACCCTGCTTTTAAAATATAATTTTTCATACTCTTTA
>CAYGUC010000067.1:0-13623 GCA_964353005.1 uncultured Flavobacteriaceae bacterium | reverse complement strand
ATTTCCAGTTGAGCAGATGTGTAAAGTAATGAAGGTAAGTTCTTCTGGGTACTATTATTGGCTTAAAAACCCAGAAGGAAAAAGAGAGTTGAGAAATAAAAAGTTACTTTTTTATATTAAAATAATATATCAAAAAAGCAAAGAAACTTATGGTGCTCCTAGAATTACTAAAGAACTTACTATGAATGGAATTTGTGTTTCACAAAAAACAGTAGCTAAATTAATGCGAGAAAATAATATTAGAAGTAGAGTTAAAAAGAAGTTTAAAATTACCACAGATTCTAAACATAAATATCCTATTTCTGGTAATTTATTAAAACAGCGCTTTGTTGTATCTAGAAAAGCTCAAGTATGGGTAAGTGACATTACCTACATCAAAACAGATCAAGGATGGGTTTATTTAACTATCATATTAGATTTATTTGATCGTAAAATCATTGGGTGGTCTATTAGCGAGCGTATGAATACTAGCCATACTATTATACCTGCCTGGAATATGGCTTGTAACAACAGAAAGATTGAATTACCTCTTATTTTTCATTCAGATAGAGGTGTTCAATATGCATCTGATAGGTTTCGAAAAAAACTTAAAGTACATAAACTAGTAAAACAAAGTATGAGTAGAAAAGGGAATTGCTGGGATAATGCAGTAGCAGAATCGTTTTTTAAATCTCTGAAAGTAGAAGCTGTTTATCCATATCGATTTACAACAAGAAAACAAGCTAAATTGGCTGTATTTGAATATATTGAAGCTTGGTATAATCAAAATAGAAGACATTCAGCATTAGGAGGATTAACTATTAAAGAATTTGAAAAATATAAACATCTAAAACAAGTCGCTTAATGGTTGTTTAAATTTGTCCTAAAAATGGTAGGAATTCCATTTCAATATTAGTACCAAAAAATAGAGGTCTAGGTGTCACACCTCCAGGTATCATAGTTTCTAATTTATTACCTGGATACCTTCCATCAATACCTAGTGTGGTTTTTCCATATTTCCATACGTCTCCTGCTTTTAGATGTACTAAATTTCCTCTTACATCAACATAATCACCTGTTGTGTTTACTAATAATGCGTAGGTCATTCCTGGAGAACCACCCGATCTAACTAACAATTTATTAAGTTCTTTGTTCTGTTTAGCGTACAACCAATTTTTATCGTACTGAAGAAGGATTGCATCCTGTGTATCGTTTGCAATTCCTGCTATCTGATGAGCTACAGCAAGTGCAAGCAAACTATTTAAAATATATGCCCCTCCTACAATATCTGCAAGTTTAAATGCCCCATCTACTTTAGAAATAAGGACACCTGCGGCTATAGCTTCTTCCATTACCTGATCTGAATTTACAGTAACTTTATACTGGCTTTCACTTCTTCCTGATTGTCCACATAATTCTGGACATCTACTACAATCGCTGCAATCTCCATCATTTCCTTCAATAGTTGGATTTCCCGTAGCTATGATAGAATATCTAGCTCCTAAATCGTTTAAAGCCCCAATAAGGTCATTCCCATAATTTGTAGCTTGATAAACCACTCCTGGTCTATTATTGTTATCATCAAAAGTAGTAGAGTGATCATTTACTCTACCCATAAAACCATCAATGTTACTATATTCCGAGCCAAAATAATTGTCCCGCATTCGTTGTAACCTATTGGCATGTCCTCCTCTAAAACTATTTCCTCCGCTAGGATCTGCATAGTAGATCGGGTTATTATCAAAACCATTATAGGTAGATAAAGAAAAATGCGTCACGGGGTCAATACGGTTCCATCGTGCGATGGTTGGGTCATAACTACGCAGTGGCATCTCATACCAGTTGATCCCAAAGGATTTTATATATCAAAGAACTTTAAAAACCCACAACATCTTTTACAAGGTTGTGGATTTTTCTTTTTTACTATTAATACCCGCCAATCTGGTACGGTACCCGACAGAGTCGAGCACCAGCCATTATGCAGTCGAGCGGCATCAGGGTTGCACTTTAGGTTTTTCTCTTTTCAAAATCAAAATTAATCCGCAAACTGTTGCAAGAAAAGATAGGAAAAAAGTTGGTACAAAAATTATTAGATTTAAAGGTCCAACAAATGATCTATAGAAATTCTCATTTCCAATAAAAAGCTTTGCCAAAACACCGACCATCGATATACTAAAAAAAATTAAAGCTAATCGGTAAAAAAGTATTAAATTAATTTTCATTTTTTAAAATTATTTGTTGTAAAAACCTCTTCTTATTGCTCGTTGGTCTGCGTTCAATCTAAATACCCTTGTTCTTTAAAGAAACTTTCTAAATCTTCTAAAAATTTCTCTTTCTCAAAACCTTTAATAGTTTTACTTTCCAAAAACTCTTTTAATGATTTAAAATATTCTTTTACAATTGATTTTTTACGATCTGGTTCATCCATTGCTTTAAAGTAATCAAAATCTAATTTGATTTCAAATTCTAAAGTAGGTTCTTTTCTTAAGACTTTAGGTGGTCGTGTCATAAAAAATGGTTCAAACCCTTTGGAGACACAGATTACTCCTGTAACAATCATTTTTACTCTTTCACCATAATCATTATCTTTAAAAAAGGTGTTTATTTCATCTTCTAAAATCTTTACTATTCTCGATTCTTCAAAGCTAAATTCCTTTGAAAATTGTGGTCCAATATAAAATTCCATAATTATTTTTTATCTAAAAATTCTGTTACCTGGAGGAAGACTTCCATTCATTATTGTATGTCCGTAAATCAAATATTTCTCGTATACTAATATCTCTGTTCTAGTGCCAAAATATTGGGGGATCATAGTAACCCCTCCAGGAATCATAGTTCTTAAAGTATTATCACTGTACCTATTAAACCCTTGTCCAGTTTGCCCATATTTCCATACATCTCCAGCTTTTAAATATACAGGATTCCCCCTTACATCTATATAGGTGCCCGATACGTTTACGGTTAACGCATAGGTCATTCCATTACCGCCTAATTTCTTCTGTAGGATTCGATTGATTTCCTGGGTTTGTTTTGCTATAAGATCTGCATTGTTAAATAATGTTACTATTGCACCTCCTGCAATTAAAAAAGGTATTGCAGGATCATCTGCTATCCCAACAACTGTTGCGTCATCTGCAAATAAAACCGCCGATGCAGCAAGAGCCCAATTTAGAGAGCTGTTATCCCATTCCTCTCCAAATTCCTGACTAGTATTCTCTACAGTAGCTCCCCATGTTTCTTTCTTTTTCTTTTCTCCACCACAGCAATCTATGTTCATAAGTCCCATAAATTCTCTATGAGAGAAACTCATGTTTATTCCTTGCCCACCTGCGTTGTACCAAAGGGCAGCACCATTTTCAGGTATCCTGTCCCAATTAATAACGATATCGTTTCCTCTTCTTCTGACGTTGTTATCAAGAATTCCAGCCGAAGCCGACGCTGCATAATCATGAGCTCTCCCCCTATGAAAATCCCGAGTGTTTAATCGTGCTGGTGCTCCGTTATGGTATAGTTCATGGGCACTACGTGCATCTGCTCCAGAAGGATCTGCATAATAGATCGGGTTATTATCAAACCCGTTATACGTAGATAAAGAAAAATGCGTTACCGGATCGATACGGTTCCAACGTGCGATGGTTGGGTCGTAAGATCGTAGTGGCATCTCGTACCAGTTGATCCCGAAGGATTTTATATATCAAAGAACTTTAAAAACCCACAACATCTTTTACAACGTTGTGGATTTTTCTTTTTTACTATTAATACCCGCCAATCTGGTACGGTACCCGACAGAGTCGAGCACTAGCCATTGCGCATTCGAGCGCCATCAGGGGAAATTTAAAGACTTTTTTAATAAAAACGTAGCATCGCTATAAACCAAAAAAACCACAACATCTTTTACAACGTTGTGGATTTTTCTTTTTTTACTATTAATACCCGCCAATCTGGTACGGTACCCCTTACAAACTGGCACTAGCGCATACTAGGACCCAGCGGGGCAATTACGATATTACTTGATATACTCCTGTTTCAATACCGCTTATAATTAACTTAGATATCTTCTTTTTTTCCACAAGTAAATGTAGTCCAGATTCTAAATCTTCTCTATTTATACTTTTTAGATCTGGATGAGTTTCTATAAAATTAGATAATTTCCAGGGTGAAAATTTAATATCATAACCATTTAATGGTGCTGTATCATATTCACATATTACATTACCTTTTTCTACAGTACAACCAGCTCCATGAAAATTATAAATATAATTTTCTGTAGTACCTTTCTTCGGAAAATCCACACCAGATTTATTCCAAAAATCACTAGAGATTTTATATTTCTCGCTTAATTCTTTTTCAAAATCTTTTATAAAATTCACGTATAATTTCAATTCGTTTTGCATTTTTTTTTATTAAAATAGTCCTTTATGAATTTGATTTATCAAATCGCCAAATTTTTGTTTTGCTAATTTTGTCGATAATTCCATAACTTCAAGAGAACGATCAATTGATATAGCTGATTGTATTCTGTGATGTCCATCTAAAATGTAACCTTTCCCTTTATAAAAATATGTATAGATTGGTTGGCTATGAATCCAAGGGTCATTATTCATCATTGCTTTTGCTATAGATGCTATTTTTTCAGCAGATTGAGCTCCTATTTCAGTAGATTTTAATGTTCTAAGTATTTTTGGAGAATAAGTTGCTGTTCTTGCTCCTCCACTCATAAAAGGTCCTCCTAAAGGTAATGTCATTATTTCTACTTGATAAGTAAGTGCTGCTTCTCCTGCTGTAATCGCCTTTTCAGCAGCTAAATCAAATACTTCTCTATTATGTTCTCTCTCTTCATATTCTTCGTTCGAGGTAACCTTATAATTAAACAATGATTTGAACCAAATCCAAAGAGATTCAGGAGGATCGTTACTTTCATAACTATCCCATTCTTTTTGTGTTATATTGTGGTTTAAGTCTCCTGTGTGTAATATGTCATATTTAACCCCTAAATCCTTTAGCGCAGCTGCAAGATCATTCCCATAATTTGTAGCTTGATAAACCACTCCTGGTCTATTATTGTTATCATCAAAAGTAGTAGAGTGATCATTTACTCTACCCATAAAACCATCCATGTTACTATATTCCGAGCCAAAATAATTGTCTCGCATTCGTTGTAATCTATTGGCATGTCCTCCTCTAAAACTGTTCCCTCCGCTAGGATCTGCGTAATAGATCGGGTTATTATCAAAACCATTATAGGTAGATAAAGAAAAATGCGTTACCGGATCGATACGGTTCCATCGTGCGATGGTCGGGTCGTAGGAGCGCAGCGGCATCTCGTACCAGTTTACCCCGAAGGATTCCTCTAATTCGGTATTGTTGTATTTAAAATTGTGGGATCGCCCTGTTATTAGGTTGTTCGCAGTTTTTTGTTGGAGCCCAAATGGGTAATAGTTCCTGCCCTTTTTTTTAAAAACGACCCTTTCCCAGAGACCTGACTTTTCTAGTGCTATAAAAAAAAGAACGTTCCTTCTATCATTATCCTTGTGCCTTGCTAAAATAGTAAATTACTGATAAAGCCAGCCGCATTACCAAAGCTATCTTTACATAATCCTTGTTATAGCCGCACTTCCTGTGGTCAGGGGCTATAACAGGGTTTATGCAAAATAGCCGCGCAGCCTGTAACTACAGATAAAAAGTGGAAGATTTGTCCCACAAGGTTTGCGGAAGGTCTCGTGCCTGTGACGGAGCCCTCCTGCAACCTGCAGGAAGATTTTGTTATAGTAACGAAGTCGCCCTGCAACCTGCAGGACGGTTTTGTTGTGGTGACGAAGTTGTCCTGCAGCCTGCAGGAGGGTTTTGTTGTAGTGACAAAGCTGTCCTGCACGGTGCAGGAACAAAATATGTTAAAAATTAACATTTGAACAGGCAAAACTTTGTCTGGCATTCAATCGCCATTAAGGCTAGTATTTTAATAAAAAGCGGAAGACCAACAACTACAGCCATCGCATTCCACTTTTTCTTAAAATATATTTCCGTTTTGAGTAAGAACGATTGATTTTAAAGCTGAAGTGCGCAACTGCTGTTGCTGCTGACCTTCCGCTTTAAGATTAATCCTAGCCATCTGGCGATTGAAGATAACTGCGTGTACGCATAACTGGCGTAGCCGTAGCGGAGAGGAGTAGCCGACACATAAAAAGGAGTGTAACGGTTTTATGTGCCAGACGATTTTTATGTTTTCCTATTTATCAGATGTTAACTTCCACATAAATAATCGGCTAGGCTGCGACCAAGCGGCGTAGCCAATGAAGTAGCGGTTTTGCTTAATTTAATATTCAGCGAAGCGTACCATATTGTTTTTAAGCAAAAGAGTAGCTACGGGTGAGAGAGGAACGGAGCAAGGCTATTTATTTGTAGTGCAGACTACCGACCGAAGGCGAGGGAGTTGGAACGGTATGGAACAAGTGCTTTTTTCTGCACTTGTGGAACAACAAAAAATAGCTTGTGGCGTGACGAGGCGAACACCTTTGATCAGCCCGTAACATCGATTCATTAGAGGCTTTCAACTAAAAAACCCAGACCTTTCGATCTGGGATTGTATGTTTAGCGAGCTGTGACCGCAGGGAGCAGCGAAGCTTTTTAAGGTTTCTTTTTAGGGTTCTGCCAAGTATTAAATACAGAGTAAATAATTACTTTATTTTCGATGATTTCATAAACAACTAAATATGGATACTTCTTAATCCAAGCTTCTCGATAAGGAGGTCGCTTAGCGGGATAATGTTCAGGATTCGTTTGTATCCTATCCATATAAATATCTAAATGTGTTAAAAATCGTTCTCCTAAACCTATTTGCTTTTTTTCATAATAAAGGTAAGCTTCGATCATTTCTAGATTTGCTTCCTCTTTAATCTGTAATTCATATTTCATTGGGTAGCACGTCTGGCATTTTGCTTTACCTCTTCCCAAGTAAAAGATTTACTTTCTCCTTTTAAGTGACGTTCTCTACGTTGATCTAGTGTTTTATATTGTTCTTCTGTTAAAGTAAATTCGTCTTCACGATAACTTTCCATAACGGCTTTCACTATTTTTAACAGGCGCTCATCTGCTGTATTTACATACTCGGATATAAGATTTCTTAACTCTAATGCTCCCATAATTCTCATTTTTACATTCATAACAAAGATAGTTTAATATAGTAATATTTTTTGGTTTTTGATTTTTAGCCTACATATTTTTATTAATTGAGGATCGTTCTTTTAAAGCCATTAAAAGCTATTTCAGTTTTTTAAAAGCCTATAGGGCAAGAGTGCTTATTTCTTTAGTACTCCTAATTCATTAAATTCTTTTTGTGGATCTATTTCTGCTATGGCAAGCAGTATTTTACTGATCCAATAGACATTATCTTTTACCATTCTATCGGTTTGATAGTTATCGTCTAATTGGCTTAATAGGTTAAGGTTTTCTAACAGGGTACTTTGCATATAGCGTAGTTCTCCCAGTTCTGTTATTGGGATTTGGATACTAATTTGTTTTGATTTCATAAGGATTGTTTTAAAGTTATTAATTATTGTATTGGGTGATAAGTATTGACGATCTCGTGCAGGTTTTCCAGATCATCTTGCAGGTATCTTTCTGTAGAGCTGATATAGCGATGCCCTGCAAGGTATTGCACTTTTCTAAGGTTGTATTGTTGCAGCCAATTGGTAATTACCGATGCCCGTATCTGCTTTGCATTTTGTACTTTTTGGTTATAGGCTTTTAGTTTTTTAACAATAGTGTAGATAAAGGTAAACCGCTCTCCGTATGGTATGAGTTGTTCTGTATCTGCATTGTTTTTAAATTTTCGGAGTAGTGCCAGCCTTTCTTGTTGCAGGTATTCCATAAGTTCAAGTACCTGCCATGGTTTAAGATCTATTTCTCGGGCATTGCTTTTGGTACTGGCAGGGATGTATAATTTTCCTTTATGTAGTTGCAGGTGTTCTAGTTTTAAGAGTTTAAAATCTTTGGCGTTTACTCCCTGATATACCAGTAGCCCCACTATTATTTTATCCCTCTTGGCAGTATGTACCCGTGTACCTTGATAGCTGTAATATAAATCCTCTAGTTCATCGGGATCTAAAAGGGTATAGTTTGTTTTTCTTTTTACGCCTCGTATTACAGTGTTTTCTATGGGGTTGGTTTCTTTATAGTTTTCTGCTACCAGATAGTTCAGGTAATTTTTTATAGCTCCTAACCGCAGGGTTACGGTACGTTTGGTAGTGGTACCCCTTTGCAAATATTTCAGGTACTTTATCGTGGTTTTGTAATCGATAAGTTCGGGTGTAGTACGATTTGTTTTGCACCATTTTATAAATTTTACCACCTCTCTAAGGTAGGTCGTACTGGTAGCTGGTGCGTACCCTTGTTTTTGTAAATAGTACTGGTATTGTTTCATGATTTATGGTTTGGTATTTATCCCTGTTCTTTAACAAGGTGGGTGTATATTTGTGTGGATTCTAAACTGGTATGCCCTAAAAAAGATTTAATGCTCTCTAAAGGTACTTTACGCTGTAACAGGTGTGTTGCTATAGAGTGGCGCAGGGTATGCAGAGTAATACCTTTATCGATGATGTTTGGGTTTTGGGTAGCTTCTACCATTGCTTTTAATCGGTTGGCAAAAGAGTTGCCTTGTAAACGTTTTTGTTGTTGGCTCACAAACAATGCTTCGCATGCAGTGTTATAACAAAACTCTGGTCGGGCATCGTAGATATACTCTTCTAGTACTCGTAAATTATATGCATTAAGTGGCACAAAACGTTCTTTGTAATTTTTGCCTTTACGAACGTATACCCGTTCTTTATCAAAAAGGACATCTTTTACATCCAAGCTAACGGCTTCTGTTCTTCGTAACCCACAACTATACAATATGGTCAGGATGGCTTTATCGCGTAGTCTGATCCTTTTTTCAGGATGACTATAACTTGTAGCAGTAAATAATTCTTTGATCTCTGGTTGGGACAGGATATTAGTTTTTTCTGGGGTGGGGTTTGCTTCTGTTTTTAGGTGTACCCGAAGAGGTGTTTTTACGTTGTGCTGTATCAGGTAGTCCCTGAACTTTTTTAACGCTTGTTGGTGTTTGTTGAGATAGGATTTGCTAAGTGCGCCATGTTGGGTTTGGTTTGCCCGCTGTTGCAGGTATTGGTAATAGGATTTTACCTCTTTTACCGTAATGGTATGGATACTACTATGTCCTTGCTTCTCCAACCAGTAGAAGAACTCTTGTAAATGATTAGGTAGATTATATACTGTGGTTGCAGCATATCCCAAGATATCCAACCAATCTTTAAAAGCTTCTAAGAGATACTTAAAATTGTGGTGTTCTAATTTTAGTTTTTTCATAAGTTCAAAGGATTAGTTCCCGTGTCAAGCACAGGATGAATTCGACCAAGGTTTTGTAACAACCTGTCTCTTTAATTTTTTATACGGTATGTGTTTTTAAGGATTCTCTTACGAGTTGGGGTAACTATCTGTAATAGATGGTGTTATTTCGCAAAAAGGGTAGTTGCGGGTTAGTTGCGAGGTTGCGGGGTGGAGAGTCTCGAGAGGCAACTGTTTAAGGCATTATCTATCTGTAGCTTAAGGTTGGTATACTCCTTTATGTCTGTGATCTCAAAACAATAGCTTTTGGTTTTTGCATTCTTGATTCTTTTAATATACTCTTCGGCTAGTAATTGTTTGTGGTAGTTTCGTAAGGTACTTTCTTTGATCCTTAGGTTTCTTCGGATCTCTGCATTGGTAAAGGTGGTTTGTGTGTTCTTTTTAAGGTATTCTTTTAATCGCTCCAGATAGTTGCGTACCGCTCCTGTAATGGTGTCACTTTTGCGCAGCAATACTTCTTTTAGAATCTCGTTGGCTTGTTGTATATCTTCTGGGGTAGTTTCGATATAGATTTCCCCTGTTTGGGTGTCGACCTTCTGTTCTCGTTGGTACTGGCAATAAAAAGTAATGGCTTCGATGAATTGCAGGTAATGGGTATTGGTTCTACGGGGTTTAAATACCGATGGTGGCAGTTCTAAAAACTCTGCGTAAGGATTGATAACTTTAATGGGTTGCAATAGCCGTTGTACATTTTGGAGGCATTGTCTGGCTTGATGTTCTGCATCGATATTTATTTTGCCTGCACTAATAAGCCGCTGGTAGTGCATGATCTTTTGGTCTTGCTCTGGGGATTCATCGATATAGAGCAAAAAACTACGATTGCTGTTATCCTCGTAAACACTTTCTTGTGTGGTACACCCTGCTACCGATACAGGACCCTCTACGGTTAGGTGTATGGTTTTGGTAGTTCCTTTTCTATCTTTATGTACTACGGTTTTGGTAATTCGTCTTTTGGATTGTAATTCTCTAAGGGGATAGAGCACCGATTCTGCTCCGTCGAGATCTTCGATAAGGATGAGCTTGTTTCTAAGCTCGGTACGGTTAAAGTAATAAAAAGCATTTTCAGAGAGTACGGTGATTTCTACTTTTTCATGCTCTGGGATGAGTTCTGCTACTTTGGATTGTAGATGTGTTTTGCCAACCCCAGAACTCCCCAGACTAATACAATGCAAAGGGTTGTTGCTTTTGCGACTGGTAAAGATAAGGTACATTAACAATCGGTTGGTTTGTTCTCCTATGACACCAGATTGCTCTATAAGGATATTGGTTTTTTGTAACAGGTCTTTGGATTTTAAAAAGGCAACCGCTGCTTTTTGTTCTGCTACCGATATTTCGGGTACAGGGGTGTCTTGTTGGTCTTTTTCTATCTGCTGTAATCGGTATTGTTCTAGTACATCGGTAAGTTCTTGTAGTGTTTTGCGCACTATCGAAGTACCGATCTCGATACGTTCTGCTATTTTACGTACCAGTTTTTCTATCTGGTTATCATTATAGAGATCGATATTGTGCCGCAATACAAGGTGCTGCTCTGGTTTTTTAATACTTATGGTGACCCTAAGGCTATCTAAAGCATTAAATTTTATACCTCCCAGTATATGTATTTGTAAATGTCTGGTGGTGTAGGAGTAGTGGTTTGGATTGGTGGTGTCGAGCATTGTTTATATGGTTTTTATTACTATTTAGCTACTCACAAACTAGTTTACTGGTTTGTTGAAAAGTATTTTATAGTACTTATTGGTAACAAAACTAATAAATAAGTACCAATTAAACAATACTTATAGGATTTGTTTAGTATTTATAAGTGACCTACATTTGCTAAAACTCTACAAATAGGGTTACTTATACTACTTTTATATGACTTTTGGAGAACGAATAGTATCGCTACGTAAGCGTTTAAAATGGTCGCAAGATGAATTGGGTAAAAAGGTGGGTACTTCTGCACCTATTATCGGGAGGTACGAACGTAATGAGATCAAGCCTTCTATTGATACGGCTAAAAGCATTGCAGATGCCCTTGGGGTTACTATTGATTTTTTGATGGGTGGGCAGGATTTGGTCATCGATAAAGAACTACTACAAAAAATAAAAGATATAGAAAGTTTTACAGAAGAGGAAAAAACCAAAATCTATGACCTTTTGGATATGGCAATTGGATATCATAAAGGTAAAAAAGCGTATTTGTAAAATGATAGAGCTTTTAAAAGGTGATATAACCAGAATTAAAGTTGATGCAATAGTTAATGCAGCAAATACCTCTCTGTTGGGTGGAAGTGGTGTAGATGGAGCAATACATAGGATTGGAGGTAAAGCAATTTTAGAAGATTGTCAAAAAATAAGGAATAGACAAGGAGGATGTAAAGTAGGAGAAGCTGTAATTACTAGAGCAGGAAAACTCCCATGTAAATTTGTAATACATACTGTTGGACCCGTTTGGAATGATGGAAAGGATAATGAAGAAAAACTATTAACCTTAGCTTATTCAAATAGTCTTAGATTAGCAATTAAAAATCATATAGAAACTATTGCTTTTCCTAATATAAGCACAGGCATTTATCGCTTTCCAAAAATTAAAGCAGCAGAGATATCTATTAATACGATAAGAGATTTTTTAATTACTACAACTAAATTTAAGAAAATAATTTTTGTATGTTTTGATATTGAAAACTATAATATTTATAATACCTTATTAAAAGAACAAAGCTTCACATCGTGAGGCTTTGTTCTGCTTATTTAATTGACTAATAGATTTTTTAGTATTTCTATTGCCTTATCTTTTTGTAATTCTTGTTGAGGGTCTAACAATAAATGAATTAATTCCTTATCCTTTTGATAATCATAAAGATGTATTTCTAACCAATCTTTTTCCCAAAAATCGATATTACCTCCTTTTCCTTTTCCTTCAAATTCAACGCGGTTCAAGTCTCCAAAATCTCCTTTTTCATAAAATGAGTACTCTATTTTATAATCTTTTAAGACTGGTGTTATATTCTTTTTAAACCAATTTATATCTTTTTTCATAAAATTATTTTGCTTGTAATACTGGAGTCAAATACTGATACTCAGGGAGTAAAGTTCCTCCTTGTTTTCTTAACATATATTGTTGTGATCTACTTGCATTCGGTCCGATCATTTTAAACCAACCTTCTTTACCACCTTTTAAAAGACTATTAGCAGGAACTTCGAACTGAACATAGACAGAACCGCTAGGTGCGCTTGGAAAAACATGCGAACCTCCTTGAGTTACAAAAGTTTGACCTCCTGCACCTTCAAGGACATTACTACCTGCTCTCATTGAGGATAGTTCCCCTGTTGACATCCATCTACCAACAGTTGTCATTCGATTAATATATCTCGGTACATAACTAAATACCCTGCCACTACCACGGGCTGCTGCAGCTAAAGCAGAACCAGGCAATACATATGCCAATTCTTCTGTTTGATGAACAAAAGTGCCTAAAACACGTAAATGAGCTCTAAGGTTATCAGCATTCCTAGAACGATCCATTCCATCTGCAAAAGCTGTATGTTGACCACCGTATGCTACACTCCATTGATCGTAGGCTAATGAAGGGTCACTAGAAAATTGTGGGTTTTGTGCATGCCATTGGTCAAAGCTTCCTGAGTAAGCATAACGATCGGCAACCTCAGATGTCCAAGTATTGTTAGAATTTTCTGATCTAGTCCCTCCAATCACAACCGCATCTAAACCTTGCACTCCACTAGTAAAAGGAAACATAGGATCAGATTCGGGGTCAGTACCACCGATGGTATATTCTACCCCTAAATCGTTTAAAGCTCCAATAAGGTCATTTCCATAATTTCTAGTTCCGTTTTTGTTATTATCCTCATACCCACCTGCGGCAGTAGAAGCTCGTGTTGCATAGTCATGGGCTCTTCCTCCATTAAAATCCCGAGTGTTTAATCGTGCTGGTGCTCCGTTATGGTATAGTTCATGGGCACTTCGTGCATCTGCTCCCGAAGGATCCGAAAAGAAAACAGGGTTGTTGTCCATCCCGTTATAGGTGGATTGCGAAAAATGCGTTACCGGATCGATACGGTTCCATCGTGCGATGGTCGGGTCGTAGGAGCGCAGCGGCATCTCGTACCAGTTTACCCCGAAGGATTCCTCTAATTCGGTATTGTTGTATTTAAAATTGTGGGATCGCCCTGTTATTAGGTTGTTCGCAGTTTTTTGTTGGAGCCCAAAGGGGTAATAGTTTTGCTCTTGTACAATCTCGTTAG
>CAYGUC010000066.1:0-14005 GCA_964353005.1 uncultured Flavobacteriaceae bacterium | reverse complement strand
TTAAAAAAGTCAAACCCTCGATATTTTAAGTTACACACTTAATGAAACAGTGTCAT
The DNA here is from genome assembly GCA_964353005.1 of uncultured Flavobacteriaceae bacterium. Lineage (GTDB taxonomy): Bacteria > Bacteroidota > Bacteroidia > Flavobacteriales > Flavobacteriaceae > Aquimarina. The sequence goes on along the minus strand of CAYGUC010000066.1, from coordinate 13,949 downwards.
AAAAAACTAGAGTTAGCCAAATTATAAAAAACACCCTCGTGTTAGAGGGTGTTTTTTACTTTTCTACTATTCAAAAAAATCTTCTGATTATTCAATAAAAGATCTTTCTTTATTGTACAAACCCCGTTTAAGCGTCTACGATAGTTCTGGATTGTTGGTATTCATTATAAAAAGTGGTATTTGTAAACTGGTAACGTATCATCAGTTTATCCAAAATATCATTCAATAAATGCTTTCCTTCTTTTACATGATCGTCCACACTACGCTTGGCGGCATTAATAGCAGATTGTTCTGGTTTTGCAGTCCCAATCAAAGGTTGAAACTCTGATGTAATTGTTTTAACGTCTTCAATTTCTGAAGCGGTTACCCCATAATCTGACATAAGTATATCTTGCATTTTTTCTGCCTGATTTATTAAAGTTTTACTGTACGTAGCTAAATCTGTTTCCTTTTTGTTTTCTAACGCTCCTTTAGATGTTATCAAAATACTCTTTATTGTTTCATTTTCGGTGATAGCCGCATGTGCAGAAATGGTACCTGCTAACGCAATTAACTTATTTTCCATAGCGTTACGAATCAGGTTTTTATCTCTGGTCATTCCCTTAGTGCTTCTGGATATGTCTTCTCCAAGTATTTCGATCCCGTCAATTTCAATATCCAATAGTTTTTTAGTATCGGTAAACTTTGGGTTACCACTCCAAATATTAGTGTATTTGTCTAACGTATTTTGGGAAGCCAAAAACATCCGATAATTTTTTAATTGTTTTTTATTCATTTGTATTACATTTTAATTAATTATACTACTTCTATTCTATTTATTTTATAATCCTTCCAACCTCATCCAAACACCGACCAAGTGTATCCAAAGACAATCCAACCTTATCCAAACACCGACTAAGTGCATTCAAGGAAAATCCAACCTTATCCAAACACCGACTAAGTGCATTCAAGGAAAATCCAACCTTATCCAAACACCGACCAAGTGCATTCAAAGACAATCCAACCTTATCCAAACATCGACCAAGTGCATTCAAAGACATTCTAACCTTATCCAAACATCGACTAAGTGCATTCAAAGACAATCTAGCCTTATCCAAATACTAATTATACAGTTACAAGTATTTATAGACCTTATATCATTATGGAATACTTAATAACTAACCCCTCCCTCCTTGGACAAATACTATCTATATATGTCGCTCAAGAAAAAAATGTTACCCCTATAGGGATATTTTTTTTCCACTTTTATAAATCGCTTCAAATTCTATTTTGTGTAGTGGCATTAGTGTATAGTAAAATTAGAGTGTGATATTGCTATGTTAAGGAATCGTTATCTGTCCTTTTTTACCCGTAACATTTCTATTTCAAAAGGGATTAACCCATATAAAATATAAATCTAACTTTTAAAACTTTTTATTATGAAAACAAAGTATTACATCTTACAATTTCTACTGGCACTAATGTCTTTTAACGCTTTTTCTAATGTAGAAATGGGAAGAAAAGAAATGGATTATCGTTTATATTCCCATATCGATGGAAAAAAAATTACTTCAAGTGTCATTAACCAAACTTGTGGGCAAAATTTGAGTACTAGAATTTCTAATGAGCATATCGTTAATATAACTATAGATCAACCATTAGTAGTTGGTAAATTTTATTATATGGATTTTGGTCTTGGTTTTAATTATTATTATTTAAATCGCGTACGCCAATGGCCTAATGATGGAGATGATTATTATTCTTTATATAGACCAGAAGATGTAGCAAAGATAAAAACGATAGAGCCATGTCCTCAAGGAGCTACAAGCGCACAACTAAATGTGAAAAATTTTAAGGTTACTCAGGGAACTAATCAAAATTATAATCGCGGAACTAAATTCTATTATAAATTTGATATCCAAGGAGATTATACTTATGCTACACATAGACATCATCAAATAGATTTAATAGTTTATTATGAAAGTGTTAATAGCAGTAAAGAAATTGGTAGGATTTATTGGAATAGAGAAGATGACGTTAATCTTATCTTTAACTCTTATACTACACAAAACAAGTGGGTGTCATCGTTAATTGATTATAATACAAAACCTGGCAAAAAATTTATATTAGTAGCTAAATACGCTGGAATAACAAAACAATTTACATACACTATTCCAGATGGGGATAGCGACGGAGATGGGGTTCCTAACTCACAAGACAATTGTCCTAACGTAGCAGGTCCTGCTTCTAATAATGGCTGCCCTGTGCTACCTAACTTAAAATTAAAAAGCCTTAAAGTTAAAAACACTACTACAAATAGCACAATTTTCAATTTCCCTAACGGCAACACAAATACCCCAACCTTGAATAAAGGTAATTATTATGATTTTATTATCGAAGTTGAAAATAATATATCAAGCTCAAATACAGCAAATTCGGTTTCTTTGGATATGTTATTAAACACAAGTACTACTCTTTATCCAGATCCCAGAGCAAATGTATACAATGTAAGTACAGATAGTAATATTGGTAATGTTAATGCAAACAGTTCCATAATAAAAACATTTTCAGTATACGTTTCTAGTACTATAGGTTCTTCACCGTCCTTATCTAATGGGAGTGGATATACGTTAAGCTTTGACATAGATAGCAATGGTCGAATTAGCGAATCGAATGAAAATGATAATATAAATCAACTCCAATTTATATATTCTTCTTCAAGATCGAATACTCTTTCTGCTTTAAAATCGTCTAATCATAAGCTTTATGAAGTATCTGTATTCAACATTTCTGGGATACAAGTAACCAAAAAAAGAGTTACTGATAAAGAAGAAGAAAATGCATTTATACAAAGTCTACCCAAAGGATTTTATATTATTAAAAATGGCACAGAAACGTATAAAATAGTAAAATAATAAAGAGCGATTAAAAAAATAAAGACCTCTTTTAGAGTATAGCCGAAAATCAGAACACATCTTGATTTTCGGTTTTTTTGTTTTTATCCCTTAAAAAAAGCTCCTCCCTTACATAAAGCGAGAGCATTTTACGATCCCATCTAATAAAAAGCTCCTCCCTTTGGATAAAGGGAGGTGGCTTTATATTTTCCTTTAGGAAAAGCATAAAGTCGGAGGGTTTGATTTTTCCCTACACAAAATATAATCCTGTAATAATAAAATAGTAATAACGAGTTCACAAATCCCTCTTTCTTTCCAACCCAAAAGGTTGGAAATTCATTCTCCCTTTATGTAAAAGGGAGAGCTTTTATAAGTGTATCCTAATAAAAAGGCTCCTCTCTTTGGAGATAGGTAGAGCTTTAATAAAATTTTACTACGTTTGTTACTAATGAAGAAAACACAAATACATACTAAAAAAGAACTCAAAGAATATCGAAGAGCATTAAGAAAAAACCTTACTCCTGCCGAGGCTTTTTTATGGAACCATATAAAATCTAAAAAATTAGACGGAAAAAGATTTCAGAGACAGCATAGTATAGAATATTATATTGTAGATTTTTATTGCGCCTCAGAAAAACTGGTTGTTGAGTTGGATGGCGAGGTGCATAATAGCCCTCAGGCTATGCTAAAAGATACTATTCGTACAACAAGACTTAATGAACTTGGGTTTACGGTTATTAGATTTGAAAACAAGATGGTTTTTGACCATCTGCCTTCTGTACTGTCCGAAATAAAAAGTCATTTCACCCATACACCTTAATAAAAGGTAAGTTAGGAGATTATTAAATCCCTCTTTCTTTCCAACCTAAAAGGTTGGAAATTCATTCTCCCTTTTACATAAAGCGAGAGAATTTTGCGATCCCATCTAATAAAAAGTTCCTCCCTTTGGACAAAGGGAGGTGGCTTTATGTTTTCCTTTTGGGAAAGCATAAAGTTGGAGGGTTTGATTTTTCCCTTCTCTACACAAAAACAATTCTGCAATAATAAAATAGTAAAAACGTGTTTGCAAATCCCTCTTTCTCGCACACTTTTAAAAAGTGTGCAATTCATTCTCCCTTTTTACTTAAAAGGGAGAGCTTTTATAAGTATCTATCTTATCCTTAATTATGCTAGCTTTACTTTGATATTTTCCATTATAATCAATAATATCTTCTAGTTTCAAAATACATTTTTCTTCCTGTTTTATTTTTAGATAGGTTAATGCCATATACCACAATGCATCTTCATAAAAACCTCTATTGTCCTAGATCATGATAAACACTACAATAGCTTTCTGTTCCTTACTAGTATTCAAACAAGCTATTTCTTTTATGAAAGTCTTTTGATCTTCTGTAGATAAACGATTGGCAAGAAAATCTTCTATCCTGTAAAAAGTGGATGAGTGTCTGTTCATAATCTCTATTCTTGTGGGATATGTACTCTTAACTCTTCGTAGGTAGGATCACTTTCGATACGCTCTATCAAGTGTTTTTTACATTCAAATTTTTTCTTTCTGGCATATCCTTCAGAATATCCAGTTTCCTCTGCAATTTGTCGCATACTCTTCTCTTCAAAAACTAAGGATAATAACTTTTGGCAGGCTGCAGAAAGTTGTAAAAAATACTTACGATAGACATGTTCTCTATCTTGATTTTCTATCTTTTGCAATATATCATCATCTAATTCTTCAGAGAGTTCAAAAACTGTATCGCCAGTAAACATTTTACTTTTTGTTTGCAATCTCTTTTTCCATAAATTTTTACAAATAGCAAAAAAATACGTGCGCAATGTAGTGGTAAGCTCCAAAGAGTTGGATTCCAACTTTTGGTACAGCACCACCAAGGCATCTTGAAAAACATCTTCTACATCCTCTTTGTTTCCAGAGTTTTGAAGAATATATCCTCTTATATATTTAAAATTATCTTTATAAAAAGTTTTAATAATACCTCTATCCCCTGCCAATATACCTTTTAAGATTTTCTGGTCTTTTATATCCTTCATAATTTGAGATATTGATAGACTATTCACAATGTTACTCTATGGTTAAACTGTTATAAATCTAAACTAAAAAACAACCATTTTAAGTTCTTTGTGGTTAACGAATTGTTAGTAAAATCTTAGAAAGCATGTAGCGTTTTTTGTTATAAAACTTAAATCTATACCCTCACCTCTTTCCATTTACCCTTTTTAAACCAAACAATACCAAGTACTGCAATTAATAGTTCTGCAAAGGTAATTGCCCAAAACACTCCTATAGCTCCCCAATTCATAACCAACGCAGCAAAATATGCAAATGGCAATTGAAATACCCAAAAGCAGAAAAAATTAATAATAGTAGGGGTTTTAGTATCCCCTGCTCCGTTAAATGATTGTATGATCACCATGCCATAGGCATAGAATATATACCCTGCTGCAATTACCCGCAAGCTCAATGCACCATACTCTACAATAAGAGTTTCCTTACTAAATATCCTTATAATAGCCTCTGCAAATACCAAATAAAATACAGACACTGCGCCCATAAAAAGGGCATTATACTTTGCAGTTTTCCAAACCGATTGCTCTGCTCGTTCGGGTTTTGCTGCCCCAAGGTTTTGCCCAACTAATGTAGCTGCTGCATTGCTCATTCCCCATGAAGGCATAAGCGTAAACATCAATACACGAATTGCAATGGTATACCCTGCTAATACTTCGCTCCCGAACTCTGCCATAATACGCATTAAAAACACCCAACTTGAAGTCCCAATAATAAATTGTCCTATCCCTCCTAAAGATACTTTGATAAGATTAAGCATTATTGCTGCGCGAAAAACAATATCTTTAAAAGTAATTTTAATTTTACTCCAACCATAAAAAAGAATTAATAATTGAAATAAAACAGCACTCCCTCTACCAATAGTAGTGGCTATAGCAGCGCCCTGAACTCCAAATGCAGGAACAGGACCAAATCCAAAGATAAAAATAGGATCTAAAATGATATTTAATACATTTGAAAATATTAATACTCGCATTGCTACAGAAGCATCTCCTGCACCGCGAAATACCGCATTAATCAAAAACAAAAGCATAATAGTTACGTTACCGCCCAGTAATATTTGCGTATAGCCATATCCTTCTGCAATAAGGTCTGATTCTGCACCCATAAGACCAAGTATCTCTTTAGGAAAAACAACACCTAATACACTAATTACCAATGAAATCACAACTCCCAGGAATATAGATTGAACTGCAGCTTGCGAAGCTCCATTAATATCATTTTCTCCAACTCTTCGAGCTACAATAGCAGTAACTCCCATACTAAGCCCTATAGCAACAGCATATACTAAGGTAAGTACCGATTCTGTTAATCCTACTGCTGCGATAGCATTGGCTCCTAGATTAGAAACGAAATAAGCATCTACAAGAAAAAAAATCGACTCCATCATCATTTCCAGTACCATAGGAACTGAAAGCATAAAAACTGCTCGACGGATACTGCCAGATGTAAAATTTTGCTCTTTGCCAGTTATAGCAATCTTAAAATAGGATAATATATGGGTAAGGGTAAATTTATTTTGAGTCATAATAGTAAAGAATTATAAGGTAAACCAACAGCCTTAAAAGAAACTTATCCTTTAAATAAGATAGGATTTAAAGGCTAGCTTCGAAGAGTTAACACCTTAATAAAATTAAATAAATAGAAAATACGAAGAAGAAATTCTTGGTATATATATGGTAGTCTGTTTGTACAATTAAGTACTCAATTCTTTTATAACTTCATAATAAAACAAATATGCGGCATTATTTTTGAAATTCAAAATTAAATATCTTTTACGCTTTTATGTAATCTATAATCTCTTACAAGTTAATAAACTATGATTCCGAAAATAAATTTTATCTTCGAAACAAGTTTTGAGCGAATAGATCCGAAATGAGAAATTAAAGTTTCTGTTTATAAAGCAAATAAGAGAAGTAAAAAATATTACGTTAAAACCATAATTAAAATACGTTTTACACGTTTTATCAGTGTTTTAGAGACATGTACAATCATTTTTATCTAATTTTTAATTTTTATGTTGTATATTTATCGTCCCAAAATAATTTTTTGTATGAAAAAAATCTACTTGCTACTTATATTTATTGGTCTTGTTTGCTTATCCTTTTCTTCAGGAATTCAAGCACAATCAAATAGTATCCAAAAAGAAGACGCAAAAAAGGAAAAAATTGAAGGTATTAGTATTTACCCTAATCCTGCGACTGGTGATAAACTTTCTATTACCTCTACCAAAAACCTTACTAAAACTGTTTCTATTTTTACCGTATTGGGCGAAAAAGTGATGTTTAAAGTTTTAATAGGAAGAGAATTAGACATATCTTCTTTACCTCCTGCTGTTTATGTTATCAGAATCAAAGAAGGCGAGCAAAAAGCAACTTTGAAATTTGTACGTGGTTAACTAAAAATATCATTGCCCATTAGTTTGCTTTATTTCTTATAACTTTTAACCTAATAAATAGGCTATCTGTTTACCTCATTTTTATACCTTTGTTTTACAAATTTTGTGGAACAATATTTATGCAAGTCGATACTATTTTTTCTATTCAAAACCATTCAGATTTTGAGCGATTAGCATTACGCATCTTTACCCATCAATACCATAACAATAGTATTTATCAACGATTTTGTAATCTACTAGGGGTCACAAAAAGCTCAGTACAACACATAAATCAAATTCCACATCTACCCATACAATTCTTTAAACAAGAAAAAATAGTAAGTAATCAAACTCCTATACAAAAAATATTTACTAGTAGTGGAACTACAGGTAGCATAACCAGTAAACACCATGTTAGTGATTTATCTGTTTATGAAAAAAGTTTTACTAAAGGCTTTCAATATTTTTATGGAGATATTACAGAATATGTAGTTTTGGCATTATTACCATCCTATCTGGAAAGAGAGGGATCTTCTTTGGTATATATGGCAGAAAGACTTATTAAAGACAGTAAACATCCTGAAAGTGGGTTTTATTTGCACGATACTCAAAAACTCGTAAAAACTATACAAGAGCTTATTTCTAAAAATAAAAAAATACTACTTCTGGGAGTTTCTTTTGCTTTGTTAGATCTTGTTGAAAATTACAATCTACAATTAGACGATACTTGTGTAGTTATGGAAACTGGAGGCATGAAAGGCCGAAGAAAAGAAATGATTCGAGAAGAATTACACAAAGTTCTTAAAAAAGGTTTTGGCGTTTCACAAATCCATAGCGAATATGGTATGACAGAATTGCTATCGCAAGCATACTCTAAAGGCAATGGTATTTTTTATTGCCCGCCATGGATGAGAATTTCTATTAGAAATCCAGAAGATCCATTAACTTTGCTAGAAACCCAAAAAACTGGAGGAGTAAATGTCATCGACCTTGCTAACATAAACTCTTGCTCTTTTATAGCTACACAAGATTTGGGTAAAATCTATCCCGATGGGAGTTTTGAAATTTTAGGCAGATTTGACCATAGTGATATTAGAGGATGTAATTTAATGGCTCTATAATTATGGCTGCAAAAAAGAATTTAGGTTGCTTTTCTTTTCCTGCAATTCTACTAACTTCTTTAATTGGCAGCGGGGTCATACAAGCATTTATACCTATCTCTTTATCTACAGCATTTGTATTATTATTGCTGCTCTTTTCCTGGTTATTAGGTAAACTGGAAGGAGCACATGAAAAAAAATTCTATTGGCGTTATATAGTATACAGTTTTTTAGTTCTTATACTTACTTTTGGATTGCGTTACATTCTGGATAGTACACCGATATCTTTAGAAAACCAAAAATCTAATATTTCTGAATCTATTTATCGTGAAAAATTTCTGGAGAATGGAGATTCTATAACTCTGCTAAAACAAGATAGAAAATGGACCGATAATTATGGTAATACTTTTAAAGGAAAGTTTTCTGTTCGAGAAAAGGATTATATAACTTCTAAAAAAGAGTACTTAAATCAGGTACAAAGACAAAAACAACTATCCTGGGGAAAATTATATAAACATTTAGCAACTTCAGACACTCCAAAACTGGATCTAATACTTAAAGAATTCACCAAAATAAAAGAAGCAAAACAACTTAACCAGTTTGAGTTTGCAGAAATGGTAGTTACTTTTATACAAGACATTCCTTATTCTTTTGTTTTTGAAAACGCATGCCAGCCTCCTTCAAAATACGAAGAGTCTATTAAAGTAGTATTAGAAAAATGTTCTGATTGCTGTATTGGTAACATTCCATTCGGAATCCAAAATCCAGTAGGTTTTATGGGCAATCTAAAAGGTGATTGTGATACCAGAACTGTAATTATATATGCAATTCTTAGCTATTTTGGATATGATATTGCCATACTTAACAGTGACTACTACAAGCACTCTATCCTGGGCTTACATATACCTGCAAAAGGAATTTATAAAGCATATCATGGTAAAAAATATTATACCTGGGAGACCACAAATAAGCATTTTACTCTAGGTACATTACCTAAAAATTTTGATAATATAAACCATTGGTACATTGTACTAATTAATAAATAAAACTATGCAAACCAAAATATTAACCCTTGCTTTTATAGAAATGGCACTAGCTATTGTGGTTTCTGTACTTATATTATTTATATCCTTTAAAATTTTACAGAAAGTTTTTTTTAAAGACATTTCGATTAGAGAAAATAATATGGCATTTTCGATTTTTGCAGCAGGAATCATTCTTTCTATAGGTATTATTCTTTCAGAAATCATCCCTTCTATTACCAATATGGTACGATTATCTATGTCTGGAGAAAATGAAATTACATTTTCAGAAATTATTCAATATTCAGGACTATATTTAGGTATTGGGTTTGTATTCGCACTAATTATCAATACTACTGTCTTTTTACTCTTTTCTGCGTTAACCAAAGGCGTTAACGAATTTAAAGATATTCAACAAAACAATGTAGCCTCTGCCATAGTAGTAACAGCCACCTTAATTGCCATTACCTTGATTGCAAAGGACAGCATTAGCCTATTAATTAGCGCATTAGTCCCTTACCCAGAGACTACTAATTTTCTTTTATAAAGAAGATTATATTTAAAAATGTGTTAAAAATGTAAGGTCTTTATCTTTTTTCGATCTAATACTCATAACTCTGTATTAGACATGAAGAAGATGAATAAATTATTTGTTTTACTTTTTTTAGGATTTGCTTTTACAACAAATGTAATCGCTCAAAAAATAGATTATAACACCGATAAAGGTTTTATAGCAGAAGGATATGATGTAACCGAATATTTTAACAATAAAGCGGTTAAAGGAGATAGTAAATACCAAACCACGCATAACGGAATTCACTATAAATTCATAAATCAGAAAAACGTAGATAAATTTAAAAATAATCCCGATAAATATACTCCTCAGTACGGTGGATATTGCGCATATGCAATCGCAATAAATGGTGAAAAAGTAGATATAAACCCTAAAACTTTTGAGATACGAGATGACAAACTGTATCTATTTTATAATTCTTGGGGCATTAATACTTTAGAAAAATGGATAGAAAAAGATGCTTCAAATTTGCAAAAGAAAGCGGATATTAATTGGCAAAAAGTTAAAATAAAAAAATAATGCAGTAGCATTAAACTGCATATAATGCTAAGTTTTTTTCAATAATTGATTGGTTAGTTTGACAAAGCCTGCTAAGAAGAAATTCTGGTAGGCTTTGTTTATTTTGGCTAAGTTCTAAAAAGATATGTTTTACGCTTTTTTTGTTTTCGAGATACTCAGGAAATTAGACCCTCAATTAGGAATTAAAAAACACCTCATAGGTTTTAAAACCTATGAGGTGTAATAAATATTATTTTATCGTTAAAAACTATACCGCTCTAATCACAAAATAGTTTTTCTTACCACGCTGTAGTAAAACAAACTGATTGTTAATCAAATCTTGCTCAGATATAGAATAGGTGTCGGTAACTTTTTCTCTATTTACCGATATAGAGTTTTCTTTTAAAGCCCTTCTGGCTTCGCCATTAGATTTTAAAAACCCAGTATGCTCTGCCAAAGCTCCTATAATATCTAATCCATCGGCAATTTTATCTTTTGCAACTTCGCCTTGCGGTACTCCATCAAAAACATCTAAAAAAGTAGCTTCATCCAACTCTTTTAAATCTGCAGAGGTAGATTTTCCAAAAAGGATATTAGATGCTTTAATCGCATTATCCAAGTCTTCTTGAGAATGCACTATAACCGTAACCTCATCTGCCAGTTTTTTTTGTAATATCCGTTCGTGTGGTACTTCTTTATGTTCTGCTACCAGAGTTTTTATTTCTTCTTCTGTTAAAAAGGTAAAAATCTTGATGTACTTTTCTGCATCTTCATCACTGGTATTTAGCCAGTATTGATAAAATTTATATGGCGAAGTACGTTTGGCATCTAACCATACATTTCCACCTTCAGATTTTCCAAATTTAGACCCGTCAGATTTTGTAATTAACGGGCAGGTTAACGCATATCCTTTTCCTCCTGCTATTCGTCTAATTAACTCGGTACCCGTAGTGATATTTCCCCATTGGTCACTTCCGCCCATTTGTAGTGTACACTCATGCTCTCGATATAAGTGTAAAAAATCATATCCTTGTACCAATTGGTATGTAAACTCTGTAAAAGACATTCCTTCTGAAGATTCTGAAGAGATTCGATTTTTAACCGAATCTTTTGCCATCATATAGTTAACCGTAATGTGTTTTCCTACATCTCTAATAAATTCCAGAAATGAAAACTCTTTCATCCAATCGTAATTATTAACCAATACCGCAGCATTGGGAGCATCGCTTTCAAAATCTAAAAATCTGCTTAATTGGGCTTTAATCGCTTCTTGATTATGACGAAGTGTTTTTTCATCCAACAGGTTACGCTCGGCAGATTTACCAGATGGGTCCCCTATCATTCCTGTAGCTCCTCCTACCAGTGCAAAAGGTTTATGTCCTGCTCTTTGATAATGCGCCAATAACATTATAGGAACCAGATTGCCAATATGCAAGGAGTCTGCAGTAGGATCAAACCCTACATAGGCAGCTCGCATTTGTTCCATTAAGTATTCTTCGGTACCGGGCATGGCGTCGTGCAACATCCCTCTCCATCGTAGCTCTTCTATAAAATTTTTGGTCATTGTGCTATAATTCAATTAAGAGCCGCAAAGATAAAAATATGAATACTATTCTGCTATGAATAGTAAGAGAAATCAACAGGGCATTGTTTTTACCTTATACTTTCTCTACCAAAAAACTCAAGTTAAGTGCTAAATTTTGTTCTGCTAAACAACAAACAAGGTAACATTTTCACTTTCTTTGCTATTAACTATAGAACACTACACTTCATTCCTTATGAAAAAAATACATTCTATTTTTTGGACACCTTTTATGCCTATTATCTTTTTTATGATCTCCTGTCATATTGTACAGGCACAAGTAGAAAAAGATACGATACAAGCTTGGCAATATTTTAAGAAGGCGGATTCTTTATCAATAGAGGGGATTTATAATACTTCAATTGAGTTCTATAAAAAATCTCAAACACTTTATGAAAAATCTAAATCTTGGGAAAAGGTAGCTAGTTGCTATAATAAGATATCTAAGTATCAACAAAAAAGCATGAAATATAAAGCGTCTTTTTACAGCGCAAACAAAGCATTAGAGATTTGTAAGTCTCATTTATCAAAAAACAATAAAGAAGAAGCTAAAGCTTATAATAATTTAGGAGAATATCATAAATTATATAATTCGGATTTTGATACTGCTTTAAATTATTATAAAAAATCTTTATATGTAGCCGAAAAAACAGAGAACAATCAACGTCAGATTATTGCTCTTAATAATAAGATTGGGTATGTATTTCTTAAAAAATGTGAATATGTCAAAGCGTTAAATTTTACTCAAAAAGCATTAAAGATAGGATTAATTACTTTTGGTGAACAAAACCCACCTAATAACTTAACATATAGTTATCTAGCAATTATTTATAATGAAATGGGATATTATAATAAAGCCATAGAACTCTACCATAAAAGTATTATTATAGAAAAAAAAATGTATGGAGAAAACCATGAGAATATTGCTACATCATATAACAACCTAGCATTATCATATAAGAATCTTCATCAATATGATTTAGCTTTGTTCTATAGTAAAAAATCTATTATAATTAGAAAAGCATTAAATCAAAATACTCATCCATATATTTCAATCACTTATAATATTCTTGGTTCTCTGCATAAACAAAAAGGACAATATAACAAGGCACTTATTTATTATAACTATAGCTTAAATATTCATAAAAAAACAAGCGTTAAAGAAAATAATCAACTTTCAAATTTTTATATAAATATTGGACTAATTTATAGATATAAAAAAGAATATACTAAAGCTTTATTATTCTATACTAAAGCTTTAAATATTTCTCTTAGCATTTTCAGCGAAAATAATTCTCGTATCGCCAGAATATATAATAATATGGCATATATTTTCAAAGAGCAAGGGAAATATAAAAAAGCACTATTTTATTGTAATAAATCTTTAGAAATTCGCAAAAAAATATTCAAAAATAGCCATTCTGATCTTGCAGATAATTATAAATATATAGGTCATATTTTCCTTGCTCAAAAAGAATATGATCAGGCAATTTCAAACTATGAGAAAGCGAAAGAAATTCTTACAAAAGAATACGGGCAATACAATCCAAAAGTTGCAGAATCAATCAATCATATCACCAATGCATTTTTAGAAAAAAAAGAATACCAAAAAGCATTACAAAATTATCAAAAAGCACTACAGTCAAATTCTAAAAAGGGTAAAAAAAACAAAAGTGATATAGATTTTGAATTAGATAATTATTTACATAAAAGTATTTTATTAGCTACAATAACAGGTCAAGCCAAAACGTACCAAAAACTATATCTACAAGACAAAAATTTTAGTCAACTTAAAAAGGCAATACAAAAGCATCACTTGGCAGACACCATAATCCAGACTATCCGTCAG
>CAYGUC010000065.1:0-14798 GCA_964353005.1 uncultured Flavobacteriaceae bacterium | reverse complement strand
CGATCTCCTGCACCCTGCAGCAGATCGATGTATGGGTTGTAGCGATCTCCTGCACCCTGCAGCAGATCGATGTATGGGTTGTAGCGATCTCCTGCACCCTGTAGCAGATCAATGTAAATGTTATAGCGATCTCCTGCACCCTGCGGCAGATCGATGTAAGTGCTATATCGATCTCCTGCATCCTGCAGCGGATCGATATTTTTTATGATCCAATTATGTTTCTTATGAAAAAGCCCTCACTGGTTTTTAAAAACCAATGAGGGCTAGGTGTATTTAATCAACAACCTCGTAGTAAGTCTATGAGGGTCTAAAGTGATTCTTATTAATTCTTAGAGAATCTCTTTACATATATTTCTCCATTTTTGGTTTTTAACTTCACTACATATACTCCTGCTACTAACAATTCTGTATGTAATACTACATTTCTTTTATCTCCTATTTTTATGTTTTCCAGCACCTCTTTTCCTTGTAGATCAAAAACTTTTATTTCTGCAATTTGTAAGGATTTTTGAACTTTTATAGATAGAAAGTTATCTGCTGGATTTGGATACAGTGCTATATCTTCTTTATTTTCAAGTATTTTAACCTCTTCTATTTTAGCACCAACTCCTCTTCCGCAACCATCTTCCTTGTACTCTACACGAACTGCCTTGGGATCAATTTTTCGGTATTCTTTTACAAAAACCTGTTGTACGCTTCGGGTTACGCATGGCTCTTCCTTTTTTTCTTTTAAATCTATTTCTCTTTCACAAGAGGTATCTGTTTTTCCTGTATTGGTTGTTTCTACCAGATAAATTTCTGTAGCACCTGCTCCAAAAGATGTTGTATATCCTGTAAAAGCAAATCCTTTATCGAAATTATCTATTGTCATTTCCATTCCTCCTTCATTACCATTTCTTCCGTAATTACGTGCCCAAAGCAAGTTACCTCCTGCATCAGTTTGAAACATCATGGCTTTAGGCGAGGTAATGGTCTGCTGCCCCACTATAGTATATAAGGGAGTACCAACAGTAGTAAAGGTTTCTTCTATCCCGTGTCCATACTCTGTTCTTTCTGTGCCATAGGTTTTCATTCCTATAAAATTACCGTTGCTTTTTAAGAACAGTAAAAATGCATCAAAAGAGTTATTAATACCAAAGCTATTGGTATATCCTGTAAGCACATAATTTCCATCTTTGGTTTGCTTTACACAAGTCCCCACATTTAAGTATCTGTTAGAAGGATCAAGCTCCTTTGGGTATCCTAATATTCTGTTCCATTCCAGAGTTAAATCTGATTTTAATTTAATTACAAAAATATCGGTAGGCGGATTTGCTAAAGTAGAAGTTGCTCCACACCAATAGTTGGTTGTTGAGCCTGTAATAATATATCCTCCATCTCTGGTTTGCTCAATCCAAAGACCTCTTTGATCTCCTCTTCCACCAATAACTGTTGCTTTTACAAGATTACCCATAAGATCTGTTTTGGCGACATAAATATTAGTTCCCGGATATGCTTGCGAATAACTCCTAGTCTCTCCTACCAGAATATAACCAGGCTTACCTGTTACTTCTCTAATATTTTGCACACAATGTGCTGCATCGTATTCTTTACCGCCATATACCATAGAAAAAACAGGCGCTCCATTTACATCAACACCTGTGAGATATGCGTCTCCTGCTCCAAAACCGAAACTTTGTGTAATCCCCGCAGCTACATAAGCTACCTTATTATTTGGGCTAAAATATGTAGATTGCCGTACCGAATTAAAATACTCATACTTTTCTCCTCCATACACCCTAGACCATATTTGGTTACCATTTAAATCTGTTTTTACTAAAGTAGCATCTACATTACCTATAAAATTTTGAGAGGTATAGCCCGCTATTACATATCCTTTTTCAACTTTATTAAGCTGCGTTAAAGATTTACCCATTTCTGATTTATCTGTTCCAAATGTTCTTTGAAATTGTGAAAAACCCAAGCTTACTATAAAGCAAAAGGCTACACTAAATACAATTGTTTTCATGATGATTTATATTTGAATTGGTTAAAAATATATTCTCCGTAATCTTGAATAGCTTAATTTAATTTGGGGAAAAATCTTATTACTAATTCTATAGTCTCATTGGTATGTAATGGGGGCAAATACTATTTTACAACCTTATAACCTATGTAGTATTAATTCTATACTAAAATACAAAATAAAACAATGAAATTCAAGTGGTTACACCCCATAAATACAGGGGCAAAAACCTGTTTTTTCACCAATTAAGTACAAGTGATTTTATTTAATTTACAGATTCAGATATATGAATCTCTTACGTTAACACCTATCTTTGCACACTAATAATTCATTTATTATTTGAATTTTCTTACAATAATTTCAATTGATAAATGGTATAGTCAATATTGCTATGGTTCAGAAAATAGGAAAATACATTCTAATCGTTTTA
The DNA here is from genome assembly GCA_964353005.1 of uncultured Flavobacteriaceae bacterium. Classification (GTDB taxonomy): domain Bacteria; phylum Bacteroidota; class Bacteroidia; order Flavobacteriales; family Flavobacteriaceae; genus Aquimarina. Next base: position 12,363 of record CAYGUC010000065.1, on the reverse strand, counting down.
CTAACTTGTAATTGTTCTAAAAACAATAAATCAAAAACAACCACGAGTACAGATACGAGTACTAATGAACAGGTAGAGGAACAAAATACTATTAGTAAACTTGTTTTTATTGATGAATTTATAATTCCTGATAAAGAAATTAATGGTGTCCCAATCGGTGGTTTTTCTGGGATAGATTACAAAAATGGAAAATGGTATATTATCTGTGATACTTCTACCCCGCCTATACGGTATTATGAAGCCCAAATTAACTACGATAAAAATGCTTTTACTTTTGTTAAAATAGATACAATGATAGAGATTAAGGATACAACTGGTAATTCTCTAATACAAGGTATAGTAGATCCAGAAGCTATTAGATTTGATCCTAGCACCCAAAAAATCATATATACCAGTGAGGGTTCTATACAAAATAATATAGATCCTGCTTTAATCGAAATAGATCCAAAAGGAAATCAAACCCGAAGTTTTACTTTACCAAATAATTTTAGAGCGAATACGCAAAATGATACTTTAGGACCAAGACATAATGGTGTTTTAGAGGGGCTGTCTTTAAGTATAGACAATAATGGTTATTGGGTCTCATGCGAGCTTCCTCTTATTGAAGATGGGCCAGAACCTACCACTACAGACACACAATCTCCTGTAAGAATCACTTATATAAACAAAACATCTGGTATTGCAGAGCGACAATTTGCTTATGAATTAGATCCTGTTGCTCGTAAAGCTACATCAGGGACCACATTTGAAGTAAATGGATTAGTCGAAATTTTAGAGTATGATACCAATAAATTCTTAGCCTTAGAAAGATCTTTTTCTTCGGGCTATGCAGATGGTGGTAATAGCGTAAAAATTTATAAAGTAGATGCTAGTAATGCTACCAATACCCTTTCTTTAGTAGCTCTATCTTCTTTGAGATACACTCCTGCAATAAAAACATTGCTTTTTAATTTTGATACAATTAGAAATCAGCTTACCAACATTACTGTAGATAATCTGGAAGGGATAACATTTGGTTCTACATTAGAAGATGGTAGTCATACTATTGTAGTGATTTCGGATAATAATTTTAATTCATTTTATCCTCAATACAACCAATTGATAGCTTTTAAGGTAATTCCTTAGCCAAAAAGACAAACCATAGTCCCCTTTTATAGGAGACTATGATTTACAAGTTGATTAGTTTTTGAATAAATTTAAGTATGTTTAATACTATCTTTTATGATAAGTAACTAATGATGCTTTTTGAATAGTGTTCGAATTTAAATAAAAACCTACCAAAGCTGGATTAGCATTTTTATCTAATCCTAATGTACTTTTACTTAAAGCATAAATAGTAATTATGTATTGATGAAATCCATCACCTTCTGGTGGGCATGGTCCTCCATATCCTGATTTTCCATAATCTGTAATGCTTTGTACTACATTTTTTGGCATTTGATTTAAATCTATATTACCTGCATTTTTTGGCAATTCTGAAATATCAGACGGAATATCAAAAACAACCCAATGCCACCATCCACTACCCGTAGGAGCGTCTGGATCATACATTGTTATAGCAAAACTTTTTGTCCCTTCCGGAGGATTATTCCAACTTAATTGAGGAGAGACATTATCTCCTGTACAACCAAATCCATTAAAAACTTGCTTATGAGTTGTTTGCCCTTCTAACGTATTACTTTTTAAAGTAAATGTTTGAGCGGTAGCAAAAAAACCAATTGCTTGAAAAAGCATTATAAATCCTATATTCTTCATTCTATTTTTTTATATTTTGATTAATAAGAACAAAGATCTTTTTCTTTTTTTACAAGTTATGTTTCTAATCGTTCAGAAATTATATTAAAAAGTTCAATTTTTTAGAGATTTATATTTTTTGGGAGTAATGTTATATGCTTTTTTAAATGCTTGAGTAAAACTAGATAAGTTTTCGAAACCAGCTTTATGATATACTTCACTTGGATCATAGTTCATAGTATCAAGAAGATATCTGGCATTCTCTAATCTTTTATTTTGAAACCATTTACTAGGAGAAATATCATAAAACTCTTGAAATCTTCTCTTAAATGTAGATATACTCATATTACATAAAAAAGCTAATTCATCTATAGTTAGCCTTTTACTTATATTGGTTTCAACTATTTGTTTAAAATGAATATCCTGATTTCGCAACGTATTGTTTATAAAAAAATTAAGAATTTGATCCCCATAACAATCTAAAAGATACATCATTAATTCTTCAAACTTAATATATAGCAGATCTTTTGAAATAACTTTTTCATTTTGAGAAAGTAGTATTAATGAATGAACATAATTACTTACAAAAGCATCTACATTAAGTGTCAAAAACCCAGAGTCTGTAACTGTACCTGTCTTTTTAAGCTTATATTTTGTAATAAAATCTGAAAGTATTTTATTTTCAAAAAACAACAATAAGCTATTATATTTATGATTCTTAGAGATATGCTCTGTCATTAAACAATTACCTGTTTTTAAAACTAAAAATTCTGAGGCTGTTATTTGGGATTGTTTATTTGTATTAGACACTTCTTTAATACCTTGAATCACAAAACTAAATAGATTACAACTTAAAGAAACTTTATTCTTAATTTGATTTACGCTACTTTGGTAGTTATACAGAATAATTTCCTGAGAAGTATCAACTTCATCTTCTTCCAAAAATATGTCTGGTATTTTTACTATTTCCATTTTTTGCAAACATTAATTAGATCACTTCATAATCTACTTTTAAATTATTCTGCATACTTACATTTTAAAATTTTATCGCTTATCTATTTGTAGTTGTATACTCTCTAAATTAGCATATAATTCATTCATCATCCATTGTCTGGTTTTACATTTTTTTGCTATTTCAATAGCGATTTTACTAGATTGAAGAGCTTTTTTTAATTCTCCTTGAATTACATATATCTTGGATATCCCATCATAAGAGGAAAAAGACATAGGATTTTCTTTAATTCGTGTACCATACATATCCAGAGCTTTATCTAACTCGCCATTTTCTAAATAATTTAAAGCTAATTGAAGATAGAAACCCTCGATAGAACCCGGAAGCTTATTTTTAATCTCAGATTCTAAAATTAATAAATCTTCTTGCTTTTTATGCTTATAATAATAGTAAACAGCATTACCTAAAAAGTAAGATGGTATAGAAAACGAGGTAGAAAAATCTGTAGATAACCCGCTATAATGATCAATAATTTGTTGTGCACTTTTAAAATTATAAAATTCTTGCCTGGTGATTTCCCAGTTTTTAAAAATTTCTTCTAGAGATTTCCTTATCGTTGCTAATCCTACAGAGTTATGGTTTTCATTTTTAAAGTGCATAAAACTCCAATCTTTTTCCTCTGGAAAATATCTATCTAAAATCCCTACAAATTGCCTAACCCCCATTTCTTTGGTATCTGCAAGAGAAACGAAGAATTTTGTTCCTATTTCTTTTTTATCTTTTAAAACAGTCTTTGCTTTATTGATAATTTCATAATCTCCTAACCACAATGCTGGCTCTATAGCAATATACGAATCAAATACTTCTGGTTTCTCTAACATATAATTAGTTACAAAAAGCCCCCCTATAGAATGTCCTATTAAAATCTCATAACTTGAAGTTCTATAGTTTTGATGTATAAAGGGTTTTAATTCATTTTCTATAAATAGCATAAAATTAGATGCATTTCCTTCTCTTTTGGGTATATAATTAGGAGTACAGTTTTTTCTATACTTGATTTTTCCTTTATCGGCAATACCTACTACTATCATTTCAGGAATTCTTCCACTTACACTAGATAAAAGTTCTATAAGTCCTGTATCGTAATGAAAATTATAATCGCCATCTATTACATAAACTACAGGAAAATTTCCTTTTGGGTTAGAATAATAACTTGGTGGCAGATACACTTGAAAAGCTCTTTCTTCTTCTAACACTTTTGATGGTATGGATTTTCTCTCACCAATAGTAAAACCTGAATTTATTTCTTGCCCATACACTATATCACACATATAAAATAGTAAAAGAAAAAACAGTATACTTTTGTTCATTTTAATGGATTTTATTTTTTGTTTGTAATTAGTTTTAAAAATACTATTTATATAACATCACCTCTTTTTCATCATTTGGAAGCTTTATAATGTCGTTGCAGGTTAGACCTATTTTTTCTAAAAGCTTTTGTGATCCTAAATTTGTTTTTATTGTTATTCCTACAATCGCTGGAAGTTTAAAATAATTCAATGCTATTTCTTTTAACTTGCTTACACTCTCATAACCATATCCTTTTTTCTCATACTCTGGTAAGAAAGCAAAACCAATATCAATTCTATCTAACCCTTCGCGATTATACAATCCACAACATCCTATTTTTGCTTGATCTGATTTTCGAATTATAGTATAATTTGAGTATCCTAATCTTTTTAATTGCGGGAGAATCTTATTTTCAATATAATCTTCTGCATCTTTAACAGATTTTATATTTCTATCTCCTATATTCTCTATCCATTTAGGACTATTCATTAGTTCTAAAATAAAATCAGCATCTAATATATTAGTTGGTCTAATAAACAATCTTTCTGTCTCAAAAGATTTATATGTTTCTTTCATTTTTATTTAAATTTATAATGTTTAGACTTGCTTTAGTACCTGTATTAAGTATAGTAAAATGATTTAATGTAAATTTCAAGGTTAATAACCTGAAAAACCTACTTATTTAACTACATTTTGCCTTACTTTTTTAAGTACTTTATACTACTAATTTAATGGCAGATATAAATAAACAAGAGTTTGTACAACAATGATGTTAATATTAAGATAAAATGTATCCTTTTTTTAAAATAAACGAGTTCATCTCTGTTCTATATTTTTTATTTTCTTAAGTTACTATCTTATCCTAAGGATAAAAATTAATAGCTTCAGAAGCTTCTGTAACATCTGTATAATTTTAGTATTTTTAGACTTTATTTTAAACAAATATGAAATTAAGACTTACGGTAGGTTTCTTGTTTTTTTTTACAACTCTGTTAATGCATAGTCAAGACATTGCTATTTTACAGTATAAAGGAGGTGGTGACTGGTACAGTAATCCTACTGCTTTACCTAATCTTATACAATTTTGTAATCAAAATATAAATACGGTTATAGGTTCTAAGCCAAAAACCGTGAAACCTGAAAGTACCGATATTTTTCAATACCCATATATTCATATGACTGGACATGGAAACGTTTTTTTTACAGATGCAGATGCCAGTAACTTAAGAAATTACCTGCTAAGTGGCGGTTTTTTACATATCGATGATAATTACGGAATGGAACCTTATATTCGAAAAGAATTAGTTAAAGTTTTTCCTGATAAGGAATTAGTAGAATTACCCGTTAGTCATCCAATTTTTTCATCAAAATATAATTTCCCGAAAGGATTGCCTAAAATACATGAGCATGATGGAAAACGACCACAAGCATTAGGGATTATTGATGAAAACAGATTGGTGGTATTATTTACTTTTGAAAGTGATTTAGGAGATGGCTGGGAAAACCCAGAGATACACAATGATCCAGAAGAAGTTCGTGCTAAAGCTCTTAAAATGGGAGCGAATATAATTAAATATGCTTTTGAAAATTAAATGTCAAAACAATTACATCACAACAATACTACGTTTATAAAAAAAAAGTTTCCTATAACACTAATATGCGACAGAGTAAACTCTCCTGCCAACATAGGTAGTTTATTTAGAATTGCCGATAGTTTTGGTATAGAACAAATTTATTTTTGTGGAGAAAATATTAGTGTTATTAGCAAACGCATGCAACGTACTGCAAGATCTACACACGAAATCATATCCTATCACCAAACAGAAGATATTAAAGATGCTATAAAGCAACTTATATCTAATGGATATACTATTTTAGCTTTAGAAATTACCGATACCAGTATTCCTGTTTACGATTATAAATATAAAAAAGATGAAAAGATTGCCTTAATCATAGGAGAAGAGAATTTTGGAGTCTCCAAAGAGATTTTAGAACTTGTACAACAAACTATTCATATAAACATGTATGGTAACAATAGTAGTATGAATGTTGCTACAGCTACTGGAATTGCGCTTTATGAAATCACGAAACAATACAAAGACTAATAAAAAAGGGTATCCATACTTTTATCTAAATACTTAAAAAAATATGAATTCAAAAACAATTGCTTATGGTATCCTAAGAGCAGTAGCTGTACTTATTGGTATTATTTTACTTTTATGGTTTTTATATAAAATACAATCTGTACTTGTTTACATTGCATTTGCTTCTGTAATTTCACTTATGGGAAGACCTTTGGTTTTATTTCTTAAGAGAAAATTAAAATTTAATAATACTCTGGCTGTAGTTGCTACGCTATTTATTGTCATTGGTTTATTTTTAAGCATCTTTACGTTGTTTGTACCAATTATAAGTGAGCAAGGTCAATTGATCGGAGAAATCAATATTAATCAACTAAGTGATGACTTAGATAGACTTAATCAAGAAGTTAGCAACTATTTTAAAGTAAAAAAACTAAACTTAGTAGAACTGATAAAACAAACTGATTTAATGCAGTTTTTTGACCTAAAAACCATCCCTAACATGATTAATTCATTTCTAAGTGGTTTTGGGGCGGTATTAATTGGTTTATTTTCTGTATTATTTATTTCTTTCTTTTTACTTAAAGACAGTCAGCTCCTTGAAAATAGCTTATTAATTTTTGCAAAAAAAGAAGATGAAAATAGATTTATGACTGCTTTTAATAAAATCAAAGACTTACTTTCTCGATACTTTGTTGGTTTATTGCTACAAATTTTTATTCTTTTTATTTTATACGCTATACTTTTACTGGTATTTGGTGTTCATAATGCTATTGCAGTTGCGTTGATTGCTGCTATTTTTAATCTTATACCATACATAGGCCCTTTATTTGGAGGTATATTTGTTTTATTATTAGCAACTACAAGTAATCTTGGTTTTCATTTTCAGGATGTTATTTTACCAAAACTATCTTATATTTTAATTGGATATCTTATCATCCAATTAATTGATAATTTTTTAAATCAACCTCTAATTTTTGGAAACAGTGTAAAATCACATCCTTTAGAAATATTTTTAGCAATCCTTATTTTTGGGCTTCTGTTTGGTATTGGCGGTCTTATTGTTGCTGTGCCTTTTTATACAGCAATTAAAGTAATAGCTAAAGAATTTTTATCGGAATATAAAATTGTTAAGACTCTTACCAAAGATTTATAGAATTTTGAACTTGTACAATCACTAACCCCAGAACAAGCTAATTTGTGTATGCCTTTAAAAATATATTTTGTTTTTGAGGTAAGCCTCGAGGAATTTAATTCCACAATGTGGACTAAAAGTATAAAAATTGAATATTAAAATTTTAGATGCAAAAGTTCAGGAGTTTATTACTCAGAAATCGGATAGTACATCTAATATAAGTGCTTTGGTTTTAAGTGGAAGTCCTTTTGATGGTATATCAGCTCAAGAACTAGCCCAACAAGTACAATCTAAACGTAAAGCAAAAATAAAGTTGCCTACTTGGCACTCAAAAAAGGAAATTTACTATCCGCCAACACTTAATCTGGAGCAAACATCTTCAGAAACTACAGCTTTGTATAAAAGTAATCTTGTTTCTGGGGATTCATTAATTGATTTAACAGGGGGATTTGGTATTGATGACTACTATTTCTCAAAACGTATAAATAAAGTAATACACTGCGAGCTAAATACCGATCTAAGTACAATTGCAACCCATAATTTTAAAATTCTTGGTTCTAAAAACATAAAAACATATACTGGTAATGGATTAAACATTCTTAAAGATCAATCTTCTGTAGATTGGATTTATATAGATCCTTCGCGTAGACACGACATTAAAGGAAAAGTTTTCTTTTTAGAGGATTGTTTGCCAAATGTACCAGATAATTTAGATTTACTTTTTCAAAAAAGTAATAACATACTACTAAAAACATCTCCCTTACTGGATTTACAAATAGGCATTAATGCTTTAAAAAATATAAAAGAAATTCATATAGTTGCTGTAAATAATGAGGTTAAAGAGTTACTATGGATTTTGAACAAAACAAATAAAGAGGATATTAAAATAGTTACTATTAATATCCTAAAATCTGGTAACCAGACATTTTCATTTATACAAAAAGAAGAAGCAGAACAACTTTTTACTATTGGAGAGCCTATAAAATATCTTTATGAACCAAATAGTGCTATCTTAAAAAGCGGAGGCTTTTTAAGCATTAGTGCTGCTTTTAAGATCAAAAAACTTCATTTACACTCTCATTTATACTCTTCTGACCAAATAATTGATTTTCCTGGAAGAAAGTTCGAAATACTAGCAGTATATCCTTATCAAAAAAAAATATTGTCTAAAACAGGAATTAGCAAAGCAAATATTACCACTCGAAATTTTCCTGAAAGTGTAGCTTCTTTAAGGAAAAAGCATAAAATTAAAGATGGTGGGGACATTTACTTATTCTTTACAACAGATCATAGCAACAATAAAATTGTTATCGCTTGTAAAAAAATAAACTTATAACGTGAGTTCGACGTAAGGACTTAGTTTTAAAAAGCCGTCAAATTGAGTGATTTTTCATAGTGAAACGGAGAAAAATTGTATCGAAATTAGGCTTTTGCTTAAAAATTTACTTGTCTTCGATACAATTTTCTATCAAAAATCACTCTGACTGACGTAAATTTTCTTACACCGAACTCACATTTATAAATAGGCTATTTGGTTATTTACTTTATAAATATTTTAGAAAATGTAATAAAATTTTCTATATATATTTTTAAATCACCATCTACAATTTGATTAACATTAGAGAGTATAAAATTTCTGTCATTTTTTATATTTTGATAATACCCTCCTATCCTTGGTGCATTGTACTGAATACTTAACCTAATCATCCTTAACTCAATATTTTTTGGTTCTTGCTCAATAGCAGCATCTATCATTTTCTTTGCCCTATTGAAATAAGATAATTTTTTAATAGGATTCCAAAAAAAAGAAGCTTTTAGAGCCAATGCTGCTCCGTGATATCCTTTATAAATAGCTTCTTTGTTTTGTAAAGCCCTCTCTGTTAATTCATAAAACCGTTCTGCATTTTCTTCAGATATACTACTTATTTTATAAGCCTCTCTTACATCTTCAATATAAACTGTATCGCCTGTGGCAAACCATAGCATTATAATAGTAACTAATAACTTCATTTTTTGTTTTTCTTAATAGGTTATTGGTTATTAAAAATAGATCAATAATCAATTGTTTAAGGCTTCTAAATCTACGTATCAAAAAAAGCTATTTCGAGATTAGTTTTGAAATACTTTTTATATCAGAATCTTTAATATTATAAGAACCTTCTTCTTCTAAGTAGATTATTTCTCCTGTTACACTGTGTATAACAGACACTATTTTTTTTTGATTAAATTGAGTATGCATTAAATAATAGAAATCTTCTCCGTTTAATATTTTACTATTAATACTATCATTATCTAATATTTCATACTTGTATTCATATTTTTCAAATAAATCAGATGGGGTTCTGGTTTTCCCGAATGTAGCAGCCATTGGATTATATTTTTTTAAAATCCATTCAGGCACGTACAATGTTTTATTCTTTAATTCTTTAATTTTATTTTCTTTTTTAATTCCATCTTCAATTTTCAAATTTTTAGAATTCGATAGTCTCCTATTTAATTCTTGAAAATAATTTTTTATATACCCTAAATCAAAATTATAAAAACCAGGCTCTTCTCCATATTTTTCGTTAATCTTATCCAAACTTCCTATTCTTGGTATAGTACTAAAATCCTGACGTAATCTAATATTGGGAGTAAAAAATATCTCTGCAATATTTAAATAATCATATTTTAAATTTCCTTTCTTATTCTTTTTTACATTTTTAAAATCAGAAAGCATCATAAACTTAAATACAATATACTCTGCAACAGTTCTAGTCTGCGGTCCCATAAATCCGCCTGTTTTACTTTTTGTATATCCACTATCTATTAATCTAATTATCGAATTATCTGTAGATAAGTATTTTTCTAATTCTTCATTGTATGACTGTTCATTAACAAATATAAATTCATTAAAAGTCCAAACCTCGCTAATTAAATTTTTAAAATTTTCTACATCTAAAGAAGAAGGTACTACAAATACAGTTTTTGTCTTTTTTAAATTATCAAAAACTTCGTTTTTATGTGTCGAAACATACAAGTTTATTGGTGATTTACTTTTTCCTATATTTATTTGTGCATAAGAAAATGTAATACAGGTAAACAAAATAAAAGTTATAATTTTTTTCATGATTCTTTTTTTGAGGCGTACATATTAATATTTACTTGTCTCATAAGTCGATAATCTTATTCTACGTATCTAAAATTTATTTTGCAATCGATATTTTAAGTAATAAATTACTTTTTTTACCGTCATAAGCTTCCAGTATCATATCCATATTGGGCAACGTAGCTGCTTTGGTTAGCTCTAAAACATCTAAACGTGAATTTCTAATATCGCTTCCTGTAAGAATAGCTTCTTTGGTTGTTTCTCCAGATGCATCATCTATTACATAAGAAGTTAGATAAATAAATTCTTTTTTACCATCAAAGTAACGAGCAGGTGTTTCCTCAAAAGATCGTTTTAGATTGGTAAAGTCATCTATAAAAAACAGGTAATGTTTTCCTTTATTTTTAAAATTCAGATAAGACATACTGCGCTTACTTGTGGTACCTAATTGATATTTTGGCAATTTATGCATCCAAGCCATTTTATTATCTTGTAATAATTTAAACGCAAAAATATCTCTGTAATAATACCTGTATGTTGTTCTGGATCCAGAGGAACTTGATGTAGTAAAAGATTCTACATAGCGCTGCTCTCCTAACAATACTACACTACCATCTGTATTAAATACTATATCATTAACCCTAAGGTTTTCTAAATCTTTTTTATCTGATTCTTTTTGTGTTCCCTCATTAATTCGTGTCTCTCTTTTTAGAGCCAGATCTTGGATCATCTCTACAGGAATATCACTTTTCACTATTTTACTTACTGTACCATCTGGAGATAGTATTGCTGAAAAAACACCTGAAATTTCTGCTTTATTATCGTTATTAGCATAAAATCCAGAAATATTAACTGTCCCCAATTCATTTTCTTCTATAACTGCATCGGTAATTGATTTTCCAGAAATATCAATTCCGCTCTTTATAATTTCACTACCATTTTCTGTAATTTTAAAAACCTCAGTTCGATAAGTATTTTCAAGTTTATTTTTATCTGTCGAAGAAGCATTAAAGACAGAGGTTGTCATATAAAAATTACCTGCATTATCTATCGCAAAATCTTCATTCTGAATTTTATCTGAAGCATACGGCAATGTTACTTTTCTTTTCCACAAAAGATTTAACGCATCATTATAAACCGCAATTCCAATTTTATCTGCTTTATCAGAACTGGTTTCTATTCTATACAAAACCAATAGGTTTTTCTCATTGGTAGATTTTTTAAACACAAATTTATTTATCCTTCCACCTGCATCAAATCCATAAGTGCTTTTAAAGCCAAAATCTCTATTAATATTTTCTTTATCATTAATAAGTTGGATAGGTTTTTCTACTACAATTCCTGTAAGAGAAATTTTTTGCGCATATGTTTTATCATTAATAGAGTAAAAAACCACTGCTTTTTCTCCCAACTTCATTACAGTTTCAAAATCTCCTTTATCTTCTACTATTTGCCTTCTTTTTATATCTTCTTTAAGATCTTCCAACGAAAATCTTTGTATGGTCATAGAATTACGTCCTTTTTTAATAGAAACAAGCCTATTTCCTGATGCAACATGATATGTATTTATGCTTTTTATTCGTTTATACTTCTCTCCTATTTTAAAAGAAAAATCTTCCAGTAAAATTGGTTTTTGCGCAAAAGCGTGAAAAGAAATGAAAAAGCTAAAAACTAAAAGATATCTAATATTCATCTGCGCATCTTTTTTATAAATATTCATAAGGTTATAGGATAAGTTCAATTCTATACAAATATATAAAAGAAGTATTTAAGGTTTTTATTAGCGGCAAAGTAAAATTTTTATGTTTTTTTTACATCAAGAAAAATCTGATTTTCAGGTTTTTAAAAATAAGTAGTATCCAAATAAAAAATTATGGCAAAAAAATGTTGCATTGTAGTTTCATAAAAGCTACATTTGCATCCGCATTTGAAATATTAAATGTGTCGTTCATAACATATTTTTGGAGAGGTGCCAGAGTGGTAATGGAGCAGATTGCTAATCTGTCAACGCGTAAGTGTTGCC
>CAYGUC010000064.1:12733-16412 GCA_964353005.1 uncultured Flavobacteriaceae bacterium | reverse complement strand
AAAAACTTTTACTACACCTCTTTCTTCTGTATTTCCTATTACCTCTATGATCTTGTTTTTTTTGCAACCTCGTAGTAAATATGGTGCTAGGAATATCGGAATTACTACCAGAATTTAGCCCTTCAAGGTTTAGAAACCGAGCCACCTATTTACTAAAAAAAGACAGAAAAATGGCAAACGAAAAAGATTTGGATTATGGAGCTATTGCAGCGGTAATTGTAATATCCGCAATAGCTTTTACAGGAATTGGAGCATTTTATGTTCGCCCGTTATGGGACAAGAGAAAAGCCAAAAAACTGGCAGCAGCGAAAAAAGCCTCGCTGGCAAAGTCTGTATCCTAAACCTTTAGAGAGGTTGGATCTCCTGTATTTAACAAACCCTACCAAAAACACCCTTACAAAACCGCCATAGCATATGGCACAATACCAAAAACAAGATGAGTTACAATGATGAATTAATGCGCTATCAGGACGATGCCGAAGATCGCTATGATGACTTTGATGATCGTTTCGAGGAATATGACGAAGAAGAAGACCATTACGATACCGGATTAGAAGGTATGGAAGACGACTATGCCAGTTATGAGGACGAACCCGAAGAAGAAGATACCTATATGGAATACGAAGAAGATTATGACGATTACCGTCGTAGTACCCTAAGCAAAATCGATCCCAATGACCGTACGTTAACCGTAACGGTTAACAATACTACCGATGAAGAAAAGATTGCTACCATTTTTGGTGGAAATAAAGAAGTACAACAACCCGATGGCGTTACGGTAGAAGTTGGAGAAAGCAGCCATAAAGAAGTTCGGGAAGAAAGTAAAGCCAATCCATTCCGTATCGTAGGATTAAAATATTCGGTAAGTGATGCCTTGCAGTTTGACAATGTACTGAAGATTGTCAATAAAACCGCCTCGGGAACCATTACCACCCGCGTATGGCAACCCAGAAATTCCAGTTCCCCACAGAATTTTGACAAAAACATGGTAGATTCTGGTGGATTTGCGATGAATGTGAGCGGACAGAGTTCTATAGAACTCACGATCAATCCACAAACCAAAGCGGTATTTACCTTTACGATTCGGGTACGTGCCAATATGGGCAACCTTTTAAATGGACGTAATGTAGCCGAACTGTCTCGTACGCCACGAGCTACAGGACTCCCACAATTGGATATGATGCACCAAAGGCGACCAAGGGTATTGGGCAGAAGAATAAAACGCAGAAAACGCGCCTTACCCTCCAAGGCTGCTACCTCGCATTTGAAAAAACGAACACGATAATACATTCGCTGATTTTTGTTTTCCAAGAAGGATACAGTCTATAGCATACTGCTTTGGCTGTATCCGCTTTTGGAAATTCTAACCGCAATCCAAACTTATGAGAAATTCAACTATACCCAAGGGATTTGCACAAAACAGCATTGCATATATTGTTTATAGTAATCCTGCTCCAGTGCGAAGCCTGTTGTATGACTGCGGGTATGAACCCCCAAAGAACATACACCATTTGGTAGAAGCCACAAAAGAACTGGTGCAAAAAAACGGAACTGCCATTATCTCCAAACTAATGGAGGTACATCCCGATAAAAAAGCAATCCTAAGCCTGCAAAAAAAAGAAGCTCCCAAAAAAGGAAATTGTAATTCCTGTAGTGAGGATAACTATCTGGAAGAAGATAATTTCTGTGGTTCTTGCGGGCATTCCAATTATATGGGTTCTGGGGATGAAGACAGCTTTTTAGATCAGTTTAGCGATACCTCGGATAAGGAACTGGAGAAATACTACCACCGTATCGTCAAAAAATCCAATGCCAACCCAAAAGATGCCAAGCTTGCAGGGGAAGTACAGATGGTATGGAACGAATTACGGCAACGTCGCCTGTTACAAACCGATACGCCCTCAAAAGAGGACACTCCTATTACCATAGTAGAAAAACCCAAAAGCAACTCCTTTAACAAAGAGGAACTGCTTTTTATAGGGTTGAGCTTTCTAGGTGGGTTTATGCTATGTTCGGTATTAAAAAAATAAGCAAAATATGAAGACCAGAAAACAACAAGACTATAATCAGGCGATTGATTTGATCAGCCACCTGATCTTAAAGCGACCCGATACCGTAATCTCCTTGTTAGGAGAGTATGGTATACGGTTTAGAGAAGCTCCCAATCGCAAAGAACTTATTGCAGCTACCGTTACCATGCTAAAAGATACCGAATCTAAATTTATAGAAGATCTGGGGGATCTGGTTACAGTGCATATACAGAAAAATGGCAAAGAGCTATTGCAATTAGAAAACAAGGAATACCATGCTTTTGTAGACGAAGAGGAAGAAGATGAATTTTTTGGAGCATTGGCAAAAACAGCCATAGGAATTGTCGGAGGTCTTTTAGGTAAAAAACGAAAACGTCGAAGTTCTGGAGGAGGAAGTAATACTAACAGAAGTAGCGCTACCAATAGTGCTGCACTGGCAGCTTCCCGTGCAGAAGCCCGAAGGATTGCGGATCAATCCCGAAGAATCCAGATGGATATGCAACGCCAGGTGCAGGAGATGCAGCGACGCGAACAGGAACGTCAGGCAAAACAACAGGAAGAAATGCGCAGGCTTCGGGAAGAACAACGAAAAAGAGAAGAAGAGCAAAAACGTCAGGAAGAAGCCCGAATCCAAAAAATGAAGGAAGAGTCCAAAAAATCCAGAAATACTATTCTTATGATTTCTGGAGGTGTTGGAGGATTGTTGCTTATAGGGATTATAGGCTTTGTAGCTACTAAGAAACCTGCTGCTATGATTCCAGGATATGCTCCGCCAATGCCTCTAACCCGATAAGAAACAACTATGATAGAAGCTCCTGTACCGTATCGATATACGGATAAAATGGCAGAAAGCTATGATCCTTTTCTAAGGAGACATTCTAATCGAAGAATGGGTAGAACCCCCAGACGGATTTCTGGTCGGGTATCTACGGCAAGACGGCTATCCAGACCTGTAGGAAGGACACCCAAAAAGCCAATTCCCAGAGCTGTAGCCCCATTTCGTATGGTACTCCCGAGACAGAAACCTCCAATGCAAAAACCTCCTTGGCGGTTTCCTTTTGTGCCTGTTACGCCAGTTTCCAAACCAAAGAAAAGTATCGTTCCTAAAAAGGTACTGCCCACCAAAGTAGTACCTCCAAAACCAAAACGTTCATCCAAACCGAAACCCATGCCAAAAATGATTTCCATGAATTTCCCTGCTCCCAGTGCTGCCCCTTCTATACGCAGTACCAGAGTAACAGGAGATCCAAACCAAACACCAGAACAGACTATGCCCACAAAAGAAAATACCTCCCTACAAGAACAAAAGAAGAAAAAGCAGAAAGCAACCATGATTAAAATTGGGATTACCGCTATAGTAGCAGTTGCTGCGGTATGGTATTTCAGTTTTTCGATTTCTAAAACCAAAACAACTCCCAATGGACATACTCGCTAAGATCACCGAAACCGAAGTTACTACCCCTGGAGAAATTCCATTGGGATTTCTATTTGCCTCGATAAAGAACATTGGAGACAGCCCCGTTACGGTAAATTCCGTTTCTCTGGCTCCAGGAGAAGCAAAAGGCTATCCCTTTGTAGGAAAGCCTTATACCGCAATTACTTACGATACCAAAGATTCTACCCTTCGGATGTTATATGTGCTATAAACT
>CAYGUC010000064.1:0-12633 GCA_964353005.1 uncultured Flavobacteriaceae bacterium | reverse complement strand
AATTACTTACGATACCAAAGATTCTACCCTTCGGATGTTATATGTGCTATAAACTTAAAGTTCAAAACCTACAAAATAGCGGTATACACCAGATAAACCCATAAAAAATAAAATGCCATGATAGCAGGAGAAACAGAATACCTTTTAGAACAGCAATTTCAGGAAGATTCCTATGATGATTTTTTTCGATCCAAAGCAGAACGCGCTAAACGCAAGGCAGCCAGAAAAGCCAGACGTTTGACAAGACGAAGTATCCGTATTGCCAAACGGGAAGATAAACGTGCCAAACGTATCGCAAACCGACAAAGCGGAAAAGGTACTTTGTTTTCCAAACTAGGAAACGTATATCAGGATTTAGGAGGAGGTGCAGCGATTGGAAGTGCCGTAGACACCATCTTAAGCAAGCCCGTTCCTATACCCGATATGGATTCCCAAACGCCAGAAAAAGACAAGGAGTATTCCTTCGGTTTGCAAACAAAAGATGCCAATACTGCTTCGGGTTCTTCAGAGAAAAAGAAAACCAATTATACCCCCATCATCATTGGCGGAGTAGCATTCACTTTGGTAGTTATTGCTGGGGTGGTGCTGTATAAAAACAACCAAAAAGAATACGTACACATAACCAAATCCTAAGCCGTATGCTCCTTCCCATTCCTTCTAACAGAGAAGCTTTTACGATTTCCCTTACCATACAAGCGGTATCTGCCGTTACTATTGGAATACGGGTATACGATCCGTATCGGGAAAACACCCATTATTTTCGTAGGAAAGCCCAGTTGGAGAAAGGACAACAGCGTACCCTACAGATTCCCTTACCTGTATCTGCGGAGTATCTGGAGATGGAGGTTTATGATAAAAAAGAGTCGAAAAATTCCAAAAGCTTTACCGTGGTAGATTTTCAAATCGAGAAAATGCCAGCAAAGCAAATTTGGGCAAGTCCAGAGCAAAACCGTTTTATGGATTTTGCAGTACAGTTTGCACAAAAGGCAGGTTATGTTCCTGCGGGGTTTTATGACAGTCCTACGGGGGAGTTTTTGTTCCAATACCTGCCTGCCATTGTAGATGGATTCGGGAACGAACTTATTACCCCTGCACGAACCCATCGTAAGATGCCCAGGGTACAAATCTCTCAACGGCTCTTTACCACCTTTACTATTCCTGTACGGGTGGCTATTCTGGCACATGAAGGATGCCATTGGTTTTTAAACACCAGAAGCCAGAAGACCGCAGATTTGTGTGGTATCCGACACTATCTGGATTATGGGTTT
This sequence comes from uncultured Flavobacteriaceae bacterium, assembly GCA_964353005.1. Taxonomy (GTDB): domain Bacteria; phylum Bacteroidota; class Bacteroidia; order Flavobacteriales; family Flavobacteriaceae; genus Aquimarina. The sequence goes on along the minus strand of CAYGUC010000064.1, from coordinate 11,365 downwards.
CCAAAAATTGAAGCGGTATATGCTGCTACCAAAATATTTAGCAGATACCCCGAACTGGTAGGACAAGCACAAATACAACGGACTAAAGATATCATGGCATTTATAGACCAATATACCCTTGCATAATGAAAAAAAGTACAGAACTTACGTTTATACTTACTGGTATTGGATTGGCAGCACTTTGGGCATTATGGGGTACTTCCAGAAAAAAGGATAGTATCCCCATAGAGCCTATAGATACAGAAAACCAAGCGGAAGAAGATGGATTTATAGCTACCACAGATAGGATACTACCAAAAGTAGTGCATACTCCTGTGATCCTACCCAAAAAAGTACAATCCAAAAGAGTGCTTGCTACTCCTGTTCGGAAAATACGAACCCCAAAAGAGCAGAATACGTGGTTAGATCATAACTACGATACCACCCAGCTTACCATACACAATACCTCGGATATAGAGCGGTCTGTACATTTGTGGAGTGGCAATAGAAAACCCCCGATCAGTCCCTTGCTTGACGGGGATGTGCCTGAACATCTGGTACAAACCATTTCCACAAGTACGGCTGGTGATACAGGGATCTATCCGCAAGCAGTACTGGTCAATCCTTATAACGGGTATACCTATATCGCGAACCAATTATCGCATACCATCACCATCCTTTCGGATGGAGTGGTAAAAAAACAAATCCCTCTGCACGCGCCTAATGGCGGTGCAGGAAGCCCTTATGGAGCTTCGCCAGTAGACCTGACCGTGAACTCCCTGCCCAATTCCCCAAACTACGGGAAGGTCTACGTGGCAGGTATTTTAAATAATACCGTATCTATCCTTACTACCGATCTGGAAGTAGAAAATAGTATTCCTGTAGGAAACCGTCCTATCGGAATTACATTTAACCCCGTCAACGCTAAAGTATACGTAGCCAATATTGCAGAGGATACTGTAAGTGTGCTGGATACCCAAACTAGTACCGTAGTAAACACTATAGCAGTAGGTAAAGCGCCAAGAAGTATGGTGGTACATCCAAAAACAGGAGAAGTATATGTATGGAATTCTGGAGACAATAGTAGTACCGTTATCGATACGCAGGATGGCATTACCACGATTCCCGATATAGGAAATGGGCTTACTACCGGGGTATATAGCCCCGTAAAAGATCAGATCTATGTCGTGTCTTCTATAGATGCTATGGTATATACTATCGATACCCAGACCAAAACAGTAGTTACCAAAATACCCGTGGGAGCTTCTCCATACCGAATACTACGGAATCCCAATACGGAATTTTTATATATAGGAAACCAAGGGGAGAATACCTTTTCGGTACTCGATCCTGCAAGCGATACGGTTCGCCATACCTTTTCGTTGGGAGCCGTACACACAGGAATCGCTATCGATCCTGCTACCAATACCATATTTAGCAGTACCCCATTTTCAGCGACGATCTCGGTAATTACCTATAGCGCACAAACCAGTGCGGTAACCATCAATGAAGGCTATACCGAAAAACAGCAGGATTTTATATATAACCCTGCCCGTATAGAACATGTCAAATTTGTGCTTTCAGGGACGCAGCGGTTTTCGGTATTACAGGTAGTGGAACAAACCATAAACGGAACAATAGATACCCATGCCATTTCTTTTTCCAACTATGCCAGCCCACAGAATTTTGCCAATATCTCAGAAGTTACGGGATTAAAAGGGTTTCTGCTAAACGGGAGAAATGGATGGGTGTTTTCTATTGCGCCAAAGCAAACCATTACCATTCTTACGTACTACCAACAGATACAACGACAACGCATTATAAAAAACACGATATGAGAAACGAATGTATTTTTATTGCACTTCAGGAATATGGAGTTACCGAAAAAAAAGGAGCAGCACACCATCCCAGAATCCTTATGTATTTTTCCGATATCGGACACTCCTGGGTACAAGAGGACGAAACAGCGTGGTGTTCTTGTTTTGCGAATTGGGTTGCCCAAAAAGCAGGTTATATCGGAAGTGGCAAACTCGATGCACGCTCCTGGCTTGGTATAGGAAAATCGATACAAAACCCTGTATTGGGAAGTATCGTAGTGTTCTGGAGAGAACGAAAAAGCAGTTGGAAAGGACATGTGGGATTTTATATCGGACATAGTGAAGACAGATCTAAGGTATACTGTCTGGGAGGCAACCAAAACAATCAGGTAAGTATCCGATCGTATCCCGCATATCGCGTATTGGGATATCGGGAGTTGGATAAAAAACCAGAAAAATCCTTTCGCATTCCTATGGCTATTGTATAACCGATATCCCTAGTATAAAAGCAATCCTATCATGACAGAAATCGAAGTACGACACCAAAAGTTTTTAGTTCCAGAATCGGGAGATCCTTGCGAGCTGTGGATCTCCTATTTGCAAAGTTTACAAAAGGCAGTAGGAAGGAATAATGCACGAATGTTGTGGCTGGTAACGTGGAAATCCAACGGAAATAGTAGTTGTACTACCAATGCTGGATTTAATAGCTGGCTTGCCAAAAACAAGATCGATGTATCCAACGCTGCCACCAGAACCATTGCTGATATTTCTACCATAGGAGGCAATATTGCAGGATTGGGGAAAAACCTCTCTGGGGTATTGTCCTGGGGGATACCACTAACCCTTGGTTTTTTGGTGTTGGTAATTGGGATGCTGTTATGGAATACCGCTAAAAAAGGAAATGCTACAGATCTGCTACAACTACATCCCGCAGGGAGAAGTGCCACGGTTTTAAAAACACTAATAAAATGACTAAAACCCTACCACTACAAATAACAGGAACCCTAAGTATTCTGGCATTGGCAGGATCGCTATACTATAGATCGGTGGGTCGTAAACAAGATAAACTTAGCAGTGCCATTTTACAGGTGCTAACGGCAAGATTACATCCTTCTACCAAAGGATTGGAGAATGAAAATGCATTGGATATGTACTATGCAGAACGGGTACTGGATCGGGTAAGCGGACGCATAGCGGTATTACAACCCAAGGTAGCCAAACGACTGGCAAAAAAACTGCATTCTGGTTTTCGCCCCTGGTATCAGGGAGGCGATAAGGAAGAAGTGATCTATGGGGTACTGCGAAGCTTGCAAGATAAGGTACAGGCATCCCAGGTAGCCAAACAGTACCATCAGGAATTTAAGATACATCTGATAGAGCAGTTACAAAACCATTTGGATAGAGAGGAAATTAAAAAAGTACTGGAGATCCTACAGCGAATACCAAACTATAGAACCGTATAAAAAAATAAGAAGATGCAGATTACTAAAACAATGGGTTGGACTATAGCAGGAATAGGAATTATGGGTATAGGTGCAGGCGTGTATTTCTTTTGGCTACGCCCAAAAAAGAAAGCAGCAGCACTTCCTTTGGATCTGTCCGTAGATCCTTTGGAGTCTAAAGAGATAGTTAAAAATACCTTGGGAACTCCAGTAGCAGTACCCAATTGGAAAAACCCCTATGATATGAATTACATAAAGGAGGTAAAAAATTGGCTAAGCGGAAAACGTATTCGGCAGCTTTCCCCAAAAGCAGCAGCTTCCTATGCCAAGACCTTAAAAAATGCTAAAAGCAGATGGGATGATGATGAAATGGCGGTGCAACAGGTGTTTCAACGGATACAAGATAAAACACAGGTAGCAAGTATTTCCAAAGCATTCTTTACTGCTTACAAAACCGATATGTGGCAATACTTAAAAAGCTTTTTAAGTACCAAAGAACTGGAAGAGTATGTGCATATCCCAGTGCGAAAACTACCCAAATACAGACTGCTCGGATAATCAAAAAAAAAAAAGAATACAAACATACCATGTTAGGGACTATGAAAAATAAAATACATACAGAAAAGACAAAACAATCGGATACCCGCATCCTATGGATAGGGCTTGGTGTATTGACACTAGCAGGGGGAATTACCTATTATTTCTATACCAAAAAGAAAGCTTCCGAAGAAGAAGAATTGGTACTGGGAGAAGACACCGCAACTTCCGTTTCTTCCAATACTTCGACCCCAATATCTCGTTCCAGATTTCGATGTAGCAGCAGATCCTATCCTTTAGCATATGGGACATGCCATGCCGATGTAGAAATTCTTCAGAAATACCTGAAAATCTACAAGGAAGATCTGGGGAGTTCGGGGAAGAACAAAGATGGCGTAGATGGAATGTTTGGGAGTAAAACGGTCAAAGCAGCCAGAAAACGTCTGGGCAAGGCTTCTTTTTCCAAAGAAGATATTAAAGGAATGAAAACCAGTATACAAATGATTCGACCATGAGAAAAGACAATCCAATACCACAAAAATTATGGCTTGCAGGGGCAATAGCAGGAGCAGGTATTCTTACCTACTATCTCCTGCGAGGTACTACCTCTGCTAAAGCCATACCCGAAGATACAACGCCACCACAAAAGAAAACCACCTATCTAAAACGGCAAGTACCTCTGCAAAAAGAAGCAGAAACAAAAACAGAAACAAAAGTAAAGAGAGAAAAAGAGACACCAACAGTAACGGCAACGCAGATTTTAACGGTTCCTGTGGATTCTGCGCCTTCTGTACCAGTAAGAGAGATCAACAAGCAAGAGGATAGCGTATTCCCATTACAAATGGGAAGTACTGGCAAGGAAGTGGAACGCCTGCAAATCTGGCTCTTACGAAATCATGGATGGCAAGGAGAAATAACCAAAGTTTTTGATGCCAAAACCCTTGCTCTGGTGCAAAAGAGCATACAGCAAGATACGGTAGATAAGGCGACATACGAAAAACACCAAATGGGAATTCCTATTCACCAACAAATACCACAGTAAACATGGCAAAACCAAAAAGAAACATTTCTGACTATCTGGATGCTTTAGTAGATAAAGATGGTTTAAAAACCGAAGTGACCATTACCCTTACCAATGAAACGATGGGAAAGATCGTGCTTAGCCTTTTGGCATCTGGTATTATCGTGGTAACGGTTTCTCATCTAATGAAAAACTATTTCCCCAACAGGCAACTTGGAAGCCTGCAAAAACAAGTGTCCCAAATTCAAAAAAACCTTCAAAAATAAACGTTATGCAAGCTATCACACAAAACCTGTTTACCTATTTAAGTACTCTGGACTGGGCATATATGATCACTTTTATCCTGATTGCCAGAATTTTTAATTCTTGTACAGTAACCAAGTGGATTTCTAACGGACTGGGGATTCGGGTTCGCACCCGATACCGAGTACTACTTATTGGGGTTATCTATGGGATTTTTGTCTTTTTTATACGAGGCTACACCTTGCAAGAAAGTGAAGTGCTATTCCAATCCTTTGTCTTTGCCATTGTGTTCCATAAATTCCTTTTAGAACTTCTGTTTGAAAAGATATTCCCAAAACAAAGATCCCCAGAAAACACCAACGAAATTGTATGAGCCTGTGGAAAAACATACTTCCTGTAACTATGGGGATTGGAGTACTCTTAGTGCTATTTGTTTGGGTACTTCCCGCAGAGCAATCCCTACAGGGACAGCAAGATTCTAAAAAGCTGGAAGAACTAGAGTACCACAACACCATGCTTTTAGAAGTCAATACCATTCTGGAGGATAGAATATTTCTTTTGGAAGCACAAACAGATAGCCTGCAACAGATATTAGCAGAGAATAACCAAAATATAAGTACCCTAAAAAAAAGAAAAGATGAAAAAATACACCGTATGGATCGGTATACTGATGATGCCCTTTTTCAGTATTTCGCAGAATTTAACGCCACAAGTAGTACAGATAAAGAATAAAAAACATTTTTGTTTTAATTCGGAACAATCCAAAGCATTGGCAAAATTATTGGAAATCGGTAAGTATAACGATTCGTTGGCAACACAGCTTTCCAATACCAATGTAACCCTTCGGATTTTTCTTCAGAAAAAAGATAGTGTGATTGCTTTTCAGAAAGCGAAACTAAAGAACTCGGCAACTATGGTAGATAACAAAAACCAAAGTACTACCATTCTTTTAGAGGCGATGCAAAAAAAAGACCGAAAGATCCGACGGGGGAAATTCCATAAAATACTGCTTACAGGAGGACTGATTGGAGTAACCACACTTTTAATACTACAATAATATGGAAACAGGATACCAAAGTGATGCCATAGAGATCACCAAGAATTTTCAGGAGGTGTTTTCGATTTTACCAGAAAACATAAACTCGAACAGTGTTTTTTATGTGGGCAATAGTAACATGTATACCGTTGTGAACAACAATTTAGTGGTATGTGTCGACATACGCCTTCGACGGGTTGGTGGTGCAGGGCAAATTGGAGGTAATGGAGTAGAAAGTACTGTGCTAAAACTTCCTGTTCCTGCACAGGTAGATGGGGTTATATCCTGGACTGCACAAAGTACAGAGGGCAATCTCTTTTTTTGCCGACTTAGTGGGTTTGGTGTGTTAGTGATAGAAGGGGGTTTATCTTCTGATGTAGATGAAGTAGTGATAAATTTCCCTTCGTACGTGGCTAAATATCCATTAGAAATTCCGAAAACTCCAATTTTTAATACCGTTCCATAACGACAAAAACACATCTATGTCCTCCAACAAAGAAGCATTTGTAATCCGATACTATCCCCATGCCCAAAAAGCTGCAAAATCCTCTGGCATACCAGTGATATTTGCATTGGCACAAAGTGCATTAGAATCTGGTTGGGGGAAATCCATTACAGGTAATATGATGTTTGGGATCAAAAAAGGATCTGGAAAGAATTATGGAGGATGGAAAGGAGATACCCAACTGGTAACCACTACCGAATATTCGAGTTCTGCCACCAGATACTTTCCTTTTGTGTTTCCTGGATATCCTGTGCAGGCTTCTAATGGGAAATGGAAGTATAAAATTAAGGATGTATTTCGTGCCTATCCCAATCCCTTTTATTCTTTTGTGGATTGGGCAGGATTACTGTTTAAAAACAAGCGGTACCAGTATGCTTTGCAACATAAGAAAAATCCCTATCGATTTGCAGAGGAAGTAGTAAAAGCTGGATATGCCACCGATCCTGCGTATGCGACCAAGATCAAACGTATTATGAAGGATATAGAGCAGATTATTGTTCTAAAAAAATTGCATAAAAAAAAGATCTCTCCAATTCCGATAGTACTTATGGGAATTGGAGTGTTGGTTATCGGTGTGGTAGTATTTCAAACCAAACCTAAATAAAAAACCCTGTTACATGATTAAAAATCCAAATAGCACACAAAGCAATGCACTGGTTACCTTATTTCTAGCGGTAAGCATTATCAATATAGGCTATAGCATTTATATGAAGTCTAAAAGTATCGAATCCAAAAAGAAAGGATGTAATTGTGGCGCAAAATGAAAAAGGAAGAACAATACCTAATACTGACCTTTGGAACAGTTTGCCTGATTGGAATTAGCATGGCCATCTGGAAGAGAAAAAGAAAAAAGAAAAAGATATCGCTACAGGTATTTGATAGCCCCGATAGTAAAGGTTCAGGACGTTGTATGGATCGCAGGTTTATTGGAATGCTTCAGGAGTTGGAACGCAAAACGGGCTATCCTGTTTTTAAAAACATCAATTCTGGTGCGAGAACTCCCTATTGGAATACGAAGGTGGGTGGGGTTTCTAATTCTGCTCATAAAATACCTGTCTGTAAAGCTGCCGATATTCATATTCCCAATACTACGATCCGAAATAAACTAGTGATTGCTGCCAAATTAGTTGGTTTTAAACGTATCGGGATGGGAAAGACTTTTGTACATCTGGATAGCGACACTTCCAAATCCCAAAATGTCGCATGGGGATACCCTTCTGGAACAAAGCCACCGATTAATCCGTTTGTATAAATAAAGAAAATTCCAGAAATACCATAGGTGTAGTATTGTGAAATTATCTTCTTTTGTGGTATACAATACTGATTATCAAATATTTTAACAGAAACTATGTAAAAAGTTCATGGTTTTTCCATAAAGCAAAAAGGTATAATTTCACTAGCTTAGATTTAGCATACAGACTCTACTTGAAATGAATTTACTTTTAATCGCCGCAGCTAAAAAGCTGGGTCGGGATACCGATATCATGGACTCCTATTGGAAGTACCAGCAAAGGGGACAAAACTGGTTTTTTTCTCCAAATCCCAATCTGGATCAGGCAACCAGAAAACCTTCTTCTCTGGATAACTGGAATAGTTGGGACAGGTTATCGGTCAAACAAAAGATGACCTTATCTACCTTAGCAGGTTTTAAAAACGATGCTACCGATATTATTCGTAATACTTCGCATTTATCTAAATTAAAGGATGCTCTTAGTAGTAAATGGAGAAATGATTTATACAGTATTTTTTGGGCAAATGAAGGAAATGGAAAATTGTGGCTTTGTAATGTTTTTATAGGAGATGCCATATACCTGTATAATGGTCGTAATTTTACTTCTGGCAATAACCACTACTATGATCCGTACCAAATATATAGTGGTCGATCTTTTTTAAGAAAAAGAAACAGTTATAAAGAAGTGAAAGCTGGAGATATTGTCGTGTTCAAATATGGAGGAAGCCCTAAACATGTAGAAATTATAACAGAAGTACAAAAGAACCGTTTTGCGGATGATGGGTTTTGTTCTATTGGTGCTGGCAGAGGGCAAGATAATGAAAGTCTGGGAGTAGTTAAATGTGACAGCCATAGATGGTATCTTGGAGGACGACGGGAATTAGAGGATAAAGGCAACACCTATTTTTATATTTGATGAACAACATAATTAAATTTCATATCACCAGTAGTATTTTAAACGCTTCTATTATAGGAACGTTTATGGTAGTACATGGTTTAGTGATCGAAGAATTTGATTATTTGTTCTCGATTCGGATTCCTGTATATTTTGATTTGCTCTATCTTATTTCGGCTGTTATTATTTCGTGGGTAGCTCCCTTTATGATTCATAAAATAAAGAACTACAAAAAACATTTCCTTATACTCTTCGCATTTTACTGGATATTGATTCTAGCCCTTTTAGTATTTGAATACTTTCATCATCTGGAATATACAGAGGCGTATCATGGGACTATAGGGTATATAAAACACTGCATAGCAAAAATATTAGTAAGGGAGCAAGCCATACTACTATCGGTTTTATTACCTGGAGTGATATATGCTTTACAGTTTATGGTTGGTAGAGTTTTTATTCCTGAATTATATGGTGGGGAGATTATAAAATAGCGAATGATAAAATATAGAATGACTCATATAAGACTAAGAGATTCATGGTTTATTAATAGTCTATTTTTATAAAGAAAATAACATCTACAAACTAAAACGATCTGTAATCATTTTTCTTTTTTACTACCCTAATCGTCAATCTGAAATAAACTAGTAGTTACTGCCACGTTAGTTGGGTTCAGACACATCGAAGTTAAAAAGACTTTTGTTCATTTGGATAGCTGGATACACTGGACTAAGCTGACCCCCTTTATGAAGCATAATATAGTCATTCGTTGTACTGACGTTCTGGCTGATGCTGACCCCTCTGTTTTAAAAAGATAACCAATTTTAGTTTACAGCTCATTTTTTGGAAGCTATCGACGTCAATTATTCTGGACTAAACTGACCCCAAGAGGAAAGTTTGATGAAATTCTGGAGCATATTGCCCCCTTGAAGTTTAAAAAATGAATTTATTCTGGATCATGTTGACCCCTCTGGGTTTGATAGCCAAGAAAAAACTAAAAGATAACCTTACCAACCTTATATCCTCATAAACCAAAAAACCCACAACATCTTTTACAACGTTGTGGATTTATCTTTTTTACTATTAAAACCAGCCAATCTGGTACGGGACCAGTTACAAACTGGCACTAGCGCACACTAGAACCCAGCCTTTAGATTATATATAATTCTGTATTCTATGGGAGAAAATCAAGAAAAATACACTTAAAATAAAGCTGGCAAAAAATAATAATAAACAAAGAAACTCTTTATAAGAGTTTCTTTTATAATTCTTAGAGATATCGCTTTTTGATAAAAAACTACGAATCCATTTTTTATTACTATTAAAAATAATCAAAGCTAGTATTGCCATTACTCCATATATATATAGTTTATCCTTTTGAGTAAAGATTTTAAAATGAATCATAATATTACTAGCGACAGCTGCAAAAAAAAAGAATAAATAATAATTTATAATATATACCATTTTATTTTGCCAATCTTCTGGCGTTTTTCTTTTTTGCTTGAACATCATTGCTGCATAGCAAACTTTTAACCATTGTTTTAACATCAATCAAATATTTTAATTTCTCCAAATTCCTCATCAAGTTGCTCACTAATATCAAATGAATAATCAAGGATACCATATATAATTATTCCTGCACCTACAATAGCGGTAACTGGACCACCTATAATAGCGGCAGCAACACCTACACCTAATAGAACAGCATCAACAGCACTAGAAGTATTAATGCTTCCATCATACGCATCTATAGCTATATTACCTGCTGTTAATAAGCTTCCTGCAATTCCCGCTCGTCTCAATAATTTAGAACTTGCAGATACTTTACTATTAGAGAAAAATCTTTTAAGTGTTTGTCGTTGTACTCCAGGTTTGGGCATATTAATACCTTTATTTCTTGCTGCCTTATAAATGCTATAATATCCTCGATTTACGTTGCTATAGTTGGTGTTATAACCATTGCGAATACCAGTTAAACCTGCTCCAAGTAGAATGTCATTTAACCCCGTATAATTATGTTCTATTGCTCCATAAATATTTAATGCAGCATCTGCATAACTACTTACGTTTCCTTCTTTAACTATAACTTCTGCTAATTCCTCTATATTAAAGGAATCATATTCTTCATTAGACATAAAATCACTACTATGAATACCTACATATCCAGTATTAGACTGGAAAAACCCGTTTCCATTATTGTTCCACATAGTACTTCCTTGAGAAGCACTATTGTCAAACATGGTCATCAAAGTAGATGTAGATAGTCGACTATTGTTTCTTGCAGAACTACCACCGCCACCACTGCTGCCACTGTTGTTATCCCTTGCAGGTGGATGAGAATTCGCCCTTGCCACAAAGCTATCCAGATTACTATATTCTGAGCCATAATATTGATCTCGCATTCGTTCTAATCTATTGGCGTGTCCTCCTCTAAAACTGTTCCCTCCAGAAGGATCTGCGTAATAGATCGGGTTATTATCAAACCCATTATAGGTAGATAAAGAGTGGTGGGTAACGGGATCGATACGGTTCCAACGGGCTATGGTTGGGTCGTAAGACCGTAGTGGCATTTCGTACCAGTTTATCCCGAAGGATTCTTCTAGTTCGGTATTGTTGTATTTAAAGTTGTGGGATCGCCCTGTGATGGTATTGTTCGCGGTTT
>CAYGUC010000063.1:17161-18798 GCA_964353005.1 uncultured Flavobacteriaceae bacterium | reverse complement strand
TGCGGATAGAATTTTTATTTTCAGAATTAAATGGTTTTGCCATATTTGATTTAAAATCTTTAGTAGATTTTAAAGAAAAGCATATAAAGGGAAATGATATTCTAACTCCATTAGTGGAAACTAATTTGGGAGAGGAAATCTCAGCTAATGGTATAGCTATTCCTATAATTGATATTGAAGCAGATGATTATGGTTTTGTTTTAAATATAAATGAACGATCGTATTTGAGTGAAGTAGAAGTTAAATCAACAGGATGGATTTTAAATTCTACAGGAATACTGGGGATATGTGGAATAGGTTATTTGAAAGATTTTACATTAGAAAAATTAATTAAAATTAACAAGATAATAGAATTTAAAGTACCAAAAGGTTGGTTGAAAATAGAGATTTATGGAGGGGTAAATAACGATTATGTTCCTGTATTTGAAATTGTAGCTAAGGAATCAACAGAAAAGCCTGAATTTGAAGGGGATTTGTCAACTAGTTTTAATTTCTAAGAATGAAAAATTCCGATCCCCGCTGGGTTGTGTCGTCCTAAAAAAACCACAACATCTGTTGTGGTTTTTTAAAGCTTTACATATCAAATTTTATGTTTGTTGTAAGTCAATATTGCTGTTATTATCGGTATCTGTTTGTTTGCTATTATTGCTGGTACGGTTATCGACCACTTGGTTATATTGCCCTGCCAATACATTTATTTGTTCTTGCAAAGTGCGATATGCTCCTTTTGTGCCAAGTGTTGCATGAGCATTAATATGGGCAATAAGCTCTCTATAGGCATTAGTAGTATCTGCTCTAAGATCTATTACGTTTTGGGCAGGAGTAGAGGCTTGTTCTTCTACACGTGCCAAATAGCGGGTAGTAAAATCTTTGTTAACAGTATTTAAGTGCATTAGCCAATCCTGCAATTTTAATTTTGTTACAGCATTTTTAAGCTCGGTTTCATTTTTCCAATCGTTTATAATACTGTCTAATACTGCAGTTTCTTCTTGGTAGCTTAACCGTTGTATATTATCGCCATGCTTGGTTATATTATTAAACAAAGCATTGGCAGCGTTAACCAAAACAGTATCATAATGTTGTTGGTAACCAATGATTACATATCGCAAACCAGTAAAAGCTTTGTCTCTTTGCTCATCAAGGGTAACCAAATCTTGTGTGATAATACTACCTTGGTTTTGTTTAAAAACTGCATCAATACTGGCAACCAAAGGCTGCAAAGTATTATATTGTTGTGCAAGCAGTAAAGCATTTATATCCTGTTCAGATAGTAATTGTAATACATCTTTAAGATATTGCAAAAATTCACCATTTCGATAACGGTTTAAAAAAGGGATGTTCATCATGTGTTATTTTTTAGATTACGTCCTTACTTCTTTTTTTCTGTTTTTTTAGTACAAAACGGTAAGGCTCTTTTTAGTATATGTCTTTTCTTTGCTAAATGTTACCCAAAAATATTTCTGTAAGCTATAAAAAAGCTTCTATATAATAACGAAAGCGCCCTGCAGTGTGCAGGAAGGTTTCATCACATCACGAAAGCGTCCTGCAGCGTGCAGGAAGGTTTCATCATACCACGAAAGCATCCTGCAGTGTGCAGGAAGGTTTCATCACATCACAAAAGCTTCCTGCAGTGTGCA
>CAYGUC010000063.1:0-17061 GCA_964353005.1 uncultured Flavobacteriaceae bacterium | reverse complement strand
GGAAGGTTTCATCACATCGCGAAAGCGTCCTGCAGTGTGCAGGAAGGTTTCATCATACCACGAAAGTGTCCTGCAGTGTGCAGGAAGGTTTCATCACATCGCGAAAGCGTCCTGCAGTGTGCAGGAAGGTTTCATCACATCACGAAAGCATCCTGCATTGTGCAGGAAGGTTTCATCAAAGCACGAAAGCACTGGCAGTGTAAGCGTCTCACCTGTACAAAAAATATTTTATTCCAGTAGATTTAAAATGTAAATGGTATAATTTTTAGCTAGTATAAATTTTTATCACCTCGTCTTGTGTAATTACAAATATTTGATCCTGTGCTTCTGGTTGAATTATATAGTTACCTGTAAAAGTTCCAAAGGCAGGTACTATCATTTGTTTTTCACGTTTTAAAAAGCAAGAAACTTTTAGAAATTGTTTTCCTAATCCTCTTAGTTGAACACCAGGATGAATATGTCCTGCAATGTTATACAGTTGTGATTTGATCTCTGGATGATGTGTGAGAAATATAGAGTCAAGTTGCCACTGGTCGGTAATGTGTATGCCTAGTTTTTTATATCGCAAAGGTTCTATAATATCATGGTTACCTACAATAAGAACAATAGTTGCTTTTTGCTCTTTTACCCAGGATTCGAACAAAAGCCATTCGGTATTAAGATGGCTATGAAATAAATCCCCTAAAAAACAAATTGTTTTTGGTTGAAAATATTGGGTAACAGTATCCAACTGCACAAAATTCTGAATAATTGCAGATTGCGGAACAGCGCTACCATGTTTTCTAAAATGGGTTACTTTTCCTAAATGTACATCTGCAATCAATAGCATTGCTTTTTGCTCCCAGTATAAAGCACCGCTGGGATGAAGCACAAAAGTTTGTTTGTGGATCGTAATAGTTTGCGTTTTCATAGCTACAAAATAAATTAAGATTTTTCTAGTTGCAAAACCATTTTTTTGATACGATCTGCGAGTTTTTCTGAAGAAAGTTTTTCTCGAAGGCGATCGGTAATAATCGGAAAAGAAAAAGGGGTAGCTTTTTGGCAATCTTTCCAGATAACAGTTTGTAAGTGAATACGTTTTAAGGCTATTTGTAATCTTCCTTTTTCTAGTTGGTGTTCAAAAGTTTCTGTAAATGCTTGTTGAAATAATAAGTTATCTGGTTCATAATCACTAAAAACATTAAAAAGCAATTGCGAACTAGATTGCAGGTGTTTGCTTTTTACTACTTTATCAGGATATCCAGTAAAAACCAGTCCTGCAATAACCGCGATATCCCGAAATTTACGTCGTGCCATTTCTGTTGCATTAAGGCTCTTTTGCAAATCACTGGTCAGGAAATCTGCACTAAATAAATCATTGTCTAAAATCTGTTGTACATCTATCTTTTGATCCGATAACAGTTCAAAACCATAATCATTAAAAGCAATAGAAAAAGTAATAGGAGATAGTAAGCTGATTCGATATGCTAACAGACTACCTAGAGCTTCATGAACGAAACGTCCTTCAAAAGGATAAAAAACAGCATGGTATCCTTCTCTTGTTTTAAACGTTTCTATTAAAAATTGATTTGATCCAGGGACTATACTTTCTTTTTGTTGCCTCTTAAAAATAGGAGATAAAGCTTTAAGTTCTTTAGAGATTTTTGTAGACTCAGAAGCTATGAGATATAATTCATCTCTTAATAGCTGGCTCATTTCTGAAGAAAAACTCATTCGCCCTCCCATCCAACTTGGTACTTTAGAAGTTTTTTGCTTTGATTTCTTTACTAAAACCTGCATGTTTTTAATTCGAAAAAGCTCTAGATTACGACCAGCAAAAGTAAATACATCCCCGGGTTTTAGTTTAGAAACAAACCATTCTTCAATAGAGCCTATATACCCCCCTTTAAGATATTTTACCATTAGTACGGCATCGCTTACTATAGTACCTATTTGTAAACGATGTCGCATGGCGACACCACGATTGTTTACTTTAAACTTTCCGTCTTCTTCGATTTCAACCTTTTTATATTCATCATAAGCTTGCAGGCTTTGACTTCCGATACTAATAAAATTAAGTATCCATCTAAATTGCTCACGGGTTATCGCTTGAAAACAAAAAGTACCTTGTATTTCTGGATAAATTGCATCTGCATAAAAACCATCAGAAACTGCAAGTGTAGTTAGATATTGAACTAGTACATCATAACTATTAATGTAAGGAATACGATCTTCTATAGTATGATTTTGCACAGCTTTTTGTAGCGCAGAGGCTTCTATAAGTTCCATAGCATGAGTAGGTAAAAAATGGATGACACTTTCTTTACCTGGTTGATGTCCGCTTCGTCCGGCTCTTTGTAAAAAACGAGCAACTCCTTTGGGACCACCAATCTGTAGGATCGTTTCTACGGGTGCAAAATCTACTCCCAAATCCAAACTAGAGGTACATACAACTGCTTTTAAAGATCCTTCACGTATTGCATTTTCTACCCAAATTCTGGTTTCTTTATTGATACTTCCATGATGCATTGCAATCTCACCAGCAAACTCTGGGTGTTTCTCTAAAATCTTCTGAAACCAAATTTCGCATTGTGCTCTTGTATTGGTAAACAGTAAGGTAGTTTTGCTGTTTTTTATAATAGGAATGACTTCTTGTAGCAAGTGTAATCCTAAATGTCCTCTCCAGGGAAAAGTCTCCATCTTTTTAGGAATGATAGAGGCAACTTTAATCTTTTTATGAATATTCGCTTTTATTAATACTGAGTTTTTTAATGCGGGGGATTCTGGACCTAAAAGTACTTTCTGTGCTTGTTCCAGATTTCCTATAGTGGCAGAGATTGCCCAGATGCGCATATCAGGTGCTATCGTTTTTAATCTGGATACCGCTAATTCTATCTGTACTCCTCGTTTAGAACCTAGTAATTCATGCCATTCATCAATAACTATTGCAGTCAGTCCTTCAAATGTTTTTTTATATCCTTTAGAAGCAAGTAATAACTGTAAACTTTCTGGAGTAGTAATTAAAAGATCAGGCATAGATCGTTTTTGAGCGGCACGTTCTTTTTGAGACGTGTCTCCAGTACGAATCCCTACGGTAAGCGGAATTTCTAAATCTTCCAGAAAACGTTCTGCGGATTGTTTGATTTCTACAGATAGTGCTCGTAATGGAGTGATCCAGATAGCTTTTAAGCCTTTTTTATGTTTTGTGCTATACTCAGGATTATTTTTGATATAGGCTAATACTATAGGAATCCATAAAGCATACGTTTTTCCACTACCAGTCGGTGCATTAAGTATTCCGTTTTTTCCTTGCAAAAAGGCAGTCCAGGTTTGTTTTTGAAAAGGAAAAGGTTTCCAGGATTGTTGGTGAAACCAGTCTTCTGCAATTTTATAAAGTTCATTTCTGTTCATTTCACTTATTTATCCCAGGAATCATAGCTTTTAAATCTTCCAAGGTATTGGCTTCTTCTATTTTTTTATCCTGCCTCCATCGTAATATACGAGGAAAACGAGTTGCAATTCCACTTTTATGTCGTTTAGAAATAGCAATACCCTCAAAAGCAATTTCAAATACTAACTCAGGAGTTACGCTTCGAACAGGGCCAAAACGCTCTATAGTATTCTTTTTGATCCAGGCATCTACTTTTCTAAATTCGGCATCGGTTAATCCAGAATATGCTTTTGCAAACGTAACCAGCTCTTTAGGTTCTTCTTGCCATAATGCAAATGTATAGTCGGTAAAAAGATTAGATCTGCGCCCGTGTCCCCGCATGGCATAAGTAAGTACAGCATCTATAGTAAGAGGATCTGTTTTCCATTTCCACCAATCTCCTTTTTTGCGCCCTACCTGATATGAAGAGTCTTTACGTTTAAGCATTAATCCTTCGCTACGCATCTCTCGGGCACGTGCTCTTTCTTTAGCAACTTCATCCCAGGAATCAAAAGTCATTCTATTTGATAATTGAAGTGTTTTAAATGAGGAATCTGTTGTAAAGGAACTGTAATTGGTATACAAATGTTCTAGAATTTCTCTTCTTTTACTGTAGGGAAAAGTACGAATATCTCTTCCTTCCCATTCCAGAACATCATACGCTTTAAGGATTACTGGTGTCTTAGATAATAAAGCTTTAGAAACAGTTTTTCGACCAATCCTGGTTTGTAAATCATTAAAAGTCCCAATATCGCCATCTGGAAAAGGCAATATCTCCCCATCCAGAACAGTGCCGTTAGGGATTTTACCTATAAATTGATGAAATTCGGGGTATTTATCTGTTACTAATTCTTCGCCACGACTCCATACAAATAATTCATTATTACGAACAATGACTTGAGATCGAATACCGTCCCATTTGTGCTCTATATTCCAATCTTCTACATTTCCAAGAGTAGATGCTTCTCCTTCTATAGCGTAGGCAAGATAAAATGGATATGGTTTAGATAAAAAATCAGATTCTTTTTCTTCTAAAATTAGATCATAAAAGGAAATGGTATTGGGATCCCAATTTCCCATTAACTTGTATGCTAAAATATCTTCGTTAATTTGTGTAGCCTTTGCTAAAGCTCTGGTCATTAATTTTTGACTAACTCCTATCCTGAAACTCCCGGTGATTAGTTTGGTGAACACAAATCTTTCATAATAGTTTAATAGTTTCCAGTTGTCAATTAAATATGCTTTTTTATCCTCTTCATCTTTCTTTTTTAGCGCAATAATTTCTTTTAAAAATTGTGTCAAACTTTTGTCGGATCTTTTTTCTGAGGAAGGAATCACTAACGCAATGGTTTCTGCTAAATCTCCTACGATGTGATACGATTCTTCAAACAGCCATAATGGGATATTTGATAATTCTGAAGCCCACGTTCTTAATAAAGTAGTGTTAACGGGTCTGGGAGGACGACGATGCGATAAAATGGCAATAGTCCAAACCTTATCGGTGTCGGATGCTTGCTCAAAATAAGAAGCTAATGCAGCTACTTTTATATTCGTTTTGTTAGTACTATCTAACTGTTTTATTAAGTCTGCAAATAATTTCATTCTACAGTTTTATTCTCTTTATTTACTTCTTGTTCTTCTAATTCTCCTTCGTATTGTGTTTTTTCGGTTCGTGCATCATAACCTTGTTCTCTTAAGTATTTAGAAAAAATATCTGTGTAACCATGTGTCGTTATAATTTTTTCTGCACCAGTAGCTTCAATAGCACTAAGCAATCCTTGCCAATCGCAATGATCTGATAATACAAATCCTTTATCGATAGCTCTACGTCTTCGTGCCCCACGAAAAGTCATCCACCCACTTGCAGAAGCAGTCACATACGGTACCATTTTGCGTATCCATGTTCCGCCATGCGCACTAGGAGGAGCTAATACTATATTGCCAGAAAACTCTTCTTTTTTAGTATCTCTGGTTATTAAGGTAGTTTCTGGGAAATCTACAATATTTCGTACTACTTCTGTCATATTCTCAATAGCACCATGGGTATATATTTTACCAATAGAAGGATCTAAATGCTTTAGTAATCTTTGTGCTTTTCCTAAAGAATATCCAAAAAGAATCGAGGTTTTCCCCTCTGCTTTATTTTCTGCCCACCAAGAGTTTATATCCTCAAAAACTTGTTTTTGTGGCACCCATGTAAACGCAGGTAGCCCAAAAGTACATTCTGTTATAAAGGTATGACATCGTACAGGTTCAAACGGAACTGAAATTCCATCGTTTTCTGTTTTGTAATCCCCAGTAAAGACCCAAACTTCTCCTTTATGCTCTACTCTAACTTGGGAACTTCCGATGATATGCCCTGCCGGATGAAAAGAAAATGTAACATTGTTAATGATAAATTGCTCGTTGTATGCTCTTCCACTTACATTAATATCACCAAGGCGATGTTTTATAATAGGTACATTAGTATGGTGCGTGATATATTGCTTATGTCCCCATCGGCTATGGTCGGCATGCCCATGAGTGATAATTGCTTTATCTACTGGTCGCCAAGGGTCAATATATATATTTGCCGCCTCACAATAAATTCCATTTTTGTTAAATATTAATAATGGAGTTTTGGATAGCTTCATATCATTCTTTTAAATAATGGTATTTTTATAAGTCATTTATTACTTACAAAAACTAATTCTATAAAGTAAATAAAATTGTGCATATAATATTACTACAATCGATATTATTGGTAATGGGATAGAAAATATTTTGTAATAGAATTAAATTAGAAAATAACTGATTTAATCAAATTCTATATAAAATATGCAACCTTTGGGATGTAGAATTGTCTTTTGATTTAGAAAATTAATGCATACAAGAAGTAGTAGTTTCTTAATAAACGGTATTAATTTCTTAACGACTATCCTAACATCCTAATGCTTATGAACAATCAAAAAAGAAGCTACTATTTCTGCTCTAAAACCTATTAACCAACAAAGAATATGATAACACAAGAAGAAGTTGTAGTTCAAAAAGTTTTTAAACAATTAGATGGCATGTCAAAAATAGAAGTGTATGATATACTTTTTAAGATAGAAAGTATGTTACTAGATTTTAAAAGTCCTATTCGGTATGAAGAGCTTGAAAAAACATTACAAAATACTTCGAGAAAAATAAATGCAGGTGCTGCAGATAATTTTGGACACTTTTATTTAGAAGATCAATGCGAGTATATTAAAATATATAAAGCTAAAACATTATTACCTGATTTTTTGGATAAAGAATTATTGTATTTTTTTACCCCATGGCAATTAAAAATTATGGATTATACAAACAAAAATCTAAAAAACACTTTTAAAGGAACGCATTTAGAGGTTTTGGTAAATTGTTTTTTAGAAACCCATAGTGCTCAAACACGAAACCCTGTTACCAATAGATTTACTTTTTTAGAACTCTTAGATCAAATAGATTTAGATTCATAAAGCATTATTATTTAGTATAAGAAGTAGCTAATGCCAGTTTTATCTCCTATTTAAATTGATATTAGCTATTATTTTGTCTAATCCTATTTTGCCTTCTTAGATTTAAAAAAATATCTGTTCAAACTTTACTTTAGAGTAAGGAGTAAAAGTCTTTCTTTTGAAAGTAGATTTATAGAGATGTTAATGGTAAATCTAAAAATCAAATTTGGTTTTGTTGTATTTTCCATCAGTTACTAATTAAGGATTTATTTATCCCAAGCTTACCTCGAGAACAAAACATATTTTGAAAGGATGTTTTATGAGCTTGCTCAGAGGCTATTAGATACAAGTAATGTTTTATGAATAATTAAAATAGCTTAAAGGAAAATCAAATACGGAAACATATCTGGTTTTCCTTTCTCCTTTAAACAATAATAAATAGCTTTGTTAGGAATTATCTTAATAAAAAAACATGGCTTTACATACACAAAAAATACCAGTAACTATAATCACTGGTTTTCTGGGGTCTGGTAAAACAACCTTAATCCATAAAATTGCCCAAAATGCTAATGGTAGAAGGCTGGCAATTATTGTTAACGAGTTTGGCGAACTGGGTATGGACGGAGAAATATTAAAAGGTAATGATTGTGGATGCGAAGAAGAAAATATACTCGAACTAAGTAATGGGTGCCTTTGTTGTACGGTACAAGAAGAGTTTTTGCCAACCATGTTGCAATTAATGGAGCGTAAACAAGACATCGACCATATTATTATAGAAACCTCTGGATTAGCATTGCCCAAACCACTATTAAAAGCTTTTAACTGGCCAGATTTAAAACCACAAATTACCGTAGATGCAGTAATTACTGTGGTAGATAGTGTAGGACAAGCTACGGGAGAAATATGCGATCGGGATAAGGTGCAATTACAACGATTAGAAGACGAAAACCTGGATCACGAATCCTCTATAGAAGAGTTATTTGAAGATCAGTTGGCATGTGCAGATTTGATTGTAATGACTAAATCAGATTTAATTAACCAACAGCAATATGATGAGGTAAAGAATATCATCCAGAACCGTGTAGGAGAAAAAATCAAATTGATTTCAGCCGTAAAAGGAGACATTTCTGTAGAGGTACTATTAGGCATAGATGCCAAAGCCGAAGACCACGTAGATAGCAAACACTCGCATCATGAAGACCACCATCACCATCATGACCATGACGATCATCACCATGATCATGAACATGATGAGACTATAAACTCTATTGTTATAGAAGTAAAAGCAGCACATACACCACAAACATTAATAAAAGCATTAAAAGAATTGGTTGCACAAAACTCTATTTATCGAATTAAAGGAATTATCCACGTGCCTGGTAAACCAATGCGTATGATTGTTCAGGGAGTAGCAGAACGGTTTGAAAATTATTTTGATAGAAAATGGACAGATGCAGAACCAAAAGCTACGCGCTTAGTAATTATTGGAGAAAAACTAGAAGAGGATAAAATCCAACAAGCATTAGAAGAAAAACTAAGGATTGAAGTAGAAGTCTAAAAACATCCTAAAACGTAATTAATTAAAAATTTATACCTTGAAAATATATACACGCAAAGGAGATACCGGTATGACCGGAGTTTTTGGAGGAAAAAGAGAATATAAAGACTCTGCTCGTATAGAGTGTAATGGAGCTTTAGATGAAGCAAACTCTACCATTGGTTTGTTGCGGGCAAAATTAAGTAATGACCACGAGTGGCAACCAAATTTGCATAAAATCCAAAAAGATTTAATGGATATGATGTCGCATTTGGCAAGACCATCAGACTCTAAAAAAGAAAATACAAATCCTAAACCTGTGGACGGAGCCGATTTTTGCGAACAATGGATGGATGCGATGGAGGCAAACATAAGCTCACCTTCCGATTACTTTTTATTACCAGGCGGAAACGAAATCTCGGCTTTATGCCATGTATGCAGAACTCAAATACGAAGAGGAGAGCGCAGACTGGTTACTTTAATGCACGAAGACCCAAACTCTGTAGAAGAATACGTGGTAGCATATATTAATAGATTATCAGATTTGTTCTTTACTATGGCAAGAGCAGAAATGGATAAAGCAGGAGTAGCAGAAGAAAAATGGCAATTATTTTTGTATAAACGAAAAAAGAAAACAACATAACTATTTTGCACACTATCTATGGAGTAGCTTTAGGACCAGGAGACCCCGAGCTTCTTACCCTAAAAGCATTACGAATACTAAAGGAAGCAGATCTTATTTTTTATCCTGGATCTATTAACAAAGACCAGAAAAAAAGCTTTGTGTATCCTGTTTTACAATATCACGGGCTAGAAAATAAGGAGTTGAAAGGCTTTTTTCTAAAAATGTCGAGTGATCGCAAAGAAGCTTCAGATACGTACGCAATAACCGCAAAAAATATAGAAGAAGCCTATTATTCGGGAAAAAAAATAGCAATTGTATGCGAAGGGGATATTAGCTTATATGCCTCGTTTTCTTATGTATTAAAAGAACTTCAGGATTTAGAATTACCCATTTCTTTAGTGCCGGGCATTAACTCCTTTTCTTTAGGAGCATCTCAACATCAAGTGCCATTAAGTTTACTTAATGATAAGGTTGCGATACTGCCAAGAGTAAAAAATATCGAGGAAATCACACAGTATTTTCAAGAATTTGATACCGTAGTATTAATGAAAATACGTTCTGGGTGGAATACTTTTTATACAGACTTGGTACAAAAAAACTGGAAATACTATTATTGTGAACGCTTAGGAACTAATAAAGAATATATAACCACAGAGATAACCACTCTGGCTACTAGAGAAATCCCATATTTCTCTTTATTAATTATTAAAAAATGATCAAAGTTGTAGGACTGGGTCCGGGACATGCCGACTATATTATTCCGATGGCTACACAAGCAATTTCAAAAGCTACCGTAGTCATAGGATATCATTATTATTTTCAATTTATACAACATCTGGTACACCCAGATGCTTTATGTATAGGAAAAGAGTTAAGCGAAGAAGAAAAAAGAGCTGAAATAGCAATACAACATGCCATAGAAGGAGAACATGTCGTGGTGATAGGCTCTGGCGACGCCAGTATATATGCAATGGCATCTATTGTATATCAAAAAGTAGCAGAGCAAAACTTAGATATTCCTGTAGAAACAGTGCCAGGGATTTCTGCCTTTATTACCGCAGGCAGTAAATTAGGAGCCGTATTAGGACATGATTTTTGTTGCATATCCTTATCCGATTTAATGACACCGTGGACCACTATCGAGAAACGTATTCACGCTGCGGCAATGGGGGATTTTGTAACTGGTCTTTATAACCCCAAAAGTAAAAAACGGTATTGGCAATTGCAGACCTTAAAAAATATATATCTAGAATACCGTTCTGCAACAACACCAGTAGCAATATGTAAACAATTAGGAAGAACCGAAGAAAAGATTAAAATTACTACCTTAGGAGATCTGGATGTAAACGACGTAGATATGTTTTGCGTAGTTTTAATAGGAAACAGCCAAACCTTTAGGTATAAAGATCATTTAATTACCCCCAGAGGATATCTAAACAGAAAGCCAGAAACAGGCGAAGAGATACAACAAGCTAGTTTTGCCGAAATACTAAATAATGTTCCGCAAAATACATTGGCAAAAGATACGTTATGGGCAGCTATACGATGTATTCATACTTCGGGAGATTTTGAGTACATAAACTATCTTAAAACTTCAGAAAATGCGATTTCGATCTGGCATGAGTATTTAATAAAAGGAGGAACCATAGTTACCGATGTAACCATGGTAGCAGCAGGAATTACAAAAGCATATACTGCCAAGTATAACAATCCAGTAATTTGTTTGCTAAATGAGGGGGAGACTCTTCAGCTAGCACAAAAAGAAGGATTAACACGTACCCAGGCAGGTATAAAATTAGCAGCAAAAAAGTATCCCAAAGCATTGTTTGTTATCGGTAATGCCCCAACAGCATTAATAGAGATAGCAGATCAAATACAAGAAGGGGTACTATCCCCAACAGGAGTTATTGGTGCCCCAGTAGGATTTATTAATGTAATAGAATCCAAGGAGAGGCTAAAAACAATAAACAATACCCCATATGCATTAATTACCGAAAAAAGAGGAGGAAGTAACTTTGCAGCAGCTATTGTAAATGCAGCATTTACTCTGCAAGAAGCCAAAATATAAACGGATATGAAAGAAGAACCCCAACAACGTTTATTTATTAAGGAAGAACAAGAATTATTAGAAGAAATACTAATGCATCGCAGGGATGTTAGGGGAAACCACTTTTTAAACACCCCGATACCACAACAGGCAATAGATACGATACTACAAGCAGCGTTAGCAGCGCCTTCGGTTGGGTTTTCACAACCCTGGGAGTTTGTATTGATTCGGGATCAAAAAACAAAGCAAGCAGTAAAAGAAACTTTTTCTGAAGAAACAGCGCATGCAGCAACCCAATTCACAGACCAAAAACAAAGAGAATACATTAAGCTTAAGTTAGAAGGAATTTTAGAATCTCCGCTAAACATAGCAGTGTTTTACCCCCCTAAAGAAGGTCCTGTACTTGGACAAACCAGCATGCCCAATATGGGTAAATACAGCGTGGTTTGCGCCATACAAAATATGTGGCTCATGGCACGATCCTTAAACATAGGGATGGGGTGGGTAAGCATTTTGGATCCCGAAAAAGTAAAACAAGTACTTAAAGCCCCAAAAAAAAATGAGTTAATAGGATACTTGTGCTTTGGATATACCGATATGTTTTATAACCAACCAGAATTAGAATTACGAAAATGGGATCGTAAAAAGCTTCAAAAAGAAGTGGTTATTCAAGAAAAGTACAGGGTGTAATCATTCATACTAAGACTTCAAAAATCTTAATATCGATAGACATAGAATATACAATATAAAAAACACTATGACTTTTTATGTAATAGGTATAGGAAATAAAAAACCAAACTTCACCGCAAAACAGCAACAAGATATTCTGGATAGCCTTGTTTTTAGTGGTGGAAAACGACATTATGAATTGGTGAAAGATTACCTCCCTAAAAATCATCAATGGATACCCATTCAATCTCCCATGCAGGAGGTATTTAATGCATACGAAGAAACGTCTGGCACAATTGTGATTTTTGCTTCGGGAAACCCTGTGTTTTATGGTTTTTCCAATACATTAAAAAATAAATATCCAGATGCAGAAATTATAACGACTCCTTATTTTAGTTCGATTCAATTATTGGCTAATGCGATGCATATAAATAGTAGTCATTTACAAACCATAAGCGTACATGGCAGAACCTGGAAGGCACTAGATACAATCCTAATCCAACAAAAAGAATGTATAGGAGTGCTTACCGATGCCGATAAAAACCCAGCTACCATTGCAAAACGACTTTTGGAGTATGGATATGATAATTATAAAATATTTATAGGCGAAGATATAGAAGGAGAAGAGGAGAAGTTTCAAGAATTATCTTTGCTTGAAGCTTCCATGATGAGGTTTCATCCTCTTAATTGTATTATACTAAAAAAGACTACACATCGACAAATTGATTTTGGGATAAGAGATACAAATTTTAAAGGCTTACCAGGCAGACCCAAGATGATTACCAAAATGCCTGTTCGATTAATGACGTTACATTATTTAAACATTCTTAATATAAATACACTATGGGACATTGGTTTTTGTACAGGATCGGTTAGTATAGAAGCTAAATTAAAAAATCCAAATATAACAGTAGTTGCTTTTGAAAAGAGGCCAGAATGTGAAGCAATTATGATAGAGAATCAAAAACGATTAGGAGCCCCGGGAATCCAGATAGTAATGGGGGATTTTTTGGAGCAAGATCTTAGTCCATTACCAAAACCAGATACTATATTTATTGGTGGACACGGAGGTAAATTAGAGCAACTGTTTTTAAAGATTACTCCCTTTTTACATCAAGAAACAAGTATTGTTATCAATGCCGTAAAACAAAGTTCGATATTGGTTTTTAAAGAACAATGTGCAAAAATAGGGTATACAATCATCGAAGAAAATACCATCACATTAGATACAAATAATCCTATTACAATAGTAAAGGCAGTTACACCTTCAGGATTTTAGAAGAGAAAATGTCACACTGAACTGTCACACTGAGCCTGTCGAAGTGTGGTTGAAGCGATATCGAAGAGATGTCGAAGACAAAGAACAGAAACCTCACAGGCACCCAAAATCCACACCTTCAAGGTTTCAAAAACCTACACCTTCAAGGTTTAAAAACACTGTAGGGTTAAATAATATTTTTGGTTTTGAAAACACATCTAATCATCTTTAAATCAATACCTTGTGCTTAAATTGAAATTTTCACTATACACCGAAATCAAAATAAAAGCAGGGTGTAGAAGCAGGGTATTATATTAATAATTATTCAAAAATATGAAGTTCTTTTACAGCCTTGGCTACTATTTTTTGATCTATATAGTGCTTTTGCAATACTTCATCATTGGAGTGCGAAGATAGTAATTTACTATCTCCTTTCATAGCCAAATCCAGATAGGTAAGATATGTTTTTCGTAAACATTTAAATTGCAAACTCCTGTCCGTATTCAATTGATTATAGAAAAAAGAAAAGCCATCGGTCATTCTATTTTTTATAGCACCAATGCTTGTTCTTTTTCGATCAGGGCATATAATAAAATCCGTAGATCCTTTTTTTTCCTGATATCCCATTCGTAGTAAAACTTCCATTAGTCCAGAGGTAATAGGCACAATTTTAGGAGCTATACTATCTTGTCCTTCTCGTTTTGTAATCCGTTCTACCTTTAAGTTACGGACTTCTATATAGGTAGGTTTTCCATCTATTTCTTTTATCATATCCCATCTTAAAATAGCTATTTCCTCACGGCGACCTCCTGTATGCAGGGCAAGTTCCAAAGCGTCTTTAAGATAAGAACAGAAGTAATTCATTTTTTTTGTTCCATTCTTTGTTTTTCTTTCAAATTTCCCATTTTCAGGAGTGATCTGTACCAGTAGTTTCCTAAATTCATCCCCTGTAATGGTTTCCTTTTTGTATACCGTAGGTTTGTTCTTTACTTTATCAAAAGGGTTACTTCCAATCTTAAGGTTATAATTTTGAATAGCCCATTTATAGAATATCTTTAGGTTCCCCATATGTTTATTGTACGTTCTGCTTTTAAACCCTCGTGCGTTAAGATTAGCATGAAAATACCCTACATGAGAATCGTCAACCCTATCAATAGGAAGCAACCGTTTATTTATATCATGCTCTTTTAGACAGTCATTGAAATACTCCAGACTTTTTAAAAGTTGTTTTATATAATCTTCGCTACGATTTTTCTTCTGGTGTTCTGGTACATCTATATCTGCTAAAAAGTCAATATAGCGTATCTGTGCATCAAAAAGATAGGTTCTTGTTGCTTTTTTAGGATGGATTGGATTAGGGTTATGCCCATGAAGTGTTCGCTTAAATTCTGCCCGAAACTCCACCGCTTCTATAATCGCTTCATCGTACCTTTTGGATTGGAGTACTTTGGACACCTCTCCTTTACGGGTTCCTGGGATGTGAACTTTTACTTTGTAACTCTGTTTGTCTTTAAATTTACAAGAAGAAAGCCGACCTTTAGACTGTCCACATA
The DNA here is from genome assembly GCA_964353005.1 of uncultured Flavobacteriaceae bacterium. Taxonomy (GTDB): domain Bacteria; phylum Bacteroidota; class Bacteroidia; order Flavobacteriales; family Flavobacteriaceae; genus Aquimarina. The sequence goes on along the minus strand of CAYGUC010000063.1, from coordinate 2,508 downwards.
CAGGTTCCAGAACTTTTTGTTCTTCCTGTTTTTTTGTCCACGAAAAATGTTTTCTACACTTACTACAGTACACCACCATCCCTTTATACTTTTGGGTTGGTAATTTTAATTGCTTCATATTGTTTTCTTTTTTAAGTTATTAGTATTCTATGTTTTAGAAAAAGCCTTAGCAAAAGAAGATTTTGGATTGGATCTTGAAGTTATTTTACCCTCCGTATAGTTTTCCTCCTCGCTGGTAGCTAACAAATAACTATTCAAATCCTCCGTTTTATAGTATCCATATAGTTCCTCCCAATTCTCTGGATATTTTTTCTTTAATAGTTGCATAATCTTTCTATCTACTTCGATATCTACAAGAAATCGGTAAGTCAATCTCTTATTCCCTCTATGAATAATCGGAATACCAAAACGCTCACACCATGCGATGGCTGTTCGTATATCTTTGGTTTTAATGATTTGACACAGTTCCTCCATTTCTATTAATTTTCCATTTGTTCCGTTTTTTATCATTTTAATACTTCATTGCTGCTTCTCCAATGGTAGCGTAGGTTAAAGCAGTAGTGAAAAATAGGCATGACTTGTAGCGGTCATCTTGCTTTGATTACTTATTTTCTTTTAAAATTTGTTCGTATGGTACGGTGGGCTGATACGATCTTGCCGTTTTGTTGTTTGATTTCTATATTCTGGTATTCTCCTTCTTTGAGCAGTTTTTCAATTCTCTCCACATCTTCAATTCGTTCTGTTCCTTCGATACCATCCATCTCCCCGTTGCGCTTCAGGATCTTAATGGTTCGGAAGTTTTTGTTCCTGAGTATTTGCAGTATTTGTATTTCTTCCTTATTCAATCCTGCCAGATCACTAAACTCAGGATGCTGGTATACGGGTTCCAGATTGGATTTTACCGCTTTGTGCAATAGGATTGCCGTATGGTTTTCTATCTCCCCTGAAGCCAGCTTCGAGAAATAATCCTTCTCATCCAACATCCATATAGCATCCATTTCCGCAGCATAGGTAATAATGATATAGATAGGTTGGTTGTACAGTAAGACGCGAAGCGTATAATATTCCAATGCAGGATACTCATTGTTATCCTCTGCCTTGATTTTTTCAAACAAGACCTCTTTAAAGGCTTTCATTTCTGCATGGGTACACCGTAACTTTTTAAGTTCATTTAGAATACTAATCCAAACAACGTCTAGTGGACTGTAGTAACTCCATTTGGTAGTGGCTTCGGGATCTCGTTTATCTTCCAGAACCCCTTCTGTTCTCCAGGTATGCAAAGTCATTCTATGAATGCCCTTCATTGCCTTGGCTTCGAAAAGAAGTTCATTGATAGCTTCGCTATGTTTGGTAAAATCCTCTTTTTTTGATTTCATGTATATCGTATTACTGTTATTGATACTGCTAATATAATAAAAATATGTCACGTAATTGTATCGTGACATTGTATTTATCTATAGCTTTACATCGTTCTGCTAATTTCTGCCTTCCCCTTATCCAGAAAAACCGAAATTAGCAAAACGATTCCTTTTACATATTACTTTTTATTGTCAATAGGGTTTTCAAGGCTTCGGTCTGTCCTTTCTGTGCTTCGATAGTCATACGGTTACTTTCTGCCAAATCCGCATGCAGCTTTTCTCGGTGTTCTTTAAGCTGCGCTACTTCTACCTTTAAAGCTTCTATCTCTTTAGTGGTACGTTCCTGTTCTTTTTCCAGTTGCGTGGCGTTACGTTTGCTATCTATTGCCATCCAGCCCAGCAATATAATATGGTCAAACACCTCTATCCTCATTTTTCTTTTTTCGGATACTGTAGGCAAGGAAAAAGATACAAGAAACTGTTCTTTGATATGGTGTATTTTTTCTTCTATTTCCTTATAGTATTCTGTTTGTTCTGTCGTTCTTCGCTGTTTATTTTCCATTCTAAAGAGTTCCAGCCTGCGATCTATTTCCTGGAATACCTCTTTCACAGATTCCTCTTTGGAAGAAGGTAACGCCTCTTTCTTGGATCGGATGGCATCTTCTGGCGCATACCCCAGATCATAGAAATAGTTGAAATCCACATTAAAATATCGCGCAATATTAATCAGTAAAAGATGTGGCGCACTTTTTTTCTTGCTTCCCTTTTTACCATCCCCCTTCATTTGTTCCACAATGTATTTATTGTTGGGGTAAAACCTGTACCCAAAAGAATAATACGAGGTAAATTCTAAATTAGTTTGGGTAGATTCGTGTTTTTCTATCAAATAATCCACCAGTTTAAGTAGCTGGGTGTCTACAATATGGAACTCCTTCATGTTAAATTCACGTTAATCATTTATAAATACTTATTGATTATCAAATAGTTGATAAAAAATAATAGTCATTGTTACGCACTAGTTATTTTGTAACTATATTTTACCTACATTTGATATGTAGTGGTTAAAAAATAACTTTTTAGTGTTTTTGTATGGTCTATAAATTTTATTAAAGCAAATATATACAAAAACTACCTAATACTTAACTATTTT
>CAYGUC010000062.1:0-18858 GCA_964353005.1 uncultured Flavobacteriaceae bacterium | reverse complement strand
GCTTAAAGACTATGTAATCTCGTATGCCAATTCTGCTACTTTATTGTTTGCGCCTTTTAAAGATGTTGCCCAATCCCAAACACTACAGGAATGTCTGGCATTTTCTTTTTCAGATAGTACCAACATCGCACAAGCAAATACCATGCGTCTTGCTACATTAAGAGATACCGAGGATGACCTGCCTGGTACACGAAAAGAAATAAGAGCCATATCTAATATTATAGATGGAGAATACTATTATGGATCCCAAGCAATAGAATCTAATTTTAAAAAGAACGCAGGAAAATATAATATTCTACACCTAGCGCTACATGGAGATGTAGATAACGAGAGACCAGAAAATTCTAAATTATATTTTACCAAAAGCAAAGACACTCTGGAGGATAATTTGCTGTACAGTCACGAATTATTTGCATTGGATATCCCAGCAGAACTTACCGTACTTAGTGCTTGTAATACCGGATCGGGTAAAATAGCAAAAGGAGAAGGAATTATGAGTTTGGGTACTGCTTTTCAATATGCAGGAACCAAAAGCTTACTATTAACCAGTTGGGAGGTATCGGATCAAACTACCCCCGAGGTAATGAAATATTTTTATACCAACCTAAAAGCAGGGATGAACAAAGCAAAAGCTTTGCAACAAGCCAAATTGCAGTATCTAACTACTTCAGATATTAACAGAACCGATCCATTTTACTGGGGAGCGTTTTATTTGGTGGGAGATTCTACTCCGATTCCTTTCGAGAGCAATACATTATTATATTGGGCTATAGCAGTCTTAATACTAGTATTATTAGGAGGTTTGCTTTGGTATCGAAGGAAAATGAAAAACACATAATATTTGCTTTTTTATAACTAGCATTAACAATTAAAAGTAGATGTTGCTTTACTATACTGATGGTTTTAGTAAATTTGCGGTCTTAATTTTAGATGATGAGCTACGATTTTAATACTATTGAAGCCAAATGGCAAAAATATTGGGCAGAGAAACAAACTTTCAAAGCAGAAAACAATAGCGATAAAAAAAAGTATTATGTATTAGATATGTTTCCTTATCCTTCGGGAGCAGGATTGCATGTTGGGCATCCGTTGGGATATATAGCCAGTGATATTTATACACGATACAAGCGTCATAAAGGATTTAATGTATTACATCCGCAAGGATATGATTCTTTTGGATTGCCAGCAGAGCAATATGCAATCCAAACTGGGCAACATCCTGCCATCACCACCAAAGAAAACATCGCTCGCTATCGGGAGCAATTAGATAAAATAGGATTCTCTTTTGATTGGAGCCGTGAGGTACGCACCAGTAATCCTGATTTTTATAAATGGACACAATGGATTTTTATCGAGCTATTTAACTCCTGGTATGATAAAAATGCAGATAAAGCAAGAGATATAAAAGATCTGGAAGCTATTTTTGCTTCTACAGGAAATACAGAAGTACATGCAGTTTGTGACGAAAATATAGCTGCGTTCACCTCACAAGAATGGAATGGTTTCACTTCTAAAGAAAAACAAGAAGTATTGCTTAAATACAGGTTAACCTATTTAGCAGAAACCGAGGTAAACTGGTGCCCCCAGTTAGGAACCGTATTAGCAAATGATGAAATTGTAAACGGAGTTTCAGAACGTGGCGGATACCCGGTGATTCGTAAAAAAATGACCCAGTGGAGTATGCGAATTTCTGCCTATGCAGAACGGTTACTACAAGGTTTAGAAACTATAGATTGGACAGACTCCTTAAAAGAATCACAGCGTAACTGGATTGGTAAATCGGTTGGAGCAAGTGTAACTTTTGATGTTCTCTCATCCCATCCCCAACCCTTCCCTAAAGGAAGGGAGCAAAGTGCTGGATATTTAACAGGTAACCCTAAAATTTCGGGAGAACTTTTAGAACGAGCTAAAGAAATGCGGGCTAATCCTACTAAAGCAGAAAAGTTATTGTGGGACCAGTTAAAAACAAAAAAGCTTGGATATAAATTTAGACAACAACACCCTATTGATAATTATATAGTAGATTTTGTTTGCCTTTCAAAGAAATTGATAATTGAGGTAGATGGTAAGATTCATGATCTTCAAGAGAAAGAAGATAAGGAGAGACAATTATTGTTAGAAGAAAAGAAAGGATATGCTTTTTTGCGTTTTACTAACAATGAAGTGTTGAATGATATAGGTATAGTAGTTTCTAAAATTGAAGAGATGTTGAAAGTCCTTCCTTCTGGGGAGGATACTGAGGAAGTCCCATTCCCTTTGGGGAGGGGATTTAGGGGTGGGGATACAATTGAAGTGTTCACCACTCGTCCCGATACTATTTTTGGAGTTACTTTTATGACTTTGGCACCAGAGCATGATTTAGTTCAAAAAATAACTACTGCAGAGCAAAAAGCTGAGGTAGAAGCATATATAGAAGCTACTGCCAAACGAAGTGAACGCGAGCGTATGGCAGATGTAAAAACCATAAGTGGTGTATTTACAGGGGCATATGCAGAACACCCGTTTACCAAAGAACCAGTACCCATCTGGATCGGGGATTATGTATTGGCAGGATATGGTACCGGAGCGGTAATGGCAGTACCATGTGGAGACCAGCGGGATTATGACTTTGCAAAACATTTTAATATTCCCATTACTAACATTTTTGAAGGAGTAGATATTTCTGAAGAAGCTTTTGCTGATAAAGAAAAGACCGTAATTGCCAATTCAGATTTTTTGAATGGGTTAAACTATAAAAAAGCGACCAAAACTGCCATTTATGAGTTAGAAAAATTGGGGCAAGGGCAGGGGAAAACCAATTATAGACTTCGGGATGCCGTATTTAGTCGTCAGCGTTATTGGGGAGAGCCATTCCCGGTATACTATGTAGACGGGATGCCACAAATGATTGCTACAGAACATTTGCCAATAGCATTGCCAGAGGTAGAAAAATATTTACCAACCGAAACAGGAGAACCACCATTAGGTCGTGCTGATGTTTGGGCGTGGGATGCCAAAAACAATACAGTTGTTTCTAAGGATTTAATCGATCACTCTAGTGTGTTTCCTTTAGAGTTAAATACGATGCCAGGTTGGGCAGGGAGTTCTTGGTATCCGTTTCGATATATGGATGCGGATAATGATACAGAATTCGCTTCCGCGGAAGCGTTACAATATTGGGAAAATGTAGATTTATATATTGGTGGTAGCGAACACGCAACCGGGCATTTATTATATTCTCGTTTTTGGACAAAATTTTTAAAGGATAGAGAATACCTTACCGTAGATGAGCCGTTTAAAAAGCTGATCAATCAAGGGATGATTTTGGGAACTAGTGCTATAATTTATAGAGTTAGTGGCTCTAATAAGTATGTTTCTAAAGGATTGAAAGATCAATATAAAACAGAAGAGTTACGAGTAGATGTAGGCCTAATTAATAATTCAGATGAACTAAATGTGGATGCTTTAATAAAATGGCAACCGCAATTTAATGATGCTGAATTTGAGCTTGAAAACAATAAATATATTGTTGGTCGTGAGGTAGAAAAGATGTCAAAACGTTGGTTTAACGTAGTAAATCCAGATGGTATTTGTGACCAATATGGTGCCGACAGTTTACGATTATACGAAATGTTTCTTGGGCCATTAGAACAAGCTAAACCTTGGAACACTGCTGGGATCACAGGAGTACATTCGTTTCTTAAAAAATTATGGAAACTATATCATTCAGGACCAGAGGCAACATTTTATGTGTCTGATTCTTCTATTTCTGAAGAGCCAGAAGCAGCTAAAACATTGCATAAAACCATTAAAAAGGTAGAAGAAGATATTGAGAATTTTTCTTTTAATACTTCGGTAAGTACATTTATGATTGCAGTAAATGAGCTAACTGCACAAAAATGCACCTCTAGAGAGATCTTAGAGCCGTTAGCAGTATTAATTTCACCATATGCACCACATATTGCAGAAGAGTTATGGCAAAAACTTGGTAATGAAGAGTCTATTTCTACAGCAGCATTTCCTGTTTTTGAAGAAAAATATCTGGTAGAAAGTACCAAACAATACCCAATATCCTTTAATGGTAAAATGCGTTTTACGCTAGAATTGCCTTTAGATTTAAGTAAAGATCAAATCGAAGCAGCAGTTATGGCAAATGAAAAAACACAACAACAATTAGCAGGACGTGAACCTAAAAAAATAATTGTAGTACCAGGTAAAATTGTAAATATTGTAGGGTAATTTGCTTTTTTTGAATAATGCATATTAAAAAGTAATACCCTGTAGAACTTTCTAAATAAGTTTTAATATTGGATACATGAATAAGTATATTTTAGGGTTTATAATAGTATTTCTTTTGTTAGTAGTGGGGTGTGGGTATACCAAAACAGAAGATGATAAATATCCTGATATGCCTGTATTTCCTGAGCATACCAGTAAAACTTTAAAATTAGTAGAACTAAGATGTAATTCTGCAAATTTATACAGTATTGATGGTCAGTTAATGACCTTTATGGTTACAAGAGGAAAGCATACCGATTATAAAGAAAAAAATTATCTCATGTTTTTGAATAATGAGTTTGAGATCATAGACTCGTTACTGGTAAGAGATTTTAACTTTATGGATGATCAAGGGTATATATATTCTAGAAATTATGAAAGTGATGAAGTTGTAAAACAACATTATAAAGAACAAAAAAAGAAAATTATACAATACCATACTTTTGATGCGCAAGCTTATTATGAAAATTATAAGAAAGAATTAGAAAGTCAGGTAATCGCAGAAGAAAAAAACCTTTCTGATAGCTTGCAGAGGATAGAGAGGTTTAAAAGATTAAAAATAGTAGAGGATAAAACTTTTAAAGAGTTTGATAAGGTTGTTATGCCAAATTTACAATGTGTTAGATTTATAAACAATGATTATTTTGTTTTACAATATCTAGATAAAGAATTAGTAATAAAAAATTTAATAGGTAAATATTCTATACAAAATGAGAGTATAAAGAGCCCTATAGAAATTATAAGTAATTTTAAGAAATGTGATGAACAAGAACTGTATAATCCAGTTCAAAGTAACGATTTTAAAATGTTTGATACTGCGGTTACTGGTAATGGCAGTACAGGTAATCATTTTGTATTCAGTTTTTATCCAAAAGGATATCAATATTATGAATTAGAATATGAAGGTAATAAAACCCAGTTTAAACTATTTGCAAATCGGGTAGGAGGTCCTAGACTAGAAGCATTTTTAAGCCCAGATAAAAAGAAAACATTTATTGTAAACAATGATACGTATTTGCGAAAATATTATCGAATAGAATAATTTTGTGCACTGTGCTCTCCTTGATTAGTATATAGTATTAAAAAACTATTCTTGATAGCTCTGCTGAGGTCGAAGTAAAATTTTTCTCCATGTCATCTTGAGCGCAGTCGAGAGACTAATACGAAAAATCACTCGAATTGACGATTTTTATGGTACCATCCGAATATTAATCGAACTCGGGTTAATTTATGATATTTGCACCGCCAAGCTGGATTATCAATGGATTTCTAATCTATAGTTTATCGTTAATTTTGTAAATACCATTATCTTAATTGTAACATTTGTACTGCTATTTTTTAAATATCAATATAAAAAATAATATATTTTATCATAACCACAGATTTTTAAGGAATTAGCAAGTGTTATTAATAACAGATTTTTACGCATCTTTTATTGTTTTATTTCTTAAAAACACATATTTTCGGCACAAAAATTATAGATATGATAATTGGTGTTCCCAAAGAAATCAAAAATAACGAGAACAGAGTGGGTGTAACCCCTGCTGGGACAATGGAACTCGTTAAGCATGGTCATACTGTTTTTATACAGCAAAATGCAGGTCTTCAAAGTGGTTTTGAAGATGAAGAGTATACCAAAGCTGGTGCTAAGATCCTACCTACAATCGAAGACGTGTATAGTACTGCCGAAATGATTATCAAGGTTAAGGAACCTATTGAGCCAGAATATAAATTGATCAAAAAAGATCAGTTAGTATTTACATATTTTCATTTCGCATCGGGAGAAGAGCTAACGAATGCAATGATTGCAAGTGGTTCTGTATGTGTTTCTTATGAAACAGTAGAAGACCCAGATCGTAGTTTACCTTTGTTAACACCAATGAGCGAAGTGGCTGGTCGTATGTCTATACAACAAGGAGCTAAATTTTTAGAAAAACCACTAAAAGGAAGAGGGATTCTTCTTGGTGGTGTTCCTGGAGTTGCGCCAGCAAAAGTGTTAGTGCTTGGTGGTGGTGTTGTAGGTACACAAGCGGCTAAAATGGCAGCAGGTATGGGAGCAGATGTTACCATTTTGGATATTAGTGTAAAACGTTTACGCTATTTAGATGATGTAATGCCTGCTAATGTAAAAACAGAATTTTCTAACGAATATAGTATTCGTAAACATATAAAAGATTCGGATCTAATTATCGGAGGGGTGTTGATTCCTGGAGCTAAGGCCCCAAAATTAATTACTCGCGATATGCTTAAAGAGATGCGTGCAGGAACAGTAATAGTAGATGTTGCTGTAGATCAGGGAGGATGTTTTGAAACTACTAAACCTACCACACACCAAGACCCTGTATATATTATAGATGATGTGGTGCATTATTCTGTTGCAAATATGCCTGGAGCAGTACCTTATACGTCAACTTTGGCATTAACTAATGTCACTTTGCCATATGCTATTCAATTGGCTAATAAAGGTTGGAAAAAAGCATGTAAGGATAATGAGCCTCTTAAAAAAGGACTGAATGTAATTAATGGCGATGTGGTGTATCCTGCAATATCAGAAGCTTTCGATCTTCCGTTAAAAAACGTAAATGAATATTTGAATTAAACTCGATTTATTGGCTAACTCAAGTTTATTTGATCAAAAACCTCGTTATTATGGCGAGGTTTTTGCATTTAAATAGTAACTTTAATGTGCTTTAGGTGTCCTAATGGATTTAGGATACGTATAAAGCAAATGTAATACAGTAAAAAAAAGTATATAATTATGATGGGATACTATATTATTGCAGGAATCATATTCTTGGTGAGTTCCTTTGTTAGCAATAAACTTAAAAGTAAATTCAAGAAATATTCTAATATCCATTTGCAAAATGGAATGAGTGGTGCAGAAATTGCAACTAAGATGTTGCAAGATAATGGCATAAGAGATGTACAAGTAGTTTCTACACCAGGCATGCTTACAGATCATTATAACCCTGCAAATAAAACCGTAAATCTTAGTGAAGGAGTGTATAGTCAACGTAATGCGGCGGCGGCGGCGGTAGCAGCTCACGAATGCGGTCATGCAGTACAACATGCTACAGCATATAGTTGGTTAACTATGCGATCTAAAATAGTGCCTGCTGTAGGTGTTGCCAGCAAACTGTCTAATATTGTAATTATGATAGGACTTGCTCTTTCTGCATCAGGAATGATTTTAGGAAACACCCTTTTTCTTGTTGGGATTATTTTATTTGCGGTTACTACACTATTTGCATTTATAACTTTGCCTGTAGAGTATGATGCAAGTAACAGAGCGTTGGCATGGTTAGAAAATAAGAATATGTTAACCAGAGAAGAACATGCAGGGGCTAAAGATGCATTAAAATGGGCTGCACGCACTTATGTGGTAGCTGCCTTAGGTTCTTTGGCTACATTATTGTACTTTATTTCTATGTTTTTAGGAAGAAGAGATTAAAAAGAACGGATATTTTTTCTTGATTATCCAGGAAAAATAATAGCATAACAAACGGCTTGCATTTTATTGCAAGCCGTTTGTTGTTTTTAAATATGAAAAACTAGGGGTTATATTTTTATAAATAATACTGATTTTGGGTAATGAATTTTAAGATAGGACACTACACTGTAACAAATCAATCTAAGGAGTAAGCTGAAAATCCTTTTTAAAGAGTAGGCTAGTAAATTTACAGTATTATGAAAAAACTTAAAATGCGTCCCAAAATAAAATACCCTTTTGTGTTTTTTTGTATTGGGTTATTTTTGATAACATCTTGTGAAAAAGAAGAATTAAAAACTGAAAAAATAGAAAATGAAGTAGAAAATGTTTCTACAAAAAGAATATACCAAGAAGATGGTTCTGAGGGAGTATGTTATGTAAATAGAGCTTCGTGTCCTGATAACTTGATTAATAATGGATGTGATTTTACCTCGGGTAGCGGGAGAGATATGCCAAATCAATATTTAATGGTAAACATGTTAAATAATTGCCGCAGAGAATCACTTCCTTTAAATTGTAGCTGGTGGTCGGGTAATATTACGCAAACACGCACTATATATGTGTATTTAAATAATTGCTGTTATCCTGCAAGTGCAATGACAGGGAGATTAAATTCCTGGAAGAATGCAGCGGTTAGTGCAAAACCAAATTCTTCGTATTTAATTACCAATTATGAAAGAATAGGAGGGGTTATGTTAAATCACCCTTACGGTCCTTATAGAATGTCAATACGAGTTACGTATCGTAAAAAAATATGTTCTGTAGTAGGAAATCCTGATGTTATAAGAAAATAGTTTGTGAAGTAAAGAGGGTATCCAGAATATTTATAGCTAGTTTTTTGGATACCCTCTAACTTTGTTAGCGATATTATATTTTAATTTGCCGGTCTATTTGTTGATCCAAAGAAATAAAAGTTTCTGTTCGGGATACCCCTTCAATTGCTTGAATACCTTTGTTTAAGACATTCATTAAATGTTCGTTGTCTTTACAAAGTATTTTAATAAAAATAGACCAGTTTCCTGTAGTGTAATGGCATTCTATTACTTCAGGAATATCTTTTAATTGCTTTACTGCCATTGGGTTGCTTACTGCTTTATCCAGATAGACACCTACAAAAGCCATCGTTTTATAGCCTAATGCTTTTGGGTCAATAATAAACTTAGATCCAGCAATAAGTCCAGAAGATTCTAACTTGCGAAGTCTTTGATGGATAGCTGCACCCGATATCCCAATCTTTCTGGCAATCTCCAAAATAGGTCTTCTGGCATCTTCCATAAGATTGCGTAAGATTTCTTTATCAATACCATCAATTTTTATATTATTATTTTGTCCTTTCATAAAAAAACATAAATTATAAATCAACAACCTTAGAGCAAGCCAGATATGCTTCCGAGATTATATTTTATTTTCAAGGCAAACCTTGAGGAATCAAACCTTCAATAAGAGTTTAAAAATACAATTAATGCTTTAAGATTGAAATAAAAGAAAGGTATGATGTTGAAATTATATTTTTATCCTTTTACACCATCTGGATTGTAACCCAGGTAATCACATTCTTTTTCCTTAAATATAATACCATATTCTTCAAGCTCTTTAAGTATAGGGGTATATACTTCTGCTTTGATTGGTATTTGTACTCCTGGATCTGTAATTTGTTTGTTTAGGATGCGCAAAGCCGCCATTGCTACTGGCAACCCAACAGTTCTTGCCATGGCAGTATAGGTTTGGTTTTCGCCAATACTAACCATAGTAGCATCAATCTGTTTACACTTTCCATCAATTTCGTACCCAAACTTGTGATACATCACAATCATATCTTTGTCTCCTTCATCCAGAGTCCATTTATCCATTAAAATCTTTTGAAGGATTTGTGCAGGTGTAGCATTAGGGATACCTATTTTTTTGTTTGGATTAAAAAGATCTAGCTCTAATAGTTTATCCCACATAATATCATCCTGATCTATTTTAAGATAATGACGAAGCTTAAGTTCTACTGAATCTGATGGGGAATATGCTAAAAATGAATTAGTAAAATCACGATAACTCATGTTTTCAGAATTCATTAAAGTATAGTCGTCTGCGGTCATACCTAATTGCACAAAAGTATTCCATGCTCTGGAAAATCCAACTCTTCTAATTGTTCCTCGGTATAAAGTTAGAATATCATCTAAGCCATATATGCTTTGGTATTTTAAAGAATTTCTATTGGCATACCCTTCAAAACGTCCATAGCCTTCCACTTCTAAAAACTCTGTTCTTCTAAATAATTTATGATAAGGTATATATTTATATGTTCCTTCTTGTAAGAATTCTGCTGCACCACCTTGTCCTGCTATCACTACATTACGGGGGTTCCAGGTGAATTTATAATTCCATAAGTTGGTGTCACTTTCTGGAGCGACTAAACCACCAGTAAAAGATTCAAATAAAATTATTTTACCACCTTGATTTCTAATTCGGTCAATAACTTGCATTGCGCTCATATGATCAATACCAGGGTCTACTCCTATTTCATTCATAAACACAAGTCCTTTTTTACGAACTTCGGCATCTAACTCTTGCATTTCTTGGCTAACATAGGAGGCAGTAACCATACATTTACTGTACTTTAAACAGTCTTTGGCTACTTCGATATGAAAACTGGCAGGTAGCATAGATACAACTATGTCTGCAGCCTGAACAGCTTTTTGTCTCGAATTTTCATCAAAAACATCTAATGATATTGCTTCCGTATTAGAATGAGCGCCAGCTAATTTTTTAGCATTTTCTATAGAAATATCACCAATAGTGATATGTAAATTCTCAGAAATAGATTTATCCTGAAAATATTTAATCAATACGGCGGTAGATTTTCCTGCACCAATAACTAAGATCTTTCGCATACCTTGTGATAATTTAATAACTTTGATACGAATGTAATAAATACCATAAAAAGTTAGCTCTTCATTTTATGAGATTAATTATAATTCTTTTAAAAATTTGTCTAAATATTAAAATTTAATATTCTGTGTAGTCAATTATGAATAAAATATCAATAAATAAAACGATTTTGATTACTGGTGCTGTTATGGCTTTATTAGCAGTGCTTTTAGGTGCTTTTGGGGCTCATGGATTAAAAAAACTTGTGGATTCAGAAGGGATTGATTCTTTTACTACAGGGGTTCGATACCAGATGTATCACGCTATTATATGTATTATTTTAGGAAATATGTCTATTTTACAAGAAACTGTTAGGAGACGAATATTTTACTTTTTTATAGGGGGAATAACCCTTTTTTCTGGGTCGATATACCTTTTAGTAATAGATGACGTCTTAGGTGTTTCTTTGTCAAGTATAGGTTTTATAACCCCTTTAGGGGGTTTTCTATTAATAATAGGATGGGTATTGTTTGTTATTTCATTAGTCAAGATTAAATGATTTTTTGTCGGTTAGTGTAATTATTATTTATAATTTTGCACGTACATAACAAACACAACATATTTTATGAAATCACTGTATCCAATTACGAAAACGTTTTCGTTAAAGCACTACGGTATTGAAAATGCTACAATGCACTACCAATTATCTTCTGAAGATCTTCAGGAAGGAATAGTGCAAAAAGGACAAGGAAAAATTACAAAATCGGGTGCGTTGGCAATTAACACTGGTGAATTTACTGGTCGTTCTCCTCTGGATCGTTTTATTGTAAAAGACTCTATCACCGAAGATAAGGTGTGGTGGGGTAAAGTTAATATTCCTTTTGATCAAAAAGCATTTGATGCATTATATGATAAAGTAACCAAGTATCTTTCTGGAAAAGAAATTTTTGTAAGAGATAGCTATGCTTGTGCTGATCCTGAATATCAATTAAATATAAGGGTGATTAATGAGCACCCTTGGTCTAATATGTTTGCTTACAATATGTTTTTAAGACCTGAAGCAAGCGAATTAGAGTCTTTTAGTCCAGACTGGTTAATTGTTAACGCTCCTGGCTTTATGGCTGATCCAGAAGTGGATGGAACAAGACAGCATAATTTTGCTATCCTTAACTTTTCTAAGAAAATTGCCTTGATAGGAGGAACAGGATATACTGGCGAAATTAAAAAAGGTATATTTTCTGCATTAAATTTTATTCTTCCTACCGAGCGTAACTGTTTGCCTATGCATTGTTCTGCAAATGAAGGAGAAGATGGTAATACAGCTTTATTCTTTGGATTGTCGGGAACAGGAAAAACTACTTTATCTACAGATCCTAAAAGAAAATTGATAGGAGATGATGAGCATGCCTGGACTGAGGCAAATACTGTGTTTAATTTCGAAGGAGGGTGCTATGCTAAAGTAATCGATCTTTCTTCAGAAAAGGAACCAGAAATCTATAATGCTATAAAAAAAGGAGCATTGTTAGAAAATGTAGTTTTGGATGAGGATGGTGTTGTAGATTATACAGATTCTAGCATTACTCAAAATACAAGAGTTAGTTATCCAATTGATTATATTGATAACATTAAGGTTCCTAGTAAAGGTAAAACGGTTACTAATATATTTTTCCTTACTGCAGATGCTTTTGGAGTATTGCCTCCTATTTCTAAACTTACAAAAGAGCAGGCTTCTTATCATTTTATTAGTGGATATACAGCTAAAGTTGCAGGAACAGAAGCGGGTATTACTAAGCCTCTGCCTAACTTTTCTGCTTGTTTTGGAGCGCCTTTTATGCCTTTACATCCCAAAGAATATGGGGATATGTTAATGGATAAAATTGAAAAGACAGGAGCTAAAGTTTGGCTTATAAATACAGGTTGGACTGGTGGAGAATATGGTACAGGAAGTAGAATGAAACTGTCATATACACGAGCAATGATAAATGCGGCTCTTGAAGGTAAACTTGATGATGTATCCTATGTTGTGGATAAGCATTTTGATTTAAATATACCAGAAAGTTGTCCAGATGTACCATCTGAAATTCTTAATCCAAGAAATACTTGGACAGATAAAGAAGCGTATGATGCTAAAGCTCAAGAACTGGTAAATTCTTTTAAAGAAAATTTCAAAAAATTCGAATAAGCCTCTAGGTTTTAACAAAAATATAATACTAAAAAAGGATGTAATAAAATTACATCCTTTTTTAGTATTATATTTTTAGAAGAAAACGTGTTTACTTTTTATTTGCTTCTTTAATGTATTTCTGAAGCGCCATAGTCATAGATGGTGTTTCTGGGGTAGGTGCCTGGATATTAACAACCAAGTTATGTTCTTCGGCTGCTTGAACAGTAGAGTTACCAAAAACAGCAATTCTAGTATTGTTTTGTTTGAAATCTGGAAAATTTTCGAATAAAGATTGAATTCCAGATGGACTAAAAAATACTAATATGTCATAAAACACATCTCTTAACTCAGACAGATCGCTTACTACTGTTTTATAAAACACAGCTTGTTTCCATTCTACTTTTAACTCATCTAGGGTTTCTGGTATTTCAGGTTTTAGCTTATCTGAAGATGGTAATAAGAATTTTTCAGTCTTATATTTTTTGATTAGAGGAGATAATTCCTGAAAAGTACGTTTTCCAACATATATCTTTCTTTTTCGATATACCACATATTTCTGTAAATAATATGCTACAGCTTCACTTTGGCAAAAATATTTAAGCGTGTCGGGTACTTTAAAGCGCATCTCATCTGCTATTCTAAAAAAATGATCAACAGAGTTACGGCTAGTAAGAATAATAGCAGTATAGTGGGATAAATCCACTTTTTGTAACCTCACCTCTTTGGCATCAACACCTTCTACATGAATGAAGGGGATAAAGTCGATTTTTACTTTTTCCTTTTCTTCTAAATCAAAATAAGGTGAATTTTCCACTTTAGGTTCTGGCTGTGAAACTAAAATTGTTTTCACTTTCATATATTCTTTCTTTTTTGCAAAGTTCTTACGAATTAACTTATAAGCTTATATAGTATAAAATAAGGTGCAATTTCAAGTGCGCAAAGATACAAAATAAAATAAAACATATGGTTTAAAATAATATTTTGATTTTTCCGGTAAAAAGAAAATAGCATAATTACATTTATAACTATTAAACAGATTAGCAACACTATAAATGTAATTTTAGATGCTTGTAGTCCGTATATAAACAAAATATTAATTGGCAATAATAATACTCCTATAAAATTACGATAAGATATTTTATGAAAAAGATAGAGGTCGATTATAGAATCTATAGAAAAAACAGTTGCTATAATTTTTTCTACAAGTAATTTACAAATAATAATTACAGTATATAAAATAACAATTTTAGCGTATAAAGTAATTTCATCAGAAGGAACTTCCCATTTAAAGACTTTAAAGCACAGATAGATAAATATGGATACGGAGATTATCTGAAACAATAATAGAATTACATTAAACAAAGAAGAGAGTTTGTTGACTTTTTGAGAAGATAAAATATATTTATTGTTAGTTAGTAGCATCATGAAGTCAGAAAACCTAATAGTGTTTACTGATTTTGCTATTGTTAACAAAAGAATACTTACCATAATTAATATAGTAAGCCAATTAGTAGATGGTATTTCTCTTAAAATAAGTTCCATATTCTGCGATGGGGTAAAATTACAATCAATTAACTAATAAAAACAAAAAAATAACTAGTAATTATTTAGTTATATTTGCCTGAAAAATAGCCTTGATGGTGGATGCATTAGTCATTATCCCTACCTATAACGAAATTGAAAATGTAGAGCGTATTCTTAAAAATGTGTTCTCGCTTCAACGTGATTTTCATATTCTTATTGTAGACGACAACTCTCCAGATGCTACTGGTGATTTGGTGAAAAAGTTACAATTAGAATATCCAGAGCGTCTTTTTTTAATAGAGCGAGAAGGAAAATTAGGTCTGGGAACAGCATATATTGCAGGTTTTGAATGGGCGCTAGAACGCTCTTATGAATATATTTTTGAGATGGATGCAGATTTTTCTCATAATCCAAATGATTTGATTCGATTGTATAATGCTTGTGCAAAAGGTTCCTCACAAGTAGCAATAGGGTCCAGATATGTAACAGGGGTAAATGTAGTAAACTGGCCGATGAGTAGAGTTTTACTGTCATGGGGGGCCTCTAAATACGTTAGTTGGATAACAGGAATGGATATTCATGACACAACCGCAGGATTTATCTGTTATAAAAGAGAGGTTTTGGAAAAGATAAACCTTAAAAAAATACAATTCGTAGGATATGCTTTTCAAATAGAAATGAAATTTAAGGCATACTTATTGAATTTTAAAATAAAAGAAATTCCGGTAATTTTTACCGATAGAACTCAAGGGACTTCAAAAATGAGTAAAGGCATCATAGCCGAAGCTGTTTTTGGAGTTATAAAAATGAAATTTAGAAGTTTATTTAAACATTACGAGATATGATTATGGATAGGGTGCTTATTAAAAATGCTAATATTGTTAATGAAGGAAAAATTTTTAATGGAGATGTATATATAGAAAATGGTGTTTTTAAAGAAATAGCAGCACAAATAAGTGCAAAATCATCAGAGGTGCACATTTTTGATGCAGAAGGAAAATATTTATTGCCTGGAGTCATAGATGATCAGGTACATTTTAGAGAGCCTGGATTAACCCATAAAGCAACGATAGAAACAGAGTCCAGAGCAGCTATAGCAGGTGGGATAACATCTTTTATAGAAATGCCTAATACGGTACCACAAGCAACTACTATAGAAAAATTAGAAGAAAAGTTTGAAATAGCAGCAAAAACAAGTTATGCAAACTATTCTTTTATGTTTGGAGGTACTAATGATAACCTACAAGAAATTCTTAAAGTAGATCCTAAAAAAGTAGCAGCTCTTAAATTGTTTTTAGGTTCCTCTACAGGGGATATGTTAGTGGATAATCCAGAAGTTTTAGAAAAGATTTTTTCTTCTACAGACTTGCTGATAGCAGTGCATTGTGAAGATGAAGCTACCATCAAAAATAACACGGCAAAGTATATTGAAAAATATGGGGAAGACATTCCTATGGCATTTCACCCGGTTATCAGAAGTGAAGAGGCGTGTTACTTATCCTCCTCAAAAGCTATAGAATTAGCTAAAAAAACAGGAGCGAGATTGCATGTTTTTCATTTATCTACAGCAAAAGAACTAAAACTTTTTACCAATAAAATTTCGCTAAAAGAAAAAAAGATAACTTCAGAAGTTTGTATACACCACTTATGGTTTTCAGACGAGGATTATGCAGAAAAAGGAACATTAATAAAATGGAATCCAGCGGTAAAAACAAAAAAAGATAAAGACGCACTATTTAAAGCTTTATTAGACGATAAAATAGATGTAATTGCAACCGATCATGCACCGCATACGCTAGAAGAAAAAAGTAATGTATATACCAAAGCTCCATCTGGAGGGCCATTGGTACAACATGCTCTTCCTGCAATGTTGGAGTTTTATCATCGAGATAAAATATCTTTAGAAAAGATTGTAGAAAAAATGTGTCATAACCCTGCGATATTATTTCAGATAGAAAAAAGAGGTTTTATAAAAGAAGGGTATTATGCAGATGCAGTGCTAGTAGATTTAAATGCGCCATGGGCGGTTAATAAGGATAATATAGCATATAAATGCGGGTGGTCTCCTTTTGAAGGTACTACTTTTAGATCCCGAATTACACATACTTTTGTAAATGGTAGTTTGGTATATAAGAATTTTAAATTCTATGATGTGCGACGCGCACAACGACTAACTTTTAACAGATGATTAAAAACATAAAATACGTTTCAATATTTTTGGTGCTTTTTGCTTGCCAAAGTTTAGAAAAAGCACCTGCTCCAGATATGCTAATAGGAGAAGATCGTATGGTTGAAATATTAACTGATATTGCTTTTGTAAAAGCAGCAAAAACTTCGAATAGATTTACTTTTGAGGAGAAAAATATAAATCCTGAAAGTTTTATTCTGAATAAATATAAGATAGATAGTGTGGTTTTTGCAGAAAATAATGCTTGGTACTCGGATCAGATCGAAAAATATAAAACTATAATTACTCGGGTAAAAGAAAATCTGGATAAAGAAAAAACAAAATACGAAAAGATAAAAAAAGAAGAAGATTCTATTCAAAAAATCCAGGATTCAATAAAAAAAGCAAACGATACTTTAGGAGGTAAGAAGCAAAAAATTGTTCCAGAATTAGAAAGATGGGATCAAGTAAATGCAAAAGAAAATTTAAAAATTATCGAGAAGCCTGTTCGTTCAGAAAATAAATAGCAGTTTCTTGTATGCTTTTTTCTATAGGATAAAAAGTATATGCTATCTCTTTCTTTATTTTATCATTTTCATAATGTGTAGTCGAGAATGCACTTCGTATCGAAGATTTAAATATAGATCTGTTGGTTCTAAAAAGGAGATGACTAATGCCTTGTGCATAATAGGCAATCTTCATTAAAAAAGGGGAAGCTTTCTTTTTAGGAGGAGCTTTATGTAAAGCTTTAGCTATTTTGGTAAAAGCACTTTGGTAACTTAAATTTTCGCCAACCAGAATATAACGTTGACTAGTATGATTACTGTTCATAAGTTGGTGAAGGACAGCAACAACATCTTGTATAGCTACAAATCCAGTAGTTCCAGTAGTATAATAGGACATCCCTGCGTATATTCGTTTAAACAAATACCCGCTTCCTGTATTAAAAAACCCCGGACCAATAATGATACCTGGATTTACGATCACTGTGTTAAGACCTTCTTGCACGCCTCTCCACACTTCCATTTCTGCACCATATTTAGTAATTGCATATACAGAGTTAGGGGTTTCTGGGTTCCATTCTGCTTTTTCATCAATAGGAGCGTTAGAAAGACTTTCTCCTAAGGTTGCAATCGAACTAACATAGCAAAGCTTTTTTATGCCTTTGATTACACAAAGATTTACAATGTTTGCAGTACCTTCAATATTTACTTTTCTTAATTTTTTGTAATGAGAAGGATTAAAACTAATTTTTGCAGCACAATGGTATACGTGGGTTATCCCTTCAAAAGCTTCGGTTAGCTTAGGGATATCATTAAGATCTCCTTGTACCCAGTCTATTGTATCAAAAAGATGTTTTTTTTCTTCAGGGAAATAAGAAGAAAACACTTTTCTGGCATACTCCTTTTTGGTATCGGTTCTATACAACGCACGTACGGTGTCGTTTTGTTGCATAAGTTTTACCAATAAGTGTGTTCCCACCAATCCCGTTGCTCCGGTAACTAATATCATACTATATATTCTACAATACTAAAGTAAACAATTAATAGATGTTTTATACATTAATTCTTAGTTCTTAATTTCCTCCGATACCAATACAAACCTCCTAATAATACTAGTATTAAGGCTCCTATAACCCAATATAGTAATGTATTGCTCTCGAAAGGAATCGGAGTAGAATCTCCCACCAAATAAAACGCTCCCCAGTAAAATGGATCGGTTCTGTTAATATCTGAAGTAGTTAGATACTGCAATTTGGCTTGTTGCAAAGCTTTTGCTTTGTTCATCCCTGCTTTTAGGTTGGTATAAAAATATTTCATTACCTCGGGGGTAGTTTGATCCGATACCTCCCAACTGGTTAATAGTAAGCTTTTGGTTCCTGCATATTGAAAAGCAGTACCCAAACTCATAATTCCTTCTCCTTTTGCTATTTTACCCGATCCGGTATTACAAGCACTAAGTACGGTAAGTTCTGCTGGGATATCCAATGCAAATAATTCGTGACTGTACAGCAAATTATCCTCCAGAGTGTCTTTGCTTTTGGTAAAATATAATTTAGAATTTTCTGGTCTCTCGTTATCTACATCTCCATGTAGCGCTAGGTGTAGAATATTATATTTTCCTGCGTTCTTTTTAAAATTAGATTCTATTGCTTGGGATCCATAATAGTATTCTCCGTCTATAATATTGGATATGGCTCTTATTTCCTTTCGTGTACCAGGCAGATCGGCTCCAGTATCTCTTAATGCCGCAAGACGCATTGTATTTGCTTGTGGGATGTTGGTGCTATCTGAAAAAGAAAATGCCAGACATTCCTGTAGTGTTTTAGATTGGGCAGACTCTTTAAAAGGCGTAAACAATAAAGTAGCAGAATTGGCATACGAGATGGCATAGTCT
>CAYGUC010000061.1:0-19543 GCA_964353005.1 uncultured Flavobacteriaceae bacterium | reverse complement strand
CGAGGGTTGCAACCCTCGATATTTTTTAATTACACACTTCGTGGCTTAGTGCCTTATTTCCAATGTGCCATTTTCTTAGAATAATGTATGTTAACAATACTCTGAATTACATTAAATCAAGTTATCATACATATCAAATAGATAAGTGCTACATTAACTCAAATTGTATAGTGTACAATGTGCATTAGTATAGATTCAATTTAAAATAATCTATATTAATGTAGGTTATTATAGACTTCAAAAACACAAATACCTATAAACAAGTGTTTTAAGCAAAATTCGCTTATTGTTACTTATTTGAATATCATTTTAATAATTACAAAATAGCTTTTACCATTATACATTGGAAGCTGGAAATAATGGATTCGTAGTTCCTCAATAGCATTTTTTTGACTACCAGTACTTTACGCTTAACAGAAACTGGAAATCCTATATATGCGCGTATTTCTAGTTTCCAATATCAATTTCTATGATTGATCTATTCTAAAAACGCATTAAGTAATATTAATTTAGATTAATTTGGTTTCACCCCCTTATAATCCACTAGCTATCCTCCTTACTTTTATTTTAAATATTAGAAGATATGGAACAGAGAAACGACCTTTTGACAGGAGAATCTTTTACTCCTTTGTTTATTTCAACCGAAAAGTATACCAGTATTTCAATCCAAAAGTATACCATTATAATTAAATAAAAAAGTTCTTTTTCCTTGTCAGGGGGTACCCCCTGACAAGGAACTTGGCGGACTTCTGCTATTTTGATTTTTGTTTTTCATTTGATTTTGTTCATTTCTTTTGTTTCTTTTAATCTATAGGATTCTCCATTCATGTTTATCAGGTGTGCTTTATGTGTTAATCTATCTACAAGAGCTGCTGTTAATACTGGATCTCCAAAAATCTCTTCCCATCTATCAAACCCTAAATTGGTTGTCACTATTGTAGCTTTCCTTCCAGCTCTGAGTGATAAATGGTTAAAGAGTAACTCGGCTCCCTCTTTATCAAAAGAGACATATCCAAATTCATCGCATATCACCAAATCATATTTTTCAAAACGTAACTCTAATTGCCTTAAAGTTCTAGTTGAATGAGATTCCCTTATTTGTGTTAGTAACCTATGAATAGAGGTAAACAGAACTTTATATCCTTTCATACAAGCTTTTAGTCCTAGCCCTACAGCGATATGAGTTTTACCAGTTCCAGGATTTCCTGCTAAAACAATATTCTGTCCTGAGTCTATAAAATCAAGTCTTTCTAGTTGTGGTAGTTTTTCTATAGCATCTTTAGGCAGGAGTTCTCTTTGTAAATCATTGAGGTACATTTTAGAAGGAAATCCAGCTTGTCGGATTTGGGATTTCTTTCTGTTTTCTAATCGTGTTAGATATTCCTTTTCCATTAAGGTTAACAGAAAGGTTTCATAATCTTGATTTGATTTTGCAGCCTCTATTGCTATTTCTTTAAAATCACGCCTAAAAGTAGGTAGTCGTAATTCCTTACTATACCAGGTAATCTGCTTGTCGTTATCTTGTGTTAATTCCATAGGTATATATCGTTAATTCATTAATGAAGACACTTGTGTGAGTTGTTGTTTTGCCAAAAGCGTAGTTTGATCTTCCAAAATCTGTTGGGAAGAACAAGTCGTTTTGTTACCTAGTAGCGCTTTAATACGTTCTGTGTTAATGGTAGTAGAGTTGGCACTAAGTAATCGATTCACAGTAGTATCCAAACGCTCGTGATTCACTTGATAGGTTTTACAATATTCTAATAATTCTATAAAATCTCGTGGGGATTGTGTAAAATAAGCTTCATAAAGCTGTTTTAAATATCCACTACTAATCAAAGCTAGACTATCCGATAAAGCTCCTGGTTTTCTTTTCAAAGTATATAAATAATGCTCTATGGCAATAACCCATTGATGTTTACCATAATTACGTGGATGCTTACCCAGAAGAATATCTTTGTGATAGATTTCTAGTGTACTACTAAAGAATTTAATCGCAACAAAATCTCCTACCAAGTGATCTGGAACTGAATATCGATTGGCACGAAAACTAACAGTGGAATACTTGTCAACTCGTAATTCTATAGTTTCTGAGCAGTTTAAATCACTAGATACTGGTAACAAATAAGGTTTTTCTTCTGCAAAAAGAGTAGTCGCACTTTTTCCTGTAAGTTGTTGTTTAGTAGTGTTGATCTGCTTTATAATAGTCAATAAATGTTCCCCTGCAGCTTCTAAAGAATCAAAGCTATGGGTAAATCCAAAAGCCTTACGCCTAATATACTCAACACTACGCTCTACATGACCTTTCTCATTACCTCTACGGGCATTACAAAAACGATGACTAAAACCGTAATGACAACCAAGGTTTAAAAGAGCACGGGTAGGCTCTTTTTCATATTTGCCTACAAACTTAGCTACTGCAACTCGCATATTGTCGTATACCATTTCTTTGAAAACACCTCCAGTATAGTTGAAAAACGACACGTGAGATTCCATAAAGGCTAAAGTATCTTGTCGATTGTAAATACAGGCATAACGATAATTACTATAACTCGAAGTAAAAACAGCTAATTGGAAGCGTTGTAAAGATCCTCCAATATCCAGCTTGATTTCTCCCCAGTCAAATTCACAACTACTACCAGGCGCATAGCTTTGTCGAATAAAGGCTTCAGGAGTAATCCGTTTAGATTCTTTACCTCGAATGTAATTACAAACAGTGGTATAACCTATAGAAACACCTTGTGATTGTAAACGATTGTAAATATCAACCTTCTTCAATAATTGCTTATGAAGTCCTAAACTACGGTTCTTATCATTGAGCGACAGTAATTTATCAATACTAGACTCAACCTCTCGGGTTAATACAATCTTTCCTCTATTACTACTATCATAAGAATCTGGTTTTGACAAATAATCCGATAGTGTAGAATTTATATTAGAAACCTTCCACGATTCATAGTCCTTTATGAATTTACTAACTGTTTTACGACTTATAGATAACTCTTCAGCGATACAACGCTGACTTTTACCTTCTCGGTAACTACGTAATATTATTTCTTGTCTTGTATACATGCTTATCATTAATGATCAAAGTAAAATACTTATACTTTGATACTAGTGAAATGGTATACTTTTCGAGTAATAGGTGGACTACTTTTGGGTTAATATATACACTCCTTTTCGTAGTGATCAACGTTTTGCTACCAGAGAAAATCAAATACGCTATAACAATAACAAAGCTCGTCAAAAAAGAAAAGCAAAAGCTCAAATTGACAAAGCACTGGATACCAATAGAACTATTTTAAAAAGGCTATTAGGAGATAAAAAAGATATTATTAAATCTCGTGACTTCCTTTTGGGTGCAGGTTTTCATTTTGGAGTTACTACCCATAAAATTGAAAGAAACGGAAAGCTATGGAGCTGTGTCTATGAATATATATTACTGCACACAAAAGATGACCAACTCCTAATCTCAAAAGCATAATTTACAGTTGCTTAAAAACCAATTCTACCGCACCATGAAAAACCAAAACATTATAGATTGTTATAAGCTGGATATCATTAAGGATATTCCTTTAGAACTGGATGTAATAACCCAAAATAGAGATCAACTGCTTTTTGAATTGCCTATAAAATCATCAACTATTATGGAAAGAAAAAAAGAGACAAAAAACAAATATCCTAGTACCAGAATAATTACAGATAATATCAATACCCTTAAAAAAGTTACTCAAAAAGATTACTTTTCTGAAAAACCAATAGTGAAAATTATTGCCAATACCGTCTTAATATCAGGTACTATTTTTGGAGTACTATTCGTATCCAGATATTTCTTAAGTGCTACTGCCAAAATGATAAACTCTTGCAAAGAGGTAAGAGATGCATGGAAAAAATAATAGAAACACATCCTAATCCCATTATGAACCCTAATACAGTCCACAAATTAATTACACAAACAACCAAACCAGATTATATTGCTACTACTGTAAAAATCATTTTTGGCACTTTTCTTTTAGTCCGTATTATAAAAACAAGTACAGATCTCTATTTTACTATTCAGGATCGAAAAAAAGAAAATAAAATTTGATTATTCTTAACTATTATTCTATAACCGATGGTAGTATATTATTCCTTGATTATAGTAATCCTGTTGCTATGTATACGCCCTCTGGTACCATCTTCTGTAACCACTATCCACCACTCTCCTGTATTGGTTTCGATACCAAATTTTTCTCCTTCCTTTATCTTTTTGATCACTTTGGCAGAAGTACCTTTACCATCCCGTAAATTGGTATACCCATCAGGATCATTAATAACACCATAAGCTATATAAGGATCAGGGCCTATAGAGCTAAGCCCAAACCTTTTGTTTTGTGGTTTATAAAAATTATCTGTAAAATCCTCCAGATCTTCGATACCATAAAAATCTTTTTTTCTAAAAACCTCGATCATTTTTGGATGGGTATCGTATAGGTATTCTATAATACCAGATTGCCCCGCTTTATAACAATATGCCATAAGATAGGCATACAGCTCTTCTGTGTCCTCTTCGTAAGATTCTGGTCTACCATTAGATACCATATTGGCTACCGTAGATAATTGAGATAATTCTGCACCGTATTCGATCATTTTATCCAGCATGTCTTTGCGTAATGTATATATTGGATGACAGTCTCCATTCTCTGCCCTCCAAGTACCTTTACATTTTACACTAAAAAGAAATTTTTCTAAAACCATTGGTTCATATAACTTAGATTTATTAAATGCAAATTTCAACCAATCTTTATTAGCTGAATAGCCGTAGATTCTTATTAAATCAATTAACAAATTTGGATTATTGGCTTTAATAAAATTAGTAGATTTGATATCATTACTAAAGATCATATCATTATAGTTGCAGAGTAACTCAAGATACGATTCTGTAATTTCATTCTTACTTTCAATATTTGGAAGCTCATTAATAAAAATCATTCTTTGATTCACTAGTATTTCATCAGAATGTTTCGAAGGTTAATTTATATATATATCATTATATTTTATTTCATCAAAATCTATATTATAGATTTCTTTTTACTTTTCTTGAAATGTTTGTTTTGAAACATTTTTTCTAGATTTTTCTAACTTTTCATATGAATAATCATATATATCAACTAAAAAGCTCATTTGATTAGTATCAAAACTATATAAAAGTTGATCTTCCATTTTTTTATTATTTTTATTATCTATCTGTCCTTTACAGCTAGATAAAACTATTAATATTAGTAATCCTGTAAATTTTAATCTCATAATATATTATTCTTTACCAAACCACTTTGTAGTTCCATATTTTATATCCTCCCATTGTTTCTCAATTACATCCCGTTCTTCAATTATAATTCTTACAAAACGACGTTCTATACTCATATCGTGTACTACTCCATTATTATCTATCATCTTTGCTTTTTCCATACTATTATGCAAAAATAAATCAGGGATTTCATTATAAAGGCTATTCGCATCAGAATTATCTGTTTTACTTCCTGAACAAGTTGTCATACATCCAACTGATGCTTTTCTATCATATTGATGAATTGCTATACCGTCTCTTTTTTTATCCATTAAATCATTTAATTCTTCTTTCACTTCTATATCACTTCCTGTACTATTATCACTAACATACATCAAATATGTAGGTCCCTTGGCATCTTTACTTGAATTTAAAAAATATTTATCTCCTGGCGGACATTCATTATATTTACCATATCTTAAATTAGAATGTTTAAATGTTTTTTTCAATCTTTTAGAATACGTTTGGTGAGTATCTCTTGTGAGATATTCAATATAATCAGGAGGAGGCAAATTGTTATTATTTTTTAATTCATTATATTTTTCTAATGTCATTGCTCTATAAACAGAAGTTTTATATACTATATTTTCTGTAGTACCATATTTTTCAACTTTAGTATCAGTCCCACTAATCACCACTACAGTTCCTTTTTGTCCTTTACGGCGTTTGTAATCTGGGCAATCTTCTACCTTTAAGGCTTTTACCGCTTCTTCCAGATAGGATTCTCGATGGGCATACCCTTTAAAAGCATTGTTGATTCTATAAGTTACCGCTTTTAAGGCATCATCACCCACTCCCATATCGGATCGGGTAAGGATATTTTTATCTTTCCAATAGATTAAGGCTGCTGCCATTGCCAGTGTTTTATTGGTTCTTAATTTTTCTGGATTTTCTTTAAAATCCTCTTCTGTAATATCCTCATTTAATCTGGCAATCCATGTATTGTATTTAGTGGTAACATTTCTAAAATTACTTTTTCCTGTAAGTTGTATAAATCCACTTCCTCTATATTTCCACCCATCCGCATCTTCATTACTCCAATTGCTGGTTATTGCAGTGTTCCCTAAATCGGAAGCTTTGGGAGCTTTGCCATACGCCCAATTAGCAATGCTACGTTTATCGGTTTCTGTAACTTCGGCTTTGGTTTTACCATCATGACCATACCCCCACTCTTTTGCTTTAGAATTATTACTATCATAAGCAGTACTAAAATTATCAAAAGTTTTCTTTAAAGACTTCCAGTTATAGGTAAACCCTTCTTCCATACTGGTAAACTTACTTTCTGCCGCTAATTGTGCCAAAAAATGTGCTTTACGCGTACAGGTAGTTAGTCTAAAAAAACCTCGTTGCGAATTTAAGAAATCTATTGCTTCTTGTAATCCATTTTCATCTACATTACATAGAGATTTTATCTGTGCCATAGTGATATCTGCGTCACAATTAGGACAACCATTATTACTCTTTTTTTC
The DNA here is from genome assembly GCA_964353005.1 of uncultured Flavobacteriaceae bacterium. Lineage (GTDB taxonomy): Bacteria > Bacteroidota > Bacteroidia > Flavobacteriales > Flavobacteriaceae > Aquimarina. The sequence goes on along the minus strand of CAYGUC010000061.1, from coordinate 12,751 downwards.
ACTACTCCCCACTACTTTCTCTACTTGTACCAAATTACAACTTTGCGGGCTTTTTTCTACATTTAGTTTTTCTGCCTCGGGGCTTACTTTAAGGCGGTAGACATAATTGGTATCCCTTACAGACAATCCTCCATAAAAATTATCGTTAACCTTTGGGATGATCTCCAGATATCCTTTATCCTCCTTGGCATACTGCAACTCCCAACACTCGTCTATCGTAAATTGTAGCTCTGCCTTGCCGTTGCTATTTATTTTTATTTTTTGCTTAGTACCTGCAATGGCTTTTGTATCGCCGTTCCAATCCAAAAGACTCCAATCTATAAGTTGGTATAGCTCGATCTCTAATTCCTTACCTACCATATTCAACGTAACGATCTCTAGGGTGACTTGTTGCCCGTACTGCATAAATTTAGTAAGGATAGTACCACTACCATTGGTATAATAGGCTCTTAGTAATTTCTTGTCGTCATATATGCCTAATTTTCGGCTGTAGGTATTACTAACCTTGTGGATGCTTTTTCCTGCTGCATTAAAAATCCTAAATGCCAATCGGTTGCCATCCTGTATCTGTTTTAGGGTATCTAAAGCTACAGGATGTTTTAACACTCCTTTGCCATTTACTTGTACCTCTTTTATGGTTTGGATCACCTCTTGCTTATCTGCCTGCTCCCATATCTGTAGGGTTACTTTTTCGTTGGCTACTCCTTGTAGTTTTGCATAGGCATATACTTGTTGATCTAATCCTGCTTTGGTGATCTTATAACTTGCTGTATCGTTACCATACGCATAGTTATCCTCGTCTACCCATAGGGATTTTAGCACTTTGGCTTCACCTATTTTTATGCTAAAGGGGGTGCACTTGCCAGCATCTTTTATATATGCCCTAACCAAATAATTCCCTTTGGTATTAAAGGTTATTGTGCATTGCTGTCCAATGGTTTTTAATGGGGTATAGGTGCTTTCTTCTTCTTTTTTATATTCCCAATGTATATCGCCATCGGTATTGGGGATATATTGGCTAAATAAACAATTTTGTACCCTAAATGTGGTACTCTCTTTTACCCGTGCTGTAGTTTCTCCTTTAAGGTTTATGATTTCATTATCGGTTACCTCAAAAGCATAACTATCTAACCCCCTGCCATCTGCCGTATTCTTAAAGGCTTCCAGAACATACAATCCTTTTACGGTATGGTAACTAGCGGGTAATGTAAGAATAGGTTCCCCTCTATAACTGCTTAGGTTATCGATCTTGGCATTGTGATGTTTGTATTTTGCATGGGTTACGTTTTTTACTATTCTGGTATTGGTTCCTTCTTCGAGAGTGTCCTCTTTGGTAGTAACCCTAACAGTTCCTTTTTTAAACTTGGCAAAGTCTTCATATTTTAGGTTGGCATAATACATCAATACCCAATTAACCCCATTGCGCTGGGTTTCATTAGCGTTTTCTAATCTAAATTTTGCTGCAAAAGATGGCATAGCAGTATTGGGTCTGATTTTTTTTACTGCTTTACTGCACTGTACAGCACTTACCCAATTTTCTAAAAACAAGGTAACTTCTATTGCTTTGGTACTACTATCCCCCCAGCCATTAGTATAGACTAATGTAATCGTATAGGTTTCTATAGGATTGTTGGGGATGGTAAACGTGTGTGTTAGTTTATCCTTGCTATTATCTTCTGGAGCTATAGACACTGCGGTTCCTTCACTATCGGCTATAGACCAGTTAAAGGTTTGTGCTGGATTTTCTGGATATACTAATTTGGCATCTAGTGTTATTGGGATATTCCAGTTGATAGCGTTTTTATAAGTATCGCCATTGGTTTTTATTGTCTGCCCTTGTTTTTGTCCTGTATAGGTTATATCATGAAGTTCATTTTTTTCTACCGTAATATCTGTATAGGCTACATGTTTGGTTTTTATTGCCGCTAATGCTACTTTTTTGTATGGGGTGGTACTTCCTTTTTTTGTAGTAAAACCATCCCTGTCTACTCCATTAGCCCAATTGGCAGCACTTCTGGATCCATACGCTTCTATACGATAGTTACCAGGTTCTGTAGGTAAAAATTCAAAAAGCTCTCCCACATCTTTGGCGTGTGATAAAACGGTATCAAAACTATGCCCTTGGTAAACGATCCAGCAGGTACTTGCTTTTTCATCTGCGGTATACCCATCTTTAGAGAATTTTTTTACGCCTACGGTTATTTTATTTTGCAAATAATAGGGCTTGTCTTTATCCTCGCCATGTTGTTTTTTTACGCCTTCTTTTATAGTAATACTAGAAATACCAGGATATACTTTTCGTGCTGCTTCGGCTAGTTCTTCTTCGGTAAGCAATCCACTTAATTGCGCACAGGTATCTGGGTTACTTTGTACGACCTGTGAGGTCGTAGTGCCTTGTGTTTGCCCATGATGCTGAATCGTTATTTTGCCTTGATATATAGGGCAGGTAAGTGCATAACTATCCAGTATAACGGGTTTATTGTCGCATTCTGTAAAATGCTCGGGTCCTTCCCATTTTACTCCTGGTTGCGGTGCATATTTGCATTGTTTATATGGTAGATCCTTGGTACAGCTTACAAAAGTAGCTGGCAAAAATTGATTATCTGTATCTAGAGCTACTAACTTTTCTGCTCCTTGGGGATCGTTTATATAGTATTTTTGGTGGCTTGTTACTTGCAATTTTGCAGGAGGACCTCCAAATTCGCAAGAGCAAGTAGCATTTTTGCATACCAAAACCCCAGAGGCTTCTGCTTTATCATTTTCTTCTTGACTTTCTTCGTTCATCCTTTTATTTTTTATAGTGCCGTTAATTTAAGATGGATTCGCTTGTGGTATACTCCTTTGCAATCTATCTCGAGTATCCAAGATCCTTTATCCCAACTTTTTTTATCGGGTTGTAACGATAGGGTACACGCTAAGTTGGTTTGAAACAAATACTCCTTGTCTGGTATAGACTGTTTTATCTGAAATGTTTTTTTAACCATTTCTATATCCAATACCTCTTGCCTATGTGCGCTAAAAGCAAACTCTTCGGTGTTTTTTGTATGTATTTCTATAGGTAATGTAACATGACCATTGGGTACTATCTGGCTAGAAATAGTAAATGGTCTTTTAATGGGTTGGTAATACGCACAACATGTATCTACCAAGATCCCATTAGGAAATGCCCTGTACAAGAGCTGGGTATACCTGTTTTGATCCATAATCTTTTGATCCGTACTATTTATCAATACTTGTGCTGGTCTGCCTATATAATACTCCTCGATAATTTTTTTATCCTTTTGCCATAATCGTACTACATCCTCATAATTATGTATCGCTACTGGTAACATGGTTTTAGTGTCTATCTCATAAACAACGGTATTGGCATGCCGTCCTATAATCTGGGATAATTCTTCTATAACCGTAAGCGTTGTCTGGTCTTTTTTGTTTTTATACACCTTATCTATTAGTACTAAATAATTACCAGTATCTTGTTTATAGAATGCTATGCTACAATCGTATACCAGCGTGGTTATTACATCTAATGGGTTACGGATCGTATCTTTTATTTTTAGATCAGGCGTATGCACTTGTGTTTCTATCTCGAGTATATACTTATTTTGCCATACAGGGACTTTATCTTCTTGTAAGGCTTGCCCTATGGTTCTTATTTTTTTAGGTACTTTTTTTTTGGTGGACCAAAACATATCGTAGTATTAAAACAGTCTTACTTTTTCGCCACTTTGTAGATCTATCTCTTTACCAGAGGCTAACTCCAGATTTTCTTTGCTACTATCCAACCGAATCTTATCGGCAGTTTCTTCTATTTCACTGGCAATAACTGTCTTTTTTTCTGTAAGATTAACTTCCTTATTGGTAGCTTGTTCTATAAGGTCTTCGCTGGCAGATAATTCTATATTTTCGCCTGCATTAACCATCACATTTTCGCCTGCATGCACTTCTGTCATTTTTCCTGAGGTAGCGGTAATATTTTCTTCGGCATCCAGATGGATGTTTTTTGCTTTTAGTGTTATGGTTTCATTAGCAGAAATCGTGATATTGTTACCATTGGTATCGATATGGATACTATTGTTGTTTTTATCTTTTATGGTAATACTCTCGCTATTATTGGTATCATCAAAAGCTATAGTACTTCCACTACGGGTAATGATACTTTTATAGTTGTTTTGGTCTTTTCCTCCTGCGCCAGTAGATCCGTTAAATAAACTACCCATTACAAAGGGGCGGTTAGGATCGTTATATCGAAATCCTACCATTACCTGATCGCCCACCTCTGGGATAAATACGTGTCCTCTGTTTTGTGCATGGTGGGTACTGCTTCCTGCATCGGGGGTCATTACCCGTATCCACGAGGTTTTCATTTCTGCGATTTGCCATTGAAACTGTACTTGTACCCGTCCTTTTTGTTTTGGATCTTCGTTAGATACTACCGTTGCTATTTGGGGATGCGCTTCTGGAAAATCTACTTCTGGTTCTGGTAGTATTTGGATGCCCGAGGATATCGCCTCAAAACTATTGGTGTACTCGCTAGATCCTGTAGCGTCGTGTGTGATTTTAGTGATGATATACTCTCCATAGTTTTTGATATCAAAAGCCCCAATGCCTTTTTGGGCAGCAGTTACTTTAATTACAGAACCTATGGTTAATCCTTGTTTGGTACTGGTGCCACTAAGTACACTTGCTGTGGCAACGGCACTTGCTTGTTTGTTTTTAACAATAGTATCTATCTCACTTTTATCTTGTACTCTGGTAGTCGAATAGCCTTTGGTGTCTACATTAAAAAGAGATTTAGAAGTCTCAAAAGCATGCATCCCCAGTTCGTTTAGTCCTGCTACTTGCCCTAACGTTTTGGATTCGTTTTTGGTGTCTTCTAAAGCGTTATAGCTAAAATTTGTACCACTACTGGCAATGGTTTTTATAGAAATATTGATGCTATCCATATCTGCGCCATATTCTATAGCGATAGGGTTTGGTAATGCAGGTTTTCCAAAAACCAGTCGTACCCCATCATAATACAACCATTCGTTATATTGTTTTGCCATGCGTTGTATAAACTTAAAATGGGTTTCCCTGTACTGGGTTTGATATTCTATACGAGAACTATACACAGGGGATACCTGTGCTGGTATATCTACAGCATTAATGGTATCGGTTAGTATGGATCTTAAATTGGTATCTGACCAAGAACGCATATGGGGGCTGTTTTCTAAAGCAATGGTTTTGGAGTAGCCACTAACCACCAGTTTACCATCATAACCATTATCATGGCGAAGGTTTACATCGGTAACAATGCCAATAAACTCGGTATCCTTAAAATTGATGACCACCGATTTGCCAAGCCATTCTTTGGAGGCATCTAAGGTATAGGCTCCTACCGTTTCTATACTATCATAGTCTACCGTAATCGAAAAAGAATGATGGTCGTTAATGGATTGTTCTAGGGTTACTTGCTCGAAGTTAAAAAGAGGTTCTCCGTTTATTCTAAGGGATGTTTTTGGTTCTATCATGGAGTGGTTTTATTTAGATTTGGATATTTTTATTGGTAGTATATCAGTACGTATCATACAACAAGATTTTAAGTGTATATATAAATTCTACTTTACTAAATAAACCTGTAAGGAAACCTAACCAAGCGACTGCTTGTATATAGAGCAAGAACACTCTATGATGAATCCGTATGACAGTTTATATAAAAAAGAAGAAGTTTTTAAATTGTCATTTCTTCAGTTATAAAATTAAGGGTTCTAATGCTTGCTTGTTCATTTCCTATAAATTTTAACAAATAGCTTTGTTTTTTTGGGTAAAATTATGGTTAGCCCGTATTATTGCTATGTTTTGGGAGGGGGAAAAACCCCCTTTTGGGTTTTTGGTTGTCCTTATATTTTTCATAAAAGTTGGTTTTTTATGTATGATTATGTCGTGAAAATTTAATTTATAATGCAATAATAGGGTTTAAAAGTTTCATTTTCCGACACCGATATGTTTTTCATTAAAAAAGCATAAGTAGGGGTTCCTAGGTACATTTGGTTTCGGGGTTGGGGGCGGTACACAAAATTAATCTGGGTCGATTTGATCTAACAACTCTAAGAACCGTAAACGACCAGTTACAGGGTTCTTGTTTTTTGGGGAATGTTTTTTCAAAAAATCAAGGACTATAGCTTCCAGATGGGATTCTGTAAAGGTCATTTGCAGGTTATCTTTGGTATAGTCCAGTAGCCGTAATTGCCAAGGCGTGATAAAATAGATCTCTTCTCCACCCAAAAAGTTGGGCAATAGGGTTTTGATCTTATATATTTTGATATACTGGCAATGGTCATACAAATAACAATACCCATAGCGATAGTCATCTATTGCGCAGATATTTGTTTTTATAGAGGTGTTTTCTATCTGTTTTTTAATTTCCTCATATTGTATAGGGCTTTTAAAATCCATAAGCATGGTTTCTATTTTTAAGAGGATATCATATATCTCTATTTTTTCTAAACCGTTTAATTGTTTAAAAACGTTCTGGATGATTTGATCTTGGTATGTTATCATTTTGGTGGTCAATAGGGATTAAGAGTTTACTGCATTACATATTTTTTATAGGTGGTAAAAAGACTTTTTACATGGCTTCTGGCATGTTCTTCTTTTTCTTTTTTGGTTTTCATATAGTACCATACTGCTGCATCGGTTGTATCTTTAGCCATAATGGTGATAGCGTTATATTCTTCTTTGGTAAGTAGCTTATATCCTTTGGGGCAGATCTGGGTAAATCGTGCAAAAACATCTTCTCCTTTAGCGGTTTCTATAAAAGAGGGATGGATGGATTTATAGATAAGCTCGTATTTGGTATTTTTGTTACGGGACATATAACTTTGTACCACCTGATTTGCAGTTTCCCGATTCGGGTAAATCCCAAAAACCCTGTCACCAGCATAGGTAATGCCTTCAAAGCGGATCACTTCTTTTAAAAATACAGCTTCCAGATTCTTTTCTGGGGATTGCCCAAAACAGCTAATGGAAATAAAAAGCTGCAAGAAAAAGAACAGGGGTTTATTAAAATGGTTTGGTAAAAGTATTCGCATTAGTTGCTTTTGGTTTTAAGAGTTTATTTTCAATTCTCCTTGTGGAGTTGACTTCTCCAGACAATTAAATAAAGGCATCTGGGTACGTATGGTATACATAATTATTTGTGTTTCAAAAAAAATACCCCTATTATATCAAAACACGTATTAAACGTAATCGTATTATCTATTTACTTTTGTACCCGATGCCTTTTCCTTTAAAAAAACACCAGAGTTTTATATATTAGACTCTTTGGTATTCTTCTTATTTATTTTTTATCCCGATCATATACCCAATTATAAGTCCCAGAATTAGAATAGCTATATCTATTAATAGGTCTAAAACATTGGATTCCATTTTTATTTTTATTTTATTTGTTGTTCATTTTACAAAGACATCTGGGTACTTTGGTAACCGATGGAATTAAGTAAGCTTTCCATACAAAAACAAAACACTTCCCCAAGCGCAAAGCTTTTTATATTGTTTTGGGGTGCTTACTCACGAGTTACCTCCCATACCCAGTATCCTTGCCAGGAAAAACACAAGCTCTACCTTATTGTAATTCCCGTTTTGCTACTTGTTTTTAGCATTCCAATATTTCTTTAAATTTATTTTTTTGACCATTGTCATAATATTAATATAAGTCGCTTTACCGATGATTATAATACCTTTCTCTTTCTGTACTTCTACAACAGGATTTATATGTGTTAGTACTTCTGCAATAACTTCTTCTGCGCAAAGTATACGGCTTAGTTCTACTATCTTTTGCTGTACCAAGATCTGTTCTTCTTTAGATAATTGGTTGTATTTAGAATCACTATCCAGCATTAGTAATACATTGCTTTGCGAAGCTGTCTGTTATATGCTTTATCTCTAAGGACAAAAATTCTAGTCCTGTAAATGATCTGTATTGCTTCCTCTACAGATACTCCTTTTTTATACAATCGAATACTCCATTGGTATAACAAGCATTCATAACATTTTCCTGCTTGAATACAATCTTTAAAATCGTTTATGTCTATATGAAAGTGCATTACTATGCTAGAAATAAATTCTTTCTGGTGTTTATAATATTTTTTGGCTTTCATTATATTTTGAGGGATTTTTGTTTAATAATTAATATGATTTTGATTTATAGGAATTGTTATACTTGTCAATTCCTATCTCTTTTAAAAACTTATAAATAGCATCTATCCTTTTAACATTTAGACTTCTATTATATTTAAGAAACTTCTGTATTGTACCTCTAGGAAAATCAAGCCTTTTATCCATTCCTGTTCCATTAATAATATCCTTATTTTTAAGTAACCACAACTCTACTTTTTGTCTCTTGGTCTTTCTCATATAATGTAATTTCTTCAAGCACTATTTTTTTATAATACTCATATGTTTGAAGAGAAACATGAAATGGGATAATTCTCTCTTTGCTAAATAGTCTTATGACGATTGTTTTTATTTAACAAATCTATAATTAGGTCATCGTATTTATCTTTGTTTTACTATTTTCAATAGTAGATTTAGATCATTTTAAATTGCTTTTTCTATTATTGTTTTTACCAACCATTTTCCTTTTATCGTTTATGAAGCATATTTTCCTGATTTAAAATATTTTTAACCAATAGTTAGGTAAGTTCTTTGAATGATTTTTCAATTCTTCATTAGTAAAATTTTCCATACATTTGTGATATTCAGATTCTGAATAAGAATAGCTAAATTCAAAACTTTTTTGAAACTAATTTCACACAAAGTACGAAAAAAGTTTTGAATAAACCAAATATTTAATGGAGATTAAAAGTATTTTCGAACATATTTCAAAAGGAGAGGGTATATTAATTGATGATGTTGCAAAGAATTTAGGGGTCGCAAAATCAACACTTTACTATAGTATCAATAAAAATGAATTATCTCATAAACTAAGAAAAAGTTTAAAAGCAGTTTATCCAAAATACTATTCTTTAATTGATCAAGAAATAGAAAATGAAAAAAGATCAAAAAATGAAAACGAACTAGATTATATTGCAGAATTTGTTATAAAAAATGAAGAAAAATTATTAGAGAATTCAAAATTTAAATTGTGGCTAAAAACAAAAGTACAAGAAGGAGTTATAGAAGTTCTTTCAATTAAAAAATAGAAGCCAGTTTTTTAATAATATACTGTTCACTAAAAAAAATATCCAATCCCTTATTTTCTCTAAACAGTATCATTTCTTCAATTAAATTTTCATTTTTTTCGAACTTCTTTTCAAGATAGGTTTCTATATCTCTATTAATTTCTTCGTATAAATGATCTGGAATAAGACCTTGCTTATATTTTTTTTCTATTGCTTGTTTTTTAGTGTTTTTTTTCATCATTTCAACTTTTCAATTTCATCGGTATAGTCTTCGATAAAACTCCGTTTATCCTCAGCAGAAATATATTTGCTTTTTATATCTACAACTATAAAGCTTAAAAGTGAATGTATATTTTTAAGCATAGATCTGTTGTGATTAATAAGCCCCATTGAAACAACAGTAGACAATATTGAAACAAATCCTATAGCAATATAATAGGTAACTTGAGGAAAATCTCCTCTATACCATAAAGTCCAAACAATAAAGTAAGATGAAATAAATGTAAATAATATAGCAGAAAACCTTACCGCTTTTTTTATATCAGAATCCAAAGAAATAAAGGGATAGACATATATCAATAGTAAAGCAAAATAAAACATCGCAAAAGGTTTACCTGCTACAAACCAAAATAGTCGTTTGTTCTTAAAACCAAAAAAAGCTTCTTCATTCTTGAGATTTTCTACAAGGGTTTTATATTCTTCTTGAGAAATTTGCTGATTTTGAACTTGTAAATCAAATATATCAAATTTAGGGTGAGTTTTTGGGTAAAGAATATGAATAAAAGGTGCAGTACACGCAAATACCGCACCCAATATTAAAATTATTCTTCTAATTTTATTTCCTGTCATCTGGTTCTTGAATATCTTCCTCTTTATCTATTAAATATTTATCAATATATTTTGAAAAATTTTGATCTTCAATGTCTTCATCAAAATTATCTGTTGTACAATTTGATAAGGTAATAGCTAAAAATAAAAAAAGAATTTTCATTAAAAATGATTTTGCTCTCATAATGTTAGATTTAAAAGTTTACGAAAAAAAAAGAAATACTATTATAGATGTAAGTGTTTGATTTACAAATTAAAAGTAATCTAATATATCATCTAAATAAATATAATTTTCAAATTTTATTTGGGACATAAGTCCCAAAATTCATTAAATTTGGGGCTTATTCCCCTCTTTTCTTATTAAAACTAGTATTATAAATGCAGATTTCTTAAAGTCTCATTAAAAAAACAGCATATACCACTGATAAGCAATAAATTAAAACCATATCATGAATACGGTTTAAGCATAAAATATATATTTGTAACATGTAGAAAAAATCAAATATTTAGTGTAGATTTCATTTTTCTTTGTGATTTTTTATTTTTTTCTGTTTTAAAGTATTAATTTAGTTCTTGTATTAAGAAAATAACACTACTACTCCAACAAAAGAGATTTGTGCATTTTTCTTAGCTTACCCATAGATCACGCAACCTATAAAGTTGAAAAATAACTAATCGCGTATTACCACTGACGATAAAATCAGACTAATACGACCTGAAAAACATTAACGCCTATGTTAATGAAGCCAGATCGTGCTGATTTTTGTCAAACAATCAAAAAATTAGCCAAAAGTAAAAAAATGACCCCAGATCGTCTGCGGTCATTCTCAGGGTTTGAATCCTTAACTGATGATGAAGCAGAAAAAACAATTCTCATGATAGAGCAATTCTGTGAGATAATCTTTAAACATATATCATCGTCTAATTATGAACAACAATGAAAGAAGGTATAAAAATCATAATAAATTATATTTAATTGAACATATATATCAATACTTTGATATTTTTTGAAAAATGTAACGGATTTTTTTTTAAGTTTGTGAGATAAGTAGCAAGAAACCCTCTATATGATGTGTTGATTTTGTTTCTTAAAAAATAAGACAGACGGTCGCTACAAACCGCAGTATTATTAATCTTACACGTGTTCTGACCGACGCTACAATCGGATTTTCACGACCTAAAACATTAACACCTATGTTAGTGAATAAAGATCGTGTTGATTCGAAAGAACAACGGCTTAAACAATTCCGAAAAATCAAAAAAATGACTCCTAAACGTCTAAGAACGTTTACAGGTTTCGAAAATGTATCTTATAAGGAAGCAGAACATATCATTCTTACAATGGAAGAATTTTGTAAAATAATGTTTAACCACATTACAAAGGGAAAGTAAAAAATATGGAAAATTTAAGGGTATTTCAAAAGTTTGGAAACAAATCAAAAAATCAAAAAATAGTACAAACTAATAGGGCTGTTATTTACACAAGGGTATCAACCAAAGAGCAGGCAATGAATAACGCCAGTCTAGAAACTCAAAAGACATACTGCGAAGATTATGCTCATAAAAACGGGATTCAGGTAATATCATATTTTGGAGGAACATACGAATCTGCAAAAAGAGATGATCGTATAGAGTTTCAAAAGATGTTACGTTATGTAAAGAACAAAAATAATAAGATATCATTTATCCTAGTATATGCCTATGATCGTTTTTCAAGAACAGGTGGTAGTAGTATAGGGCTAAGCGAAGAACTCAAGACCAAAGGCATTAACATTCTATCGGTAAGCCAACCTATAGATTTTAGCAACGATATAAGCAGTATCGTTTGTGAAAATCTATTTCACATGAATAGTCATATTTCCAATATGAATAGTAGAAACAAAATTATCACAGGAATGAAATCCAAACTTTCCAAAGGATATTGGATTAATACTCTTCCTTTTGGATACACTAATCTTAATCCAGGAAAAGGAAAAACTCCTGATATTGTTATTAACGAAGATGGAAAACTACTAAAGCTTGCATTTCAATGGAAATTACATAAAAACATGACCTATCGTGAAATTGCTGAAAGACTACAGAGAAAAGGATTAAAAATCAGATCAAAAAAATTAAGTGATTATTTTAGAAACCCTTTTTACTGTGGGGTAATTGTCCATAATCTACTTGATGAACCCATTTTAGGAAAACATGAACCCTTAATCTCCAGAAGGGAATTTGCGAAAATAAATGATATCCTATACCAAAACGGAAAGAAGTACACTAAGGATGATGAAAACCTACCCTTAAAACAATTTATTACAGCAGTTTCCTGTGGCACAAAATATACCGGATATCTAGTAAAGCGTAAAAACCTCTACTACTATAAAAACAATCGGATTGGAAGCAAAGAAAATAGAAGTGCTAAAGTAATGCACCAAAAATTCGAAGAGGTTTTACGTCAGATCCAGATTAAAGACAAAAAGTACATCGCTCCTATGAAAGAGATTATGAAATATGTTTTTATAAAAGAACATGAGGAACAATTAAAAGAATATGATATCCAACAAAAGAAAAGCAAAGAAATAGAAAAGAAACTTGAAGTACTAGAGGAAAGATTTGTATTTCGTGAAATTACCGATGAGCAATTCCACAAATTTGAAGCAAAGTTAAAGCAGGAATTAAATACGATTCAAGTATACAATGCTAAAAACACCTTTAATTTATCGAACCTTGAAAAATCTATTAATTTAGCATTACAACTTTCTTGTAACTTACAGGAA
>CAYGUC010000060.1:0-20119 GCA_964353005.1 uncultured Flavobacteriaceae bacterium | reverse complement strand
TCTAGTGGATCATCAAAAGTTACTGTGGATGATTCTGGGGCTCTAGTGGAGCATCAAAAGTTGCTGTGGATGATTCTGCAGCTCTTGTAGAGCTGCAGAACTTGCTGCTAATGCAAAGACTTGATTAGATATACTATTTCTTACTCTCCTTCAATAATAGCATCTATAGTTTTTGCCAGAGTAAAATCTTTTTCGGTAATACCGCCTGCATCGTGTGTAGAAAGACTTATCTGCAATTTATTATACACATTAGACCAATCGGGATGGTGTTGTTGTGCTTCGGCTTCAAAAGCAATTCTGGTCATTACCGAGAATGCATCTTTAAAATCATTAAACTCAAAAGTAGTGTGTATCGCATTTTCATGATATTCCCAACCATTTACATTTTTTAATCTTTCTGTAATCTCTGATTCTGATAATTTTGCCATTATTATAATTTGTTAGTTATACTTGTTTTAGTTAAGTCCTAATTCCTTTCGCAAGGATTCGTCTGTATTGCTGTTTTTACCCCAATAGGCAGATTTAATACTTTTAATTTTGGTTGCCTTTGTGGTCATCTTTTTTGCATTAGCACCAAATCCGCTTATATATGTTTCTTCCCAATGCTCTATGGTATACGGAAAAGAATTGGTAAAGGTAATGCTAATACTTCGATCCAGCTCTGGATACGCTATAGTATAGGTATTGGTAGCATCTTCTTTTTGCAGGCTTGCCTTGGCAGTATATGCTTTTATTTGTTGGTGTCGTAATCTACAAAACTCAAAAGAAGGAATAACCTGTATATTGCCCAGTGGCAGATCCTTTGGATCTATCCTGATTTTTGCCCACAATTCATTTTCTAAAATTGCTTTATCGAGTAGTAGGTTTTGATCTGCTTCCTTTTCAAAATAGGAGTGCGATGTCACTTCAAATTGTATTCTGTTGTTTAATTGTGCATATACATGCCCACACCATTCTTGTATAGAATTAGATATTTTAATAGCATGTTGATTATCGGCTACAGGATAAAATGTACTTTGCATGATAGAATAGGGGTATATGCCTGTATTAAAATTTTTGGTAGCATTTAATTTTAATACGGGTATGTTGTTAGGGCTGTTAGTATCTGCTTTAACTTGTTCTTTGGGTAGAAAATCTTCAGTAACATAAATAAGTACCGCAGTTCCTTTTCGCATTTCGCCATATCTGGCTTGTTCTAATTGGTAAGATGATATTTCGGCTTGACCAGCATACCAGTACTTTTTAAATTCTTCAGAAAGGGATTTTGCAGGTTTTGTGTTTTCTACAATTTCTTTTTCTACTGTTTTAGAGGGTGCATCTGTTTTTATATTGCTACAAGCAATAATTGCTAATACACTTAGTATTGCAAATAATAATATAGGCTTTTTCATGATAATGCTTTTATATAGCAAATTACAATAAAGCTTGGGTTTAATATATGTTGTTAACGTTTTGGTAACTTTTGTTTTTAGAGGTATACAGAAGAGAATAGCTTGAAAAAATTGAAATATAAAGGTCTGTAAATACATACTTATGGCTCTAGTTTAGAATAGCGCTGATAATCCTAACGAATCAAGCTTTTATCCCATCCCCAGCCCTTCCCAAAGGGAAGGTAGCAAAAAGTCCTTTCCTTTGGAAAGGATTTAGGATAGGATAAACCACTGTTTTTGAAGCGAATGAAATATTTCACAATAATCAATGCTATTCTAAACTAGAACCATACTTATCTAAAGCAAAACCTTTTTCATGCAAGTCTGGTTAACATGTCATATACCAGATGGGTAGGGAGCCCCATGACATTAAAATAGCTACCTTCAATATTCGATATTCCTATAAAACCTATCCATTCTTGTATTCCGTATGCTCCGGCTTTATCCAGAGGTTTGTAGGTAGTTACATAATATTCTATTTCGTTTGTAGTAAGATCCTTAAAAGTTACTTTGGTACTATCGTGTACAACTTTTATTCCTGTAGAGGTTTTAAAACAAACAGAAGTAATGACCTCGTGTGTGTCTCCCGATAAGGAGCGTATCATCTGGATTGCTTCTTTTAGATCTTTAGGTTTACCCAAAGCTTTGTTGTTATGCCAAACGATGGTATCACTGGTAATTAAAATATCATTCGGTTTTAAATCGGTAAAGGCATTTGCTTTAAGTTGCGCCAAATAATCCGAAATTTCTTGTGCTTTAAGATGATCCGGATATATTTCTTCGATCTCTTTTAATTGTATAGTAAAATCTAATCCTAAATCTTTAAAAAACTGTTGCCGTCTGGGAGAGCCAGATGCCAGAATTATACGGTGATTTTTTAAAATATCTTTTAGCATATTTTTATAATAGAAGTGGTTTAAACTTTTTTGATTCTGGCGAAAAATAGTTATTTTTTGATCCATTGAAGTGTTTTTTGCACTTCATAGCAGCGCTACGAAGTAAGAAAAAGATGAAAATGGAGTGAAAAAGAGCATTTTTATAGCGAATTGAAAAAAGTTTAAACCACTTCATAGAATAAATTGATAAAATAATAAGGAGATAGATGCTATTATTAAAATTATCTTTAGAAGTAAAGATAACCGAGTAAGTTGTTTATCCGATTCTGCACTAAAACTTTTAATCATAAAATAGAGTAGTGGAGCAATGAGTAAAAGTAAAACCATAATCACGGCGGTACTGTTAGAAAAAAGATAGGTGTAGATATAATAAATAACCATAGCAATAGGAACAATAGTTAGTATACCAACAAGTTTTGTTGTTCGTTCTTTTCCTAAGGCTATTGGGATGGTTTTAATACCTAAACGATGGTCTCTGTCTATATGCAAACCATCTTTTACTATTTCTCTAAGCAAAATAATCATAAATGCAAATACCGAATAGTCTAGTATGATAGAAAAGATAACAGTTTGGGATTCTCTGTTTTTTTCGGTTATAGCAGGAAGAAGATCAAAAATACCTATTACAATTAAACTTAATGCTACCAGTAAAGCAATGATTATATTTTTAAGAACAATAATTTCTTTTAAATAAGAAGCATAGATATAAAAGATACCCGATGTTATAATAAACAAGGCTGCAAAACCAGATTTACCGATAAGATTAGAAAGGTAGAACCCTATTAAAACTCCGATCACATTAAAGATAATGAATAGTTTATTAGCAGTTTTTTCGGTTATTTTTCCTTGTAATAAGCCTTTTGCAGTAGCCCCTTCCTGATTATAAATTTGTATAATTATATTTCCTGCTGCGGCAATACAAAGAGTAGCAAATATTAAAAGAGCAATACCTAAACCATTTAAAGTAATTGCTATGTTAAAAGGCTCAAAAAGACCATATTTTATACATAATTGGGCAAGAGCAATTAGTAATAAGTTATCAAATTTTATAAGTTTTAAATAGGATTGCATAGGTGTGATTCGTTAGTTGGTTCGCAAATGTAATAATTAATACTAATTTTTAATCTAAATAATTCCTCGAAGGCTCTGCCTCGGGGTTTTCGATTCACCTCTCCTTGGGAGAGGTCAGAACTGCCATTTTCGGCAGTTCTGGGTGAGGTAAAATACAAAATTTCGGTTTTTGGTCCCAAGACCAAAATGAAACTGGCGAAATACCTCTATGGCTCTGCCTCGAGGATAGTCGGTTTCAAGAATTTTTTTATTAACATAGATACTTCAAATGCTTATTTTACGCATGATTACTGCTTCCGTTAACGTTAATGAGGGGTTAATAGCTTTAGTTTTTTCCCATACTACTGGTGTTTGTTTTAATTTTGAAAAGAATACCAAGATTATATACTAAAGGTTTTTTATACATTTAAAGGACAGATATCTATACTTATGATAAAACAAAAAATAAACATACTCATTATTATTTCTATCATCACATTGTTAGCACTATCTGGGATTCAAGGGTATTTGATTTACAATACATACCAATTAAAAAAAGATGTGTTTATAAAAGAAACCAAAAAATCGGTTTCGAGTATAGATAATACTAAAGAAATGGATTCTATATCAGAACTTTGGTATAACCAGTTAACAAAAAACCTGGGAGAATATAAAAAGAATAAGCTCCTTAAAAAAGAAACGATAGAACTATTCAAGCCTTTTACAGATTCCTTAAATACTGTTTTTAGAAACTATTATGATAAAGAGATAAGGAAGGCTAATCTAGGATATGCATTAAAATATAAGAAGACAATTAAAAGTATAATCTTATACGATAATGATGTTTTAGACACTATTTTTTTGGATAAAAACGGAGAAAGTTATTTTTTGTTCGGAGAAAGTTTTCCAGATAAAGATGGAAATGTAATTAGTAACGGAAGATGGTTTACCGAACATGATGTAGAAGATGATAGTAGTGGTAGTATTATAAAAACACAACTTACGGTAGAAATTAAGACCGAGGATGCAATTAGTATTATTGGATGGAAGAGAATTGTTTTTGGGCAAATGGCAAGCTTATTTGTGTTTTCTGTCTTACTGTTAGTATTTGTAGTGGGATTACTTTTTTATTCTATAAAAACAGTGATACAGCAAAAAAAAATAGCCGATGTGCGGGATGATTTTATCAATAATATCACTCATGAGCTTAAAACTCCTTTAGCTACCTTGGGGATTGCTTCTAAAAGTTTAAGAAATAAAGAAACACAAAACTCTCCAAAAATATTCTCGAATGCATTAGATATATTAGATCGACAAAACAATAGATTGCAAAAACTAATTGATCAGGTAATGAATAATACGTTAGGATCTGAAGAAATTGTTTTAAAGAAAGAAAAGTTTTTGGATACCCAGTATTTTAGAGAAATCCTAGAGGATTTTCAGGTATCAGTTCATCATAAAGAAGTCGAAGTAAACACTAAAATCGAGGTTAGAAAGGTGTATTTGCAAATAGACAGGTTTTTATTTACTACAGCAATATTTAATATTTTAGAAAACGCAGTTAAGTATGGAAAAGAAAAGGTTGCGATAACATTTAGAACAGAACTTAAAAAAGATGGATACGAAATTTCTATTCAAGATAATGGTATTGGGATTTCAGAAAAAGAATACGCTAAAATTTTCGAAAAATTTTATAGAGTTGCTACTGGTAATATTCATGATGTAAAAGGATTAGGATTAGGATTGTTTTATACAAATCAGATCATTAAAGCACATCACGGAAAAATTAGTATCGAAAGTAAACCCGAAGAAGGAACAAAATTTATAATAACCATACCTGTAATTTAATACGGATGAAACATATACTACTAGCAGAAGATGATTTTGATTTTGGAAGCATCTTAAAACAATATCTCGAAATTCATAACTACATGGTAACCTGGGCAAAAGATGGTAAAGAAGCTTTAGGACTATTTACCAACGAGCAGTTCGATATCTGTGTGTTAGATGTTATGATGCCCAAAATGGATGGTTTTACATTAGCCGAAAAAATAATAGATCTGAACCCCGAAGTGCCTTTTATATTTCTTACTGCCAAAAAGATGAAAGAAGACAAGATAAGAGGGCTAAAATTAGGAGCAGATGATTATATATCCAAACCTTTTGAAGCAGATATATTGGTATTAAAACTAGAGAACATTTTAAAACGAAGTAGAAAAGTAACTATTCCTAAAGAAGAAGTTATTAGCATAGGAAACTATGAATTTGATATGATAAACCATAAACTAAAAATAGAAGGAGAATCACAACGATTAACAGAAAAGGAAACTATTTTGATACAATACTTATGGGCACATAAAAATAGAATGATTAAAAGAGAAGATCTACTTACAGAAGTGTGGGGAAGTGATGACTTTTTTTCTGGCAGGAGTATGGATGTATTTATAAGTCGATTGCGCAAATATTTTAAACACGATACTAATATAACTATAGAAAGTGTAAGAGGAGTAGGACTTACTTTTAATATACAATAATATTCATCATCAATCAAAAAACGAACAATTATGAAAACCTTAATTAGCATTTTAGTATACCTTATTCTAGGTTTGCTAACCACAAAAGCCCAAACAACTACAACCACCAGTTCATCATCGGTAACCGTAACGATTACAGACGATGATGAAGATAAAAGTTATTCCCGATCTTTTGTAGTAATAGATACCGAAGGAAGTTATAGAGTAAAGGTTAGATTTATGGAATCGATGAAAGAAAAAGTAAAATTATACCTAACCGATCAGTTTGGAAAAGAAAATACAATACTAAGTAACGATACATATTCATGGAAACAAGAGATCGATGACGACGAAGTGTATACGGTACAACTTAAAGATAATCGATTACGAATTAATGTAGATAAAGAACTTGCATCACATAAACTCATAAAAAAGATAAAAAAAGTAGGTGAAGAATTAAAAACCATCACATCAAAAGAAGAAAAAATATAAATCAATCACTCCATCAATCATTAATCAAAAAGCGAACAGTATGAAAACAATTATTTTGGCAGTAACTCTGTCGGTATTTACTTTTTCTGTAAGTAATGCACAAAAATCATCAAAGTCTAAGGTGTCTATTAGTTATTCTAGCGATAACCCTAAAGATACAAACTATAAAGTAAACATTTCTATATCTAATACAGAGGATATATATTCGTTAAACGCTAATTTTCCAAACTCTAAAACAGAAAAATTAAAACAATTCTTAAAAGATCATTTAACACCAGAAATGACAAAAACCAGTACAGGATATATGTGGAAATATAATACTAAGGGAGAAACCGGATATAGTGTTAAACTAAAAAAAGGAAAGCTTACTGTTTTTATGAATAAGGAGTTTTTGTCTGCAGACTTTATTGAAGATTTTATAGACATATTTACTGATCTTAAAGATATTGTAAAAGAGTAAGTACTCCTCTGCGATAAAATAAAGAGGGTGTCTAAAAAGTCAATTCTTCTGTCATCTCGAGCGGAGTCGAGAGATAATTAACTTTGATTATCAATACATTTCGACTCCGCTCAATGTGACAGTTAGTTCTAAAATATACTTTTTAGACACCCTCTTTTTTATATAATCTATTTGTATCGTTTTATGTAGAATTATATGAGTTATCTTTAGAACATTAAATTATTTAATGATATGGGAGAATCGCCAGAATTCATGCAAGATTTTTTATTTGTTAACGGGTTAAATTTAGCTTGGATCGATTATGGAAAAGATATTGGCGTAGATCCTTTTTCTATAAACAAAGAATACCATCCGGATCTGGATAAATTTAGCGAAGCAATGGATTTTGCAAATGATCAAGGAGCAAATGTTATACGATGGTGGTATCATACCAATGGCGCTACCAATCCTGTTTTTGATGAGAATAAAAAAGTAAAACCAAATCCATTGTTTTTCCATGAAGACGTTAAGGCAATATTAGATTTGGCGCAAAGTAAAAATCTTAAAGTGCAAATATGCTTATGGTCTTTTGATATGCTAAAAGACCAATGGGGAGTGGATACCGAAGCAAATAAAAAACTACTTACGCAACAGGAGTTTACCGAAGCTTATATTTATAATGCACTAGTGCCCCTTGTATCTTTTATAGGCGAACATTCAGCGCTTTTTGCATGGGAGATTTTTAATGAACCAGAGGGGATGACCAATACTTATGCTAAGCATTGGGATGGATTTAAAGAAAGGATAGAAATGACCGATATACAAAGGTTTATTAATACAATTGCAGGCGCAATCCGAAGAGCGCAACCGTATGTTAAAATAACGAATGGAGCTTTAGGCTTTTTAACAAATGTAGAAGACCCTTCAAAAGGATTTAAGAATTTTTATACCGATGCAAACCTTATAGAACAAGGAGGAGATAAAGATGGATATCTGGATTTTTATAATATACATTATTACCATTGGGCTCGCTATAAAGGATCCCCGTTTCATAATAACTATGACCCACTTAAAATAGATAAAAAAGCAATTATAGGAGAATATTATCCAGATGATTTAACTTTTGATGAAAAAAGTAAGGATATGGATCATACTTTACTACCAATAATTGCAGAAAACCTGGGGGTGCGTCTTGTACAAAACCAATGGGCAGGATCTTTAGTTTGGTCATGGACCGATAGAAAAACTCCAGAAGAAAGAGCCAGAATGGCAACTGTGATAAAAAACATAAAAGAACAGATAGATCAGGACAGTATTGCTGCTATAGATAAAAAAGATAAAGATTCGGTATCTTAATTTTTTATCGGTGATGGTATGGCTCATTTTTTAAAATGGTAAATCCACGATATAGTTGTTCTATAAAAAATAAACGAATCATCTGGTGCGAAAATGTCATTTTAGATAACGATAATTTGCCATTTGCCCGATCATAAACTTCTGGACTAAATCCATAAGGGCCACCTATAACAAAAATCAATTGTTTAATTCCGCTATTCATATGTTTTTGTAATACTTCAGAAAAAGCAACAGAATCATATTGCTTTCCTTTTTCATCCAATAGCAACAAAATATCAGAAGTATCCACTTTGCTTAAAATTAATTTACCTTCTTTTTCTTTTTGTTGCGATTCACTAAGGTTTTTAGCATTTTTAATATCGGGGATAACTTCAAAACTAAATTTAATATAAAATTTTAATCGATTTATATAATTGTCAATAAGACTATTAAGCTGTTTGTTATCTGTTTTTCCTATAGCAATTAGTTTAATATTCATAGTTTAATATAGGTAAAGACTAATTATATGATTTTTAAAAAGGATGTAAAGTAAATAAAATACCTTATAGATTGTACTTCGTACTTCCGACTTCTTTTTTTACATTAGCAAAAATAACCATTCGATATGATTAGTAAAACCCAATTCCATAAAGAAATTGATTTGATAATTGCCAATGCAATACGCGAAGATGTAGGAGATGGCGATCATAGCTCATTAGCTTGTATTCCAGAATCAGCAACTGGAAAAGCAAAACTTTTGGTTAAGGATACAGGAATTCTTGCAGGAGTAGATTTTGCAGTACAAGTATTTACATATGTAGATCCCAATTTAGAAGTTGAAGTAGTATTAAAAGATGGAACCGCTGTTACATACGGCGATATTGCTTTTTATGTATCCGGAAGTTCGCAATCTATTCTTAAAGCAGAGCGATTGGTACTTAATGCCATGCAACGTATGAGTGCGATTGCTACCAAAACAAATCATTTTGTTGCACTTTTAGAAGGAACAGGAACCAAAATCCTGGACACTCGTAAAACTACCCCAGGAATACGTGCATTAGAAAAATGGGCTGTAAAAATAGGAGGGGGAGAAAACCATAGATTTGCTCTTTATGATATGGTGATGCTAAAAGATAACCATATTGATTTTGCTGGCGGAATTACAAAAGCCATAGAAAAAACCAAACAATATTTATCTAATAATAATTTAGATCTAAAAATTATTGTAGAAGCTCGTGACCTTAAAGAAATTAAAGAAATACTACAAACACCAGGAGTGTATCGAATATTAATCGATAACTTTAATTATGAAGACACAAAAGAAGCAGTAAAATTAATAGGAAACACATGCCTTACCGAGTCTAGTGGAGGAATTAATGAAGAAACAGTGCGTAAATATGCAGAGTGTGGGGTGGATTATATTAGTAGCGGAGCCTTAACACATTCGGTTTATAACTTGGACTTGAGCTTGAAAGCAGTATAATATATGTCGAAACCAATAGAAGATAAGTTAAGTAAAATCCCTGTAATTAATGTTTTGGTACTAATAGGAAAGAAACTTATTCTTCCGGGATTTGAAGGGCTGTCTGTATATGACCTTATTGAGATTTATGTAATAGGTATAATTAAAGGAACTTTTTCTGCCAGAGCAAGTGCAATATCCTGGAGCTTTTTTCTCTCTTTATTCCCTTTTTTATTATTTCTTCTGAATTTGATTCCCTACGTACCCATAGATGGATTTGAAGAAAATTTTTTTGAATTTATTAACGGGGCGTTACCCGCTCAATCTTCCAATTTTTTTTCAGAAATATTTACAGATATAGCCTCTAACCCAAGAGGAGGATTATTATCTACCGTTTTTGTATTATCGATTCTTTTTATGACTAATGGGGTTAATGCAGTTTTTTCTGGTTTTGAATACTCTTATCACGTTACACTTAATAGAAATTTTGTAAGACAATACGTAGTTGCATTAGGCGTGTCAATAATAGTGGCATCTTTATTGTTAATTACAGTTATAGGTACTTTGTATTTTTCGTATCTGGTTGATGATTTAAATAAAATGGGAGTAGTAGATGATACCGTTTTTTGGCTAACATTTGGTAAATATGCCTTATTTGTTTTTATGATATTTGTAATTATAGCTACTTTGTTTTACTTTGGAACCTCAGAAGGGAGACAAAATACCTTTTTTTCGCCAGGTGCATTTATGACGACCTTTTTGATTGTAATAACAACATATCTATTTGGAATTTACATAGATAATTTTTCAAATTATAATCAATTATATGGTTCTATAGGAGCAATGTTGATTTTAATGTTATATATATGGCTTAATGCTAATTTAGTATTGCTTGGTTTTGAGCTTAATGCATCCTTAAACCAATTGAGAAAAAATTTTAGAACGTAATTTTATAAACACTTAAATAACTTGAAATATGAAAAAAATTAGTATACTACTTATAGCTCTAATTACAATAGTATCTGCGCAAGCACAAACAAAAGTAGGAGATGCTACTTTGCCTAATACTATAAAATTTAATGGAGAAGATTTAGTAATTAATGGAGCAGGACTTAGAGAGAAGTTCTTTTTCGATATTTATGCAGGAGGATTGTATCTTAAGCAAAAAAGTAACAAAGCTTCGGTTGCAGCATCAGACGAAACAATGGCAGTAAAAGTACATATCTTATCTGGTATGATGAGTAGAAAAAAAATGGCTTCAGCTCTTAAAAGCGGTTTTGTGAAATCTACAAATAATAATACAGCACCATTACAAGATCGTATAGAAAAATTTATAGGATTTGTGTCTGATGAAATAGAGGTAGGACAAGTTTTTGATATAGTATATGAAAAAGGAAAAGGAAGCGTATTATATAAAAATGGAGTAGAAAAAGGATTCGTAAAAGGTTTAGACTTTAAAAAAGCCTTATTTAATATTTGGTTAGGGAATGATCCTGTAGATAAAGGATTAAAAAATGAAATGTTAGGTAATTAAAAATCAATGAAATAAAATCGTATTTTTGGTAAAAGTAGCGTGCAAAACATACACTTATTGTGCGTGCATAATATTTTTTTATATATTTGCCCCGTTTTAAAAACATGTAAATAAGAAAATTAGATATTAATCACCCCAAATACCTTTATGTTATAATGAAAAAAATTACTTTACTATTAGTAGCAATTCTATCCCTGTCTTCTGCTACTGCACAAATTAGAGTTGGTAAAGCTATTTTACCTTATGAAGAGAATTTCGCAGGTACGGATTTAAAATTAAATGGTGCCGGAATGAGAAAAGTACTTTGGATAGATATGTATGCAGGAGGATTGTATATGGCCAATAAAAGTAACGATCCAAAAGAAATTTTAGATGCTAACGAAACTATGGCGATAAAATTAAATATCGTATCTGGCTTTGTAACGCAAAAAAAGATGATTAAAGCGGTACAAGATGGATTTGTGAATGCCACATTTGGTAATACAAAACCTTTAGACGAAAGAATAAACAAGTTTGTAAATTTCTTTTCAGAACCTATTGTTAAAAATGATATTTTTGATTTAGTCTATATTAAGGACAAAGGGATAACTGCTTTTAAAAATGGTAAAGAGTTAGGACTTATAGAAGGTCGTGACTTTAAATATGCACTATTTAAAATCTGGTTGGGAGAGCAACCAGCTAGTGAAGAAATAAAACTTGGTATGTTGGGGATTCAATAATAATTCGCTACTAACAAAAATAAAAAACGCATGGTTTTAAAACCATGCGTTTTTTATTTTTTAAGAATGATTCCAATTTTCAGAATCATCACTATTGTTTGGGGAAAGCCCTATAATATCACCGTCTGTATTCACTCCTAAACCAACCACAGTTCTGTTAACATAATTAAAATAACTAACTATTTGGTTGATTTCTAATATTTCTCCGTCAGATAATTTTTGGTCTCTTAAGGCATGAATGTCAGATTGTGTAATGGTATGATGCGATAAAGTTAATTTTTTAGCATATTGTAATCCTGCTAAATATTGAAACTTAAAGTGATCTTGTACTTTATCTTTAGCGATACATGAAATGATTTCATGAAATTTAGTGTCATCATTTAATAAGCGCTTTAAGCCAACAGAGTGGTGATCTACACAATAACTACATTTATTTAAGTTGCTAACATAAACACCAAGAGTTTCTAGATACCATTTAGGTAAAGTATTATTGGAGTTATGTAATACATTTTTATAAAGTCCCATATGTCCTATTAGGGTATGTGGACGTAAACTATGTATAGATAATACATTGTCTATAGTATTATTTGGGCCTTTAATACGATCATAAATCTTTTTTAGCTGCCCTGTAGCATCTTTATATGATATTTCGTTAATCCAGCTCATTTGTTTTATTGTTTAAAGCTTCTTTTTTACCAAAAAGGCTACTGTATAATACCAGAATAGTTCCTAACATAATAGAAACATCTGCTAAATTAAATATTTCTGTTTTTATGACTACCAAATCCAAAATCATAAAATCGGTTACAGAACCATACATAATTCTATCTAAAAGATTCCCTATGCCACCACCAATAATAAATGTAAAACCAATAATTATCCCTTTTGAGTAATTGGTTTTTATTAGTATTTGTCGTAATAAAAATAATAATACAATTGTAGGAAGAATTTGTAACAGAAGTATCTTTAAAATCGGAGCTAAAT
This sequence comes from uncultured Flavobacteriaceae bacterium, assembly GCA_964353005.1. Taxonomy (GTDB): domain Bacteria; phylum Bacteroidota; class Bacteroidia; order Flavobacteriales; family Flavobacteriaceae; genus Aquimarina. The sequence goes on along the minus strand of CAYGUC010000060.1, from coordinate 7,265 downwards.
CAGAACCTAAGCTATATGCGGCACCTGTATTTTCTACTTTGGTTAACACAAAACTGTTCTTAAAAACTTCAATACGTTCAAAAGGCTCAATGGTTTTTCTTACGACACTTTTTGAAATCTGATCACAACTTATATTTAAGAAAACTAAAGATAGAATCAATATTACTCTTATTTTTTTGGTTACTTTCATTCTTACAAAAAAGTTAATATTGTTTTTTCAAATGTAATATAAACCATTCAAAAGAAAAGAGTTGTATTAGAATTTTATATTTTAAAAGGAAATTTTTTTTTTGAATATAGGGTAGCAAAAGATAGGCAAGTAAGGTAGACTAAGCGATTAGGATTGGTTATGGGATATTATCCTTTAGGAGCTAAAGCCTCATATAAAACACATTTTTTCAACAGCTCATCATTCAGTAATTTGGGGTGCTCGAAAGTTTTTATTTGTTGCATCCCTATTTTTTGCATAATCAATTCTGATTTTTTATTTATTTCAGGAGCGGTAGAGTATATTTTTTGTAGCCCAATTTTGTTAAAACCAAAATCTAAGCAAGCCATAGCTCCCTCGGTAGCGTATCCTTTATTCCAAATACTTTTTTTAAGCCGCCAGCCAATATCGATAAAAGCTCCCAAATCTTTTAAATAAGTTTGTTCTGCCAAACCTATAAATCCTATAAATTCTTTAGTGTCTAGTAAATCTACTGCAAAGTAACAGAATCCTTTTTCTGCATACATATTTTGCATTCTAATAATAAATGATTTAGATTCTTCTTTAGTTGGCTTAAAAGGAAAAAATTTCATTACCTCCTCATTGTTATTAATTTGGGCTAATATATCCAGATCATCGTGTTTCCAATTACGAAAACCCAGACGTAGAGAGGTAAAAAGGTAAGTAGCCATTATTTAGATAATAGGAAACAATTAAAATTTAAAAGAGTAAATATAATGTAAACCCTTTAAATGAAAAACCTGTTCTTATTTTACTATTTAAAAACAGGAACAGGTTTTTCTGTATAGAATATTATATTCTACTCTTTTCGTAGAAATAACTCATTAAATTCTTTTGTTTTTAAAGCATTTACTTCTTCTAAAGTTTTTCCGGTACTGTGTTCTAAATATCCATTAAAAATGTGACTAAGGTACAGTGGAGATTTAGCATTATCTTCATTAAAATTTTCAGAATTGTGACATACAAAACAATTTACCAGGTTACCTGCGTTAATCTTGTGTACATCACTTTGAAAAGTTTGCGTATACGTTTCCATAGTAAGATTAGCAAGATTTAAAGACCCTCTGGCAATAGATCCTTTTGTAGCATGAGAGATTGTGTCGGCTAGATTTCTTATAGTGTCTGCTTGTTTTTTAGGCGATAATCCATCTGTGTTAATCCAAAGCCCCCCGTTATAAAAATAGTTTTTCCAAACATCTTTAAGTTCTGCCTGTACACAAGAATTAAGGTTTGTTATGTTATCATAGTTTTTAGGTTCTTCTTGGCTGGTTTCCATAAAGCCATTGCCTTGTGTTCTTGGTACACCAAGTTCAAAAAGCGTAAAAGCTTTATTTGGTTCTTTAGGGGCATTACCACTCCATATTATTCCATTTATAGAAGACGTATTTCCTTTGCCAAATATTAACTTTTCATTGGCAGAGGACACGGTATTGGTTTTCCAATCATAGTTAGGAGCCATATCACTGTGCTCAAAAGTTGCCCATATAAATTCTGGATGATTTATAACTACTCCTACTACATGCATTCCTAACAAGGCAACATCCTGAACAGTGTATTTGTTGTTTTCATAAATAGCTGCTTTAGTTTGGTAATATTCAGAAAGCTTATCTTTAGAAATTGCACTTGTTTTTACCCATGATACTTTTAACTCTAAGGATCCTACAGGAAATGTTTCAGAATTATTGCGAGGTATAATTTCTTCCAGAATTGCATTTTTAAAATAATCTGCAGCTACTTTTAAAGTATCATCTATGTGGATAGAGTAGTACACCGTATCTGATTTTTGGGTGCTGGCGTTAAACTGAGGGTTGGTTTTTAGAATTCCGCTAGAACCAGCTTGATGTATATCTCCAAGAACCAAAGATTGACCTAATTGTGGTTGTACAGGAATCATTAAGCTGCTAACTTGTATAAGCTTATTCTCAAAAACTGTTTTTTCGCTTTCAGGTTTGGTTAGCCATAAAAACTTTTGCCATGCCCATTGTTGAAAAATACAATTGGTAGTACTAGTAGTGTCAAAAGGACTTCCTTTGCCTTCTTCTGGAGGAGGTGTTTGTGCGTGTGGAAACCAACTAGAACTACAATTACAATCGGCCTTATTTTCTTTTGCATTTTCATAAGCAACAGGAGGTTGAGAATCCGTCTTTTCTTTTTTATTGGTATTACATGAAATAACCATAAGAAAAAGAGAGAAAATTGCTAATAGATAGCTTACGGGATAGGTAAATTTAGTATTCATTTGCGTAAATTAATATTGGTTAGTTACTCAAATATACTATTTATACTATTTGTTTTCTATAGGTATTTACCCCTTTTTATGGAATAAAGGTTATTTGTGTTTTTACTATGGATTTACCTTAATTAGATTCTAGAAATGCATCAAAAATCAGTACTTTCATAGGCTCCAATATCAGGAGATGAAGTATCTCTGGGAGTCCCTAAGATGTCAGACCCCATTGTTGGAATAGAAGCTTTTCCGTTTGCAGCAGAATTTTCACTAATGTTAAGCATGTTTTTAAACGGTTCTTTAAAGGCTGGATCCTCATTAAATATATTATTTTCAAATAAAGCAGTATTTGTAAAATCATATAAAGGGTTATTGTTAAATTGATCTCCGGTATCATTAAACCTAAGCAGACAGTTTTTAAAGTTGTAATTAAAAGCAGTTCCATCCACCTTGCTAAAAATTACTTCCAGATCCTGATTACCATAGATAATACAATTTGTAAAATTAGCAGCAAGTAAATCTGCGACAACAATATCTGTTTCATTAATTTTTAGATTGTTATCTATGAGTACTGTTGGTAGTTCTCTAAACCCGGATCCTATGTTAGAATAGTTGGTGAAGGTACAATGATTAAAGTTATAAGTTCCGCCCAAAGAACAGTTAAGAGATACTTGTCCAGCATTATTAATTACCAGATTTTCTCCTAATATGTTTCCTGTACGTGCTAAAAGCCCTACATTAGAACTATTATAGATTTGTGTATTTTTAATAGTTAACGTTGGATCTGTACCACCGTCGTTAGAATCCATAAGTATCCCTACAGTAGCATTTTTTATAGTGGCATGATTTATAGAATGATTAGTGCTTCCTGCGGTAAGCCAAATAGTACCCCATTGCCCCGGGATGTTACTAAAACCAGACTCTAAACGATCTCCTTCAAAAATAACTTCATTTTCTAATAATTCCGGATCTGTACTAAGCTCTCCATTAACATGTAATGTACCCTCGTTAGCGACTATAATGCCAGAGTTAGCGTGAAAATGTATTCTTGCACCCGGGTCTATAGTTAATGTCTTTCCACTTGGTACTGCCGCATACCCATAAATAACATAAGGTTTTTCGTTGGTAAATTTAAGCTGATCGTCTTGTAGAAAAAAACCTTCAATCTTACTTTCATTATCTGTTCCTAGTGATAAGGTCTCAATTTCTCCCGTCATTGTATTTCGGGAAGGGAATAAAAATGTAGCGTCTTTAACTAAAGTTACCAAATCTACATCTTGTTGATTTCCTGCAGTATCAAATAGTACCCGATCTGTATATAAAAACTCTGTATCTGTGGTTTGATCGGTTATATTAGTGGTAGTTTCGACAAAAACAAATATACTATCCTTAGCCAGTACTTGTATATTATTAAAAGTTTTTCCTGAAACGCCATCTACATTAAGTCTATAATTAGAAGCTTCTCCGCGTTCTAAAGTAATGATAGGTATCGTTACATCTTCACTGGTACGATTATAGACTTTAAATCGATACGTACTAGAACCTATATTTGTAAAAACAGTATCTAAAAACAGGGTGTCTTTAGAGAATTGTAGATTTCCTGTGCTAGGATCAGATTCAAAATCATTACGACAAGAACTCCATAAAATCAAAAGAACAAGCAACAAAAGGGAAGATAGATAGCGCATATTTGTATAAAAAAGGTCTTAAAAGTTTAGCAATAAAAGAAATAAAGTATATAAACTGCAAATTAGCAAAGATTTTTATTTTTACAACGTTGCAGTTTTAATCTTTCCTATATTTATTCTCGTATCGACTACCATATAACTTTTGGTTTTCTTGAATATTGCTTTTTTATTATAAATTTGGCAAGATCAGTACTTCTGTAAGAAGTAAAACATTTGTACATTTGCTTTACATAATTAATACGCACAACATAATAATCTATTATGAGTACATATGATGTAGCCATTATTGGCTCTGGACCTGGTGGATATGTAGCCGCTATTCGATGCGCACAACTAGGTATGAAAACCGCAATAATCGAAAAATATGCCACTTTGGGTGGAACATGTCTTAATGTAGGGTGTATACCCAGTAAAGCATTATTAGACTCTTCTCACCACTATGAGCATGCAATAAAGCACTTTGCAGATCATGGGATCGAAATCCCGGGAGAGGTAAAGATTAACCTTGAAAAAATGATTGCCCGTAAACAAGCTGTAGTAGATCAGACTTGCGATGGCGTTAGTTTTTTAATGAAAAAAAATAAAATAGATGTTTTTGAAGGTGTTGGTGCTTTTAAAGATGCTACACATATTGATATAACCAAAGCAGATGGAGCTGTAGAAACTATTGAAGCAAAAAATACTATTATTGCTACAGGTTCTAAACCATCTACCTTGCCATTTATCAAAATAGATAAAAAACGAGTGATTACTTCTACAGAGATGCTAACTCTTAAAGAAGTGCCTAAACACCTTGTCATTATAGGAGGAGGAGTTATAGGTTTAGAACTTGGACAAGTATATCGCCGTCTAGGAGCAGAAGTTTCTGTGGTAGAATATATGGATAGAATTATCCCGGGAATGGATAAAGCGCTATCTAAAGAGTTACAGAAAGTAATGAAAAAGCAAGGGGTAAAGTTTTATACCTCGCATAAAGTTACAGGAGTAAAAGCAACTGCAAAAGAAGTGACTATTACCGCAGATGATAAAAAAGGAAACCCTGTAGAGTTTAAAGGGGACTATTGCTTGGTATCTGTTGGTCGTAGACCATATACCGATGGATTAAACGCAGAAGCAGCAGGAGTAAAACTTAATGATAGAGGACAAGTTGAGGTTAATGATCATTTACAAACCAGTGCATCTAACATTTATGCTATTGGAGATGTAATAAAAGGCGCTATGTTAGCACACAAAGCCGAAGAAGAAGGAACCTTTGTTGCAGAAGTTTTAGCGGGACAAAAACCACATATTGATTATAACTTAATACCAGGAGTAGTATATACCTGGCCAGAAGTTGCTGCTGTAGGAAAAACAGAAGAAGAGTTGATAGAAGCAGGAGTAAAGTATAAATCAGGGCAATTTCCATTTAGAGCATTGGGTAGATCCCGTGCTAGTGGAGATTTAGATGGTTTTGTGAAAATCCTTGCAGACGAAACCACAGATGAGGTACTAGGTGTACATATGATAGGAGCACGTTGTGCCGATCTTATTGCCGAAGCGGTTACTGCAATGGAGTTTAGAGCATCTGCCGAGGACATTTCTCGCATGTCGCATGCACATCCAACTTTTACAGAAGCAATAAAAGAGGCTGCTTTAGCTGCTACAGATAATAGAGCATTACATGTTTAAAAGGTAAATTTTAGTACCATATATAAATTCCCGATTAAAATATTTTAATCGGGAATTTTATTTTATCTAGTTTTTATGCGACCCGTCACAATATGGGGGATTGCTAGTTTGTTTACAGGTACATAAATATGCTTCTTTAGCTTCGGTAACACTAAATATAGTTGGAGGAGTGGCAGCTTCTTTTTTATGATTTCCATTACAAAATGGTTGATTTTCGCTATGCCCACAGGTACACCACGCATAGTTCTTATCTGCCTCTAGTTGGCATGCGATAGGCGAATCTCCACCTCTTTTATTATTTTCCATAGGATTGATATTTTGTTTTAAAAGTATCAAATACTATGTTAAGATTCATTCTAAATCCTTGCTTGATACGTATACAAATCAAAGTACCTGCCTTCTGAAGATATTAGCTCCTCATGCGTGCCTCTTTCGGCTATTTTGCCAGATTCTATAACTAAAATTTGATCTGCTTTTTTAATTGTACTTAATCTATGTGCAATAACAAAAGTGGTTCTGCCTTTCATTAATTCATTCAAACTTTTTTGTATTAATGCTTCACTTTCTGTATCCAGGTTAGAGGTTGCTTCATCTAATATAATAATTTTTGGGTCTGCCAAAATAGCTCTTGCAATTGCAATTCGTTGTCTTTGTCCTCCAGATAGTTTTACTCCTCGTTCTCCTATTAATGTTTCTAGCCCATTTTCAAAACGATCTGTAAACTCGTTTACATAAGCTGCATTAACCGCTTTTTGTACTTGTTCTTCTGTTGCATTTGGTTTTGGGAACATTATATTTTGTCGTATAGTTCCTTCAAACAAAAATTCGTCTTGTAAAACAACTCCAAGGTTACGACGATAGCTATGTAGTTTTACTTTAGAGATATCGTTGCCATCTACGGTAATAAGTCCTGATTTTGGATTTAAGAAAGTAGCAGATAATCCTGCAATCGTAGATTTTCCTGATCCAGAACTACCCACCAACGCAGTTACAGTGCCAGATGGGGCATTAAAACTGATGTTATGTATCACATTTTTTTCTTCTTGATAAGCAAACGAAACATTGTCAAAAATAATATCTCCTTTTATATCCTTAAGCTCTATAGTTCGATCTTCTATTTCTTCTTCAGGAGTCATATTCATTAACTCTTCTGTACGGTCCAGACCTGCCAGTGCTTCTGTTAATTGGCTTCCGATATTACTCATTTGCACGATAGGAGCGATCATAAATCCAAGTAATAACGTAAAAGAAAGAAAATCACCAATAGTAAGTTCGCCTATAATAATTTTATAACCACCAATCCCCATAATCCCTGTAGAAGCAATGCCTAATAAAAAAGTAGCAGAACTAGTCATTAATGCAGTTGTAGTTAAGCTCTTTTTTACATTTTGAAATAAGCGATCTACACCTACTTCAAATATTTTGTTTACTTCTTCTTCAGAATTAAACACTT
>CAYGUC010000059.1:0-21701 GCA_964353005.1 uncultured Flavobacteriaceae bacterium | reverse complement strand
CGAGGGTTGCAACCCTCGATATTTTTTAATTACACACTTCGTGGCTTAGTGCCTTCTATATGATAGAAATGGTACTATTTTTCTTTAGAACCGTTTTTCATGTTTTCTTTAACCAGCCCGTAAAACTCATCAAATTTGGGGTCTATTATAATTCTGGTAGAAGTTTCTATGCTTTCTGAGCCATATTCACTTTTACCAAGGACGTCCATCCTTTTTGGATCTACCTTATATTCATTTTGTAATACTCTTACTACCGCTGCTGCTTGTCTAGAACTCAAATCCCAATTGTCTACTATAGATTTATCTTTAAAATTAAGAGCATTACTGTTTCCTTCAACAATAATTTTTAAATCAGACTTAGAGTTTAATGCATTTGCTAGCTTTTCTAAAAAACCTTTTGCTTTATCTTCCACAGTAACACTTTTATCATCATCACCAAACAATAAAGTATTAGCTACAGTAATAATTACAGCTCCGTTTTTTACACCGATTTTACCTTGACCACCAACAACATTTTTAAAAATAGTTAAAGTAGCCAATTTTATAGAGTCACTTTTGCTTATAGCATCGTTTATCGTATTAATCTGCTTATCTTTTTCCTGAAGACTATTTAGAGAAGTTTCCAGGTTTTTAGCTTTTTGATTAGATAACTGTGTAAAACTGCTCATATTAGTTAAAAGAGACGCATTGGTTTCTTTTAAATCTTTTACTTGCATTTGTATAGATTCAACTTGGGATAGCGTAGCTTTTTCTTTCTTTCGAGAATCGTTAAGCTCTCCTTTAGTTGTTTTTAATTCTTGACGTAGTTTATCTATCTCTTCGAGGAGATCCTTTTTTTTCTGAGCATGTATAGACGTGGTCGAAATAAACAGAATAGAGGCTAATAAAATTATTTTTTTCATAGATTTTAATATGATTTGTTGCAGTTGCTAAAGTAAAACAATTTTATAAATAACAAAGCAAGTGTACATTACGACTTTTGTAATAGTTGCTTTGCATTTTCGATACTAGAATTAATTTGATCTCTTAAAGTGTTTACTTTAACTTCTTCATCTTTAAGTAATTTTATCTGTTTAGATATTTCTTTTGAATCTACTGTGGCTTCTTTGTCTACAGGAGGAAAGGTATCACTAAAATTACTCATCCAAGTCATCATATAATCATATGCGTCTTTAATATCTTGTTGCGCTTTTGCATACGATTGTCCTTGACTGGTGCTATCTACCTTAGTTTCTAATTCTTTAATAAGACTACTCATTTCGCCCATTTTAGGCATAACTTCATCGTGTACATCAATAACATTTTGCATTAACACGTCAAATTCTTGTTCCTCTTTAGAGAGTTGATTGCAAGAAATTAATAGTAATAAAAGGCTGGTAAATAAAAAAGATAATTTCATTATTTTATTTTTTTGTATTGTTAAAAGTTTAAATGAGTTCATAAGCTTTGTTTCAAAGATATTGCTTTTTCTTTTTCTTGCTGTAATTTAGCTTCTTTATGATATTCTCCTATTTTATGCATTTTGCGCATTTCTATTAGAATGCAAAAAAGACAAAATGAGATTGCTGTAATTAAAATATACGTTAACATAAGGGTTATATTTGATTCGATTTATTTTTCTTTACTATATATTCGATTCCTAAGATAAAAAGAAGACTTATTCCAAATAAAGGAAGTGCCAGAGCAAGAATTACTAGTGTAATGATAATTCCATACCCTATTGTAAAGGATGCAGGAACTTTAGGAATCCCCCAGTCTCCTTTGCGTTTTCGTATTGTGTAAGAGAGTAGGGCAGAAATTGACATTACAGTTAATACAATTGCAGTGCATAGCATTAACCACCAGTTCCATGCCCCAAATTCACCTTGGTGAAATGCCATTACCCACATTCGTCCTTGCATTAAGATTCCTACATCATCCCAATTATTAGACAGGATTTTTTTACCAGTATAGGCATCAAAATGGATCTTTTTTTGAGAGTTTAAGTTGGATGGATTGGTATTAGATACACTAAAAACACCTTTTGGACCTTTAGGAAAATCAATGGTTACTACTCCAGGAAGTTGAAGAGTTTTAGCTTTAGTTACCATTTGATCTAGTGTTAAAGCGTTTCCTACTATTTGTGATTTGAAATGATGTCCTTGCCAGGTATCTGGGTAACCCGTATTGGTGATTTTTTGAATTTGCTTAAAACTTTCTCCAAAAACATCTGTCCAAGGCATACCACCTGCAAGAATAAGTATCAAAAGTCCAGAAAACCAAAAGCCACTAATAGCGTGCAAATCTCTAAAAAATGTTCTTTTTCCTTCTTTTAATCTTGGTATAAAAAGTCCTTTTATTTTCCACCCTCTTGCTGGCCACCAAATATATAATCCGGTAAGAATAAGTACCACCATCCAGCTAGCGATAAGTTCTATTATTTTCGTTCCAAATTTACCGGTTAATAATTCTCCGTGTAATTTTCGAATTTTAAACATATTGGTGTCTTTTGTAACAATCTCTCCAGAAACTTTACCAGAGTATGGATCTACGAACAAACTGCTTTTATTTCCGAATCTACCAGAGATAAACTCGGTTGCCTGATTTGCTGAAGTAGATATTACCATAGCATTAGGTTTTTTAACAGCATTTGTATTGGCAATTTCCCATTGTTTTTGAAAAGACACTTTAGAATCTCGTATGGTTACTTCTTTAATATGCTTTTGCTTGGGCTTTTCATAATCTCCTTTAAAAAGGTATATCGCTCCTGTTATAGAAAGTATAAGAATGAAAGGGAGAGAAATAAGCCCCGCAATAAAATGCCATTTCCATAGCCATTTATTTAATTTTTCATTTTTTTTCATGATTATAATAAAAATAGCCCTCACAGATGTATTTCTATGAGGACTGGTTACTAAAAATTATACCTTACTCCAAGATGAAAAGCTCTTGGATTACCAATAGTAAAATTGTTTTCTCCTCTAAAAGAATTGAAAGATGCTCTTGCAGAATATAATGTATCAAAAACATTAAGTGCATGTCCCCATACTTCAAAACCTTTATATGTAATAGTTGATCTTACATTAAAAATAGAGTGCCCTTCGTAGGTGGCAGTACCAAAAGTGCCATCTTCATTATCTATTTGTTTTTCAAAACTGGTATTGTATTTTCCGACCAACTCATGTTCTGCGGTAATACTAAAACCAAAATTGTTTTTGAAATCTTTTTTATATGTAATTAAAGAAGTGCCAATTAAGTTGGGAGCGGTTTCTCTATCGGTATTAGAATAGTCTATTCCTTTGTCAAAAAAGTCAATATATCGATGTTGTGCATAGCTACCATTATGCGTTATCGATATTTCTTTTATAGCATACCAGGTTATCCCATATTCTACACCATAAGATCTGGTTTTACCAGCATTAGAGTTAAAAAAGTTATCCTCTTGATCTCTCATAGTAATTAAGGTATTTTGTCCCTCTAAGAGATAAACAGCAGCATCTATTTTTAATTTGGAAGGTAAAGTGAAATACCCGCCTATCTCATAATTATGATATCTACTTGGCTTAATACCTTGTAATTCGTTTTTATTTCGATATAAGGTAGATACTTGCGGAGGTGTAAAACCTTGAGAATAATTAGTGTATATTCCTGCTCTTGAATTAAAGTTATAGTTTAATCCCAATTTAGGAGTTAGGTTATTAAAATTATCTACAGAGTCATCTACACCTGTAACACCATCGATTTGATTGTTATAATTATATTCAAAACTATCGTAACGTAATGCTGCAGTAATTTTTAAAGGATCTATCGGGGATATTTCATATTGAAAAAAACCTGCATAATTAAGTATATCAGCTTTATAATTAAGAATGAAATCATCATTGTTTATTCTAAAGTTTTGATTTCTACCTGTTTCAGTGTCTACAAAAACATCTACCGTTTCAGCGATATAATCTTGTGGCGAATAGTCTACTGTAGTACCAAATATCAAAGAAGATTTAGCAAAATTAAAATCTAATTTGTGTTGTAATAGCCCTACAAAACTGTTAAATTGATTAGAGTTAATCTCTCCAGATCCAAAACCAGTTAATTGTCCTTGTTTTCTAAATTGTTTTATTCTATAGGATGGAATTTGATCCATTCTGTTATTTCTGAAAAGTATATGAAATGAGGTTTTGTTTTGATCATTCCAATATTTGTCTAATGTACTTCTAAGCCTAAAAGTAATAGCTTCTCTTTCGGTAAAGGTTTGATCACTTTCATAGTTTCCACTATTATAATCGCTTTCACTTAGGGAGCCTGTCATATCAGATCTGTAATCGATAAGATCCAGTACTGTAGTCCATTTTGCGGAAGGGTTAATATCATAAACAGTTTTAAAGGTAATTGCTAATTTTTCATAATCACTATGTTCTATGGGACCGTTAGATCTTTCTACATAGTGGCTGCCTAAATAAAAACCAAAGTTTTTACTGGTTTGATCTGAAACTTCAAAATCATAACGATTTAATCCTAAATCATTAATTTGAAAACCAATACTCCCTCCTAATTTTTTATATGGATTTTTAGTGATAAAATTAAAACTACCACCAATAGCTTCACTACCATAAATACTTGATGCTGGACCTTTTAGTACTTCAATACGACCAAAAGCAGTATTGTTCATTTCTAATAAAGCATTATGATTAAATACCGATGTAGGTCGAATTTGTAATCCATCTTCGAGATATAAGAATAATGCTTTAGTAGATATAGGAGATCGTACTGCCATAAAATGTTGTTCGTTACTGGCAGCTCTAGAGGTAGACATAAATACTCCTGGTACTTGGTTTACTAATTGATCAATACCAAAAGCTTTTGTTTCCTGAATTGTTCTTGCACTGATAGAAGTAATAGATCCTGGTACTTCTGATCTTTTTTGTATTTCTCTGCTGGCAGAGGTAACAATAACCTCTTCTAAAGATACATTGTCTGTAGTTAATCGTATGGTATTAAATGTGGTGGTTAGAGTTTGATTTTTAGTGCTATATCCTAAAAAACTAATCGTTACTTCTGCAGAGTTTTTTAGGGTAATAGTAAAATAACCATCTTCATTACTCATGACTCCATTTGCACTGTCCTTTGAGGAAACAATAGTGGCGCCAGACAAAGGATTGTTAGATTCATCTACTATTTTTCCTTCAAAAGATCCTTGTGCATAGCTATATAGGTTAACACATAGTAGAATAGCTAAAATTATTATTTTTTTCATTTGTATGTATTCTATGAGTGTATTATTTTTTATAGATTAAATACACTCATTATTATTAATATCATTTATAATGCGTATTGTAAACCTAGATTTAGAGATTCTTTATTTTTTAACTGAACGCCATTCATGTTTTGAAATAATGGTAGTATAACTTCAACACCTAATCGAAGATTTTTTAGGTTTCCTTTAAAAGCATACAGATTACAACCAATACCTGCATTTGCATATGTCATTCCAGAATTAGCAGTATCAGCAGTTAGTACCATCATTGGGTTTAATGCAGGATTTGCCCCTTTTATTTTTTCTATAACGCCAAACTCAAATCTTCCTGAAAAACTTAGCCAATCCTTAGTTTTAATAGCTACCCAATTATTTAAGTTATACTTGTTTCCTAAAGTATATTCGTTATTGTTTTCGCCAATACGCAGGATAGTTTTGGCTTGAGAGCCAAAAGAAAACAGGCTCCATTGTTTAAGGTATGTTAATGCTAATTCTGCATCCCATGTTCCGCTTCCTATTTGCATTGGATAAGGTAGAATAGTTTCTTTTGGAGCAGAAGCTGGAGTAATATCTGCGTTTTCAATACTTCCTGTAGGTATAGAGATACCAACCTGCCCATGCAATTGTTGTTTGTTTTTGTTGAAAAACTTGTACAATGCAGCTACTTTTACATCTCCAAATCCAGAAGATTCTGTAGAAAATTCTCCACCCATAGCAGTAATAAGATCCATTTCATTAGATATATAATTAAGCATAGTGACTAAAGTAATCCTATCACTTGGAGCAAACATAGCCCCTAACATATGCATTTGCATTGGCATTTTGGCAGGAGCGATCATGTACTTGTCATTTGGGCGTAAAGCATTTAAAAAAGGAATTATATCACTACCTCTGTTAAGGTCTTCCATATTCATAAGCATATATCGGTAAGAAAACATAAGCTCTCCTTTTGTGTGTGTATGATCTCCCATAACAGAAATAGGGGCATGACCATCTGGTCTGGAACCAGACCATTTATTTTCAGTGTTTTGTTGTGCAGATATAATTAGAGTTGCCCCTAAGAATAGGGCATAGATATATTTTTTCATTTTGTATAATGAATTGTAGGGATAGTTTTTTCCTTTTTACGCATAATTGCAGAAAAAGGATTATCCCTTTTAATTTTAAAAAAGGTTAATTTTTTGTGATACTAATTTTGAATAAGCATAAGTAGGTGCTTACTCAAAAATATAGTAAACTTAGATTATGTAAGAGCAACAGTATTGAGATACTTCTAGCCTTAGTTCGAACTAAACTAAAAACCCGAATTCGATTTATCTGAAATGCATCCGTTTGAGCAAAACCCTGTGAAGAATTTTATATCAAAAACCAAGATATTAGTACTAGAAGCCTAATCTCTCTATAGGATCCTCCTTGTTAGATCACGAATAAACGTGATTTTCTTTCGTAGAATTAAGATGTTCAAATTTACATCCCCTATATTTTGAGAACCAATACTATAAATATCTTAAGCTACACAAAGTACCAATGATAAATTTAACCCGTAAATAACATTGCTTATCTAAGTTTGCAATATATGTCGTAATGCTAGGAATTTCTATACTCTGGGGGATGATCAATCTCTTTAGAAATTGTTTGTAATTGAAAGTGTTTTAATTGCCAGTTTTTAGTAATTTCTGTTACTAAAGGGTGGGTGTTTTCTATTTTTAAATTGTTTTCTTGAAAAAAAAGAGGAATAAAAGCCTCTGTTATAATAATAGAGTTAGGAGTAGTAGTAGATGATGACTGTGTTTTTGCCTTCATTTGACTCATTAAATAACATTTACCATTACAATTAAGACTGGGACGCTCTTTATTGACACAATATTTTTGTATGATAGTATCAATATTAAGTTGATAGTATAGCACTGTGCTTATTTGCACCGCTGGGCGAATGGCAAAAGAGGCAAATAATAGTATAGAGAATAATACTCTCATAGTGCTTGTTAAATATTGTGCAAAAATACGAATAAGAATTATTCTGTTAGCAAATGTATATGATATTTGATGTTATAACCGTAATAAAACACTATAAATTCTACTTAAACCATTTTCATAAGAATTCATGGTTTGCAAAAGTTGTTTTAAATCACGAGAGGATTCTGTGGTTTCTTGTATGGCATTTCTTTTACTAGTAAAGTAAAGTGTTTGATTTTTAGTATTATAAAACGGGCAATAATCCATTTTATCAGAATTTATTTCATTTCCTAAGTTTTTAGCAATAGACCAATTACCTTGGTTGTCCTTATACGATATATATAGATCACCACTACCTAATCCATCTTTTCGCTTATATGCTCCAAAAATTATAAAAGATTCATCTGGTGTTATATAAGAATTATATTCATATCCATCAGAGTTGATAGCAATACTTAAAGATTTAGGATCTGTATATTGGTTGTTTTTAAATTCACTTACAAAAATATCATCTTTACCTTTGGTTTTGGTAATTGCAGTGCTTGTAAAATATAGATTACCGTTTTTTGCTACCGATGGATAAAACTCATCTTCATCGGTGTTTATTGGGCTTCCTATATTTTTTGGGGCAGACCAGTTTGCAGAAATTCTAGATCTTTCGATATACCATATATCATAATCTTTTATTATGGTATCGGTATCTTTAAGAGGTCTGTTAGAAACAAAAAATAGTTTTAATCCATCTGGCGAAAACATGGCTTCCATATCTCTAAATTGCCCTGAAAACGGAGCAATTCCAGGTACAGACCAGATACCATCGTTTTTTATAACCTTTATTATAGTAGAAAGCTCTTCAGAGTATCCTTGCACAGTAAAATAGATTTCATCTTGCATAGGAGATGTTGTAAAGTCTCTAACCATAGGAAATTGTTTAATAATATCCTGTAATACAGGCTCTAATTTAATTTTTTCTTGACTGTAATTTAATAGCGTTGTAAGTAAAAATAAGAAAGGAGTAATTTTTTTCATAACTATCTAATTTATGATAACTGAAATGTAGATAATATTACTTAAATCAAATATTAATGTTTTGATAAAAAACAGCCTTATATAGAAACTTATTATATCTCAAAAATGAAAAAAACAAATTATGGTTAACATTGGATTAGTTTTAGGTAAAATACTATTGGTTTTCGTTTTCTAAACCCAGTATTTTTGTAGTAACTATAACACACAAACTATACTGATTATGAAAAACAGAAAACTGCCCGCAATTATCTATGCGTATAGGCAAAAAAAAATTCCCTATTTGCAAAACTCTTTAAAATGTTTATTGTTTGTATAGATAGTATAATTACACTATTTATATACGTTTTTTAACTCTAACTGTTATAAAAAATAGATTATTATAGAGTATACAATGTATCTCTAGAAGCTCTAATTATTTTTTCTTTTTAAAACTTAACAATTATATCTATGGATCATTATATGCTATAATGGGTCTTAGGTATATTTTATACACAAATCCTATGAAACCTTTACTATATTCTCTATATGAGAAAAAAACTATGTGGCTATTTTTTAGCCTGATAATGATAATCCAATTATCATTTGCCCAAATTCATAAACCAATATCAGCTACTTCGAGCCATTCATCCGATCATTGTTCGAGGGTTTCTAATCTTGATAATGGGAATATTCCTAGTGCAAAGGAAGAAAGTAATATTTTCAATCTATCAAAAAAAGCAGCCTGTAACTACGATACTAATCAAGGGTGGGCTAGTTTGTCTACTTCTGCATTAATTAGTGCAATGCGCCAAAATGCCGATTATGATTGTTATAGAGCTATGTTTGATTTTGACTCGCGGTACTCTACAAATCTTTTTTCTAATGAAAAAGTAAAAGCAGTAGCAAATGAGGTAAGAGGATTGGCGTCTAGTTATAACGGAACCAATAGTACTGGGATGTTTGGATTAACCATCTACTTACATGTCGCTATTTATTTAGATTTTAATCAATCGAGTATTAATTTAACAGATGATACCTATACTGCAATTAGACAGGCTTGTAGCCAATTAGCATCTAATTCTAATCTTCTTCAAAAAAATGAATATGCTTTTGGGGTGTTAACAGAATACCTTATCGTTTCTGGAGATATAAAAATGCGTTTTGATCCTAATGTGATTAATGCTTTTGAACGCGTGATAACAGATTTTACAGTTAATAAAACGTGGAAAACTATAACAGATCCCAAACTACTAAAAGCATATTCGGGATCTATGAATACGGTATACAACTCTATTTTTAATATAATAGACGCTCCTTTTGAAACTGCTTTAGTTAACGATAATCAACTAATTGATTTAATGGGGAGAGCAGCAATAGATAGTGAATTAATAGCTGCTGGCGGAGATTTACAATATCTATGGCAAAATGCAGTTGGTGGTCTGGCTATATTAGCACAATCAGATAAACTTATAGGTAGCGTACAAGGACATTTAGCTGCAATAACAAATAAATTCCCTAAACTATCAGCAAGTTGGGCAAAAGCAAAAATGGCTCTAAATCAATATGGGGATTGTAGCGCCTATAATCTTTGTCAAAACCCATTGTCTATACGACAGGAAATAGAAGAATATTTATTTCCTAAAACAGTTAGTTATGATGATGATAAAATGCTTATTCGTACTCCGCTTAGTGACGAAAAAATACAAAACCTATACCATGCTGCCAAACAAGTGCAAAGTCAGTTTTTTAGATTACTACAAACAGATCAGCCCGTTGCAGGAGATACAAATACGACGATTAATATGATTGTTTTTGGATCCAAGCAACAATATGATGATTATGCCCCTTTGTTATTTGGAATTCGAACAGATAATGGTGGTATGTATTTAGAAGGTATTGCAACTTTTTACACATGGGATAGAACCGTTGGAGTAGAAAGTTCGTTATCCTTAGAATCCCTGTTTAGACATGAGTATTGCCACTATTTACAAGGAAGATATTTAGTGCCTGGTAATTGGGGAGCATCAGATATTTATAACAATAGCAGACTGGTATGGTATGAAGAAGGAATGGCAGATTTCTTTGCAGGATCTACAGATACAAATGATGTACAAATGCTAGCGCAAAATACAAGAGCTATAATAAATCAAGGATCTGGATGGCCTTCACTTAATACTGTTTTTAACTCTAGTTATACAAGTGGAAATTTTTATCATTATACTTATGGTAATGCTGCTTGGTACAATTGGTATCTTAATAATTTTGATTACTTAAAACGGTTTTTTGACTATACAAGGAATAATGATATTACTGGATTCGATAATTTTGTAAATACTCTAAGAAATAATGGAGAGACGTCTTATAATAATTTTTTACTTAAAGTGAAAAATAAAGAAGTTATAGGTTGGCAGCCAACAACTAGTTGGTCGGATGATAACCAAATTAGTATTGGTGACCCATTAGGAATTCAAGATGAAATAGGAAATTTACCTAATACCAGTAATATTTCAGTGTCAATAGATGCCGAAAAATCGTATAGACGTTTTAAAATAACAGGTAAAATAACGGGTACCGGATCAGGAATAGCCCCAAAAGACATTGCTTCTCGATTAGATGAAACCATACTAAAACTTCGAGAAAATAAGCTTGTTAATAATTTTAAGTATACGGTAGGATATTTTAAAAATTTAAATTCATCAGGAACACCTTCGGCAGATTTTATAATCACAGGTCCTCTTAAAGATGCAAGTATTAGTGATGCTCCAGTAGCAGATTTTTCAGCAACAAATAAAACAACTATTGCTGGAGGTAAAATACAATTCATAAATGAGTCCACAGGTCATATTACTGGTTTGAATTGGTCTTTCCCTTCAGGAACCCCATCTACTATAACCAATGAACAAACACCTGAAATAACTTTTAATACTGCTGGAGAATACAATGTATCCCTTACCGCAAAAGGAAAATCAGGAAGCAGTGATACCAAAACCGTTCAGAATTATATAAAAGTATATCCATCTAGTACAAACTCATATTGTACTGCTACAAACAATGGAGGAGGAGATGATGTTCATATCACTCAAGTTACACTAGGAACTTTTGAAAATGCTTCTGGTTACACTATTCCTTATCAAGATTATACATCCTTAGCAGCAGTAGTTAGAACAAATCAAAATATGGTGTTAGATATAAAAGCACAAAATGAGCAATGGAGTTATAACGCATTAGGAGTATGGATTGATTGGAACCAAGATGGAGACTTTATAGATTCTGGAGAAGAGGTTTTTCGTAAATATGGGCCCGGACCATATAATAAGCAAATTACACCTCCATCTGGCGCAAAATTAGGAACAACAAGAATGCGAGTGCGATTAAGTTACGGAGCAGAAAGTTATATTGTGCCTTGCGAAACACAAAATAGTATAGGCGAAATTGAAGATTACTCAATCATAGTAACTAATGAACAAGCTCCTGTTAATACACCTCCAGTTATAACATTATTAAAACCATCTAATGGACAAAATTTTGTACAAAAAGAAAATATAGCAGTAGAAACGGTTATTAAAGACGATGGTAAAATTGAAAAAGCAGAATTAAAAGTAGATGGGCAGCTAATAGCGACAGATTACGCAGCACCATATCAATGGAGTAATCTAAATAAGTTAAATTTTTTAGACCCCGGACAACGTGAATTAACAATTACTGCTTACGATGATCAGGGAGCAACTTCAAGTAAAACGGTAACATTAACTATCGAAAAAGCACCTATAACCTTTTGTGATGCATCTAATGAGGACGGTTCGTTACACATTACTCAAGTGATTTTTGGTACTATTAATAATAGTACCGCTCATAGCCCGTATTCAGACCATACAAATTTATCTACAGTAGTACAAAAAGGACAACAAATACCATTAACTATAAATACTGTTAATGAGAGTTGGACTTATAATGCAATTGGAGCATGGATTGATTGGAATCAAGACGGGGATTTTATAGATACAGATGAAGAGGTTTTTTCTCTTTATGGTCCAGGACCATATAATGGTACAGTAACCGTGCCTTCTTTTGCTCTAACAGGGACTCCATTAAGAATGAGAGTAAGAATGGGATACGGATCCAAAGATAAAATTAACCCTTGCGGAAACGATACGTATTTAGGAGAAGTAGAGGATTATATTATTTATGTAGGCAATACAACAACCCCAACCTGTAGTGATGGTATCCAAAATGGGGATGAAACAGGAGTAGATTGTGGAGGTTCTTGTACTCCTTGCCAGACCACTCCAACGTGTAATGATGGTATCCAAAATGGAGATGAAACAGGAATAGATTGCGGTGGATCATGTTCTCCTTGTCCTACTTTAACCTATTGTGCTGCGAATGGAAATAGTGTATCAGACGAATATATTGGCAGAGTACAATTAGGAACAATAAATAATGCATCTGCAGCAGGAGTTGGTGGATACAATGATTTTACTTCAATATCGACTACTTTGTCTAAAACAGGTACTCAAACAATAACTATAACACCAACCTGGTCAGGTACTATTTATAATGAAGCGTATAGCGTATGGATAGATTATAATCAGAATGGTAGTTTTGAAGATTCTGGAGAACAAGTATGGAGTATTGCTGCTTCAAAAAATACACCAGTAAGCGGAGATTTTATTGTTCCTGACAATGCAAAAACAGGAAATACAAGAATGCGTGTTGCGATGCGATACGGTACAATACCATTACCTTGCGGTTCATTTGATTATGGAGAAGTAGAAGATTATACCGTTTCTATAGCAACAAGTTCATCTCCTTCTTGTAACGACGGCATCCAAAATGGAAATGAAACCGGAATTGATTGTGGTGGTTCTTGCACCCCTTGTGCCAATGATACAGGAGTAATTTATGTAGACATAAATGATATTACGGTAAGCTCCTCCAAAACATGGGAATTTTTTAGGATAGAAACAGGAGATGATACAGGGTATGGAGCATGGTATTCTAATAACTCTATACGCTTAGTTACGTACGGTAAAGACCTTGTTTGTCAGCAAAACAGTAAAAATGTAACCTTAATCGCAGAAGGAATAGATATAAATAGTTCTAACAATTTTGTGGCAGATCCTAATAGTTATACTATAAGTGATTCTAACTATACCTCTTGGAATGGTAAATCTGGTTTTATAGGATTTACTTTTAAAATAAATGGAAATACACATTATGGATGGTTTCATATTTCTGTAGCTAATAACGGGTTATCTTATACCATATTAGATTATGCTTATAATACAAATGCTAATCAAACAATTGTAACTAAGGTAATGCCCAATGTAAAAGGAGGTAATAATAATAAGGATACAGAAGTGACTCTTTTTCCTAATCCATTCTTAGAAAACTTTGAGATTAATACATCAAAGTTAAAAAGCGATAATTTAGACTTAAGAGTTTATGATATTCACGGAAAATTATTAATACATAATACGTATACGAAAAATCCAAACAAAATATATATCGGAGATCAAATTAAAACATCTGGACATTATTTTGTTAAAATAAAAACAGAAACAAACGTCGAGGTGTTAAAAGTCCTTAAGTTTTAATAGGACTATTTCATTTGTTTATAAAAAGACTGTCTGAAAAGGCAGTCTTTTTTGTTGTATTTATTTTAATTCCCTGTAGTAAACAAAGGCAAAGCAATTTTATATTTTACAACCACAAGTCTAATTAAGATAATTAATAATGCGGTAGATATATAGATGATATTTTGATCTATTTTAAAGCTATAAAGAATCATAAAGCAAAACCCACCAGCTATAGAAGCAGTGGCATAAATTTCTTTTCTAAAAATTACAGGAATCTCGTTACATAAAATATCTCGTACTACTCCTCCAAAACAACCGGTCATTGTACCCAAAGCAACACATACAATAGGATCTAATCCTGTTTTAATCCCTGTTTCGACACCAACGATAGTACATATACCTAATCCTATAGTATCAAATAAAAACAGAGATTTTTTAAGGTAATCTAATTTATATCTAAAAATGATGGATAATATAGTAATTCCACCTATTAAATATATAGTCTTTGTATTATGCATCCAGGATACAGGAGTATTACCAATAAGAATGTCTCGTAAAGTACCGCCTCCAGTAGCAGTAACAAATGCAATAATAAAAATACCGAAAAGATCCAGTTTTCTATTCATAGCACTTAATGCACCAGATATAGCAAAGGCTATAGTTCCTAATATGTCTAAAGTACTAAATATTGTCATTTTACTTATTTTGGGTGTAAAAGTAGAGTATCTACTTTAATAATTATACTGTTTATCTTCAATTTTATAATAACAATTTAGATACTAGAACCATTACAATTAAGATAAGGTGGTAGCTTACGTCTTTTTATTTAGGGCTTTTATAATTTTTTTGGTATAAAAATTATAAATCTGTGTCTTGTCCTAAAAAGTTCACATATCTTATATTAATCCTAAAAATAGCTTTACAAGTAAAAAATAATTGATCTTTTGCGATTGGCAGGAGCATGTTTTTTTAAAATGTTTACCTCTCGCGGTTGGCAGGAGCATGTATTTTTAAAATGTTTATCTCTCGCGGTTGGCAGGAATATGTTTTTTTAAAATATGTACCTCTCGCGGTTGGCAGGAGCATATATTCTTTAGTAATTAATTAAAATCCAGACATTCCAATAAAAAAAAGAAGCATTACAGGGGTAATATTTCATACAACAGAGACATATACTATAAATAACTATTGAAATTTGATTTATATGTTTACACCAACTAATCTTAAAATGCTTCGCAAAGAAGAAATGATAGAACTATTAAGAAGCACCGTTGATATTTGTGATAAAAAGGATATCCATACATTACATATAACCAACCAGGTAGAGGCATTAAGAAGTATTGTGGATCAACTGGATGATACACTGGTATATAAACGGGAAGAGGAATTTACCAAAAAACTAAAACTATTGGATAGAGAAAGAGATGAAGCAATTACGGGTCTTAGGCATGGCTTTTTAATGAATACCTATCACTCAGACCCTAAAATAAAAAATGCAGCACACAGGCTATTAAACCGGGTAAATAGTTATGGTAACAGAATTGCACGTATGAGTTATGAATCTGAAAGTGCAGTATTGCATAACCTTATTAATGATCTGGAGACAGAACAAGATTTACAGTTGGCATTACAGCAAGTTGGCTTACAAAATTGGGCTAACCGTCTTAAAATAGCTAATCAAAATTTCAGAACACTTTATTCCCAGCGTATTGCAGAAGAAAGTAAAAAAGATAAAACTTCGTTTACAGCAACAAGACCAGAAGCTATAACAGTTTATATAAACTTGATAAATAGAATAAATGCATATATCGAACTAGACGAAACAAAGCGATACCAACCTTTGAAAAATGAGATAAATACTTTGATAGAAAGATACAAGCAGATTATTACCAATCGCAAAAAAAATACTACACAAAAATAAATCAAACAACAAACTGTATTCTTATAAAAAATTACTCCATTCAACGGGTTTTTTAAACTCACGTTTATAACGGGTTATTTGCATTCACAAACTAATTTGTGTTTTTCTACAAAGTTGTCTCTGTTATTGTTGACAATAATATTTTCTAGCACAAAAATAGAAGACAAAAACACACGAATTAAATTATCGATATGGGTATACACTTCATTTTTATAGACCCAAAAGAAATGACTTCTCTTTTTTAAGTTGTAAAAAACTGATTATTAATAAGTAATAATAAAAATAAGAATGCATTTAAAAATAATAATAATTAGAGGGTAACTTTTTCCATTACTAATACTCCCTATTACAAATCAAACCCAAAAATAAAAAGTAAATTATGAAGAATAACTGTATTAGGAATGTAAGTAAACTCTATATGCTATGTATAACTATACTAATAGTATCCTGTAGCAAAGATGATGAAACCTCAGTAATACCAGTAAATAATGCTCCGGTGATCAAAGACCAATCTTTTAATGCATCTGAAGCTATAAAAGACGATGTGGTATTTGGCACCGTTACAGCTACCGATGCCGATAAAGATGAGTTAAGCTATAGCATTACTGCCAATAGTAATGATTTGTTCGAGATTACTAAAACAGGAGACCTAAGCCTTACCGCAGGCAAAACCCTGGATTTTGAAACCACAATATCGTATGAAATTACTGTAGAGGTAACCGATGGTGAGGCTAAAGCGGCTGCAAAAATGACCATTACAGTAAGTGATGAGCTAGAAAATCATCGCCCAGTAATCTCCGTTCAGTTTTTTACAGTAGCCGAGGATGCTACAAATACAACAGTAATAGGAACGGTTGTAGCAACAGACCCAGATGGAGATGCGCTTACATTTACAATAGAGGAAAGCGATAACCCAAATACTCCTTTTGAAATCACTACAGATGGAGTTTTAAATATTGCTTCGAGTAAAGTTTTAGACTTTGAATATAAGAGCAATTATACTGTAAAAGTACAAGTTACAGATGTACATGGAGCAAAAAACTCTAAATCAATGAACATCGAAGTTACCGATGTTGCAGAAAAAGGAGATGCAGATTATAGCGTTAGTACTTTGGCAGGTTCTGGAGTTTCCGGTTTTGCAGACGGTACAGGTACATCAGCAAGACTTTGGAGCCCGTTGGGGATAGATATAGACAGACACGGAACTATGTATGTAGCAGATTACAATAACCACCGTATTCGCAAAATTACTTCGAGAGGAGTAGTGACTACATTGGCAGGTTCTGGAGTTTCTGGTTTTGCAGACGGTACAGGCACCGCAGCACAATTTAGTTTTCCTTATGGTATAGCAGTAGATGCAAATGATAATGTATACGTATCAGATTATGGTAATCACCGTATTCGAAAAATTACACCATCAGGTGTAGTAACCACCTTGGCAGGCTCTGGGACTTCTGGTTCTGCAGATGGTACTGGTACTGCTGCACAATTTAATGAGCCTTATGGATTAGATGTAGATGCAACAGGTACTATATATGTAGCAGATTATGGTAATCACCGTATACGTAAAATTACACCATCAGGAGTAGTAACCACCTTTGCAGGAAGCACTAGTGGTTTTGCAGAGGGTACAGGTACAGCAGCTATGTTTAAAAACCCAAGTGATGTTGTAGCAGATGCCAATGGCAACGTATATGTTAGTGATACGTTTAATAATCGTATTCGCAAGATTACTTCTTCTGGTACTGTTAGCACTTTTGCAGGTTCTGGAGCAGCAGGTTTTGCAAATGCAACGGGAACAATAGCAAATTTTAAAAACCCAAGCGGTATAACTATCGATACAGATGGAAATCTATATGTAGCAGAAAATTCTAATCATAGCATACGTAAAATTACTTCTGCTGGGGTTGTAAGTATACTGGCAGGAACAAACGAATCTAATTATCAAGATGGTACAGGTGCTACCGCAAAATTTATGCAACCTGTGGGTATTGTTATTAACAATTCAGGAGTCATCTATGTTACTGATGAAACTAACCATCGTATTCGTAAAATAAATATACCAAGAATTTAAATCTTTTAAAACACATAAAAACATCAAGTAATACCTGTTTATGTATAACAGGTATTGCTTGATAATTTAACCCAGATTATGCAATAGAACTTCGTTATGAAGCTTTGAGATACAATGAACACTGTTGTTTTCTTACTTTTAGCATAGCATCGCTATGGTTAAAGTGAAAAACAAAGCAAGGCGACAGTGTTTGCAGTAGATCACAAATGAAATAGATTTTCTATTGCATAATCTGGGTTTAAATAAGAACAAAAATGATTTAGTATTTGGGCGTGTTATAAAATTCATTCAACAGACCCATTTCTTTTAAGAAAATATATAATATGAAAACTATAAAATTTTTAATGATAGCTATTGCAGTTTTACTACTGTCTTGTAGCAAAGATGAAGAGGATACGCTCGTATTACCAGTAAATACTGCTCCAGAAATTTTGGAACAATCCTTTAATGTATCAGAATCTGCAGCAGATACAGACGTATTTGGAACGGTAAAAGCTACCGATGCTGATAAAGATGAACTAATCTATAGCATTACTGCAAACAGCGATGGCCTGTTTGAAATTACCAAAGCAGGAGCATTAAGCCTTGCAGCAGGCAAAACCCTGGATTTTGAGACTAAATCTGCCCATGAGATAACTGTTGAAACTACCGATGGTAAAGCCAAGGCTACTGCAAAAATAAGCATTATTGTTATCGATGAAGAAGAAAATATGCCGCCAGTAGTCAATGCGCAAAGCTATACCATAATAGAGCACAGCGCTCCTAATACTGTGGTAGGAACTGTAGTCGCTACCGATCCCGATGGGGATACCCTAAATTACTCGATTACAAATCCTGATAATGCTACAGCCACATTTGGTATTACAGATAACCAGATTACTTTTTTGACAGGTACAATAGATTTTGAAGAAGCTAGTAGTCATAAAGTAACTGTAACTGTAGCTGATGGTACTTTTTCTACCGATATCGAAGTAATTATTAATGTAACCGATATCAATGAGCCTCCGGTATTTGAAGCTCAAGCTCCATTTACAGTAGCAGAAGACATACATGTTAGGTATATTATAGGCACTCTATTGGTAACAGATCCCGAAGGTGATGGATTAAGATATAGCATTATAACAAACTCGAATACTCTTTTTGAAATTAATGCCAGTGGTCAAATAAAATTATCATCAGGAAAATCATTAGATTATGAAACAGCAACCACGCATACTATCACAGTACAAGCTGCAGACAGCGATGGCAATGCCTCACAAAAACAAGTAATAATTAATGTGACCAATGTAGTAGAAAATATAGTGCAAACCTATGCAGGAGATGGTACCAGAGGCAATACCAATGGTCCCAGAATGAACGCTAGTTTTAAAGCTATGAGGGGTATCGCTTATGATAGTCAAGGTAATCTATACATTGCAGATGCAGGAGATAGTAGAATACGCAAAATAGATACCAATGGTAATGTAACTACGTTTGCAGGATCTACTGCAGGATATGCAGATGGTACAGGTACAGCAGCAATGTTTAACGGGCCTAACGATATAGTAATTGATAATGCCGATAATTTATATGTGTCTGATGGAAACAACCAACGTATTCGTAAAATTACTCCAGCAGGAGTAGTAACCACCTTTGCCGGTTCTGGTAACCAGGGCTTGGTAAATGGTACGGGTACCGCAGCTTCATTTTCGATGCCATATGGACTTGCTTTGGATGGAGGTAGAAATTTATACGTAGCAGATTCTAATAATCATGCGATCCGTAGGATTACTCCAACAGGAGTGGTTACCACCTTTGCAGGTACTACTCGGGGATATGCAAACGGTAACAGAACTGTAGAAGCAAAATTTAATAGGCCTACCGATATCGTTGAGGATTCAGGTAATTTTTATATATCTGACTCCAATAATAACGCTATACGAATGATTAGGAGAAATGGTTTCGTTGCCACCATAGCCGGAAATAATGGGAGAGGTTTTGTAGATGGAAATACCAGAACGGCAAAATTTGATAACCCCAGAGGATTAATAATAGATGGTTCTGCCAATATCTATGTGGTAGATAGTAGTAACCATGCCATACGTAAAATAACAAATACAGGAGGAGTATATACTACTTCTACAATCGCTGGTACAGGTAATTTTGGTTGGAGAGATGGGGCAGCACTTAGAGCAAACTTCTATATACCATCAGGAATTGCATTAGACAGAAACAATAGAGATATAGTGATTTCTGAAGAAAGTAATCGACGTATTCGCAAAATAATAGTAGAAGAACAGGGTATTAGTATATAAAAACAATCAGGCAATACCTGTTTACACACAAGCGGGTATTGCTTTAAAAACCTATTAACAATAAAACAATACATATTATGAAAACAATACTATTATTCTTAGGCTTTATTAGTCTGTCAACAGTAACTACAACAACTACAAATATTTATAAAGAAACTTCTATATGTGTAACAGCAAGTAACTTTTCGTTGGTAAACGATACCAAAGATAAAGTAACGATTTATACTGGTACCGGGTTTGTTTCTCTTAATAAAGGATCAAAAACCAGTATAAGCTGTAAAACAAATAAAGAAGTGCGTTGGGCAGAAAAAGGTAAAAAAGGAGATGTTATCTTCAAAATTAACAGCGATATGTGTGGTAAAACGATTAAGCTTTCTAAATTTTTGTAAAGTGAAAAAACAAAGTATCTAAAAGAGGTGTTTTATAAATTTCATTAAAGTAATACCAGCTAATGTTGTGTAGTTTTATGTTTTCTTATAAAATGACTTTCTATCTATAATTTTTATAGGATAATAATAATTCTTAATAACTTTACTGTAAGGTTTATGACCAAATTGCTACTTTTACACTATATAAAATGAAACAATCATGTCGGATACAATAGAAAGAATAAAATGTCTTATTATAGGTTCTGGACCAGCAGGATATACCGCAGCAATATATGCAGCAAGAGCAGATCTTAAGCCAGTTATGTATACAGGAATGGAACCAGGAGGACAACTAACAACTACTACAGAGGTAGATAATTTTCCTGGATATCCAGAAGGAATAGATGGACCAACAATGATGGTGCAATTACAACAACAAGCAGAACGTTTTGGTACAGAAGTACGTATTGGGATGGTTACCGCAGTTGTATTTAGTAAAAAAGTAGGAGGGATTCATAAAATTACTGTAGATAACGCTACACAAATTGAAGCAGAAACGGTTATTATTTCTACAGGAGCTACCGCAAAATATCTGGGATTGCCTAGCGAACAAAAATTACGAGGAGGAGGTGTTTCTGCATGTGCCGTTTGTGATGGGTTTTTCTATAAAAATCAAGATGTAGCAATTGTTGGAGCAGGAGATACTGCTGCAGAAGAAGCTACATATCTTGCAAATATATGTTCTAGTGTAACCATGCTGGTGCGTAAAGATTATATGAAAGCATCTAAAGCTATGCAGCACAGGGTAAACAATACCCCAAACCTTAAAGTGTTATATAATACAGAGGTAGATGAGGTTTTAGGAGACCAAGTAGTAGAAGGATTGCGAATGGTAAATAACCAAACAGGCGATAAAACCGAAATAGAAATTACAGGATTATTTATTGCTATTGGTCACAAACCTAATACCGATATATTTAAAGGGCAATTAGATATGGATGAAACCGGATACCTGATTACCGAAGGTAAATCAACAAAAACCAATTTACCAGGAGTATTTGCCTCAGGAGATGTACAGGATAAAGAATACAGACAAGCAGTTACTGCTGCAGGAACAGGATGTATGGCTGCTCTCGATGCAGAACGATATCTGGCAACTATAGAAACAGGAGAAGAAGTTTCGGCTTAAGAAAAATACCTGTTACAAAAAAATCCTGCTAAACAAGCAGGATTTTTTTTAGTTTAAGACACTGTTTCATTAAGTGTGTAAC
>CAYGUC010000058.1:0-22508 GCA_964353005.1 uncultured Flavobacteriaceae bacterium | reverse complement strand
TCCTTTTTTAATGCTTGAATTTCTGTGAGTTTTCTGCTCTGTTGCTTTTGTAAATTGGATATTCTAGACTAATCTTAGTCCAGTGTATCCATGTAAATGACCAAATACTTGAAAAGCTTCTGACTTTTTAATACCATTTCTGATTTGAATTTACGTATGCATCCGTCTAAGTACATCTTTTGAATATGTGACTAAATCATATAACAGTATTTTTAATTGAGAAATGGTATAACTTCATATTCACGTTTCCATCTGCTTAATAAATCTGGACGGATATCTAATTCTTTAGATCCAGTGATAGAAATATTTCTTTTGGAGTTAGTCATTTTTGTGAAATGAAGAAATTAATGGAATGGAAGAAACAATTATCGATATAATAAATAATCTATTTGTAAAAATAAATAGTTCTGATATATCTATTTCACGAAGATAAGAGGTTGTTGAGAATAATAATTATACTATTTTTGCAATAATTTAATTTTTGTTACCATATTGAAACCAGTTTCAGAATATCCTAAAATAGAAGTTTCACTAGAAAAAATAGAAACTTCACAACACACTTCTTTTCATACAGGAGTGTATAAACAATCTTATTTTAGTGGTAATTGGCACTATCACCCTGAATTTGAATTATTATTGATTGTTAACGGACAAGGTAAACGATTAGTAGCGGATCATGGGGAAAATTTTGAAGTAGGAGATTTGGTTTTGCTTGGGGGATATTTACCGCATGCCTGGATTCCTGATGCTCGATTTCTAGATAAGGATTCTGAAGAGTATTGTGAGTCTATTTATGTTCAATTTAGAAAAGATATTTTTGGGTTTCATTTTGTAGATGTGCCTGAGTTCAAAGGAGTTCGTAAAGTGCTTCAGGCATCCGAAAGAGGAATAAAAATTATTGGAAAACATCGAACTGAGATCGCTAAACTACTTCAGGAAATTCCAAAGTTTTCTCCTTTAGATCGATTACTCAAATTAATTAAGATATTGAATTTAATTAACCTTTCTGGATATCAGGTACTCGCATCAGAAAATTATTTAAGAAATAGTTTTTATTTTAAATCAAATCGAATTCTAAAGGTTCATGAATTTATAATGGAGTATTATAAACAAGATATTTCTCTACAAAAATCTGCCGAAATGGTTAATATGACAGTATCAGCTTTTTGCAGATATTTTAAAAGTGAAACTAGCTTTACCTTCACCAATTACTTAAATAAAATACGAATAGATTTTGCTAAAAAATTATTGATTAATACAGACATGCCGATCAAAGAAATTGCTTTTGAATGTGGATATAATTCTGTTCCTTATTTTAATAGACAGTTTAAAAAAATAGAAAAGATTTCACCTTATACCCTACGAAAATCTGCTAAAAATTAATAGTGGTTTTTTAAAACGGTTCTTTATTTTCAAGTTGAAGGTTAAAACCCTGCAATTTCATTACAGTTACTTTAGTTTCTATAAATGTTTTAGTTTTGTTGGATGTCAAACTATCGCAGGAATTCACATTCGATAGGTAATTTGAGTTGTCATCTTATATAGGCAACAAAATACCGTTATGATGTTCTTCAAGGAGACATTCAACATCGTTGTAATGATTTGTTGATACAGATTTGCAATTCTGAAAATGTTCATGTTTTAAAAGGAGTTGTAATACCATTTCTTTTTTGAATTTTCTCAAATAAGTTGTATTTTTAGGTATGGCCAAACATATCAATCTAACAGTTAGTGAAAGTATTAAAGAGCTGAAGTCTTTCCTAGCCAAACAGCCTACGATTTTAAAGCGTAGCCGTGTAAAAGCTCTATTATTAATTAAAGAAGGAAAAGTTGTCTATCCCCGTGACATTTCTAAGAAGTTAAAATATGATCGTAGAACGGTCTATAACTGGCTTAAGACCTATGAATCTCAAGGGTTGGTTGGATTGACCAAAGTTACTAGTGGAGGCAATAACACTCCAGTGCTATCCCCTGAGATTAAGCATGGTATTAAGGAAAAGCTTTCTCAACCCGATACCAACATTACCAGCTATGTTGAATTATTGGATTGGGTAAGGTCTACTTATGGAGAAGAGGTAAAATAGAAGACTCTTTACACTCATTGCCATAATCATCTGAAAAGCCGGCTAAAAGTTGCCAGAAAATCACATCACAAAAAAGATCCACAGGCTATTGAAGCCTTTAAAAAAACTACCCAATACGCTCGATGAAATTAGAACCAGTCTTGATAAAAATAAATACACTAGTGTGAACCTTTATTTTCAGGACGAATCCCGTTTTGGACTAATGACCAAACAAAAACGTGTGTTAATATCTAAAGGTATTCAACCTGTATGCAACTATCAACACAGTTATAAGTGGCTTTGGTTATGGGGATGTTTTTCTCCAATAACAGGGGATACATTTTATTGGGAAACCCCTTTGGTATCAAATGATATTTTCGAAAAATTCCTTGAAGATTTTTCTGAACAAAACCCCAAAGAACTTAAAATAATAATCATGGATAATGCAGGGTTCCATGCTTGTCAGAATATTCAAATCCCTGAAAATGTAAAGCTCATAAGAATACCACCATATACCCCAGAACTTAACCCTACTGAAAAGGTATGGCAATGGATGAAAGATAGAACAGCAATGAAAATGTTCGCTTCAACTCAACAATTACAACAAAAGATAACCCAATTAGTACATCAGCTTAAACCTGAACTAATAAAATCAATTACTGCATACGATATGTATACAAAATTATTTTATGAGAAATTTTAAATCCGAAATGGTATAAGTAAGGATTATATTCATGTTGAGTATCCGCTTTCATTGAGTGTAAGTGTTTTAGTAAGGAAACTGAAAGGTCGTTCATCTCGACTTCTTCAACAGGAGTTTCCCAAGTTGAACAAGCAATATTGGGGTCGACACTTTTGGGCTGTTGGTTATGTGGCTTGGAGTACTGGTAAAATAACAGATGAAATGGTTCAAGAATATCTTGATCACCACAAGGATAAGCCCAATTCAGAGAAAGGCAATTTGATATTAGAGTAATGTAGAGAAAGAATTTCATTCTTTTGTTTAAAACTATGGGTTTCCAATCCATAGTGGTTTATTTTTTCGAGATTAGATTTGCAAGGTTTAGCTTTAAAGAAGAATCTCGAAGATTGGTTTTATTGATTTTTAAGTGTTCCTTAATGAATTTAGTACCTAACACATATGCTTTCGCATTATTGATAGCATCTACTGCCAATAATTCATCATTAAGAAAATACCAAATGGAAAACTTATAAGTAGTTTCCTCTTCATTTCTAATAATTGCTTCATTGCAATCAAAAGGTAAGCCTACCATTTGTAGTTTAATTTCATATTGATCTGACCAAAACCATGGGATCGAATTATATACAGCTTCTTTTCCGCAGATCGAAGCCGCTGCAATTTTTGCTTGATCTACAGCATTTTGTACAGACTCTAGACGTATAAAACGATTATAATGAGGGTTGTGATGGAATGTGCAATCTCCAATGGCATATATATCTTTGTCGTTTGTTTGACAAGCTTGATTCACTTTTATACCATTCTCGATTTGAATTCCTGCATCTTTTGCTAGTTCAGTATTTACAATAACACCAGTACCTAATATAATTAATTCAGCCTCATACGAGGTACCATCATCACAAGTGATCGTATTTTTATAGTTTATAGATGTGATTGAAGAAATATTTTTGTTGGTATGAATTTGAACTTCGTTTAAGGTGTGTACCTCATAGAAAAATTGACTCATCTTAGGAGATGTCACTCTCGCTAATATTCTGGATTCGCGTTCCAAAAGAGTAACAGAAGTTTTGAGTTTTTTTAATGAAGCTGCAATCTCTAATCCTATATATCCTCCACCAATAATGAGAACTCTCCTGTTTGTATCTTCTTTTACTTTCTGACGAATCGTGGTGGCTTCAGTAGCAGTTCTAAGCGTGTATAATTCAGTTGCTTGGTCTAAATCTTTAATAGGTGGTATTAACGGTCGTGCACCGGTAGCAATTACAAGTTTGTCATATTCATGTATTGCCCCATCGTTTGTAATAATGGTATTATTGATACGGTCAATTTTGTTTATAGAGACACCAAGGTATAGCGTAATATTTTCTTTTTCATAGCTCTCTAATGACTTTAATAAATTATTATTCGTCTCATCTGCTGAGGTTAAATAAGACTTCGACAATGGAGGACGGTGATAAGGAGTCTCTGAATCTTTGTCGAATATAATTATAGCACCAGTCCATCCTTCTTTTCTAAGAGAAAAAGCAAAATTAATTCCTGCGTGACTAGCTCCAATAACCAAGCATATTGGGGCTTTTATGTTTTCGTTTAGCATAGTAATAATTGAGGTAATTAGAGAGTGGACTGAACTGTAATAAATTTATTGAGCTACAGTTACTACTAATCCATCCAAACTATCATTGATTTCTAGTTGACAACACAATCGGCTATATTCGGTTGCATTGTCATCTAGTTCGAGCATATCTTTTTCTATTTCTCCAGGGGCACCTGTTTTTTCGAAATGATCTGGATGGACAAAAACATGACAAGTAGCGCACGAACATACACCACCGCAATTTCCATCAATTCCTTTTATATCATTATCTACAGCTAACTGCATTACAGATCCTGAAGTTCCTTCTACCGAAATGGTTTCGTTTTTACTAATAATAAAATTTATTTTAGGCATACTTATTATTTTTAAATGACTTCTTTATTAAACTTTACAGTTAAGCTATTAAAACCTACTTTTCTTTTAAATTCTCCAAGCTCTTCGATGTTTTCTTGAGCCTCAATAATATCTATAGATGTTATTTTTTGAGTTAGTGTTTGTAGGAGAATTTTCATTATTTGACGAGCATGTGTAGCTCCTAAGCATTTGTGATGACTAAAACCAAAGCTTACATGAGGATTGATTTTTCTGTCCAATATTACTTCGTTTGGGTTTTCAAATACTGTTTCATCTCTATTAGCCGATGCCCAACATAAAGAGATACGAGCATCTTTTTTTACTGTATGTTCACAGACTGTTGTGTCTTGTGTAGCTACTCTTCCCATTTGTGTTAATGGCGCAAAATATCGTATGAGTTCTTCTACAGCTTTGCTAATGATTTCAGGATTACCTTTCAGTAATTGTAAAGACTCTTTATGTTCAGCAAAATAGGCAATCGTATTTGTTACAGAATTAATTACTGTATCTCTTCCTCCAGCAAATGTTAGGATCATAATTCCCTTTATTTCTTCTTTTGTGAGACTCCTATCTTCGATGTTTGTATTTAATAGAACAGAGTATAAATCTTTACCTGGATTATTTATAGCGTTTTCAATTTGCTTATCTATATAATCATATAAGATATTTGCTTTGTTACTGTCTAATGTACTGTCTTCGCTTCTAAATACATGAGTTCCCCAAGAAATCCAAGTTTCAGATTCTTCATAAGGAATATTTAGTAATAAGGTTAAGGCTCTTGATTGTAAATGTAAAGCAAATTCTTC
Source organism: uncultured Flavobacteriaceae bacterium (assembly GCA_964353005.1). GTDB lineage: Bacteria > Bacteroidota > Bacteroidia > Flavobacteriales > Flavobacteriaceae > Aquimarina. The sequence continues at coordinate 16,991 of CAYGUC010000058.1, read as the reverse complement.
TACAACTTCCACAGGGCCATTCTTTGTAACAGCATCATTAACTATATCTTTAATAATGTTAACCAATCCGTCTTGATACTTTGGAAGTAACGGCCTTTTAAACCAATCTTCAATAAAATCTCTGTAGGTTTTGTGCATAGGTGGATCTACTTCAAATGGGATTTGACGTGTATCTCGGATATGGACTTCCGATGGAATTACAATTCTTCCTGGAATTGTTCCAGATTGATATGTTTTCCAGTTATGGGCGCATTTTCGAACATCTTTAAGACGTAACACCATAGTAACAGGATCATCCTGATCATTCATTTCGCCATATCCTTCTTCTTGTCGAGCTTTATTAAAAGGATCAGAAAATGTGCTATTCTTCATAAGCTAAGTTGTTTATCATAACAAAGTAAGTGATATGTATTTATAATTACTTAACTTATTTTGATAAATAGTTAATCTATTTTATCTTGTTTTGATTATCAATTTGTAAGACCTTGTTGAAAAAAAGTATGGTATCTTTTATATAAGTTTCCCAATAGCTCCATTCGTGTTTTCCTGGATGTTCCTGATAAGTGTGTGCTATATTCAATTCTTTTAATTGATGATGCAATTTTCGATTACCTTCAATTAGAATGTCATCTACACCGCAATCAAATCTTAGTTTAGGAAGGTGTTCTTTGTATTTTAAGATAGTTTGATAGATGGATTCATTTTCTTTCTCATCTTGTGAATAGGCATTCAAAGATTCTTCTACAAAAAGTTTCATTTCTTCTAGTATTGTTATAGATGATAATCCAGATACAGCATAAAATTTTTGATGGTTTTTGATTCCTAATCGTAAAGCACCAAATCCACCCATGGAAAGTCCAGCAATAGATAATTTTGAGTTGGTGCTAGCTTGCGGGATCAATTCTATAACAGCATTTATAACATCCTCGGTGATCCATTTCTCGTAATTGGCATGCGTATGCGGAAGATATCCACTCCCGTCTCCCCATAATCCATCTGATGGCATGGCAATAATCATGGGTTCAATTTCATCGTTTTGAATCCATGATTCCATTTTTAAATGAATACCAGTTTTCTGAGACCAAATCCAATGACTACCATAAACTCCATGGAGTAGAATAGTTATTGGAAGATCTTTAAGGTTTTGATTTGATGGCACATACATGGTGATATCTCCTCTTTGTTTAAGGTGAGTACTTTTTACTGTAATATGTCTAAGGTAATTAGCTTCAAAGCGTGGATCCGAAACTTCTGTTGTCCTAAATTTTGATGTCATATCAATTTTATTTTAATGCTTTTTAGGGTTCAAAAACAATAACGCCTTTGGCATTTTTTCCAGTTAACATATCATCAAAAGCTTGCTGTAATTCTTCAAATTTGTAGGTTGAGGTTACCATTTCATCTAATAATAAATTGCCTTTATCATAGAGTTCCAAAATCTTAGGAAAGTCGATATGAGGTCTGCATTTACCATATAATGGATTGATGTATATTTTATCCCATTCGAATAATTGCATATCAATCGTTACTTCTTGTTCAATCCCACTTACCTGAACAGCAGTTCCTGCGTTACGAATCATTCCTAAAGGAGCAACGCCTAATTCTGGTATAGCAGTACATTCAAATGCAAAATCAGCCCCTCTTTTTCCTACAATCTCTTTAACTTTTATAGTAGCTTCTTTTAGGCCTTTATCCGATTTTTGTGCTAATACTAAATGGGTTGCGCCAAATTGCTTTGCCATTTCTAATCTTGCTTCATTAATGTCTATGGCTACAATTTTAGCTGCTCCAGATATTTTAGCTCCCTGAATTACATTAAGACCTACACCGCCAGTTCCAATAACTGCTACGGTGGACCCTGGAGTTACTTTTGCTGTATTTACAGCAGAACCATATCCAGTCATAACCCCACAACTTACGATAGATGCAGAACTAAAAGGAATTTCAGTTTGATATTTGACAACAGCTTGTTCTCTCACAACAGTATGTGTGGATAAGGTACCGATGTTAAAAGAGCGTTCTATACCTTTTTTATTAAAAGTAGTACTCTCTAATCTTGCATGTCCTTCTGAAACTTTTCCATCTGGTAATGCGTCTCCCGCAACTACTGGAGAATTATTCTCACAAATATGCTGATTTTGTTCTTGACATTGAAAACAGGTTCCGCAAGGAATGGCCCAGTTGAGAATTACATAATCTCCTGGTAAAACAGAGGTAACGTTAGGTCCAATTTCTGTTACAATTCCAGCGCCCTCGTGTCCTAATATTACAAGTCTTCCCCAGTGCAGAGAATCATAATCGGTATGACATAATCCTGCTGCCATTATTTTTACGACAACTTCATCAGCTTTAGGTTTATTTATTGTTATATCTTCAATAGAAAAATTACCATTTCCATTTGTAATCGCTGCTTTTGCTAACATCTTTAAAAGTATAATTGTTATTTGCAAATTAGCATTTAGCAAATGCTAATTATTGAACTTTTTTAGCAATTGATTGTATTATATGTTTTCAACTAGTGATTAGAAATAAATTCGACCAAGTTGTCATTTCTTTCTAGTTGTAACTTTTTCCGTAATCGATATCTGGAAGTGTGCACACTTTCTACTGATATTCCAAGTAATAAAGCCATATCTTTACTAGAGAAATTCAGTTTTATTAGGGCACATATTTTTAAATCCGTTTGAGTTAATGTCGGAAAGGTAGATTTTAAATTTTTATAAAAATCTTGGTTTATATTGATAAATCTTGCTTCAAACTCTTTCCAGTTGCTTCCCATTCCAGATTGAATGGATTTAATGATTTTGTTTACGGAGTTTAAATCTAGATTGTCTTTATTTTCGGCTAATGAATTTTTTAAGCCAACAATAAATTCATCTTTTTCGATAAGCTGAAGAGCTGATTTCGCCAATTCCTTGTTTTTTAGCTCAATTGCTTCTTTACTTTCATTTAGCTTTAATCGTTGTTTTTGTTTTAATAACCGTTGTTCTCTTTTGTGTTTTCTTTTCAGATTTTTAAGCGTCATTACACTAAAAATAATTAGAAACAATAGCGTGACAAACAATAATGTAGCACTAAGAAGGGATATTTTTTGTTTACTCTCTAGTTCAGATAAACGCTTCTCTTTAAGAAGTTTTTCTTGCTCTTCTTTTTGTAGTCGATATTGATCTTTAATTTCAAATAGGTACTCATTGTTTTTACTATTAATACCAAATATTTTGTTTTCTAGATCAATAGCTTCTTTTATATGTGAGAAGGCCCTTAGGTACTCCTTAGAATTATAGTATAATTGAGATACTTCTTTATGATTAATAATTTGATAGTTCATATGACTATTTTGAGCATAAGATAATTCCAATGATTTGTTGTAATGAAATTTACTTTGTTCATAGTCTTTTTTAAGTTGATATAATCTGGCTAGGAAGTAATGTATAATCACTAAATACGATTCATTGTTTTCTTTAAAATATTCTTCGGATTTTAAAAGTATTTCTTCAGCTTTTTCAAATTGACCTTCATTTGCTAAAAGAAAACCTTTTTCGGATTCTAAAAAATAATTTTGAATACCTTCATTTTTAGATTTGAAATATAGATAGCAACTATCTAGATAAGTTCTTGCGGTTTCATAGTCCTTATTGTATCTATAAAAGTTTGCTATAGAAAAGTAATCACTAATTGTATAATCGATACTAAAACCATTCTGAGAAGAAAGCCTTTTACTAATAGTAAGTGCATTACCAAAATTTTCTAATGCCTTTGTATTGCGGCTGTAAAAACTGTATAGCCATCCAAGAGATTGATACACTCTTGATTTAGAGAATGAATCATTGCTTTTTTCCGCTAGAAATAATCCCTTCCAATAACCATCATAAGCTTTTCCGTAATTAAGGTTGTGTCCATACAATTCGGAAAGCTCATTGATACTATTAATTAAATTGAACGTATCTTTTTTGAAAGTAAAAAACTCAATGCTTTTTTCATAATTATGGACAGCTTTTTCAAAGTTTATAAACTTATTTTCTCTAGCTTTTTCAAGGTATTGGTTCGTCTTATATAGTTGTTGCGACCATGAAATACTAACACAAAACGTTATAAAAACTATTGAAATTGGGGTTCTTTTAAACATAACTTTTTCTTCAAGTAAGCCTAAGGCGCTTTTGGGTTATAATTGAAATGTTATTTTATTTCTTCTTTGTTTACTGATATATTCTTTATTAAATCCTGAATACTTTACGTAATTCACATAAAGTAACAAAAATATAGAAGCATTAAAGTTGTGTTTTAAGAGGTCTATGCAAAAATAGTGTTTTTGTCTAGTACTTTTCAACCTAGAATATCACTTGTTCAGTTTATGTCTAGTGTAATTTAAATCAAGATCCTGATGTATATGTGATATTTGTCGAACCTTAATTTTTATAATTATGAAGAAGGCTTTAGGATATATTCTTAAAATTACCGTTATTCTTGGTTTTTTCTCAACGAATGCTCAAAATTATTCTGAAATTGGCAATCACGATTTTAATCAACATTGGGAATTTAAACTATTAGAAAATACTGGAATATACGATACTGAACAATATGATAATTGGACAAAAATCAGCATTCCACACGATTGGAGTGTAGATTTTTCTTTCGATGCTGATAAGGGAGAAGGAGCCACTGGATATTTGCCTGGAGGAAAGGGTTCGTATAGGAAGGAATTTATTATAAGTGATAAAAAAGAAACTACTACTTATCTATTATTCGATGGGGTTTATAATAATAGTAAGTTCTATTTAAATGATAAATTATTAGGTTTTCATCCTTATGGATATTCTCCTTTTTATTTCGATATCACAGATGATTTAAACACGACTACAGGAAAAAACCAACTTAAAGTTGATGTCAATCGCAAAAAATATGTAGACAGTAGATGGTATACTGGTTCCGGTATATATAGAAATGTAAAACTAATTCGAAAGAACAATTTGCATATTCCGGTTTGGGGAATCTTTATAACCACTCCAGAAATTACATCTGAAAAAGTGGTAGTAAATATTGCATCTTCTATTAGGAATAGGTTTACAGAAGATCAAAAGTTTGATCTACAGATTAAAATTTATGATGATAAAGGTGAAATGGTTTTTGAATTTAGTGAATCCAAGAGCATAGATTCCCAGAATGATTTGGAGATTGAAAGTACCATCGCGATATCCAATCCTTATCTATGGAAACTAGATTCCCCAAGATTGTATAAAGCGGTTGTTTCCATAGTTCAGAATAACAATGTTATAGATGAGAATACTATAAAATTTGGTGCTCGCGAGATTGAGTTTGATACAGATAAAGGTTTCTTTTTAAATAAAGAGCATACCAAAATAAAAGGGGTTTGTTTACATCACGATGGAGGTATTGTTGGAGCTGCTGTACCGAAGGACGTTTGGAGAAGAAGATTGCAGAAATTAAAAGAAGCAGGTTGTAATGCCATAAGAATTTCACATAATCCAGGATCAGAGGAATTTTTGGAACTATGTGATGAAATGGGGTTTTTAGTACAAGACGAATTTTTTGATGAATGGGACAATCCTAAGGATAAAAGATTGAACATGAATGAAAGAAGCGTGGATGATATCACTCGTGGTTATACAGAATATTTTCAGGAGTGGGCAGAAAAAGATCTTAAAAATACCATATTGGCACATAGAAATCATCCTTCAATTTTTCAATGGAGTATAGGAAATGAAATAGAATGGACATACCCTAGGAATGCTGATGCAACTGGTTTTTTTAATAATATGAACTGGAGTGGAAACTATTTTTGGGAGGAACCTCCACATTCTACAGCACAGATTAAAGAAAAATTGGCAACACTTCCACATGGAAAATATGATATTGGAAAAACAGCTAAGAAACTAGCAGCGTGGACTAGAGAATTAGATACCACAAGATATATAACAGCTAATTGTATTTTACCTTCTGCTAGTCATCTGTCTGGTTATGCAGATGAACTTGATGTTGTAGGATATAGTTATAGAAGAGTATTGTATGACTATGGACATGGGAATTACCCCGATAAACCTATTATGGGAACTGAAAACTTAGTGCAATGGCATGAGTGGAAGGCTGTTGAGGATCGTCCATTCATTTCCGGGACATTCTTGTGGACAGGAATTGACTATATGGGAGAATCTAATGGACAATGGCCAAGAAAAGCAACGCCAAGCGGAATGCTAGATGTTGCGGGATTCGAAAAACCATCCTATCATATGATGAAAACCCTTTGGAATGATAAACCTCATATTTATGTAGCAACACAAAAATTAGAAAAATCAATCTTTAAGAAAGATGAAAAAACAGGAGAGCCAGTAGAAAAAGAAAAAGGTGCTTGGAAAAAAGCTTTATGGGTATGGCACGATGTAAATGAACATTGGAATTATGAAGATCAGGAAAAAGTAGTCATAGAAGTTTATTCTAATTATGATGAGGTAGAGTTATATGTCAATGAACAAAGTTACAAGACAAAAAAACTAGAAGATTTCGAAGATAGAATCTATAAATGGATCATTCCTTTCCAGAAAGGAGAACTAAAAATCATTGGAAAAAAAGATGGTGAGATTGAAGAAATCAAGACAGTAAAAACGACTAGTGAGCCCAAAAATATTAAACTAATAACTGATAAAACCGTGATGCAATCGGATGGATATAGTGTCGCTCACATAATTGCACAGTTAGAAGATGTTGACAGAAATCCTGTTAAAAATATAGAAGATACGATAACGTTTTCTGTGGATGGAAATGTTAACATATTGGGGGTAGATAATGGATCTGCTTTTAGTGTTCAGGATTATAAATCAAATTCAGTTAAAACCAATAACGGAAAATGTTTACTTCTTATTCAGTCCCAAAAAGATAAAGGAGATATCACAATATCCGCTACATCAGAGAAACTAACCAGTAATAAGTTAACCATAAATATTAAGTAGATTCTTGTACTTTACAGTATCTAACCATAGCATATATCATATGAAGTTAAATCATAAAATCGTATTTCATTTATTAGCAACGGTACTTGTTATCGGTTGCAATCAACCTGACAAACAAGAAATTGTGGAAGAGGAAAAAAATAAGCCTTGTGAAACTGTACTTGATGTATCTCCAGAGAAATTAGATCGCTTTGGAATAACCAATAAAGAATACTTAAGTGCAGCTTCAAAAAGAGCACTTCAGTGGAAGTATTTTGAGAATGACTGGTATCGAGTTTTCAATCCAATGAAACCGTTGAAAGGCGATTTAGCTTATGAAGAAGGTGTTGTTCGTAGAGATCCTTCTGCAGTAATCAAAGTAGATGGGTTGTATCATGTTTGGTATTCAAAAAGTGTGGGTCCAACAGATGGATTTGGTGGAGATATTGAAAAGGATAAAGTTTTTCCCTGGGATCGTTGCACTGTATGGCATGCAACCTCCGAAGATGGATGGACTTGGAAAGAAGATAAAGAAGTTGCCGTTCCTTTAGGAAAGAATGGGTCTTATGACGATAGATCTATTTTTACGGTAGAAATTATGGAATGGGATGGAATGTATTATCTATGTTACCAAACCATCAAGTCTCCATATGACGTGCGTACTAAAAATGAAGTTGGTTTAGCATGGTCTACATCTCCTTTTGGGCCATGGAAAAAAAGTAAAAAACCTATTCTAAAACCAGCTGATAATGGTATTTGGAAAGGGGAAGAACAAAATCGTTTTATGGTAGAAAAGAAAGGAGATTTTGATTCGCATAAAGTTCATGACCCTTGTATTCTTCCTTATAAAGGAAAGTTCTATTTGTATTACAAAGGAGAGCAAATGGGAGAAGAAATATTATACGGAGGACGCCAGATTCGACACGGTGTTGCTGTAGCTGATAACCCAAAAGGGCCTTACCTAAAATCTAAATACAATCCTATTTCCAATTCTGGACATGAAATTTGTGTATGGCCAGTAGATGGAGGAATTGCTTCTCTGGTTACTACAGATGGACCAGAACGAAATACGTTCCAATGGTCTCCAGATGGGATCAATTTTGAGATTCGTGGTGCCGTAAAAGGCGCAAATATGCCTCATGCGATTGGACTAAATAGAACTATTAAAGCTACAGCAGACAATCCAACTGCAATTTTTAATTGGGGATTATCACACATGTATAATAGTTGGAATTACCAGAGTATTATGCGTTTTGACTCTTATAGAAAAACATCGCATGTAGCACAAGGAGCCAAAGCACCAGATGGCGAAAAGAAAAAAAACAAGCAAAAAGATAACTAATAAGTAAACAAAATTGAAAGCAACTGTATATAAAGGTAATAAAACCTTCAGCGTAATTGATAAGGAGATAGTAACACCTAAACAAGGAGAAGTTCGTATCAAAGTAGCGTATTCTGGAGTATGTGGAACCGATGTACATATCTATCATGGTATGATGGATAAAAGAGTAAATATTCCAGAAACAATCGGTCATGAAATGTCGGGTGTGATAGATGCTATTGGAGAAGGAGTAACAGGATACGATTTAGGTGATAAGATTGTGGTAAGACCATTAGATGATCGCGCAGTAAAACCTTCCGATAAAGGCTTTAATCACATTTGTGAAGAGCTAAAGTTTATTGGGATTGACAGTCCTGGTTCTATGCAACAGTTTTGGAACGTACCTGCCTTTACATTACATAAATTAGAAGAAGAGACCGATTTAAAATTAGCAGCATTGATCGAACCATTATCGGTAGCAGTACATGATGTTCGTCTAAGCCAGTTACAAGAAGGAGAAACTGCTGTTGTTTTAGGAGGAGGACCTATTGGATTATTAGTGGCAATGGTAGCCAAAGATGCTGGTGCAAATGTTATTATTTCGGAAGTTAATCCAGTTAGGATAGCAAAAGCAAAAGAATTAGGTTTTGAGATAGTGAATCCTGTAGAAGTAGACTTGGTAGCTTATGTACGAAAAAAGACAGAAGGGAGATTAGCAGATGTGGTATTTGAAGTAGCAGGTGTTCAACCAGCTTTAGATGTAATGACCGAGGTTGCTGGTATAAGAGGAAGAATTGTTATGGTAGCTATACATGGAGAACCAAAACCAGTGAATTTGTTTAAGTTTTTTTGGAAAGAACTAAAACTCATTGGAGCTAGAGTTTATGAAAAAGAAGATTACGAAAAAGCAATTCAATTGATAACCGTCAATGAACTTCCTTTTGAAGAACTAATTACCGATGTTCAACCCTTAACGAAAATTCAAGAAGTTTTTGAAAATATAGATAAGAATCCTGATGGACTTAAGGTATTAATGGATTGCCAACAATAAAACTAACTACATATAATTAATGAGTATTTTAAATAAATTCAGTTTAGAAGGTAAGACAGCCTTAGTAACAGGCTGTAAAAGAGGTATTGGAAAAGCTATGGCCATCGGTTTAGCCGAAGCCGGAGCTAATATTATTGGTGTTTCTGCAAGTCTTGAGAAAGAAGGAAGTGATGTAGAAAACGTAGTCAAGAAATTAGGAAAAGACTTTAAAGCATATCAATGTGATTTTTCAGATAGAAAATCTTTATATCAATTTATCAAAGAAGTAAAATCAGATGTTCCAGTAATAGATATACTGGTTAATAATGCTGGAACAATTTTAAGAGCACCTGCAGCAGAACATCCAGATGAATATTGGGATAAAGTAATAGAAGTAAATCAGAATGCTCAGTTTATCCTTACCAGAGAAATAGGGAAAGAGATGGTAGAAAGAGAGAATGGAAAGATTGTATTTACGGCTTCATTATTAACCTTTCAAGGAGGAATTACTGTGCCAGGATATGCTGCAAGTAAAGGTGCAATAGGACAAATGACAATGGCATTCGCCAATGAATGGGCATCAAAGGGGATTAATGTAAATGCAATAGCTCCTGGATATATAGCAACCGATAATACCGAAGCACTTAGAAATGATCCTAATCGAGCTAACTCAATTTTAGCTAGAATCCCTTCTAATAGATGGGGAAATCCTGAAGATTTTGCAGGCCCTGTAGTATTTCTGTCTTCAGAAGCTGCCAATTATATGAATGGATCCATTATGGTTGTAGATGGTGGATGGATGGGTCGATAATTAAATTAAAAAACACTTCAAAAAAAGAAAAAGATGAAAGCAAAAGAATATCAACTTTTTATTAATGGAGAATGGGCTAATGCCACATCAGGAAAAACGGCTGATATTACCAGTCCAATAGATGAAAGTGTTGTCGGCACTGTGCAAATGGGCGTGGAAGAAGATGCAAAAATTGCACTCGAAGCAGCCGAAAGTGCGCAAAAAAAATGGAGAAAAGTTCCTCCAAGAAAGCGTGCGGAACTCATGCGAAAGTTTGCTGCTGAAATAAGAGCAAATAAACCCTATCTGGCAGAATTATTAACTAGAGAACAAGGTAAAATCATTTCTTTAGCGGAAATCGAAGTAGAAGTTACTGCAACTTTTATAGAATATGCTTGTGATTGGGCGAGACATATAGAAGGTGATATTATGCCTTCTGATAATGAAAATGAGCATATTTATATACATAAAATTCCTAGAGGGGTTGTTGTAGCAATTACTGCTTGGAACTTTCCTTTAGCCTTAGCAGGTAGAAAAATAGGCCCAGCATTAGTAGCAGGAAATGCTATCGTAGTAAAACCAACACAAGAAACACCTTTAGCTACGTTAGAACTAGGGTTCATTGCAGAAAAAGTTGGCCTGCCTAAGGGGTTATTGAACGTTGTTACTGGTTCAGGAAGAGTACTTGGTAATGCATTGGTTGAAAATCCAATTACCAAAATGGTTACCATGACTGGTAGTACACCTGCAGGTCAACAAATTTTCAAAGCTGCGTCACAAAATCTTACACACGTGCAGTTAGAACTCGGAGGAAAAGCTCCGGCTATAGTATTTGCAGACGCAAACTTAGATCAGGCGGCAGAAGCCGCGTTCCACTCCAGATTTGATAATTGTGGACAGGTGTGTACCTGTAATGAACGTATGTATGTACACGAAGATATATATGATGCATTTATGGAGAAATTTATGGAACATCTAAAGACTTACAAAGTAGGAAATCCATTAGATAGAAGTGTGTCCATGGGACCAAAAGTAAATGCTTCAGAATTGAAAAATATGAAGCATTTAGTGGAAGTGAGCGTAAAAGAAGGAGCTACTATTGCAACTGGAGGAAAAAGACCAGAAGGAGCCGAATTTGAAAAAGGACATTGGTTCGAACCTACAGTGCTTACCAATGTAACCCAAGATATGACTATCGTTCAAGAAGAATCATTTGGCCCAATATTACCTGTGATTAAGTTTTCAGAGTTTGATCAAGTAATTGGATATGCTAATGATTGTAAATATGGATTAGCGGCTATGATTTTCACCAAGGATATGGCAACCATATTGCGCTGCAACGATGAATTAGAGTTTGGTGAAATCTATGTAAATCGAGGTCATGGAGAACAGCATCAAGGATTCCATAACGGATATAAACTTTCAGGAAGCGGAGGAGAAGATGGAAAGTACGGATTCGAACAGTATCTGGAAAAGAAAACTTTTTATATGAATTATAAATAATAGAGGTTTCATTAATGGATATTCAAATAAAAGATATAGAAGTTAGATTATTCGAAGTACCGCTTCCAGAAGTGCTTTCTGATGCAAAACATGGGGATCATTATCATTTTGAATTAGTTACTACCACCATTATCTTCAATGATGGAAGTCATGGAACAGGATATACCTATACTGGAGGTAAAGGGGGTAGAGCTATAAAAGCCATGATAGAGTATGATTTTAAAGAAGCTCTAATTGGAAAAGACGGTTCTGATATTGAAGGAATTTATGATTTTTTAGAATGGCATATTCACTATGTAGGTCGAGGAGGAATTGCATCTTTTGCCATTTCTACCATAGATATTGCTTTATGGGACATTCACTGTAAAAAGCTGGGACTACCACTTTGGAAGGTTGCTGGAGGAGCAGATAATACTTGTAAAGCATATTGCGGAGGAATCGACTTACAATTTCCATTGCCAAAGTTATTACAAAACATGGACACGTATTTGTCCAATGGTTTTAATGCTGTAAAAATTAAAATAGGTAGAGAAAATCTAGATGAAGATATTGCAAGAATAAAAGCAGTAAGAGAGCATATAGGTCCTAATATTACTTTTATGGTAGATGCCAATTATTCTATGAGTATTGATAAAGCTATCGAAGCGATTAATAGATTCAAAGAGTTCGATATTACTTGGTTTGAAGAACCTATTATTCCCGACCATTATAAAGGTTATGGAGAAATAGTAGAAAAAACAGGTTTCCCTCTAGCGATGGGAGAAAACCTGCATACTATTCATGAGTTTGAGTATGCATTTGAGCAATCTAAATTGTCCTTTGTGCAGCCAGATGCTTCTAATTGTGGTGGTATCACAGGATGGTTACGTGTTGCCAAACTGGCAAAACAACATAACATTCCTGTGTGTTCACATGGAATGCAAGAATTGCATGTAAGTTTGGTTTCTTCTCAAGAAAATGCTGGATGGTTAGAGGTGCATAGTTTTCCAATAGATGAATATACAATCAGGCCATTGATTGTAGAAAACTATAGAGCAGCAGCTCCTGATATTCCAGGAACTGGTGTTGTCTTCAATTGGGAGAAATTAGAGCCATTTGAACAATTCTAATAAGATTCACATAAATTATATAATAACCCACTCATTTTAATAGTCAATGAAAGTAGAAAAAAGAAATTTTGGTAACATAGGAAACGATGAGGTTTTCCTATATGAATTGTCTAATGATAATGGCGTGGTAGTAAAAATATCGAATTACGGAGCAACGATTACGGCAATTCTTACACCAGATAATCAGGGTGCCTCTAGAGAGATTACCTGTGGTTTTGAGAATATTGATGGTTATTTTTCAGAAGAGTATAAGAATAACGCTCCGTATTTCGGTGGTACAGTAGGGAGATGTGCTTCTCGGATTCATAAAGGTAAATTTACACTAGAAGGCAAAGAATATTCATTAGTTGGTAATGATAGGGGAAATCATTTACATGGAGGAACTCAAGGATTTGATAGAAAAATATGGAAGGTAGAAGGTTATGATAATATGAAAGATGAAGTTACCGCCATCATGAGTTTACAAAGCCCAGATTTGGAAGAAGGATATCCAGGAAATGTAAAAATTAATACACGTTTTACACTTACTAATGAAAATGAATTGATTATATCTTATGAGGCGAATACGGATAAAGCGACTCCAATTTCGTTAACCAATCATTCTTATTTTAATTTATCTGGTTTCCAAGAAACTGTACATGATCATAAAGTTACCATTCATTCAGATGCCTTTTTAGAAGGTGATGAGCAAGGAGTAGCACAAGGAGGTGTGATAAATGTGGATGGAAGATTAGAGGATTTCAGGAATGGAAAGTTTTTTAAAGAAGCTTTAGATCATATGGAAACTGGGTTTGATCATTATTTTTTATTCCCAAAAGATTTTGAATTAAGAAAAGTGGCTTCTTTTGAGCATGAAGGATCCGGAAGAACCATGGAAGTTTTAACCACAGAACCAGGAATGTTGTTCTATTCGGGTTATTTCACTTCGGATGCTCTAAAAAGAGAAACTGGAGATCAATATGGACAATACAAGGCCTTTTGTTGTGAAACCCATCGATATCCGAATGGAGTAAATTTAGAAGATGCTCCTAAAACGATTATCTATCCTGAAGAACCATTTACCAGTACGACGATATTCAAATTTTCTACAATCGAGTAGTAAATAAGATATATAAAATTAACAGCGCAACACTCAACTTTTAAAATTAATAATTATGACTATAGGAATATTATTTGCGGTCCTCGCTGGATTAATGCTTGGATTATATGCATTGCCAGAAAAATATACTAAAGGATACGAGTTTGAAAATACTTGGGGTATGATGTTTTTTATCAATATGTTAATTATTCCAATTGCTGCGGGCTTTTTATTAGTGAAAGACTTTGATATTATCGTTTCTAATATACCTACCGATATCCTTTGGAAAATGGGATTAGCTAGTATTCTTTGGGGTATTGGTGTCATGATGTGGGGAAAAGCAATTAATTACATTGGCTTGTCTCTAGGATTTTCAATTTTTATCGGCACGGTTATTCTTGTCGGATCCTTATTACCATTCTTAGTTGATGGATTACCTTCTAATAATGTTTTTATGGTAATTCTTTTAGGAATTTTGATTGTGTTATTTGGAGTATCTTTTAATGGGAAAGCTGGAATGCTAAGACAAGCGGAAGATCAAAAAAATAGTAGAGAAAAGTTAGATGGCAAAGCGTCTTCGATGACCATCGGAATTATTATTGCAATTATTGGAGGTTTGTTAGCCACTGGATTTAGTTATGCGAATGCGTATGGAAGACCATATCTACATGAAGCTTGTCAAGAAGCCAGAAACCCTGAATGGATTACGGCGGTAATGGTGATGGTTATTATCTATGTATCAGGAGCTATTTTTGTGATTCCTTATTTTATATATCAATTGAGTGCTAAAAAGTTATGGAGTAAATTCAGTTCTCCGCATACTCCTAAAAACTTATTTTATACGTTTATTATGGCACTTTTAAACTTTGCTGCCTCAGGAACTTTTGCATTTGCTGCTTATAAATTAGGATCTTCTGGGAATACAGTTGGATATGCGATTTTTAATACCGTATGTGTTGCTGTAGCAATAATCACCGGAATACTTACTGGAGAGTGGAGTAGTACGAGTTCTAAACCTAGAAAAATTCTTTATCTGGGATTGACTGCAATGATACTGGGAGTGATTGTAATTGCTTCAGGAAACGCAATGGGATAAAAGGTATTAAAAAAGAAGAATACTGCTATTTTCAATTTTAAATAATTCTATTAAAATCTTATGGGTATTATCACTTTTCTAGGCTTTACCTTGCTGGTAGCTTTGATTTCATATATAGCAACAAAAAAAACGGATGAGAAATCTTATACCGGTTATTTTTTGGCTGGTAGAAGCCTGACAGCTCCTGTGATAGCAGGTTCATTATTGCTTACGAACTTGTCTACAGAACAAATTGTTGGACTTAATGGGCAGGCTTTTTCTGAAGGAATTTTGGTAATGGCTTGGGAAACGTTAGCTGCAATCGCCATGGTAGTAACTGCCTTATATTTACTACCAAGATATCTTAAAGAAGGATTGACAACAGTACCTCAGTTTTTAGAAAGAAGGTATGATGTTGACACTAAAACGATCACTTCGGGATTGTTTCTTACAGGATATGTGGTAGTGCTTTTACCCATTGTTTTATATTCTGGAGCTCTAGCCATTAGTACCATTTTTGATATTCCAACATTACTCAATGTAGATAAAACAACCGCATTATGGATAACCGTTTTTTCCATTGGAATTATTGGTTCTATCTATGCAATTTTTGGAGGACTAAAAGCTGTAGCGGTCTCAGATACAATCAATGCAGTTGGATTGTTGATAGGTGGTTCGATTATTCCTGTTTTAGGTTTGATGATAGTAGGTGATGGTAATATGATAGAAGGGTTTATGGAGTTATGGGCATCAAATCCCGATAAATTTGAATCAATGGGTAACGCAGACTCTTCTGTACCTATCAGTACTATTTTTACAGGAATGATGTTGGTTCAATTATTTTATTGGGGAACAAATCAGGCAATTATTCAACGAGCATTAGGTGCAAAAAACCTTAAAGAAGGACAAAAAGGAATCCTTTTAGCGTCTTTCATTAAAATATTAGGCCCAGTATTAGTAGTATTACCTGGAATTATTGCGTTTCATTTGTACGGCGATAGTATTACCAATCCAGATGAAGCATATCCTACCTTAGTGCGCAAAGTTTTACCAACTTCATTGATTGGTTTTTTCGCTGCTGTACTTTTTGGAGCTATTTTGAGTTCATTCAACAGTGCTTTGAATAGCTCAGTTACTCTTTTTGGAGTAGATATTTATAAAGGCTATATCAATAAAAGTGCTTCTGAAAAACAGATTGTGAAAACCGGAAAGGTATTCGGAATCATTCTCGCAGTATTATCTATGTTTATCGCACCACTGATTGCAAATGCGCCTTCCGGTTTGTTTGGGTATTTACAACAAGTTAATGGATGCTATACAATCCCTATTTTAACCATCATAATTATGGGATACTTAACAAAACGTATTCCTGCTGTTGCAGCCAAAGTAGCTATAATTTTAGGGGCATTAGTCTACTTGATTTATGTTATTTTAGATAATACAGTGATGAAGGGTACATTTCCTCATTTTTTACACGTGCAAGGGGTACTATTCGCCATTAACATTTTAATAATGATTATAATTGGTAAAATGTATCCACGAAAAGAAGCTTTTAAAATTGAATACACTAATGAAGTAAATATAACACCTTGGAAATATACGATCTCGGTAAGTTTAATTGTCTGTGTTATAGTTGTAAGCATTTATATGTTTTTTTAAAAACTAAAAAGCTAACCGATTTTAATATAGACTACGATATTGTTTATATTAAAGTATAAAAAATGAAATAATGATAATTTTGGTAAAAGGAGAATTAGATTTTATTGGTTTGTATGCTGTTGTAATACCAATTTCATTTTAAAACAAGCTTAATTTTTCGTATATTTCCTCTATGGGAATGGTATCAAGATTAGAAATACAGGAGAGTGAAGAATTCTTAGAAGCATCATTTAAGTCTAGTGAAAATTTTAAGGTTCGTCAACGTATTCAGAGTTTACTTTTATTAAAGCAAAAAAAGTTCAAGCGTCAAGTTGATTTAGCAAATTATTTAGGAGTAGACCACTCCTCATTAAAACGTTGGATAAAACAGTATAAAGAATCAGGCTATGATTCATTAGTTGTCCTACAAAGTGGTGGTAACTACAAGGGGATAATAAGTGCTTCGCTTCATCAAGCACTTGAAGCAAAAGTTAATGACTCAAATC
>CAYGUC010000057.1:0-23138 GCA_964353005.1 uncultured Flavobacteriaceae bacterium | reverse complement strand
TTAAAATCTTTTCTGCTGTACATTTCTTTACAATTTTATAGTTGTTATAAATTTTAGGTAAAAAATAGTTAAGTATTAGGTAGTTTTTGTGTATATTTGCTTTAATAAAATTTATATGACCATATAAAAACATTTAAAAGTTATTTTTTAACCAATATGTATCAAATGTAGGTAAAATATAGTTATAAAATAACTAGCACATAACAATGACTATTATTTTTTATCAACTATTTGATAATCAATATATATTTATAAATGATTAACGTGAATTTAACATGAAGGAGTTCCATATTGTAGACACCCAGCTACTTAAACTGGTGGATTATTTGATAGAAAAACACGAATCTACCCAAACTAATTTAGAATTTACCTCGTATTATTCTTTTGGGTACAGGTTTTACCCCAACAATAAATACATTGTGGAACAAATGAAGGGGGATGGTAAAAAGGGAAGCAAGAAAAAAAGTGCGCCACATCTTTTACTGATTAATATTGCGCGATATTTTAATGTGGATTTCAACTATTTCTATGATCTGGGGTATGCGCCAGAAGATGCCATCCGATCCAAGAAAGAGGCGTTACCTTCTTCCAAAGAGGAATCTGTGAAAGAGGTATTCCAGGAAATAGATCGCAGGCTGGAACTCTTTAGAATGGAAAATAAACAGCGAAGAACTACAGAGCAAACAGAATACTATAGGGAAATAGAAGAAAAAATACACCACATCAAAGAACAGTTTCTTGTATCTTTTTCCTTGTCTACAGTATCCGAAAAAAGAAAAATGAGGATAGAGCTGTTTGACCATATTATATTGCTTGGCTGGATGGCAATAGATAGCAAACGTAATGGTACACAACTGGAAAAAGAACAGGAACGTACCACTAAAGAGATAGAAGTCTTAAAGGTAGAAGTAGCGCAGCTTAAAGAACACCGAGAAAAGCTGCATGCGGATTTGGCAGAAAGTAACCGTATGACTATCGAAGCACAGAAAGGACAGACCGAAGCCTTGAAAACCCTATTGACAATAAAAAGTAATATGTAAAAGGAATCGTTTTGCTAATTTCGGTTTTTCTGGATAAGGGGAAGGCAGAAATTAGCAGAACGATGTAAAGCTATAGATAAATACAATGTCACGATACAATTACGTGACATATTTTTATTATATTAGCAGTATCAATAACAGTAATACGATATACATGAAATCAAAAAAAGAGGATTTTACCAAACATAGCGAAGCTATCAATGAACTTCTTTTCGAAGCCAAGGCAATGAAGGGCATTCATAGAATGACTTTGCATACCTGGAGAACAGAAGGGGTTCTGGAAGATAAACGAGATCCCGAAGCCACTACCAAATGGAGTTACTACAGTCCACTAGACGTTGTTTGGATTAGTATTCTAAATGAACTTAAAAAGTTACGGTGTACCCATGCAGAAATGAAAGCCTTTAAAGAGGTCTTGTTTGAAAAAATCAAGGCAGAGGATAACAATGAGTATCCTGCATTGGAATATTATACGCTTCGCGTCTTACTGTACAACCAACCTATCTATATCATTATTACCTATGCTGCGGAAATGGATGCTATATGGATGTTGGATGAGAAGGATTATTTCTCGAAGCTGGCTTCAGGGGAGATAGAAAACCATACGGCAATCCTATTGCACAAAGCGGTAAAATCCAATCTGGAACCCGTATACCAGCATCCTGAGTTTAGTGATCTGGCAGGATTGAATAAGGAAGAAATACAAATACTGCAAATACTCAGGAACAAAAACTTCCGAACCATTAAGATCCTGAAGCGCAACGGGGAGATGGATGGTATCGAAGGAACAGAACGAATTGAAGATGTGGAGAGAATTGAAAAACTGCTCAAAGAAGGAGAATACCAGAATATAGAAATCAAACAACAAAACGGCAAGATCGTATCAGCCCACCGTACCATACGAACAAATTTTAAAAGAAAATAAGTAATCAAAGCAAGATGACCGCTACAAGTCATGCCTATTTTTCACTACTGCTTTAACCTACGCTACCATTGGAGAAGCAGCAATGAAGTATTAAAATGAATACAAATGAAATAGACAATAAGTTTATAGAATTAAAAGAATTAAGTGGTATCCTAAAAGCATCCAGCGTACGTGTTGCTATCAACTGGTGCAAGCAAATGGATATCCCAATTTTTGTAATAGCAAATAAAACACTAACCTATCGGTTTTTGGTAAACGCAGAATTAGATAAAAGGATAGTTTCCCTTTTTAAAAAACGCTATCCAGAATATTGGGACAAATTATACCAATGCTATTTAAACAACGAAAGTGTGGAGTTCGCCATGACTCTGGAAACCAAAATGGAAAAGGCAAGAAATTTGGAAGTTTGCCCTACATCTGAGTTTGCGAAGTCTTTCCTTGCCGATCCATCTTAAAAACATATCTAAAATGAGAAGAAAGAAATTACCTAAAAACAAACACAAGGGGCTTTTTATTTACTGTAGCAAGTGTTCTAAATACTTTTCCTGGACAAAGAAAACAGAAAAGGACAAGGTTTTAGAGCCTAGTTGCGGAGAAAGTGGAAACCGATTTTCTACGTGCAAGCATACAGCATGTCAAAAGTATAAAGTTCGTTTGCATCTTCCTGGCACCATAAAAGGAACTACCAGTAAAACATTGCCTGCCCTTTCTTATGATGAGGCAGTCATTCAAGCTATTGAATTTTCCAATAATTTTAATAAAGAAACATTTAATGTACCCAATACCCGTGTGGAGAAAAGAAGTTCTCGGATATACCTTTTAAATGCGCAATCTAATTATGTAGATCATCTGGCAGATGTGGGAGTTCCAGAGCATAAAAAGAAAAACAGGTCTTCTACCAATATAAAAACCCATATCCGATCGTTGAAATATTTCAATAAAGTTTTAGAAAGTAAAAAAATAGATGTTCGATTGCTTCCTGTGGATCGAATTGAGGATACCCACGTTGGTTATTTTCACCAGTATTTAGTCCGCGAATTCGGAAACAGATCCTATAATAGACACATGGGGCATTTAAAACTATTTTTTAATTGGATCATAGAACACCACCAACCGTATTTAAAAAACCCATTTATTGTAGTACGCAAACCGACAGCTTCCAATAAAGAAACCATCACATCAGAAGAGTTTTATGCTCTTTTAGATCGTATTACCCCTGAAAACGGCATCTATGTTAGCCCTACAGCAAAAGTACGACGGAGAAAAATTTTTTACGCCCCTTTTCTTAAAGATGGTTTTTTATTGGCATTGCACACAGGAGGCAGAAGAGAGGAAATTGTTTCTCTAAAATGGAACATGATTAGAGAGAAAAATAATAGTCCTGTCTATATAGAGGTTGCCAATTTGAAAGTAGAAAGAATAAAAAAGGAAGAAGGAAAGGATACGGTAGCTCCAAAAATAATCCCCGTAACTCAAGGCTTATTAGAAATCTTGATACAAATGGGGTATCCGAATAAAAAAGGAAGCGACGATTATATTTTATGTCCAGACAGAACCAGTTATAAAACACAGACACTTATGGAAAAATTATCGAAAGGGTTCAGTCACTATTATAAGCAATTAGAAACGGATAGAAATCTTCAATTCAAATGCCTGAGAAAAACCTATCTAACCTATTTGGAACAAGTAGCAAAAGGAGATACTAAATTGCTATCTTCGCATACCAGTGATCAGGTGCTTCAGAAGCATTATATAGATGAAAGAGTGGTATCCAAAGCGATACAAGAGGTGCGAATTTTTGGTTGAAATACACAAACAAACCGTACTTTTATTCCGTACTTTTATTGAAATTGAAAAAGAAAATAGATTTAAAAAAACGACATAGAATAGGGTTTAAGTATTTGATTTATAATTTATTAAATGAAATTTTTAAAAACAATAGAAAAGAAACAACCCTGAAGCGTAGTTACCCCGGGGGTTGTTTTTTTATGATCGAATACTACTATTGTATTAAGATTACAAACCATTCTAAATTACTTTTGCGGTGTTCCGCCGCCGCCAGGAGGAGGAGCGTCATCCCCTGCAGCTTGATTTACGGTTACTGTTCCTGTTTGACCTCCTGTTTGTACTTTAACCCAACTTGATCTTGCACTAGGCCATGTACTACGTCGAACAGTGACACCCAAATTCATACTTCCAAAACCGGATGTTGATGATACCGATATAAAAGGATTTCCAACAGATACAGTCCACGAGGTATCGCTGGTAATGCGTATAGTATAGTTACCTCCCGTTCCTGGTACGCTTATAAAAGATGGATTTACGATTGCACTGCCAAACCCCCACCATCTTTCCCCGTACCAATCGCTAAGACTATGTGTAGTTTTGTTAAATTTAGCCTTTTTAGTATTAGTATACCATTGTGCAGCAAGATCATTAAGGTCTGCTTTTGCCGTTGGTGATTTTCCCATTTCTTTAAGAATATCACTTATACTAATTTTGCCGCTACTTGGTAATGCCATTTTTTAATTCTTTAAGTTCTGCTTTTAATTCTTTAAGCTCTGTTCTTAACCGATCCATTTCTGTGCGAAGTTCTTGTGTGCCTTTTACCGCAAGAACAGCTCCCATTTTGTCATAAGACATTGCATAATGTTCATTACTTTTGTGTACCCATTCTGGAAAAACCTCCATTACCTCTTGAGCAATAAAACCTAACTGTTTGGTCTGTTCTTTTGTTGTATCCTTCCATTGGTAGTAAGTAGGTTTTAATTTGTCAATCTTATCCAGAAAACTATCTTTAACAGGTTCTAATATGTTTTTCAACCGTTTATCTGAGTATGCAGTTACATTACCTGATGCAGTTGTGTTTCCACTAGAATCTACTTTAAATTTATTTCCATTGGGACCAACCTCCAGTTGCCCATCTGTTCTTAATTTTCCAGAGCCACAATAGATTCCATAACCAAAATCATTAGCGGGATTGATTCGTAGCCAGCCATCACTAAACTGAATAATTCTTTTTCCATCTCCATAGTAATAATCTCCATTAGCGTGTATATTAGCTCCAGCATTTATACTACCATTTGAAAATATCCCTTCAGAAGAGTTTATTCCTTGTGTTTTATCCAGATCAATTTGAACAGCAACATTTGTAAGAGCTGCAAAATTACTTACTCCTCCTGGGTTCGTGCCATCTGAAACCCAATTTTTAGGTATCCATCCATTATCTTGATAATTTTCTAAAATCCAACCACTAACGGGAGCTGCATCTGCATCAATATAAACCTGTAACATTGCTCCATCATAGGTGTTACCTTCTTTAATCCTTATATGTCGTATAGAACCTCCGTTATAATATACAGAATTTGATAGTACTGTGATTACATTACCATTACCAAAATGATGCCCTGCATAAAAATGAATCATTTGGTGATAACTTGATCTTACATCCCTTAGAACAAACTTTGCACTTGCACGATTTCCTGCATTAACAGCAATAGTGTACCAACCTGTATTTATCTCTCGACTAGGAATAATCTCTTGTTTTGCAAAACCGTTGCTATCTATTTGATTCATACTTATTTTTCTACCATCAGAAAGAGTAATAATTGTATTACCGACACTATCTGTAGTATGGGAAACGATAACCTGACCATCTTGTATATGTCTAAGGCTATCGATTAAATCTGTAAACTGTGGTTCTGTGGGGATATCTCCTGTTTCAAAATAGGTTTTTAAAGTATCTTTTGATTTTATCATGATTTGTTTTATTATAAATTGAACACTATAATCAATGTATTATTATTTACATTAATCGACTAGAAAAGAAATCCCGGAAATACTCGTCCATCCAGCTCCGAAATCATAACAGTATACCTCTCCACCAGGCCATACATCTATTCTAATTATTAAATGCCCAACTTTCATTGTTGTAAAAATTAATTGTTTTTTAGGTCTGTAGTCAACAGGTAAAGTAAATAGGATAAAACTTTTATTGTCTTCGCTAGCAGGACCTTTGACCAATCCTTCTATAAAAACAACCTCATTCTTTTTTCGATAACGAGCTACTTCATATCCTTCTTCAAAATTAATAATACCGTTAGGTAACGTAAGGTTGATCCATCCACTATCCTGTTCTTGATATTCGTTTATAATAACTACTCCTGTTTTACCATTTACACTTTGTACAGGGGCGTGTTTTTCTACTGCTCTTTTGGTTCCTTGTGGAGTTACAAATCTTGTAGTATCTTCTCCAGATTCAACTTCAGCCAAGGTAGCTTGTTCTACCACTCCTTTTTTTGTAGTAGTGGCATCTGGCAATTTGTCTATAAAATTATCTTCTAATCGATGCAAGAAACTATCCATTAAATCTGCATAATCCTGTTCTGTAGGTTTAGCTCCTTTTTTAAACCGATTTTTTAATTCGTTTCTATTTTTTTCCATTCTATATCTTTTTTTATCGAATTATATTCGTGTGTTCTACTATCATACTTCCAACCCCTTGCTCTTCTGCTATAGCCCGATCTGATGGCAATGTTATGATATCATTGTTTTGACTAAACATTCCTGCAGAGTTTTCTGCTTCTATTTTAAAATGATGAAATATAGGTTCAGAATTCTCATTGCGAATAGGCAATGAATCTTCATTTAACATAGTATCTGAAAGGAATAATAATATTTCTTCTTCATTACTAATATATTCAAGTATTTTAACCCAATTTCCTTGAGAATTCATTTTATAGATATGATATTTACCATTGTATACCGTTTTTTTCCATGTTAATAATATATTTGTGAATTTTCCTATACTGGTGTCGTTATCCCATCCAAATCGAAGTTCTGGTTGTATGGGGCTCGAGGATTCTACTATGCTACTAATTAGTAATTTGGAAGGTTTAGAAGGAACATGTTCGGTAACAATAATCGAACCAGATCCCACTTCTTTTGCATATTCTACTTCTCTAGAAACCGTAACTCTATAAAATAAAGGATCTCCAAAGGGTATAAAATCCAAATCCAAAAACTCATCCGTGATTTTCCATACACTATTATTTATTTGATCTTCTAAAATAAGGTCTACAGTTTTTATTAAATCCATGGTTCGGGTCGATAATGAATTTGTAGGATTTAAAGCCCTATAAAGGTGTATTTTTTTAATATTCTGTTCTTTTTGATACGCATTGATTTCTATTGAAACACCTGGACTTGTAGTGGATTTAGGAGTAATGCTCCTTACTAGCTTTTTAATTTTATTAACGGTTAGATCTATTATTTTACTATGTAGCTTATACATCGAAAAATCCACTAAAAAAGGTATATTATCTTCGATTTCAAAATTATAAAACGGACGACCATCTTTCTTGAAAACAATTATATTGTTTCTTCTTTCTATAGATAATACACTATCCTTATCATAAACAATACATTTAGATTGCACTGTTCCGTTTTTATAAGCATATAAATACCCATCTTCTTTTGCATATATTGCATATTTAAGATCATTAATAGTAGTACTTTCATTATAGGATGCCAAACCTAACATTACATTTGTATTGGATAATACTTTATACTCCACAGAGCCATAATAGGGTAGGTATTGATCTGTGTTTGCTCCTGCATTCCAGCTGTTACCTCCAAAGATTTTAGTAATGATGTTATCTATAATTTCGATATTCTCTTTGTTAGAAATCGTTATAGGAATAGGAGTTGTTTCTAATATTTCCTTAGCATAGAATGCACTTTCACTATATAACTCTATATTAGTAATAAATGCATCTTTTTTATGCATAGCAATATCTAATAAGAATCCTTCTTGTGTATTTTCAAGTATTAGAGAAGAATATAATAGTTTCTCATCTTTATAAAACAAGATCTTATTGCCTTTGCGAGCTATTTTTAAAATTGATTTTTCATCATAAATACCAATTTCTGAAATGTTACTCCCTTTTTCGTATACATATAATTTATTTGCAGGATTTGCATATAAGGCATATTCAATAGTATTAAAATGATCATTTTGGTTCTTTCTGGAAAACCCAACCATTGCACTAGCATTTGTTGATACTTGATAAGAGCAATATCCATTTCCTACTAGTATTTGTTTGCTGGAAGCACCAGCATCCCAACCATCTATAGTTTTTTTAGTAAGACTTATATTTTGACTATTATCTATATTACTAATATCTACAAAATCAAGAGGGATTTTTTTACACTTAAAATTTGCTGATGCGAGTAAAGGTATAGTTCTTCTAATTTCGGGGGTTTCTGGAGCAGTAGTATTTATTAATTTTATAGGACCTAAAACAGGGCTAAAATCACCCATCTGTAATGTGTTTCCCATTTCTCTGGTTGTGTAGAAATACGTGTTACCAGATGTTCCATCCAAGGTAAAGTCTGTAAAAAGAACTTTTTTGTTTCCTAGTTTTTTTACCATTGGGGCAATATCGAAATTTGGATCATTAAGTTGTAATAATCTTCCATTTCGATCACGAATTACTTGCTTTTTTTGCGTAGGTTGATATGGTTCATTTTTGATATGGCTGTATAATAGAGGTACTTCTGTAAGAGGTGTGAAAGCGTTGAAGATTACAAATTTCATATAATCTATTAATGTAGTTGCTTCTCCATTTTGAACTGCAGGTAAAATTATAGTACTTGGTAAAAGAGTTCCTGGGGTAACATTAGGAATGTTTTTGTTGTATTGTTTATTATATGTATTAATATCGGTATTAATAATCGTAAATAAACTTGGTTTATCAGGATTAGGGAAACGATATCCATTGGATAAAGGAGGGTAGATTCCAAATTGCCCATTTTCGTTTACTGGATCATCAGCGGCATACTGATACTCAAAATTAAGTAAATTGACCCACCTGCTAGAAAAATAAATATCTTTATCATAAGAATTCAATTTCTCTTTTATCTCTATAACAGTATCCGAATTGTATAAAGCATTAAGAATTGACTGATCATCTGCTCTATAATATAAAATTGCATGCGGGTTATGTTTAAATACAGTGGTAAGTGTGTAGGTTGCTTTTCCAAAGCTATCTGGTCGTGTTGCATATAAAGATCCTTCGGGTAATTCAGGTCTTTGAGGAGCATTTATTTCTTGAGTAAACATCATACCTGGAGTACTTATTGGGGAACGATAAAAATCTCCAGAACTATTGGTATATCTTTTGTCTACGCTTCGTAGCCCAAATACAGAATATTTGATTCCTGTTCCTTCTATAGGAGTAAGGTTTTCTTTGGTCAATCCCCAATTAGTATCTTCATACAGATAAACCCTGTACCCTGGATAAAAATTAACAGAAATGGTAGTTCCTGTTTGTATTGGGTTTTCTGAAGTATAGCTTATAACAGCCCCGGTATTTTGGTCTGTTACTGGTTGAAAACTACTGTCGATTGCATATATAATAAGGTTATCATTACTACCTATATTTTCCAACTTTATTACTTTAAGTATTTTTCTTGGCCCAGTAGGATCGTCTATAGTATGAATTCTAATTACACCTCCATACCATTCTACAGAATTTGCATTGGTAGCAAATTGTGAATGTTGTGCTAGCCTTTGATTGCATTCTATTTTATATAATCCTTTATGTATTTTTTCTATAACTTCATTATTGTCATTAACAGATTTTGCCTCTAATACTTCTGTTATTTTTGTATTTTCATCCCAAATCCCTCTTGTTTTTTCTAGAATTTTTTCTGGATCTGTATCTGCTCCTTTTTGTATTATAATTTCTCTGTGAACCGCCCAATTTGGTAATTGAATTTTAAAGGAATATGGATTATTACTTCCCCATGTGGATACAGAAAGCATATTTTCTATAGCCATAAATGCACCACTATTAGCAGGGCTTTGTAGTTCTGTATCTGGATTAGGAGCATTGTTCTTTTGTATTGAGTCCCCTATTTCTTTTTTATACACAACAAATGCGGGACTTGTTCCTGTCTCAATACTTATACTGTGTATAATATATTGATCTTCTCCTGCAACAAAAACTCCTCCTACAAAATCAGACGGTATTGATCCTGTAGGGATAGCAGGTATTATTCGCTCTCCTGTACTATGAACCAGATAGTTCTCTGTTTGTATAATAGATAAAATCTCATTGTTTGGATCTGTAGTGACATTTTTTATTTTTCCTGTTATATTTTGTGGTACACGATTACGAAAAAATAATTCTATTTCTTCAGCAAACACTTCATCCTTGTCTTTAAAAATAGCATCAGGATCTAAGAGATTAGGATGTTTTGCTTCGTCTTGTTTTGTTACTTTATAGGATACCAATTCCTGTTGATTATGATAATCAAACACTAATCTTACTATAGTATCATCTATTCTGGTGTTGGTTTCGAGCATTACTTGCTCATTGTAAGAGGTAAGAACAAAAGGCCTTTCTTTTACTATATGTACTGCATTAAGTCCAGATGGAGGTAATAACCTGTTGTCTGGTTTAAATGTTGTGGTAATAGTATGTGTTATAGTACTTTGGTTTGCTCTGCTAAACCAGTTAACACCATACGAACTATAGATATGCGTTCCTTCTTCGGTTTCTCTATGTACAAATAATGATCCTTCTTTATCAGGAATACTAAGAGGTATTGTTTCTGGTATAGGGTTCTCTCCAGGAACTGATGCATTATAATAGTCTATAGTGCTCGATATTTCTGGTCTTCTCCATTGTGTTTCTCCCTCTTTTTTATATTCTATTCCTGCATATACAGGGGTTGTACTTAGCGAAGTATTAAACTCTTCTTCTGTTTCATAAAAGGATTGTAGATGATAATCTTTTAATTCTTTAGTATATAGGGATATATATCGTTGTTTTCCTGATGTTGTGTATCCTTCACCATCTGTTAGTTGCACATTAGGATTACTCCCTCTTCGAGGGATACCTGCTACAGGAGGTTTAAGATCCATAGGGATTGGTAAACGTTCATCTTCTGTAGTAGTAGGAATGGATATATACAGATGTTGCACGTCTCTTTTGCCTATACCATCTCCAAGTTTTGCTTTGGTGTGGTATTCTGCCATATAGAAGTATGTATCATTATTTGCAGAGGTATCCAGATATCCCAATCCCATCATACGTGCCATATGATAGTCTAAAGAGGCGATAAAGAGCATATCCAAATTAGAGACTTCCAAGGTGTCTGATAGGGTTTCTCCATTTATAGTTTCAGAGTAGGAAATATTTTCTAATGCTTTAGGGTTAAGTCCTTCATTACTAAACTCAATATATTTTTGAACGATTTGCTTTAAATTTCTATCTCCAATTTCTTTTTGACCGTTCCAACGATCTTTATAATTGTTGATGTTTACAAAACAAC
Source organism: uncultured Flavobacteriaceae bacterium (assembly GCA_964353005.1). Classification (GTDB taxonomy): domain Bacteria; phylum Bacteroidota; class Bacteroidia; order Flavobacteriales; family Flavobacteriaceae; genus Aquimarina. Next base: position 11,831 of record CAYGUC010000057.1, on the reverse strand, counting down.
TGTCATTATATCTAGGCCATTTACCATGAATTAAACCTGAAGAACTTTCTAATCTGTCTAATGCTTCATCATCATTTTCGGTCAATGCATATTTTCCTAGATTTGTCCATGCTAAAGAAGATACTATAGCGCTATACAATTCTAATTTTATCGTTTTCACTATACAATTAGAAGCAATAAAACTAATGCTTCTAATGTTTTCTGCAGATTGATAGGTATTGGATAGATTTGTTGTTGTAAATGTTTTTCTTGCAATTAAATTTTTAGACGCACTAAATTTATTATCCTCTACGCCAAGTAGTTCTGTTTGTAAACTACTACTTGGTACTATATCTTCAGTTACTAATTCTGCAGAAAATGCAAGTTCCTCTTTACTTTCTATTTCAATTAGTTTATTACCATATTGTTGTATAAAGGCTATTGAGCTTCCAGCTATTGGATCTATAGTATTTCGTGCAGCTTGATAGGAAGCCTGATCTCTGAAATGTATAAAATATTTGGCATTCTCTATTTTATAAATCCATAGTGCATTTTGGTCATCTATAAGAGTGGGAGAGGTGCTTAAATCAATAGTTACCTGATTTTTTACATAAGGTGCGCGATATATAGTAACAAAATCATCAGGTTTGTTAAAATTAAGCGTATTAGCGGCATAATTCCCTTTAGGTAGATGTTGTTCTCCTAATTTATTTTTAAACACCCACCTTAGATGTATCCCCGGCAAACTACCATCTGCTCCTGTAGATCCTGCTGCCTGCATATAGATGTGTGGGGATTGCAGATGCGTCGTTTCTCCAATAACAAAAGGTTTGAAAAAGGTTACGGTTGTTGTGTTTGGAGAGTTTTCTCCACCTATAGAAAAGGAAGCTGTTGAGGTTTCCTCAACGATGCTAGATGTTAACGTAGCGGTATACGTGCCATTATTGTTATCGGTTATCGCACTCAACGTTCCTTTGGTAGCAGAAATTACCACATTACTACCTCCTACAGTTATATTTGTACCCGAAGCATCTTTTAGTTGTATCGTAATTATAGATGTTGAAGTGCCATTGGCTTCGATTTGGCTAGGAGTTGCTTTTATAATGCTTGATTCTAAATTATATGGTGCAGGACAAATATTATCTTCAACTTGATAGCCAGATATAGTATTTATATCTATAGTATGATTATTTGAAGTTATATTGAATACCTTTACAGTATTATATTGATTATAAGGATACAATTTTTTAGAAGCATTTTCATTTTCAATAGAAAAAGGATCTAATGATATTGTCGAAACACAGTAATTATTATCAAAATCGTTATTTAATTTTGTTATTCCTTGATAAGAATTGTTTCCTGAAAAAAACTTTTGAATATAAAACTCATTATCAATAAGTCTTATATTAGTGCGGGTAAAATCAATTTCGTTAATCTTTTTTGACCAGATTAATTGAAAATTATAATCAAATTTATGTATTACAAATGCTGTTTCAGATTGAGTAGGAATTTTTAAATTAGCTATTTTATAAAAATAATTACTATTATAAAGAAAATAACTATCTGCAGATTCTACAAAACTTTTACCTTGTATAGTATCAGGAAAAGATTTTGTCAAATCATACTCAAAAAAATATTGTTTCGTTTTATAATTATTAAATACAATAAGCTTATTTCCATTAATCATTCCTTCTAGGTTAAATTTATGAGCGAACCCAGAATTATTTATGTTAGATACATTATAATATACTTGATCAATTTGATCTAGATTTTGATCCCAAATTAGTATTCTTTGTATTTCGCGCTCATCAGAAGTATAAAACAAGGCAATTATTTTATCTGAGAAAATCAGTGCATCAGACAAACTAGTTATTCCTCTATTGGACTTTTTTACTAAAATTTTTCCATTACCATCAATTATAAAAGCAATTTCATTATTTATAATTAAAAACTTATTAGAATTAATTTTTAGGAATTTACTCGTAGTATTAGGTAAGGAATGTGTTAAATCGTTTACATAAGTTTTGAACCATATTATTTGGTTAGTGACTTTATTGACCTTAATTATAAAATGATTAAATATGGCTTCTTGATATATAGAACCTCCTATTAATATTTCGTTAGTATTTATTTTGTGAATGCTTATAATATTGCCTATCGCATTAATAGCAGGACTTATTTTATAATTTTTAAAAGAAACAATATTAATTTCTTTATCTGTTATTAAGATTTTGAATTCAGAATTTTGAATATCAGTTAACCAATATAGCAACCCGTCAATCTCTTCCATATAACTAAAAGCTATAAGGTTTCCTTCGATTTTTATCTTTTTTATGGAATATCTATTTGCCATGACAATAATTTATAAGGTGCTATTAATTAATGTATTGCTAATAAGTACGCTATCCTTTACCTCATATCGATCCCCGTTCCAACGTAGGTATTTGAATCTGAAATTGAGTATTGGGTCTGTTATCTGTATGGTTGTATTTTCTTTTTTCATAAGGATACATTGTGCATAATCTTTTGCATATAGTATTTTATATGCAGTATTTATAGTTCCTGAATCATCAACTATGGCAATGGCTTGTTGATCTTGATTATTTTTTCCTGTAAGGATATCTATTGGTATTTTAGGATCATTAAACGGTTCTGGATTGCGAATTAAAATTCCTACTATGGTACCATTAGTATTTTTTAGCATATTGATTTCTGTAGTTACTGCCGGATCCATGGGGGGGATTTTTAAAATTCCTTCTGTTACTCTGTCAAACCAATCCAGTTGATCTGTTTCTTTACCTTTGCTGGTACTATCCGGATTCCCGGATACAGTACTGTATGCCGTTTTTAAATCTGCAGCATTTACATCGATATTCAGATTAAAGATAGCTTGACGAACCGTATCTTTTTCATCCTTCATATAATAACTGTTTACTTGTGTTTTAAAATCAATATATCGAGAAGTCTGAAATACAAAATTGTGTACTTCTACGGTTTTTCCTTCAAAAATATTGTTTACCAAAGTGGTATACATTTTTTGAGGTTTTAGATTGGTAAAAATTATTTTCCGAACAAAGCTTCTTGGGTGAATTGCTCCTCCTAACGTAGGAACACATGTTTGGTTAGCCGCCATATTAGCTATAAATTGATGATGTTCAGGAATTAGAGGAGAGATATCTTGTGTCCATTCTCCCACAGATACAGGAATCTCTTTTATTTCTTCGGTAGTCTCTGGTGGGTTATTAAATGCTGTTTTTTCTATAGGGTCTTTTACAATAATTTGCATTTCGCCTGTAAGTTTTGGTAATCCTTTATAAGATGGCCAGTCCGTTAACATATGATATACGTATGGTTTGGTAAAAAAGATTGCAATTTCATTATACCCACCTTCAGTTCCATAAAATAAAGGTTTTGCTCGCAACAGGTTTCCATTAGCATTAGGATAGGATCTTTTATAATCGATATAGTTGCGTAAAGATGTTAAAGGATACTGATCAGGCTTAGCAACACTATCTCCATAATTAGCTTTTGGATCGATATGAAAATGACCTACAGGACCAGCGGTTCTAAAACCGTAATAATAGTCAAATGTATGTTCGGTTTCGTTATCTACAGTGTCAGAGAGTTTAAAATGAACCCTGTATTTGGTGTTAGGTCTCCAGATTGGATCTACCACTTTGGTTATTGCGGTGATACTGTCTTTAAAATCTTCTTCAATAGCTTGTTGCGATGGGATATTAAGATTAAATTCATAATCTTCTACAGATAACCAACATACCTCATGTAACAAAGTATAGCATCTTTGCTCAGAGGATATAGGCAATGAGAGAGGATTTATGTTTGTTCCATTATTAAGAACATCTACTCCTACTACAAAAGTATTTTCGAGTTGCATTGCTCCAATACCTCGTGGAGGAGGAAAACCTATATTACAACCTTCGCGTTTTGCTTCTTCTAATTCTGATAATAATCGATTGTATTCCCTTAGATCTATAGAGCTGTTAATGTGTAAAAAAGGGATGTTATTGGTGATACCATCTTCATAACCATTATTGAACAAGGATTCTATTTGTTCTCTTAGTTCTTGTATACGTTCTTCATTATAGGTTTCAGGATCAATAACTACTTTTGTAATAGTATTGGTCTCACTTTCAAAAGTGAATTCCTCATATAATTGTGAAGAAAATTTATATACTTCTTCTATTAATGCATATTCTACTTGGTTCGATCCTTGTGGGGTATGCGATTTATAAAATCTAAAATTGACTCCTCTTGCGGTACTTGATACTTTTAAAGTAACTTTTCTGGAAGGGTTAGGGAATTTTAAAACAATAGCATTAGTATTATCTATTTTTAAAGACTTTCCAAAATCAAAAGGACTGTGTGCATTGGATATTTCGGCATATTCACTTCTAAAAAAGTTAAAACCTCCAAGAACAGGTGTTCCTTCTATCTGAAAATATAGCCCTTTTTGTTCATAAAAAGCGTCTGGGTTTGTAGATGGAACATAATATCGTTGTTGTACTCTTTTGTTTAACCAATTAGCACATTGGGCGGATCTAAATTCTCCCTGGCAAAATAGGGAAGAGGCAGTAATACCCAGCTGTTCTGGAACAAACCATCCTTGTTCCCCTTGCTCTGTAAATGAAAAAGGATTATTAGTAAGCAATCGTATTTTACTGTACTCTTTTCCTGTTTTTTGCCAATGACCTACTTTTAACCTTGTAAAATCAACATTAGTATCTGCCCCTTTGGCAACAGCTTCATATGGGTGATAAGGTACCCATTGGTTATTTGCCCAAGCCTGTATATTTATTTCTTGAATTGCATATTTGTGTTTCGTTTGGCGTAAGGTTTTGCCTTTTACTGTAGCTTGAGGAGGAATAAGATCCGTATATCCTTTAGGGGTATTATTTACACCTCCCAGATTGTTCCTAACCGCATTTGGTAATACAGGTTTGTTGAATTTTATATCGATATAACTATCTAATGGTAGTACTGCTTTATCAAAAGCACTATTACTACCGGTGGCTCCTGCGGTTAATTTTTGAAGTTCAAAACCTTCTCCGGTAAGCATGCTTACCCCTTTTACAAGATCGTTTGCACGTTCGGGCAATAAAGGTGGGACAGGGCTTTTATCGATATGTCTGGATTTTTCCCACTTTATTTTGGCAGTAATACATTTTTTTATTTTTACAAATCCTATTTTAATCCTGCCACAAACTCGTACTTCTGCATAGATTAAAAATGGTTTTGGAGCTTCTGCAGAGAATATGGCATAAAATTCTATCCCTATTCGTAGTACCCAAAAGCTTACTTCGAGACCTCCTCCTGCTTCAATATACCCTCCTATTTGCGGTTTTTCGAAACTTATTTTTCCTCCTACTTCAATAAATAACCAAGCTTTTACTTTGGCGGGACCAAATTTTTTGTCAAAAAGAAATTCTGCTCTTGCACCTGCTTCGATGCCTCTGGCAGATAATTGCAGATATGCCTGTACGGTAACCATATCTAAAATACGTGCCTCGTTAGGTTTTTGTCGTGTGCCAATATGGATATACCATGCCGATGGGTTATTAAAGAAAAAGGCAGCTTCGATATTAACAAATAAACGAATGATATCCCCGGTGTCTTGTGGTAATTTAAAATCTGCTCCTATACCTGCTTCTATAGAATTATCTCCATAGGCAAGAAAAGCAAAAAATGGTGGCTCACCACTATCATCCAATCCATATTCTTTAGATAAAATACTAGCTCTACCATCGATCAAAAATAAACTGGGAATAGATAATAATATCATTACTCTGGTAGAAAATACAGTTCCACCTTCTGCAGTACTTATTGTTGCTCCAGCACCAATAGAAACAGGGTTTTTATACTTTTTGGTTTGTTCGGGATTACTAAATTTGGGAATATTTACTCCTCGTTTGGGATATACATAATAATCATACCAAGTATCCTCGATATTTCCTGAAGTTAATCCTACTGCTTCTTTTTCGGCTACATATCTAAAACCTAGTAACCCTCTAAATCCTGTAAAAGCTAATCCTGTAGAAGCAATAGGAATAGGGGTAGGGATGGACATAGAAGCATCAATAATAAATGCAGGATGTTTTGGTATAAAACGCATTTCTGCACTACCTGCAATTTTTGCTTTGGGTAGTTTTACAGAAACACTACCACTATATTCTGTAGACACTCCTGGTTCTGGGATAGATACATATCCATTAATTATAGCAGTTGCTGTTGCTGGACTAGCATTACCAGGAATAATAAGGTCTACAGTTATGGTTTTAATATGAATATAAGAATCATGAGGTTTGCCCTCTCCATCATCGGTAGTATAGTAATATTTAACGCCATCTCCACGCACTTCTACTCCAAGAGGGTTTATACTTATAGCACCATCAAATCCCCAGCAATTATACTTGCGCATTTTACCTTGGTACTCTCGTTGGTGTGATCCAAAATTAATTCCTGTAATGCTTACATCCACAGGGCCTAGATGTAGATTGAAATTTACAGGAACAGCAATTGTGCCTCCTACAATCTCAAAACTGCCATCGCTATAAATTCTAAGTTTTGGAATTAGAATACGAGTAGGGGCAGTAGAGTCTCCAGATAATAGTTTTTTCATTACTGGATTTGTCAAGACAATTTCGCAAGAGGTACCAATAAAAAAATTATCATCTTCTTTACCTACTTCTAGGGATTGGATGTACAGGTCTAAAACCTGTGGTATTTTAATAGGGGCAAATCCATCTTTTTCTGCAGCGGTGATTAAAAAATCCCCTTCGTTATCCAAATGCCCTGTAATCTCTATTTCTGCTATGTCTCCATTAGCATCTTTAAGTCGTGGTATTTTTAGCCCTCCAATAATATTGGATTCTATAACCTTATTTTGTTTAAAAGTAATATCAAAAGAGGTAAACCAAATCTCAAAGCCTTTTACTTTTCCAAATTTTTTGATAAGTTTTGGATTGGTACTTCCGGGAGTTATAACCTCTAATGCAATAGTACCCGAGATCCCCCCTGTACCGATTAACATATCGTATCCGGCTAATCGTGCGGTAGTGCCAAGATGATTATCCTCGTTATCAAACCATTTTTGAGGTAAGGTAATAGCGGCTGTAGCAGCATATACCCCTTGAAAATTAGCTGGTCTGCCATCTGCCGTTGCCTCTGGGATGTTAACATCTTTGCTTAGATCTACTTTAAGACCATCAAACTCTACGATAAGGCCTGTATTACCAATTTCTGACCGGGTAAACGTAAAGCTATTTTCGTCAATGATTTGAAACCCTTTTTGGGTAGAATATTCTATTGCTCCTGCATTAAATTGTAACGAAGCTTGTGCAGGCTCTGGTATAGGTTGGTAATTTGCATCTAATGGTTTTAGCCATTTTCTGGGGAAAAGTAGTGCTACCTCTATTTTTTCTACTCCAAACTCAAATTTTAATTTGAGGAAATTTCGAATACCATCAATATCAAAACTTGACAACCATTTTTTAAACAGTTTTTCCAGATTTTGAAAAGATTTTTCAAAACTATTAACGTTTATAAAACCATTATAAAATACCTGTATTATATCATGATCTTCATTACGTAAATCTTCTGTGATTTTTTCAATCTGCTTTAGTTTATCAAGCGTATTATCGAACTGTAATGAAGTTCCGTTTGTTTGATTAACCTTGTTGATTAAATCATGAATATTGTTATCTGTATCGCCTATAAAGACTTCTATAATCTCAGAAATCATTTGCTCATAAGAAATTCCTGAAATTTTAAAAATGATATCCATAAATGATTTAATAGAATTATCAAAAGATGAAATCTCAAAATCATTTATATACTTAAGTATTTCCCATTGATATCTAAAACTTAATGGGATTTCTGTATTAGAACCGTCATTAGAGGGGTTTAGTTGTAAACTCATTCCACCTGTTCCCGGGATGGTAAAACCCGTTTTCTTTCCAAAAAGTAATGTTAATCTATAAAATCCAGCTTCTCCATCTTTAGTAATACTTGATGAAAAATCTTTAAAAAATATAGAATCTAGTATATTCTCTACACCTTCGGATATAAAATCCAGTTCAGAGGGGATTTTATCTAAAGGAACCAGTTGACTAACTGTAGGGTATAGTTTGTTGATTGCCATATTTTAATCGATATTAAGTTTTTTAAAATATTCTTTGTGCTTACCAAACATTTTAAATTCTAAATATCTGATACTAGCTTTTTTTCTTAAGCGTTCTGTTTTTTCATTGTCTGGATATAAGGAGGTTTCCTTTAATTTTCTGGTAGAAAAATGGGTACAGTCTTTAAAATACTTATACTCATCGATTTTTGCAAAACTATCCAAAATGGGGGTTCTACGCCCGTCTATAATATCATCATACGTAAAAAGGTGTTTCCCCTTAAATTTGAATGCTTCGCAAGGAGGTAATTGATTGCCAGATAACTCAGCATACCCATACTTGCCGATGGGGGAGACGTCTGGTAAACTAACTAATTGATTGTCTCGTAAATCAATAATGACCGGGGATAACTTGGTGAAACTTTTGGGTAAAGTTTTAAGATAACTATTTTCAACACCAAAATAGTTAAGATTAGTAAGATTCCCGATGCTTTCTGGTAGGGTTTCTAGCTTTATATTACCAAGGCTCAACCATTTTAATTTTTTTAGTTTACCAATATTGGGGGATAAATATTGTAGTACTGGTTTATTGGTTACATAATAAAATGGATCGTCTGCTGAGGTTCCAAACCAATAGTACCCATCAATTTTTGTAACATTATCACTTAAATCCAAAGAGTCAAATTCTGTAACATATTGCTCCATAGTCTTATAAGTTTTCCAACCTTTGGTATTATAAAAATTTTTGTACCCCCCTTCAGAATACAAAAAGGCTTCGAGGTTTTGTAATTTTTCGATACTATCTGGGATACTATCGATCCCCACTACCGATGTTAATGCCAGATATTTTAGATTGGGTAGGTTGGTTATCGGGGGTAACTTCTCAAAAGAGTAATTATGAATGCTTAATGTTTTTAGGTTTTTAAGTCCCTCTAAGGATTTAGGGAATTTGGTCATTGGGTAATCATTACCATTGGTATAGCCCATCATATCCAATACTTCCAGATTTTGGAGAGCATTAATTTCATCGGGGATGGTTCTAATCCTTCCATCAATTTTTAAATATTTAAGATTTTTTAAGTTTTTGATTATCGATGGGATGCTATCGGCAGATCCCGACATGTATGTAAGTGTATCCAATCCTTTTATGGTAAGTGGAGTCATATCATAAAACTGTATTAGTTCTTTAGGTTGATAATTCACAAAAGCTGTGTCCTTATAAAGCTTTCTTATGATTTTATCTAAAGAAATACGAAGACGACTATCTAAGCCACCATGATACATTGGCCAAAAAGTTAGTTTTTTGATATTCATATCTGCAATACAGGCAGGAATATTCTTTACCCATTTTATAGTTAATTCTTTTAGGTTTTTATTGTTGCAGATACAAGATGGGATAGAGTCTATATAGTTATAGGCATATTCGTTATACGTGCTCTCAATAGTTAATGTTGTGATCGAAGTACTCTCGGTTATTCTATTAATCAAATACTGAGATCTGTAAGGTCGAATACCCGTAATTATTTTGAGATTAGGTAATTTTTTAAAATCGATAGAGTCAACAAAATCTCTGCCTGGAGCTTCTTTTGTTAAATCTATAGCCATTAAATTCTTAAAGCTATGGATTAATTTCACATCCTTTTGTTTAAGTGTAGCAGTAAGGTATCCAGTAAATTTTTTAAAGGTTATGGCATATATAGTATCTGGGTCTATAGCTGGTCTTCCTTTTTTTTCAAGATAATACATATTGTAATAATCCTTTTCTGTCAAATCTTTAAGATCTGTGGGTTTAGAATTACAGGCTCCTAATCCTATTAATACAGATATTAAAAAAGAAACAAAAAAAGTATGTTTTGCAATTTTATTCATGAGTTTAATGCCATTATTTTTATGAATAGTTTTTTATAATCTTTTTCTTTTTTTGGAATACCAAAAGGTCTTCCTTCTTCCAAAAGGATAATGTCTTTGGTTTCTTTAATAGCAAGCCCCCCTCGTAATCTGGCTTTAAGCCCGAAACCTAATCTTCCTTCTATCCCGCCACTTAGCCCAATTTCTGAATGTACTTTTACAGAATTAATAAAACTATCCGCCATATATAAAATGACTATTTCTAAAAGGTTGATTACAAATAGGCTTACATCTTTTCCTTCTACACGGTTGATATAGCGTAATAAAACTTTTGTTACCTCTGATATCGTTGAGATTGGGTAGTCTTTTTTTGCTTTTTCTAGCCTGCTTATCAATACTTCATTAAGTTGGTCCAGATACGATTCCATATTTTGGCCATTGGGCTGGAGGGAGATTAAAATTTTATCGCGATCTACCTGATCTATAAATGTGGTGCCCTTGGCGATATCAATAACATGCAATCGTATTGCATTGATAATAGCTTGAAAACCATTAAGAAATGTTTTTAAATTAAAAAACAGATCTATATCCAGATATACCGATGCTTTAGCTTTTATAGAAAGATCTGTAAGGATACTTTTTTTAATTTTTCCGTAGGCATTTACTAAGTTATCGATGCGTTCTTTTACGATTTCGGCTTCGGTTGAAGACACAAACTTATACTCTGCACCACTGTCCAGAAAAAAACGTTTTTTTATAAAAAAACCAATAAAGGTGTTATAAAATAGACTGCTAAGTGTAAACGCATTGTTTTCTGGATTTGTTATATACTCTAAAAATTTAAGTGGTTCGATTTCTACACCATATTCGTGAGCATCTGCGCTAAAAAAATCCCACTCCCCATAGGTATAGTATGGGATAAATTTACTAGCTCTTAATTTCTCTAAAGAGGGTAGTTCTACTATAGGTCCAGAAGAACCTGCACTAGCATTATTAGAGTAATCTAACTGGCATTTTACCCCAAGACCGGGGATATTAAAATCTCCATCATCTACAGATCCCAAAAAGGAGGTAACAATCCTACCGCCCATAGAACCTTCTACAAATATAGTCTGTTGTACCTCTGTAGGAATTCGGTCATTTACTTGTTCGAGTTCATAAGTTGTAATGGTAGGGGCATATTTTGCTTCATACTCAAAACCACCCCCTATAGAGATTTCTATCTGGCCGCCAAGACCTGCTTTTAGGGATATGGCACTCAAAAAGTTTTTAAAACTTAGTAGCGATCCTGTTTTATGGTTCTGTCGTTTATCCAAATCTTGTGGTTGTGTAGAATCCAGATCTACCCAACGATCTCTGCGTTCTTCGTCAGGGAATAGTTTTATTTTAATCCCTGCTGATGCATTTACAGATCCAAAAACCCCTGCCTGTAGTTTATAACTTACCAAATATTGGTCTGGGTCAATTACTAAGCCCTCTTTAGCCATAAGTCCTTTGGTAATAGCCATAGCTCCTGCAAGGATTAAACTACTGTTTAAAATAGGGTTGAGAATTGCGTCCAGAAGAACAACCCCAGCAATATCATTGTCTATTAAGGGGATTTCGTAGGTTTCTACTGCAATGGCTTCACCACCAAATTGTGCCGATGCTTCGCCCCCTATGTCGGCACCTAGTGGTTTGCTTTTTCGTCCTCCCCCAAGATTAAACCCAGTTCGCACACCACCTCCAATACTAGTGTTTAGCCCTAATCCTACTTTGGCATATCGTTTAAAAACGATAGTGACCGTATCGGCCTCTCCCTCTGCGGTTTCTTTATCGGTATCTTTTCTGTAAATGGCACAACGCCCATCTAGATCTACACCAATAG
>CAYGUC010000056.1:0-25345 GCA_964353005.1 uncultured Flavobacteriaceae bacterium | reverse complement strand
AACAGAGATTAGAGCAAGAGGCTGCTGCAGAAGCTGCACGATTAGCTGAGCAACAAAGATTAGAGCAAGAGGCTGCAAAAGCAAAAGAAATAAAAGAGGAAGGATTAGAGGAGATCAAAAAAGAATTAGATAATAGTAGTCGAATTACAGATAAATTATTTGCTCGTAGAGATTCTTTATTAAATACAAGTTTAAATGTTGATAAGCGAGAGTTTAGTAAACTTTTAGAATCTCTTGTTAGTATGAATGACGACGCAGAAGAAGCTAAGAAAGAATCTGACCCAGCCAGTTCTAAAAGATTAACTGCAAAAAATAGATTTGTAAAATTTGCAGAAACATCTAGACCAGAAGCTCAAATAGCTACAAAATTTATACCTGGATACCCAGAAGGATATTATTTAATAGGTAATGTATTTAAAGGAGGAGCGTATGCAGATAAATTTACGGGTACTTTAAAAGACCTTGGATTTAATGATTCTCAGATTATTCTTAATCCAGAAAACCAATTCCAATATGTAGCAATAGAAAGCTATACTAATAAAGATGAGGCAATACAAAAGTATTTGAGTAATGTTGATAGTAGATATTTTGGAGATATGTGGATATTACATATTGCAAAAAGTAGAGTAGAATCTTATAAGAAATTATTACAAGAAACACGATTAATTAAAGATACTTATAAAGACGATACGGTATTGGCTGAAAGTTTGTCCTACATCGGAGGTCATAATATTGAAAATGGATACTATTTAATTACCAACATCTTTAAAAGAGAAAATTATTTTGAAAGAGGTATGGAGAAGTTACGATCACAAGGATTAGAACCTCAATACTTCAGGAACCCAAAAGACAACTATATATACGTATATCTTAAGAGATTTGATAACCTTGATGAGGCTAAACAAAGCTTATTCTCTAACGTAAACAATTCGTATGATGGAGATCTTTATATATTGAAAATTCAATAATGTAAGAAAGAGATATGAAGACTAAATACCCAAACACCCCGCTGCTTATGAAACCTATACTAAAATCAGCTATCATTTTAGTTTTTTTAATGATAGGAGCACAACTATTTGCTCAAGTTCCCTTTACTCCGGTTCCTAATAGTACCTTAACAATTAATGGAGAGCTTAAAGTAATAGGAAATGCTATTGTTGGATTGAATCAAAGTGGTTTCACACCTAATATGAACTATAACGGAAATGCATCTAATAACCAAAGAACTTTTGGATACATAGATATAGATGGAGATCCAAGTACATTTAGTTCTAGTAGTGCAGATCTTATTTTAACCTCTGGGTGTGAAAAGATTGCATATGCTGGGTTATATTGGTCTGCATCTTATTTTGTACAGCGAAATCCTAGTAATAATAATTTTGTTCAATATACAGGATTACCGTTACCAGATAATAGACCCGATTTTAGAACCGTTAAAATTAGACCACCTGGAGGAGGAGGCTATATTACAATTCCTCCTGCACAAACGCAGGTTATTTATGATGGATACCGTAATACGGCTACCAACTCAAGTAATACTGCGGCTATCGATATACCTTATGTATGCTATGCAGATGTTACCAGTATAATACAAGGATTAGGTGATGGTAATGCGAATGGTACATATACTGTTGCAGATATGCGTGCAGCTACAGGATATTCTGGGAATAATGCGAATGGTATCTCAGGAGGTTGGGTATTAGTAGTAGCTTATGAAGATCCTAACCTATCTGCAAAATTTATTAGTACAAATAATGGATATTTAGTAATTGCACCAGGTAATCCTCTTCAAAGTTTTTCATATACGGGGTTTAACACTTTACCAGCTCCTTTGCCAGTAAGAGCAAGATATGCAATTGCTACTTTAGAAGGAGACAGACCCTTTGCTGGCGATATATTTCAAGTACAAAGACCGGATAATTCATGGCAAAATATTTTTACCACACCAGCTAATCCCAATAATAATTTTTATGATAGTTCTATTTCTGTCGATGGGCAATATGTAACTACAAGAAACCCTGCTTCTATAAATACCTTAGGGTTTGATGCAGATATTTTTAATATTGCCAACCCTGGAAATACAGTTATTGGTAATAGTCAAACCACAGCTAATTTTCGAACAACTTCATCTGGTGATGCATATAGTGTGTTTTTTAATTCTTTTCAAATAGAAATTATTGAGCCAGAACTAACGGTAAAGAAAAGAGTATTAGATGTTAATGGTATAGATATTACAGGAGATCCTGTAAATTTTGCAGATCAATTATTTTATGAGCTAACCATAGAAAATCAAGGCAATGAAGCTATTACAGCTGCTTCTATTCGAGATGTTTTACCTGCAAATGTAGATTTTACTTTAGGAACCATTACCACAAGTAATCCTGGTATAGTCGCTACACCCAATGGCACGAATAGAGAAATTAATATTACAATTGATGATGCTCTTATTGTGCGAAACGGAGGAGTTCATACCGTTCGGTTTGGAGTGAGTGTTGTGGCTACTTGTGCAGATTTAAGAGATGCTTGTTCTAATGAAATAAATAATACCGCCTTTTCTACTTATACTGGGGTAGAGTCTGGTACTACAAAAACGGGAGAAGAAAGTATTTTGGATCAGGATGCTTGTCAATCCGATATTATAGGTTCTTCTAATGTTTTAATTAATAATGGTATATGTTTTACAGAAACCCAACCAGCATTTATTTGTACAGGATCTTTAACTCTTACTGCAGGAGCTGGTTTTACAAGGTATGAATGGGTAAATGCCAGTAATCCGGGAGTAATTATAGGTACTAATAGGGATTTAGTGGTTACGGTTGCTGGAACTTATATAGTAACTGAGTTTGGAGCACCTACTTGTCAGGATTCTCAACAAACCTTTGAAGTGGATGCTTTTAATACTATTACAAATCCAGTAGTTGATATAGTAAATGGTTTGGGTACAAACCCTAACGTAAATGGTAATTTACGAACTTGTGCAGCAACGGGAGAAGATTTGCCAGAAATATTTTTGTGTGGGTCAGGGACTACTTTAAATATTCCTATAAATTTCCCAGTAGGAACTACCGTTGTTTGGGAGCGTATGGATCCAGCAGCTTGTCCTTCTGTAATTAGAGATCCTAATTGTCCAACCAATGATACAGCTTGTGACGGAGATTGGGTACAAGTAAGCACCGATATTGGTAGTTATACGGTTACACAAGCAGGAGAATATAGAATAAGAGCTACGTTTGATACCAATTGTACAATACCATTTTATTTTAATGTATTTCAAAACAATTTTGATCCGGATCTTGTTGTTATAAGACAAATAATTTGTGGTACACCAGGAACGATTCGTGTTCAAAATTCGTCTAATCAATATGAGTATCAATTAGAAACTCCATCTGGAGGAACTATAGGATATCAAAATTCGGCAGAATTTACTGGTTTAACAGAAGTAGGAAATTATACAGTAAACGTTCGCCAAACAGGAGGATTACCTACAGCCTGTGTTTTTCAAGACACTGTATTTTTAGATGAATTAGATGCTACAGAAACGGTAACTGCTACTTCACCAACATGCCCTGGAGATAGAGGTGAAATTTCTATAACAGTTGCAGATTCACAAATTAATTATACCTATATTATTAATAGTACCACAACTGCATTTACAGATACCGAGGGTCCTACAACTATCCCTAGTCACGTATTTACAGGTTTGGTACCAGATACTTATGAGGTACAAGTGTTATCTGCAGATGGTAGTTGTTCTGAAGTATTTACCAGAACAGTTAACGCAATAGCACCTTTTTCTGCTACAATAAGATTATTAGAGGATTTACAATGTAATCCTGGCTATCAACCCGATCCATCTCTTAATGATCCTTCAAACCCTAATTATGATCCAACTGCGTTACCATTTGATCCAGATGAATTTATAGCAATTTATGAAGTTACAGTAATAGGCGGTTCGGGTAATTTTTCATTTAATAATCAAATGGATTTCTTAGGTACTACATTAGTACCGTTAACTGCTACTACGTATCAATTTAGAGCTACTTCTGCGGGTAATTATCCTGTATATATTAATGATTTAGATAATAGTTGTACTGTTTTTGCAGGTAGTGTAGATGTAACCCCGTATACATCGATTGCCGCAACAGCTGCACCTACCGATCCTGTATGTCCTACGGGAACAGGCTCTATTTTAGTAAACATCACTGCTGGCGAAGGTCCTTTTACCTATATTTTGGATCAGGGAACCGCAAATGAAGTAACTATAGGACCTACCGTTAGTACTTCTGAGACGTTTAATAATGTAGATACCTCTATATCACATGTTGTTACTGTTCAAGATCAATTTGGTTGTGATTTACAATTACCACCCATTAATTTTACAGCTCCTACTACAATCACTGCCAATATAGCCTTAACACAAGATTATCAGTGTGATGCTACTGGATCTATTACTACTCCTTTATTAGGAGAGATTACGGTTTCTGGGGCATCAGGAGGAAATGGTAGTTATGAATATAGTATTGATGGTGTTGATTTTACAAATACCACAGGAGTATTTACGGGCTTAACAGATGGAACATATACCTTATACATTCGGGATACAAATACAGCGGCTTGTCCTGTTAATTTAGGATCTATAACAATAGCACCACTTCAGGTAGTTACAGATCTTACTTTTGCTCAGACTCAGGTTCAATGCCCTGGACTTACATCAGATATTACATTAACTGCTACAGGATCTAACGGAGCTGTACCTCCTACAAATTTTGAATATCAAATTACTGCTCCTATTGTTAGACCATGGCAAGCATCTAATGTATTTACAGGCTTACCAGCAGGAGCTACGTATACCTTTGAATCCAGAATACTAAGAAACGGAGGAGCTTCCAATGCATGTGTATATTCAGAAAATTATACTATTGATCCAATAGATGCTATTGCGGTTTCTGCAAGTATTACAGCAGAACCTACTTGTGACACAGATCCTGATGCTTCATTTACCTTTACTATTACTGGTATTGATTTAACATCTACTACGTATAGCTACGATGTAAGTGGAGGAACCATTGCAGGTTCTCTTACAGGAAATACTCTTACCGCTGTTTCCATATCCATACCAGGTATTGGAGCAGGTACTTATGATATTTTAGTTACAGATGACACTACACTTTGTACAGCTACAACGCAGGTAATAATTACAGACCCTGCAGATTTAACGATAGATCCACCTACCACTACTCCTGCGGGTTGTGGTATTAATGATGGTACCATTACCGTTACTGCTAATGGAGGTAGAGGAGGTTATCAATATGAATTAAGAAATGCTGCGGGTACATTACCAGCTATTGTTGCCTATCAAGGGACTAACTCATTTACTGGTTTAGCACCAGGTACTTATACTGTTTTTGTTAGAGATGGCAATACGGTTGCTGCATGTGAGGAAAGTATACAAGCAATTGTTGGTGAAGAATTGGCACCTTTAATTGCACTTGCAACAGGAGGAGACCCTTGTTACGACCCAATTAATCGTGCAACACAATGGATTACGATAACTCCGGGCGTAGCTGCTCCTATCGGACCATTTACGTATAGTTTAGATGGAGGCGCACCAGTAGCGGTTACCTTTTTAGGTGCACCAGCACCAGCAAATACATTTGAGATTCCTAATCTTACACCAGGAGCACATACAATAAGTGTTACTAATACAGCAAGTGTGTGTCCATCCAACACAATTAATTTTACTATTAGTGAAGAACTATTAATAACTGCTGCACTAGATAATGATTTAACATGTACTAATGATGCTAATATTTCATTTTCTGTTACGCCAAGTACAGGAATAGCTCCGTATGTTTTTGATGTAATGAATGCGGGTACAAATACCGTTTTTCTTGGTGGAGTTACTTCTCCAGTTGCCATAAACACAGGGGGGACTTACGAAATTAGAGTAACGGATGGACAAAATTGTACGGCTACTTCTTCTCCAATTGTAGTTACACCTTATGTACAAGTTGCGGCAGGTACGACAGCAGTAAATCCTTTTTGTGCAGGAGATGGCGGTTCTATAACAGTATCTATAACTGCAGGAGATGGACCATTTATTTATACTTTAAATCAAGGAACACCTGGGCAGGTCATAGTTGGACCAACAGGAGCTACTTCAACAACATTCAATAACGTAATTGCTGGTAATCATGTAATCACAATTACAGATGGTGATGGTTGCCCTTTATTAGCTCCATTAAATGAGACCATTACAGATCCACCTGCAATCACTGCCAATATAGCCTTAACACAAGATTATCAGTGTGATGCTTCTGGATCTATTACTACTCCTTTATTAGGAGAGATTACGGTTTCTGGGGCATCAGGAGGAAATGGTAGTTATGAATATAGTATTGATGGTGTTGATTTTACAAATACCACAGGAGTATTTACGGGCTTAACAGATGGAACATATACCTTATACATTCGGGATACAAATACAGCGGCTTGTCCTGTTAATTTAGGATCTATAACAATAGCACCACTTCAGGTAGTTACAGATCTTACTTTTGCTCAGACTCAGGTTCAATGCCCTGGACTTACATCAGATATTACATTAACTGCTACAGGATCTAACGGAGCTGTACCTCCTACAAATTTTGAATATCAAATTACTGCTCCTATTGTTAGACCATGGCAAGCATCTAATGTATTTACAGGCTTACCAGCAGGAGCTACGTATACCTTTGAATCCAGAATACTAAGAAACGGAGGAGCTTCCAATGCATGTGTATATTCAGAAAATTATACTATTGATCCAATAGATGCTATTGCGGTTTCTGCAAGTATTACAGCAGAACCTACTTGTGACACAGATCCTGATGCTTCATTTACCTTTACTATTACTGGTATTGATTTAACATCTACTACGTATAGCTACGATGTAAGTGGAGGAACCATTGCAGGTTCTCTTACAGGAAATACTCTTACCGCTGTTTCCATATCCATACCAGGTATTGGAGCAGGTACTTATGATATTTTAGTTACAGATGACACTACACTTTGTACAGCTACAACGCAGGTAATAATTACAGACCCTGCAGATTTAACGATAGATCCACCTACCACTACTCCTGCGGGTTGTGGTATTAATGATGGTACCATTACCGTTACTGCTAATGGAGGTAGAGGAGGTTATCAATATGAATTAAGAAATGCTGCGGGTACATTACCAGCTATTGTTGCCTATCAAGGGACTAACTCATTTACTGGTTTAGCACCAGGTACTTATACTGTTTTTGTTAGAGATGGCAATACGGTTGCTGCATGTGAGGAAAGTATACAAGCAATTGTTGGTGAAGAATTGGCACCTTTAATTGCACTTGCAACAGGAGGAGACCCTTGTTACGACCCAATTAATCGTGCAACACAATGGATTACGATAACTCCGGGCGTAGCTGCTCCTATCGGACCATTTACGTATAGTTTAGATGGAGGCGCACCAGTAGCGGTTACCTTTTTAGGTGCACCAGCACCAGCAAATACGTTTGAGATTCCTAATCTTACACCGGGAGCACATACAATAAGTGTTACTAATACAGCAAGTGTGTGTCCATCCAATACGATTAATTTTACTGTAAATGATCAATTGGTTATTACAGCAATTCTGGATAATGATTTAACATGTATAGTAGATGCCCAGATTAATGTAGTTACCACTGGAGGAAATGGTGCAACGTCTTTAGAAATAAATATTAATGGTGGAGGATTTAACCCTTATCTAGGAGCAATACCATTTACCACAAACACAGCAGGAACATACCAGTTTAGAGTAATTGATTCTGCAGCTCCTGCTTGTACAGCAGACTCTGCAGTGATTACTGTAAATCCTGCACCAGACCCAGTAGTAAATGCTCCAACTATTACAAACCCTACATGTAATGGAGATTCTGATGGAGCTGTTGTAATTAATATAGATACAACAGTCGGAACAGGTCCTTATGAAGTAGATTTTAATGGATTAGGATTTAGTAACCAAACAACTTATGGAGGATTAATAGAAGGTACTTATAACTATACGGTAAGAGATGCTAAAGGTTGTACGGATACTTTTTCTGTTACTTTAAGCGCTCCACCAATAGTTGTTGATAATACTGTTGTTACAGATATTGTTTGTAATGGTGCAGGAATAACACTCGGCCAAATAGACTTTAACGGAATTACAGGAGGTGTTCCTCCATATTCCTTAAGCCTTTTAAATTCAGCAGACCTTAGTTTAGCAACAACCACATCTACTAACCCAGTTGCTGGAGTGGCAGCTGGAGCAAATGTATCTTTTGCAGGATTGAGTTTTGGAAATTATACTTTAATAGTAATAGATGCTAATAATTGTACTTATCCTTTTTATGGTTCTATTTCAACGACTCCTATTTTTGATATTACTTCTTCTGTATCGGGTGTTTGTTCAGGAGGTGTTACCGCAACAATAAATGTTACAGGTGGTACAGGTCCTTTTCAAATTAGAGAATATACTCCGGGAGGAACCGAACCTTATGTTAATTTAGTCCCAGGACCAACAACACATGTGTTTACAAACTTACCATTTGACACACCATTTACATTCGAAGTTCTTGATACGGCTACTAATTGTACTGATATTCGTACACTAGCACCACCGCCAAATCCATCTACTATTAATATTGCATTAGTAGAAAATCCTGTAACTTGTGTAGGTTCTACAGATGGATCTATCGATTATACGATTACGAATTATCAAGGAACAGAGCTTACTTATAGTATATACAGATCAAATGATTTAGTTAATCCACTAACTGTAGGTATAGTTTATAGTGCAGGTAATCCACAAACAGTTGCAGCAGGAGGAACTGCTATAGGTAATGTATCTGCTTTTGGACCAGGTACATATTTGATTAGAGTAGAAGAAACAGACGGGGCAGTTGCTGATGCATGTAACACAGCTGCAGAGTTTACTATTGTAGAATCAGCAACACCATTTGCATATAACACAACAACAATTATTGATGGTCATTGTAATGCTAGCTCACAAGGTATTGTATCTGTTACTGGAGGCACAGGACCTTACGGATTCTTGGTAGTCGAGAGTGGAGACCCTAATCCAGGTACATATTCTACAAGTAATGTAGTGATATTGGATCAAACCGTAAATCTTAATTGGGATTTATATGTTACCGATGCTAATAATTGCGAATTGGGCCCATTCCCTTTAACAGCAACAGTGATTCCGGACCCTACTTTTACAAGTGTACCTGCTTTTGTAGTAGATCCTTGTATTAACGACAGTATGTATCCATTAACTGTTATTGCTACAGGTCAAAGCCAATTACAATTTGGTATTGATGATGGAGACACGGGTACTCCCGATGCTCCTGTTTTTGTAGATGGCACACCTACAGGAAATCCAAATGAATATACATTTACTTACAATATTACTAATGTGAGTGTAAATAGTCATACACTAACAATAAGAGATGTTAATGGTTGTATAGATACGGCAACCATCACTATATATCCAGAGTTGATAGTAACAGCTACTATGACAGAGCCTACATGTCGTGATAATGATGGTACTATTATAGCTACTGTAAGTGGTGGTTCTGATATTACAGCGAATCCAGGAAACTTCACTTTTACCTTATTAGATGGAGGAGGTCTTGCAGTAGCAGGAGTTACACAAACACCGGGTCCAGGCGCAGATCAGATTACTTTTACAAGTACTACAATACCAGGCGCGACAGGAATATTGCCTGGCGATTATACAGTAGAAGTTAATGACAGTGCAATTGGTCCAAATCCACCAGCACCAGGAGGATGTACCGCTACTTTTGATATAACAGTACCTACGTTCTTAGATCCAATTCCATCGGGTGCCCCTACACCAGTTTCTTGTTTTGGAGGTAATGATGGTACTATTTTGGTAAGTTTGGATCCAACGGCAGATGATAATGCACCGTATACGTATATAGTTCGTCCATTTGGAGGAGGAGCTACTATATTAGGTCCGCAAGCAGACCCATTATTTACGGGGCTGCCAGCAGGAAGTTATGAAGTTGTAGCTACTTCAAATAAGGGTTGTTCGGGAACCTCATTAGAGATTATAATAGGTGGTCCTGCAGCAGCACTTAACGTTGTTCCAAGCCAAACGGCATATGGTTGTAATGCGTCTAACGTAGATGTGTTCCCTATAATTACATTAACTATTACAGATGGTACACCTGATTATGATGTTTCTTATACAGGAGCAGCTACTGGATCAGAGACAGATGTTGCAGATGCAGATGGAGGAACTGCGGGAGTTCAATATAATGTTACTGCTACAGTTGCAGGAACATATACCTTTACAGTTACCGATAATAATAATTGTGCATTTGCCAATTTTGATGTTATAGTTCCTGCGTTCCCGATTATGACAGATCCTACAGTGACTAGAGATACAGCAGCAGTGAATGCAGGAGTAATTTCATGTGATAATCCAGAAACGGTTATTGTTTCTATAACAGGAGGTACAGGTCCATTTGATTTTGTAGAAATAAGTGGAAGTGGTACGCCGTCAGTTCCTTCTCAGTTAGGAGTGGTTGCAGGAACAGGTAATATAGACCCTCCTGTAGGAGTACAGACTACAGCTACTTTCACATTACCAAGTATTGGAAATTATAAGTTTAGAATTACCGATCAGGGTACAGGATGTTTTATAGAAACCTCAGAATATACGATAGCAGCATTTGATGATATTACTGCTACGCTTACTACACTTACAGATGTATTGTGTGCAGGAGCTACTACAGGAGAGTTATCATTGAATATTGGAGGGTATACAGGAGCATATAATTATACAGTGACAAATACGGGTACAGGAGCTGTGGTAGTACCTAGTACTGCAGGTAATACAGCAACAAATCCATTAACTATTGGGGCATTATCTGGAGGTACTTACCAAGTATCAGTAGAGGCATTAGATACACCTTTCTGTGATGAAGTTTCTAATACTGCCACAATCAATCAACCAACGGCATTAGTATTAATTATGAGTAGTGCCACAATACCTCATTGTAATGATCTTTTATCGACTGTTACTATGCAGGCTACTGGTGGAGTTGGTCCTTACAGTTTTGCAGCAGTTGCAGGAGCGGCACCACAAGTAGACCCAGGAGTATACCCATTAACAGAGGTTTTTGATTTAGATCCTGCTACCAATACAACATGGGTTGTTTTTGTTGAAGATGCTAATGGTTGTGTAATTTCTGAAGAGATTACTATACCAGCAGTTGTTGCACCACCAGTATTGGATCCAATACCTGGATTTGTTGATGACCCTTGTACTTTTGATAATGATTATACATTTACAGTTACTGCTACGACAAGTGTAGTTGTACCACCTGGTTCTGGAGATTTAAGTTATGAGTTAACACATCCTTCAGGCGTGATTGATACTCCTGTTCGTGGAAATGGAGCTACAGTTGCAGAACATCAGTTCACAGTTTCTGTACCGGGTACTTATAGTATTAGAGTATTTGATGAAAACGGATGCCCATCAGCTCCACAAACTATCACTATATATCCAGAATTGTTGGTAACTGCAACGTTTACGGACCCTACATGTCGTGCTGCAGATGGTACGATAGTAGCTACAGTAAGTGGAGGTTCTGCAACCCCTGCGAACTGGACATTTGATTTAATTGATATAGGTACAGGAGTTACTTTGGTTGGAGTAGTACAGGCAGTTGGAGTTCCAACAGCAAATGATATTACATTCAGTAATGTACCCCCAGGAAATTACCGAGTAGAAGTTAATGACAGTGCAATTGGTCCAAATCCACCAGCACCAGGAGGATGTACCGCTACTTTTGATATAACAGTACCTACGTTCTTAGATCCAATTCCATCGGGTGCCCCTACACCAGTTTCTTGTTTTGGAGGTAATGATGGTACTATTTTGGTAAGTTTGGATCCAACGGCAGATGATAATGCACCGTATACGTATATAGTTCGTCCATTTGGAGGAGGAGCTACTATATTAGGTCCGCAAGCAGACCCATTATTTACGGGGCTGCCAGCAGGAAGTTATGAAGTTGTAGCTACTTCAAATAAGGGTTGTTCGGGAACCTCATTAGAGATTATAATAGGTGGTCCTGCAGCAGCACTTAACGTTGTTCCAAGCCAAACGGCATATGGTTGTAATGCGTCTAACGTAGATGTGTTCCCTATAATTACATTAACTATTACAGATGGTACACCTGATTATGATGTTTCTTATACAGGAGCAGCTACTGGATCAGAGACAGATGTTGCAGATGCAGATGGAGGAACTGCGGGAGTTCAATATAATGTTACTGCTACAGTTGCAGGAACATATACCTTTACAGTTACCGATAATAATAATTGTGCATTTGCCAATTTTGATGTTATAGTTCCTGCGTTCCCGATTATGACAGATCCTACAGTGACTAGAGATACAGCAGCAGTGAATGCAGGAGTAATTTCATGTGATAATCCAGAAACGGTTATTGTTTCTATAACAGGAGGTACAGGTCCATTTGATTTTGTAGAAATAAGTGGAAGTGGTACGCCGTCAGTTCCTTCTCAGTTAGGAGTGGTTGCAGGAACAGGTAATATAGACCCTCCTGTAGGAGTACAGACTACAGCTACTTTCACATTACCAAGTATTGGAAATTATAAGTTTAGAATTACCGATCAGGGTACAGGATGTTTTATAGAAACCTCAGAATATACGATAGCAGCATTTGATGATATTACTGCTACGCTTACTACACTTACAGATGTATTGTGTGCAGGAGCTACTACAGGAGAGTTATCATTGAATATTGGAGGGTATACAGGAGCATATAATTATACAGTGACAAATACGGGTACAGGAGCTGTGGTAGTACCTAGTACTGCAGGTAATACAGCAACAAATCCATTAACTATTGGGGCATTATCTGGAGGTACTTACCAAGTATCAGTAGAGGCATTAGATACACCTTTCTGTGATGAAGTTTCTAATACTGCCACAATCAATCAACCAACTCCAATAACGGTTACTGTAAATCAAATACAAGATGAAACATGTAATCCTGGTGATGATGCAACGGTAGAAGCTGTTGCAGCAGGAGGCACAGGTGCATTCCAGTATCAGTTAGAAACTTCAGGTGGAGCTATCTTAGTGCCTTTTGGTACAGATCCAAGATTTGGAGGATTTGGATTAGATGCAGGAGTTGCTCCGGCAGGATTAGATTATGTGGTTAGAGTAAGAGATGCTAATAACTGTGAGATTACAGGAAATATTAACATCCAACCACCTGTACCAATAGGATTAAATGCTATTGCGCCAACAACATTGGCTTGTGCAGATAGCGAAGATGGTGTAATTATAGCAACTGCTACAGGAGGTCAAGGAGCAGGAACGTATTTCTTTATGTTAACCTTCCCTGATGGATCACAATCCGGACGTTTGTCTAGCACTACAGATACGTATAGATGGGAGGACCTTAAACCAGGAAATTATATAGTTACAGTTTCAGATAACCTTAATTGTGAGATTGATCAAAATCCAGTGATTATTGATGCGCCACCAGCAGTGACTATAGATGTTACTCCTACAGGTATAAGCTGTCTTACTGCAAACCCTAATAATATTCAGGTTATTCCTGGAGGGGGAATCCCAGGTTATGAATTTGGAGTAAGTAGCAATAATGGGGCTACCATAACATGGCAAGTAAGTGATACGTTCTTAAATTTACCAGCAGGAGATTATGATTTTTATGTAAGAGATAGTAACTTATGTGAATCTCCAGCTTCTACTAGAATTCAAGTTAGAGATCCAGAGCCATTTGTGGTAACACTAGACCTAAATAATACATCGATTGTATGTTTTAGTGAACCTACAGGTTCGATTGATGCAGTTGCAACAGGAGGATTAGGTAACTATATGTATAGTATTGCAGGAACAGATTATTTAGGAGGAGCGGTTACTATTGGTCCACAAACCACTAGTTTCTTTGGAGACTTATTAGCTGGTAATTATACATATACTGTAACTAGTGGGGATTGTGTAGATAGTGTTACTCCATTTACGATTACACAACCGTTAGAATTTATAATAGATGTAGTAGAAACACCTATTTCATGTAATGGAGAGACAGATGGTAGTATTCGTGTATTTGTTGAAGTAATTACTCCTCCAGGTTCACCAGGAGGTACCGCACCATATTTCTATTCGTTGTATAATAGTGCAGGTAATGCGGTGTACACTTTCTTAGAAGATGATATAGATGGCATAACTGCAGAACATACATTTATAGATCTTCCTGCAGATACATATCGAGTAGAGGTAGAAGACAATAATGGATGTCCAAGAGAAGTAATAGATATTATTATTATAGAACCATCTGCCATTGCAGCTACTATAACAGCAACAACCCCAGAGGATTGTGCAGGAGATATGAATGGTACGGCAAATGTATCTATAACAGGAGGATTACCACCAGCTAACCCTGCAGATCCAAGTTATTTCTGGAGTATTGATGGAGTAAATTATCAACCGGTATTAGATCCTGCAAATTTATTTATTGATAACCTTCCGGGAGGAACTACTACATTGTTTATTAGAGATTCTCAAAATAATGCAAATTGCCAAGGAGCATTTAATATCGAAATTGAACCTGGAGTTAACTTAGGAGCTACTTTAATACCAAGATTGATATGCCCTGTATATGATTATGCAGATCCTAGAAACCCAATAATGACAAGAGAAGAGCAGTATTTTGTAGAGTTTAGTATTATCGATGAATCTAGAGATTTAGGTATAATCTATACCCTAAATGGTGTCAATGGTACTCCTAATCCTGCTAATAACTCTAATTTAACAGGTATTTTTGAAGTAGTTCCAGGAGAATATGAAGGAGTTATGGAGTTCCAAGGATGTACAAGAACGGTAGATACGATTGAAATCTTTGATTACACTCCGTTAGCAATACCAGTTGCTCAGATGACAGGTAATTCGCAAGACCCTAATGAGTATCAGATTATAGCTTCTGGAGGAAGAAGATTTGATAGAGAACCTTTTTATTCTTTCTCTTTTACAATTTTGGAAGAAGGCATAACTCTAGAAGAACTAGAGCCATCCGACTTTACAGAGTTAGACGGTAATATTTTTACTATACGAGAAACTGCTGATTATGTATTAAGAGTTGTAGATGCAGATGGTTGTGAAGTTTTAACAGTACAGAATATAACATATATTAATATTCGTATTCCAAATTATTTCACACCAGATAGCCCAAATACTAGTATAGAAGAAAGATTCTGGTATCCAAGACAAATCACTCCTAACTTAGATGATCCTTTCTTCTTTGAAAATATGGAAGTAATGGTATTTGACAGATATGGTAGAATGTTGGCAGAATTTAAAGGAGACCAACAGGGTTGGGATGGACTTTACCAAGGAAAACAACTGCCATCTGGAGATTATTGGTATACCATTATCCTTAATGATATAGACAACAGAGAGTTTACAGGTCACTTTACATTATATAGATAATATTTAATAGTCTGGGTGAGTTATAAACTATATGGGCAAAACCATAAGATATAGAAAGAGAAATAGTTAATGATCTGTAATTTTTAATGTTAGATGAAGAAGTATATTGTAATATTTAGTCTATTTGCAACCTATTGCACTTTTGCACAGGAGTTTTTTGCACCTGTACAAAACCAATATATAGCAGATAACCCGTATTTGATATCCTCTGCGTATGCAGGTATTGGAGATTGCTGGCAGATCAGAGGTTCTGGTTTTGAACAATGGGTGAGTATAGAAGATTCTCCAGGAACACAATCTTTATCTATAGATGGTAGGATATCTGACCGTTCTGGAGTAGGTGCAATTCTTTTTAATGACCAAAATGGCTTTACTACGCAAAAAGGTATTCAATTATCTTTTGCACACCATCTAACATTAAGCGAATATGATAATCAATACCTTTCTTTTGGTATTAGTTATAAGTTTACCCAGTTTGGTATAGACACTTCTGAGTTTAATAATGGAGATCCGGATAATCCACTTAATCCAGGATTAGCAGATATAAGTGTAAATGACTCTAATTTTGATATAGGATTATTATATCGATTAGGAAGATTCTTTTTGAGCGCCAATGCGGTAAATTTATTACAGAAACAGATAGATGATTTTAATCCTACAGAGCCTTCACAGATACAGAATTACTATTTATATTCAGGATATACGTTTTATCATAAATTTAGCGATATAGAAGTAGAACCATCTGTACTTTATCAAAACTTTGCTGGAGATGGTCGTTCTACGACAGATCTTAACTTAAAAGTACGTAAAATGCATAAAGGAGATTATTATTGGGCAGGGATTAGTCTTCGATCTTTGGTAGATCAAGACTTTAAACCTTTATCGGTATCTCCTATGATAGGTATTAAAAAGGCTAATTTTTATGTTGCATATGGATATCAGGTTAATGTTAATGAGGTATTACAACCAACTACAGCTGCAGGGTCTCATATGATTACATTAGGATTTGATTTTGGATGTAGACAAAGTAAATGTGGATGTACGTATTAAGATAATAGATAATTAAACAATAAAAGCGCCTTTTGGCGCTTTTATTGTTTAATTATCTTAATGATTCTATAAAGAAATCACATATAATCCAAAAATGGCAACTATAAAGTAACAGGTAATCGTTAAAGCGCCAGGATAATCTTTTGCTACTCTTTGCCCAAAGAGTAACATTAAAAGTGTAATACAAGCTAAAAACATAGCCAAAACCCCAAAAAAGACATCGTTATTTGCAATAAGGGTATATACTCCTATAACACAGCATATAGCTGTAATTGTTTCAATAACTAAAACAATACCCAATAGTAAAGGAACTGCATTGCCCATAAAAGTCTTTGCAAAATGCTCTTTTAACCAACCTAAGTTTCCTTTCCAATCGGTTATTTTATCTATTCCAGATTGCAAAAATGTAATAAGAAGAAATAATAAAATAGTTATCGAAACAATATTATTTATAAAGTTATCCATGTGTGAGTAGTTTAGTTGGTCAAATATAGAACAAGATTTTGAGAACAGAATATCATTTTATGCTTAATAAAACTTAGATAGTATTCCTAAATAACCCGAGTTCGATTAATATTCGGATGTACCGTAAAAACCGTCAATTCGAGTGATTTTTCGTATTAGAATGGAGAAAAATTGTATCGAGAATAGGTTTTTAGTACTGAAATGCTAGTTTTCGATACAAAATTCTTATCAGAATTTCACTCAAACTGACGCATTTCAGATTAATTGAATTCAGGTAAATAGAACAGGCTCTATCAATTTTTTTTATGAAGAAGCCGAGTTAATTTTATAGATAGGTCGGTAAGAATTATTTTTGCATTACCATTTCGCTCTATATGATAAGTAGCATCCTGTAATTCATTACAAATGTCCATAATATTAGCTCCATGAATAAAAGGCGCAAAATTTTCTAATTTAAAACCTTTGGTAGTGGGTTCTAAAAAAACTAAATCTTTAGCACCATAATTAAGTAACATTGCCTGTCTAAAAAAATCTAAACAATAAATTAAAAATTTTTTTTGAGTTTCTCTTCCTGTAGAGGCGATGGATTCACTCCAGGTAATTAAATCATTTACAGCAGATTTATTTCCTTTAGCTTTAAAAGCAGTACGCACCCATTGTATAAACCATTCTTCAAACTGGTCATCACCGCCATCATGATGCAATAGATGTAAAGCTTTACTGTAATCTCCATTTGCCTGGTGTGCTATTCTTAAAGCTTCGCTATCCGATAGATTTTCTTTTTTCTGAAGAGCTTCTTTTATTACTTGTTCTCCTAGTGGAGGAAAATGTAAAATCTGACACCTCGACCTAATAGTCTGAATAAGTTGTTCTTCATCTTCCGCTATAAGTATAAAAATAGTTTTAGCAGGAGGTTCTTCAATTAACTTAAGCAATTTATTAGAGGCAGCAGTATTCATTTTATCTGCCATCCAGATAAGCATTACTTTGTATCCACCTTCATAACTTTTAAGTGAAAGTTTTTTTACGATTTCTAACGCTTCATCTACTCCGATTTGCCCCTGCTTATTTTCAACGCCTAAAGAAAGATACCAATCAAAAATACTACCATAAGGATTTTCTCTAACAAATTTTCTCCATTCCTCTGCAAAATGATCCGATATAGGATGTTTTTTTACTTTATCATTTACAGCCACAGGGTATACAAAATGTAGATCGGGATGAGCAAGATGATCAAATTTAATATTGCAAGCGTGATTACCTTCTGTATTCTCACCATTTTGGTTTTTACAAAGCACATATTGTGCATATGCTATAGCCATAGGTAGAGTTCCGCTTCCATTTGCGCCTACAAAAAGTTGCGCATGAGGAATCCTATTGCGGGTAGCACTAGTAGTCAAATAACTTTTAATATGTGTAAGTCCTAATATGTCAGAAAAAAGCATGAGACAAATATAAAAAGAAGAACGATGCGTACTA
This sequence comes from uncultured Flavobacteriaceae bacterium, assembly GCA_964353005.1. Lineage (GTDB taxonomy): Bacteria > Bacteroidota > Bacteroidia > Flavobacteriales > Flavobacteriaceae > Aquimarina. The sequence continues at coordinate 6,789 of CAYGUC010000056.1, read as the reverse complement.
TAGGATTCGTAAATTTATAATTGTAAAAAATAATATGTAATGAAAAGATACAAAACTAAAAATCAGATACGATTTTTTTATTGAAAAAGGGCTTTTTCTAAAAATTCAATAAAAGTGAAAATTTGCTCTGATTTTGAAGTAATTTTTCTTTTAGATGTAACTGTTTTTAATGAAATAGGATTATTTTCGTTCATGAAAAACCAATCCATTAAGATGAAGACAATCCACGATTTTAATTTCGAAAATAAAAAAGCATTAATACGAGTAGATTTTAATGTTCCTTTAAATGAAAAACTTGAAGTAACAGATGATACTAGAATACAAGCCGCCAAACCAACTATAATAAAAATTTTGGAAGATGGAGGGAGTGCTATTTTAATGTCTCATTTAGGCAGACCAAAAGGAATACAAGACGAGTTTTCATTAAAACATATTGTGGATAAGGTTTCCTATGTTCTTGGAGTACAAGTTAAATATATAGCAAATTGTGTTGGGAAAGATGCAGAAGAAGCTGTTGCAGCTATAAAACCAGGGGAAGTTTTATTATTAGAAAACCTAAGGTTTCACCCAGAGGAAACTAGTGGAGACGTTGCCTTTGCGGAGCAATTATCAAAATTAGGAGATATTTATGTTAATGATGCTTTTGGTACAGCACATAGGGCACATGCTTCTACGACCATTGTGGCACAGTTTTTTGAAGGCAGTAAATGTTTTGGTAGTTTGTTAGCAAAAGAAATAGAAAGTATAGATAAAGTTCTAAAAAGTGGTGAAAAACCAGTTACCGCTATATTAGGGGGATCAAAAGTATCTTCAAAGATCACGATTATCGAAAATATTTTAGATAAAATAGATCACCTTATTATAGGTGGAGGAATGACATATACTTTTATCAAAGCGCAAGGAGGACAGATAGGAGACTCTATTTGTGAAGATGATAAGCAAGAGTTGGCACTAGAAATTTTAAGAAAAGCAAAAGCAAAAGGAGTACAAGTTCATCTTCCTGTAGATGTAATAGGAGCAGATGCTTTTAGCAATGATGCAAATACAGATGTTATGGATGTAAACATGATTCCTAATGGTTGGCAAGGATTAGATGTAGGGCCCGAGACTATAAAGATATTTCATGAAGTTGTTTTACAATCTAAAACAATACTCTGGAATGGACCTCTAGGAGTTTTTGAAATGGAAAATTTTGCTAAAGGAACTATTGCTCTTGGAAACTCTATTGCAGAATCAACAGGAAACGGTGCATTTTCATTAGTAGGAGGGGGAGACTCTGTAGCAGCAGTAAAACAGTTTGGTTTTGAAGATAAAGTAAGTTATGTTTCTACTGGAGGTGGAGCAATGTTAGAAAGTCTTGAAGGCAAAACATTACCAGGAATCGCAGCAATAGAATAGGTTTTTGTAAGAAAATACATCTTTTTTAGAAGAGATAAGGAAAACCGGTTTTTTTAACCGGTTTTTTAATGTTTTTAACGTCTTGATTTTTTGTGATTTAGAAAAAAAATACGATTTTCGCTATTGTGCCGTTGATAACGGTGTTAGAAACAAAAACATACCACCAAATAGATATAAATTTTAAACAATTTCAATAAACGAACTTGTACAATGAATAAATACCACACACTATTTTTTTCCTTTCTATTTTTTTCCATTTCTTTAGCAGGACAAGAACAGTCTGCAAAACAATCCCTACCAACAAAAGGTAAAGAGATTGTTTTAAAAGAAAAACTTGATATTGAACAAAGTACGGTCAAAGTAACAGATACTACTAAGGTGATTAAAGCAAGTGGAGAGTTACAAACTACGACGATAACATCTACCAGTATAAAAGATAGTGTAATGTATGTAACAAAGGATCACCCCAAAATGGCGCAATTGGATTCTTTATGGAAACAAGAATTATATAATTCTGATTTATATGATACTATTTATAATTCTGTTGCGAACCTAGAGTATGAACCCGTAGAGTATGTAGATCTTCCCACAGACACTTTAAAATCCAGATTAAAAGAATTAAATGCACGTACTCCTTTCAATGTAGAGTATAATCCTGCCTTAGAAAGTGTAATAAAAAGATATTTAAAAAGCAGGCATAAGCATTTAGAGCGATTAATGGCACTTAGTGATTTTTATTTCCCTCTTTTTGAACAAGAATTAGATAATCAAAATATCCCTTTAGAAATAAAATATCTGGCAATTGTAGAGTCTGCATTAAAACCCAGAGCAAAATCCAGAGTTGGAGCTACAGGATTATGGCAATTTATGTTTGGTACAGGTAAGATGTTTGGGTTAGAAGTAAGCTCTTATGTAGATGAGCGCATGGACCCTATTATGGCAACCAAAGCAGCATGTAAGTATCTAGCAAATTTATATAAAGTATTTGGAGATTGGGATCTTGCATTAGCATCCTATAATTCTGGACCAGGAAATGTTACTAAGGCGATTAGACGTAGTGGCGGATATACAAATTATTGGAATATCAGACATAATCTACCTAGAGAAACGGCAGGGTATTTACCAGCGTTTTTAGCTACGATGTATATTTTTGAATATGCAGATAAACATAATTTTAAACCCAGAAAACCAGAGTTTGCTTACTTTGAAACCGATACCATACGAGTAAAGCAAATGATATCTTTGGATCAAGTGTCTGAGTATATGAATATTGATATAGAAGAATTACAATTTCTAAATCCTTCTTATAAACTAGATATTATTCCGTATGTTAAAGATGAAGATTATGTATTACGATTACCACTCGATAAAATAGGTCCTTTTGTAGCTAATGAAAATCAAATATATACCCTGGCCAAGGCAGAGTTTGATAAGAGAGAAAAACCATTACCTAAATATTTTGAAGCTAACGATAGAGTTCGATACAGGGTTCGTAGTGGTGATTTTTTAGGTAAAATTGCAAGAAAATACGGAGTAAGAGTAAGCCAAATTAAAAAATGGAATGGTTTACGAAGTAATAACCTTAAAATTGGGCAACGTTTAACAATCCATGCACGCAGACCAGTGGTAGATAAACCACGAACAACTACTAAAACAATGACTAAGGTTGTAAATAATAGTTCTGAAGTATATACGGTTAAAACAGGAGATACTTTATGGAGTATTTCTCAAAAATTTAAGGGGGTATCTGTCGAGAATCTTAAAAATTGGAACGATATTAGCGGTAGTGGTATAAAACCAGGTATGAAACTGAAACTTTCAAAATCATAACCGCAAATATAAGATCACCTTATGAAAAAATTATCTCTTGTTGTTATTTGCTTACTTTGTATAGTGAGTTGTACAAAGGCCAAAAAAGATGAAAAAAAAGCACCAATGGGTGCAATGGCACATTCAGTTGGAAAAATAAATGAACTTTCTATAGTTGTTGATAATGAGTTATGGAAAAGTAATATTGGAGATACTATCCGCAAATTTTTTGGAGCAGAAGTACCTGGCTTACCTCAAGAAGAACCTTTGTTTTCGATGCGACAAATGCCAGAAGAAGCATTTTATGGGCTAGCAAGAAAAAACAGAACTTTTCTTTGGATAAAAAAAGGAGAAAAAAGTAAGTATACTTTATTAACTAATAAATTTGCAACCCCACAAGTAGGCGCAGTAATTGCAGGAGAAACAGATGATGAAATTTCTAGCTTAATCAATACGCATTATAAAACGATCATTTCAAAATACAAACTTGCAGAAACAAAAGAAAAACAAAGACGAATTAAAAAGTCTTTAGAGAAAATTCCTCAACTACAAGAAAAATTAGGAATAACATTAGATATACCAACAGCATATAGAATAGCTATAGAAGAGGATAAGTTTTTCTGGATTAGAAAAGATATACCTCACGGTAGTATGAACCTAATGATATATGAATTGCCTATGGGTATTGTATCTAAAGACTCTAATACTATTGCTAGTATTATAAAAATGAGAGACTCTATAGGTGTTGCAAAAATCCCAACCTCTGAAGTAGGTAATTTCATTACAGAAGAAGCGTATGCGCCTTATATTTATGAGGCCACATTAGACAATAAATTTACTTTTGAAACTAAAGGAACATGGGAAATAAAAGATCGTTTTATGGCGGGTCCATTTGTAAATTATGTAGTAGAAGATACTGCTAATAATAGATTGATGGTGTTAGAAGGTTTTGTGTTTGCTCCCTCTGTAAACAAAAGAGATAATATGTTTGAACTAGAAGCTATTATTAAAACAGTCCACTTTGAGTAATATATTTCTTTTGTAAAGTATATTTAAATCCTCTTTGAAGGATTAATTCCTAGTGATTTACCTCGAAAACAAATATATTGTTAAAATTATACCTGGTGAGTTTGCTTCTAGGCTGTTGATTACAATAACTATTCTTTTTATAAAATTGTAGAAGACTTTCTTTTTTTCATAAAATAATGTCTTCAATTTGACATTATATTTATCGATTCTAAAAATTATATAGTAATGCAGATTATTTCTTTTATAGCAAAACAGATCCCTGTTTCAGAAAAACAAATCACTAAAACTATTTCTCTTTTAAACGATGGGGCTACCATACCTTTTATTGCCAGATATCGTAAAGAGATGACAGGAGATCTGGATGAGGTAGCTATTGGTGAAATTGTAAAATATAAAGCAGCTTTTGAAGCATTAGAAAAAAGAAAAGAAAGCGTACTTGCTTCAATTAAAGAACAGGATGCCTTAACTCCAGAGTTACAGAAAAGAATTTTGTTAGCAGAAACTCTTACAGAAGTAGAGGATCTTTATTTGCCATATAAAAAAAAGAAAAAAACCAAAGCAACCGTTGCAAAAGAGAAAGGGTTAGAGCCTTTAGCAAAAATAATTATGCAACAAAGGGAAGAAGAAATTCTTTTTGTTGCATCTAAATACTTAAACGATGTTGTAACATCTGAAGAAGAGGCACTACAAGGAGCAAGAGATATTATTGCAGAATGGATTAATGAAGATGAGAAAATTCGGAATGGACTAAGAAGGCTTTATCAACGAAAAGCAACAATAACTTCTACAGTTATAAAAACAAAAAAAGAAGATGAAAATGCGCAAAAATACCAGCAATATTTTGATTGGGAAGAGCCATTACACAAGTGTCCGTCACATAGGTTATTGGCAATTTTAAGAGCCGAAAACGAAAAAATAGTAAGAGCAAAAATTACGGTACCCGAGGAAGATGCACTAGATATTATAGATGGTGTAATGATAAAAACGAATGTGGAAGCATGTACAGATCATATGTTTTTAGCAATATCAGATGCTTATAAACGATTATTAGCCCCTGCAATTTCTACAGAAATAGTAAACCAATTTAAAGAAAAAGCAGATGATAATGCTATAAATGTCTTTGCACAAAATCTAAAACAACTTTTGTTGGCCTCTCCACTAGGTCAAAAAAGAATATTAGCTTTAGACCCAGGTTTTAAATCTGGATGTAAGGTGGTTTGTTTAGATGAGCAAGGAGATTTGTTACATAATGAAAATATATATCCACATCCGCCACAACGAGAAACTACAGTTGCTATAAAAAAAATACGATCTCTGGTAAATGCTTACAAAATTGAAGCTATTAGTATTGGTAATGGAACAGCTGCCAGAGAAACAGAAGCCTTTATTAAAAAAATACCATTCGAAAAACCAATTCAAGTATTTATGGTTAACGAAAGCGGAGCTTCTGTATATTCTGCATCTAAAATTGCTAGAGCAGAGTTTCCTGATTATGATGTTACTGTACGCGGTGCAGTATCTATAGGAAGAAGATTAGCAGATCCTCTTGCAGAATTAGTAAAAATAGACCCTAAAGCAATCGGGGTAGGACAATACCAGCATGATGTAGATCAAACCAAACTTAAAAATGAGTTGGATACGGTAGTAATGAGTTGTGTAAATAGCGTAGGAATTAATGTAAATACAGCAAGTGTACCTCTATTAAGCTATGTTTCGGGTATTGGAGAAAAATTGGCAGAAAACATTGTTACGTATAGATCCGAAAATGGAGCGCTAAAATCTCGAGAGGAACTAAAAAAAGTACCAAGATTAGGCAGTAAGGCTTATGAGCAGGCAGCAGCATTTTTAAGAATTACAAGCCCTAAAAACCCACTAGATAACTCTGCTGTACACCCAGAGCGATACCAACTGGTATCTAAAATGGCAAAAGACACAGGAGTTCCTATAAGTGAACTAATAGGAAATAGAGAAGCTATTTCAAAAATAAAATTGCAAAGCTATATTACAGAAGAGGTTGGACTTCCTACATTAACAGATATTGTTAAGGAGCTCGAAAAACCAGGGGTAGACCCTAGAAAAAAAGTAACCGTATTTGAGTTTGATCCTAATGTAAAGTCTATTGCCGATATAAAGCCGGGAATGAAATTACCAGGGATAGTGAATAATATTACAAACTTTGGTTGTTTTGTAGATATAGGAGTTAAAGAAAGTGGTTTAATCCATATATCAAAGTTAGCAAACGAATTTATTAGTGATGTTAATACGGTAGTACAACTTCATCAACATTTGATGGTAACGGTAACAGAAGTAGATATTTCGAGAAAAAGGATTCAACTTTCTCTTATTGACTAATAATTTTAGTAGTAGTTATTGTTTGAATTTATTAGTACTATTTCAAAGTTAAAATGGTATTATTTGTTTCACGGAAGCAAAAAGAAGAGACAATAAACCCCAACAGTAAATGTTGGGGTTTATACTATGTAGTAAATACAAAATTATTGACACTGTTTCATTAAGTGTGTAACTTAAAATATCGAGGGTTTGACTTTTTTA
>CAYGUC010000055.1:0-26899 GCA_964353005.1 uncultured Flavobacteriaceae bacterium | reverse complement strand
AAAAAGAAAGATATAAGATTTTGAAAATACGATTGAATTAATCTCTAAAATCGTAGAGAAAACAGGAACACTTTTTTTAATATCTCTGGTTTGTTACTTATTTTACTTATAGACACCGCTCCTAACATAAGGGTTAATAAACTGGTGGTTTTATTGACCTATTGGTTAGAAACCGAGCTATACAACCTATCAAGTTCAATAAAACGGTTCATTTTCTAAGTTTACCAATTAACACTTAAATGAACTATTATGTTATTTGGATATGCACGTATTAGTACCCCCTCTCAGAAATTTGATTTGCAAATCGATGCTTTGTTGAAAGTAGGAGTAAAAGAAAAGAATATTTATAAAGATGTCTCTTCGGGAGCAAAAGCAAATCGAAAAAAATTGGATTTGCTGTTAAGTAAATTGCGTGAAGAGGATGTAGTCATTGTTTGGAAGATGGATCGAATCGCTAGGAGTGTTTCGCATATGCTAAAACTTGTTGATGAATTTGAACAATTAGAAGTGGGTTTTAGAAGTTTACAAGAACCTTTTATTGATACAACATCTGCCTACGGAAAATTTGTATTAACCATTTTTAGTGCTGTTGCCGAAATGGAGCGCAATATTATTGTGGAGAGAACATTAGCTGGACAGGAAAGTGCACGGAGAAGAGGCGCTGTAATTGGCAGACGAAAGGGACTAAGTAAAAAAGCCGAAGCAAAATCCATTTTGGCAGAGAACTATTACCGGGATGAAAAAAATCAGCTTTCTATTGCTGAAATTATGAAACTGGTCGATATTAATTCAAAAGCCACTTTATACAAATATCTAGCTTATCGTGGTCGCAGGAATTGCATTGTTTGTAAAGCTATGTTTTGGGATAAAGATCAAGATGTCGATAATGCTTGTTGTTCTAAACATTTTAAATAAACGGAGAAATTAATTCTATTTTTTAATTTTTTTAGTAATTTAGAAGCAATAAAAAATTATGAACCACCCCATGTCTGAAAATTTCTTCAGGTATGGGGTGTTGTATTAAAACTATATCTATGTTCTGGAAGAAAAAAAAACCAATTCAAAAACAAATAACTGTTGGCTGTGAAAAATGTAGTGGATCTGGAAGATTAACAAGGGATATTCATAAATGGACGATTCCAGCTAATCGACATGACCCAACTGCTTTTAATTGTTCTAAATGCAAAGGAACTGGTGTTGAAAAAATATGGATTGATGCCTAACAAAAATCAAAGTCCAAATAAACGATGCAAGAACTAATCTTAAATAAAAAATATGTTTGGCAGTAATACAGCACTAATAGATAATTGGTCTCTTGAATCTTCGGGAGCATTACTCGATTTTGATCAACGAAAATTAGTTCTTCTGGACGATGTTAATGATGAAGAATTTATAGACTCATTTGGTGCATTAGCTAATCTCTTAAATGCAATAGTATTTTATGATGAAATTAAATTTTTAGACAATGGTTATCAAGAAACATGGTTAAAATTTAAATCTTTCAGTAATAAAATAACGCCACTTACAAAACCATATATCTTAAATAGTTCTGAAGAACTAATAGAACAAACATCCGGAAATAAAGGAGCAGATTATTATATCTATTTATCTAAAAAAATGAATAGTGATATCTATTTAAGTCCTGAAAGGTCATCTTTAATACTCGAAAAATTAACAGAGAGCAACTTTTCTATTGGTCAAAGAGCAATAGATTTACTTAATATGTCAGACAAAAGAGTTGAAAAGGAAGTTTTAAAAGTATCATCCGAAATGATCAAAACTGGTATTTGTAAAAATTTTACATTACCTTCTATATTACACTATGTTATGGCAGAATCTTCTTCAAAGAATGATTTATTAGATGTTGCTATTCAAATGAGGAATTCAAGAGAAATTAATACATTTAAAAACATCATTCAAGAATCACTTGTTGGAAAAGCTATAAACTCAATTAAACTGGAAAATGAAATAAAAGAAGCCATTGATATTGAACTCGGAAAATTAAGTAAGGATAAAAGTAATGATTGGCAGGTAACTGTTAATGCGATATTTCTTTCAATTGGTAAAAACATCAATACTGGTAAAGTTTTTGATCGTTTCAAGCGCAAAAATCATCTCACGTTTTTAAGAGATATTATTTCATATAGAACAGGGTTAAATAGCCTAAATGTTCATTTAGAAAGACTCTTTAAAATTAGAATAAATGGAGAGTAGTATTTAAGTTGGATTGTCATTATAATGTTTTTGTCGATTAGAAAAAATCTATGATTGAAAAGGAGATGCATCTACCAAAAATACTATTGATTTATGTATTAAACTGATGAAAAATTGTAAAATATTACTAGCGGTATCTTTTATTTGCTTACTTGGTTCTTGTATGTCAGATGATGATAACAATTGTCCAGATATAATCGAAATTGTTACCAATGAAGATTTGGAATTGGCAGAAAGATGTGGATTGGATCCTGCTCCTCCACTTGGAAAATATTGGGTATCTAAACTATAAAAGCACTAAAGTTCAATAAAACGATACTAAAGAAAACTTAAATCAGGTTTTTGAGAAATTTAGAGGTGTCGCTTGGATTAACGGAAATTCCTTTTTTAAAGAGAAAGTTATACGAGATAATGAGCCTGTCGATGTTAACTGGTATCGAAACAGAACTAAAACAGCTTCTTATACGTATGTGCCAGAAGCATATCTTCTGAAATTAGAGATCAAAAGATATGCCCTAAACACCTGTAAAATATATATCTCATTATTCGAGAAGTTTATAAATCAGTATCCCGATAAGGATATTCTAGAATTATCCGAACAGGAGATAAGAGCATACTTACAATTACTTATTCATCAAAAAAAATCTAATAGTTATATCAATCAATCTATAAATAGTATTAAGTTTTATTATGAAGTGGTGATGGGAATGCCTAATCGATTTTATAGTATAGAAAGACCTAGAAAAGAACAGAAGCTTCCACAAGTAATATCGAAAGAAGAAATTCTCGCTATGATTGCTAATACTAATAATATAAAACACCGTTGTATTATAAGTCTATTATATTCTGCTGGATTGCGTAGGAGCGAATTATTAAATTTGAAACTAATAGATATTGATAGTAAAAGGATGTTGGTTTTTATAAGAAATGCTAAGAACAATAGAGATCGATATTCATTGTTATCAGAAAAAGTATTAAAAGATCTAAGGAACTATTATAAACAATGGAAGCCCAAAGAATATCTGTTTGAAGGGCAAAAAGGAGGTAAATATAGCAATACAAGTGTAGAAAACATTATTATTAAAGCAGCACAAAAAGCAAGAATCTTTAAAAGGGTAACTCCACATATGCTAAGGCATTCCTTTGCTACTCATCTTTTAGAAAATGGAACAGACTTACGTTACATACAAACTTTATTAGGGCATAGTTCTAGTAAAACAACAGAAATCTATACGCAAGTAGCAACAAATAATTTGAGATCTATCAAAAATCCGTTAGATTTGTGAGTGACATAAGAGAAATATACCCAATTGGGTATATCCAATTGTTGTGCACAATGCGGAAAATCGAGCAAAACAGTAAATTTTAGTACTGAAAAGCCAATTGCACAGTCAAGCACATTTCATTTTTTTCGTACCTCAAAAAATAAAAAGAGCTTACCTTTTCCCACCACTCACCTTTTAGTATGATGATTTTAATACTCATTTAGTGAGATATTGAAAATAGTTCTTTACATTAGTGGACTGAATAAAAAATTCAAAAATGAACCGAATAAAAGAGGTTTTAGAAGAAAAAGGAATAAAACAAATCTGGCTATCCGAACAGTTAGGGAAAAGTTACAATATGGTTAATTCTTACGCTCAAAACAGAAGACAACCAAGTATTGAAGACTTGTACAAAATAGCGGAAATATTAAATGTAAATCCAAAAGATTTACTAAAAGAAAAAGTAAATTAATTTGGAACAATTAGAAATTAATCAAATAAGTGCGCTAGCAAAACCTATGCAATATCTTGGTGCAAAAAACCGAGTTATTGATTTAATCCTTAGTGAAAGTGAAAAATATATTGAAACAGGTTATGTTCTAGATTTATTTAGTGGTTCTTCAATTGTATCACAAGCTTATAGTAATATTGGTAAAAATGTCATCTCTAATGATGTGCAAAAATTCAGCGGTATTATATCAAAAACCTTCTTGAAAATTGATTTTGAACCTAGCTTTTTAGATTTTCCTCTTGATGTTTTATTTAAAAATTCGGACAATAAATATTTCGGAATTTATAAAGACTGGATAAAAAAAGAAGAAAATTATTTACAAAAAGGAGACACAAAGAGTCTTTTAAATCTTTACAAAAACTTTCCTCTAATGTGGAATGGTAAAAAAAACAGCTTTGATGAGATTAATAACATTTTTTCGAAAATGAAATCTCATCTAAATAAACCGGCATTTAATATTGCACCTTTATTTACAACAATATATGCTGGAACATATTTTGGAATAAAACAATCAATCCAAATTGACAATCATAGAAGTAGGCTGGAAGAATTACTAAATAATAATGAAATTAATTCTTGGCAATACAATTTAGTACTTACATCTCTGATAAGTGTCATTTCACAAATCGTAAATAGCGCAGGTAAACATTTTGCTCAACCAATTAAATTTGAAAATATTCTAAAAAACGATTTATTAGAATCTAGATTATATAAAAACAGGCTAATTGATATCGACACAGCATTATTAGAAAATATTAAGAGCAATATTGCTGTAATTAAAAGTAATATTTTACCCACTAATAATATTGTCATTAGTAAAACAATGGAATCAGTAATTAGTAATATAAATGAATTACCAAATATTGACTTAATTTATGCTGACCCACCTTATACTGCCCAGCAATATTCAAGGTTTTATCACATACCTGAAATTTTAATTGAATACAAAATACCTGAATTACAAATTCATAGAAATAAAGTAACAACTGGTCTTTATCCATCAGACAAATTTAAATCAAGATTTTGTTCAATGGTAAAAGCACCTGAAGCTTTTTCCGACTTATTTAAATTAACAAAAAAAACAAATTCAACATTACTATTAAGTTATTCAAAGTCTTTATCCGAAGATAATGGAAACAAAAGAATGATTACAATTGAACAATTGGCAAAGCTAAAAGAGAAAATCATTCCAAATTATCAAATGCAAGTTGTTGAATTAGATTTAAAATATAAACAACTTAATAACCAAGATGCAATTAATCAAAAAACAGAAAGCATAGAAGTCTTAATTGTTTTTTCTAAAAATGATATCAATTTATGATTCAAAGATATTTAGGAAATAAGGCATCTATAATTGATTCGATAATTGAAGAAGTTGACAATTTGTGTGATAAAGGAGATACTGTTTGTGATATATTCTCTGGAACAATGTCAGTTTCACTTAACTTAAAACTAAATGGCTATAATGTTATTTCTAACGACATTAATAGCTTTTCATATGTTTTCGGAAAAAGTTACTTATTAAACAATGAAATTCCTTCAATTAATTTTGAATCACTTAAAATTAATCCTGACGATTTCATTGAAGATTCAAAAAAAATAGTAGCTAAATTAGATTCAAACGAAAAAGGTTATAAATTTTTAAAGAAGAAAGCATTCAAAAATAATTTTATAGATTTCATAAACATTCTTCAATATCTAGAATCTATAAACAGTTCGTCCATATCAAAAAATTATAGAGAGAGTTATTTTTTCAATTATTATACTGAAAAAGGTAATCAAAGTAATTTCAAAAGTTCTAGAGGTTCATCTGGAAAAAGAAGATATTTTTCACCAGAAAATGGTATTAAACTAGACAATATTCTAAATAAGATTAGAGAATGGTATCAAGAAAAAGTAATTGATGATAATCTTTATTATCTATTATTAAGTGTTGTGTTAATTTCAGTTGAAAAAATCAGTAATACCCAAGGAACTTACCACGATTTTATTAGAGAAAGCTATGACTCAAGAGCATTAAACACGATTAAACTACTTCCCCCAAAGTTTGACTTTATATTATCTAATTTAAATGGTCATCAAATTGGAAAGGAAAGAGATTCACTTGATTATATCAAAGAAATTCCGAGACATAAGGTTTTATATATCGACCCACCTTATAATTTTAGGCAATACACTTCGTATTACTTTATGTTGAACTTAATATCTGACTACTGTAAAATAGAAGATTTGGAAAAATACTTTAGCAAAACAAAATATGTTAGAGGTCAAAATATGGAAAAAGATTTTTCTTCCACTTTTTGTAAAAATGCACTTTTTATTTCTTCATTAAATGAATTAATCACTAACGCCAAAACAGATTGGGTTATTATGAGCTATTATAACGGTAGAAATCATAAATCAGGTAGTAATGGAGATAAGGAAGGAATATTAAATGATTTAGATATTTTTTTTAATTCAGAGTTATTTGAAAAAGGCTCATTGCAAGTTAAAAATATTGAAAGAACAAATTATCAAAGTTATGGTGGACATAATGCCCAAAAAGTTAATGAAATTTTATTTATTGTAAAAAAGAATAATATATGAACTGGTTAAAATTAATTAATAATGAAGCCTTTAAAGAATGGCTAATAAATACTGGTAGTTCATCAACACTACCTCAAGGAGATTTTAGATTAGACCCTTTTGGTTCTTCATTGCGTAAATTTAATAATGCTCATAGCTGGTTAGAAGTTCTCTCTGATACTGGTGTCTTTACACCAACAGGAAGAAAAAGTCAAGCTATTTCAGATTTATCTTCTGCTGAATTATTAAAGTCAGACGAAACCTTTACTGATTTTGGTAAAATAGTATATGATAAATGGGTAAAATATTCAATCCCATCAGGAAGTGCTGATTATGAAATACACAGATGTTTATTAATTATTTCAGCTTCATTTAATGAATCAAGTTCAGTATATAAAGATTATTATTCTAGATGGTTAGAATTAAGAAAAATCTTTAGTTTCAATTTTCTAATTACCAACAAAGTTTATCTATATCTATTTTCTTACTTAGACAAAGATGCTATAGGGTTTAATCCATTTGAATTTATCAAATCTTTAAACTTATCTGAAACGGATTTTGCTTCAACTGTAGATTGGACATCTATAAAAACCTATTATAGTGATGCATCTGTTAATACTGCTGTAGACAAATATGAATCAACAATTAATGGTTACCTGACTAGAGAAGGTCGTTCAAGTATGTGTATTGCTATGGAATTATTTAATAGCAATCAATCAGAAAGAGAAGCTATAATAAATGAAATTGGAATAACCAGTCCTGAATTAGACGTTTTAAATAATATTTTAACTAATATCAATCCAAATATTAATGCGTTTCAAAGAATATATTACGGTGCGCCTGGTACAGGTAAATCATATAAAGTAAAGGAAATTTTAAAAGGAAAAGAGCTTAGAACGGAAAGAGTTACATTCCATCCAGAATATGATTACGCTTCTTTTATTGGAGGATTCAAACCAATTTCTGAAAGAGACGCAGTTTCTGGTTTAGATGAAATTAAATATAAATTTGTTCCACAAATATTTACAAATATTTATATAGATGCGTGGCAGAACGAATTACAAGATTACTTTTTAGTTATCGAAGAAATTAATAGAGGTAATTGTGCCGAAATTTTTGGCGATATATTTCAACTATTAGATGAAGGTTATGAAATTACACCTTCAAATGAATTAGCATCACATTTAGAAAAAGAGTTAACTAAAAAAGGGCATAATGGATTTACAAAAGGTAAAATGAAGTTACCATCAAACTTGAGTATTTTAGCGACTATGAATACTTCTGACCAATCTTTATTCCCTATGGATAGTGCGTTCAAAAGAAGATGGGATTGGGAATACATTCCTATCTGTTATACGCCAATTGACGATTATAAAAAGAAAAATGATTCATTCGATTTCAAAATTGATATAACAGATGGCAATGAATATAGCTGGATTAAATTTATTGAAAAAATAAACTTAAATCATATTAAAAACAATCAGTCGTTAGGTATGGATAAATGTATTGGTAATTATTTTATAAAACCGGATACAGATAAAACAATATCATTAAATCCATTTATAAATAAAGTGATTTTCTATTTATGGAATGATGTCTTCAAAGATGAAGAAAATAAGGTGTTTGAAGAAAACACTACCTACGAAGATTTCTTTCCTATTAATACTAATGGCAAAACTAAAATCAAAGAGTTGTTCGACAGAATTGAATTAAAACCAATCCAAAACTTGGAAATTACAGAAGATGTCACTCAACTTAGACAGGTAGCAGAAGATAACGAAGGAATCGATTCTTAAATAATGAAAATTCTAATTGAAAACGAAATATATCCAATTGAATTACTTCAAGAAGTGTTCGATGACCCAAAGTTTTATAAACAAAACGGTTTCGATGGGACAATTACCTCTGTAGGATATTACCATTCTTTTGAGAAAAATAGTTTGGTATTTATGTTGCCAAAAGTTTTTATGAAGGAAGAAGATAAAACTGTTTTTGGCTGTTCAAAAAAAGAATTAGTAGATTTAATTTTAGATGAATCCATAAAACATAAAACACAATATAATTGGGTTAGACAATTATCCGTACATTTTTATAAAAGTCTAATTGAGTTCAGTAAGAGATATGATGATACATCCATAATTCATAATATCGAAACTTTTGAACTAAACACAAATCTAAGTGTTAAAGAATATTCTTATCTAGACCTTTTACTGTCTTTTGTGAATTTTTACAAAAAGAATAAAAATCATATTTTATATAAACATATTGAGTACAATTCAAACCAAGCAATAAAACCAAAATGGGAAAAAACAATAAGAAAATCATTACCCATTTTAAATTCAAATAATGCACCTATCTATATTTCAATAAGAAATAAAAGAAAAACTGTAAATACAGAAGAAGAATTATTGACATACTTTTTTTCTATACTAAACAACTTCAATCACGAACATAAACTTAATTTAAGAATTGATAAATCATTTTCAATAATAAAGGGTAAGTCGTTTAAAAATCTTCAATCAAATGGTCTTTCTAAACTACGAAAAATCAAGTATCGATATTTTAATGACACTTTAAAGAGAATGTATGCCTTATGTGAAATATATTTTTCTCAAACAGATAAGAGTAGCTCAAAAAGAAAAAGGGAGGATTTTTTATCGGTAAATAATTATAATATCGTATTTGAAGATATGGTAGATAAATTATTCTCTGATGAATTAAATGATACTACCATAAATAATGTATCACTCAACGATTTGAAAAAAAATGATGATGGAAAAATAATCGACCATATTTATGACTACCAGTCCATTATTGACACTAGCAATATTTTTTATATTGGGGATTCAAAATATTATAAATCAAATAGTGAAGCAGGGAAATTATCAAAATATAAGCAATTCACATATGCAAAAAATGTAATTCAGTTCAATATAGATTTATTGAATGAACATAAGGATAAACCCTATAAAAATGGAATTAAATATAGAGACGAAATAACAGAAGGTTATAATATTACACCTAACTTTTTCATTTATGGCTATATAGAAGATGAAGATAATTTTGAAGAACACCTGATTGAAAAAAAGACAGAATTACCAATTAAATCATATCATTTTAAAGAACGATTATTTGATAGAGACACTCTTTTTGTTCATCAGTACAAAATTAATTTTTTATACGTTTTAAAAGCATATACTAGTTTTAATTCAACAACTACTCAAGAGTTCAGAAAGGAAGTAAAAAGAGACTTTAGAAAACATTTTATTGACTTTTTTAATAATTCTAAAAGCTGTGAATTTGATTTCTATAAATGTAAATCTAAAACAAAAGAAGAATATAAATCTATTGTAACGGCGAATTTTAAATCCTTAAATGGTAAATGTTATGTGAATATGGAAAATGAATTAATTCTAGCCAAACATATTGAAGACACTATAGATAAATCAATTATGGACGAGTTTGAAGAAATGACTGAATTAAAATAAATAATCCAACGCTCAAAGCCATACACATTCGCAATTCGCATCAGCCAACGCTACGCCAAAAATTGCAAAAGAGTATGTCTAGCCAACGCTCAATTCCGAACTAAACAAGAAACAACGGAAAACTGGATACACTGGATTAAGCTGACCCCTCAAAATGGCGGAAAATGTAGCGCTTTCTTCGCTGTCGTTCTGTCTGATACTGACCCCTCTTGATGAAAAGATAACCCATTCAAGTTCAAATTTGCTTTTTTTAAAGCAATGGGTTCTATTATTCTGGATCAATAGAATATCCATCCCATGAGTCTAAATAATGTATACAGAAAACTTTTGTAAACACGAAGCTTGTAGAAGATGAAATATTTCCGTTAATTTCTGATTAATACAAAAATTTCACTTAAAACTTTTTTATAAAATCTAGTTTCCAGAAAATTGTACTCTTGTTGTTATCCACATCCAATTTTTCATAGAATTGAATATGTACATTATTGATACAGACCGAACGAATATCATATACGTCGCTTGGTATTTCTTCAATAGGTTCTATAGTATATTTCCAACCCTTACCAATAGTATTGTGATATTCTAATAAAGTTTCTTCTATACTCATTTTGTTATTTCTATTCCCTTAAATCAGTAACGCAGTAAACCCATATAAATTATTTTTTTTCAAAATGCCTTTAAGAAAACAAATAACTTACGAATTCTTTTAAACAGGATTCGCCAGTTTGTCTTCATGATAGCGTAAATACTCGGAAATCAACTTAACAATAGCAGCATTTCGATTTGGGTAAACAGGGGCATCATAAAAATCCCTCTCATTAAGCATCATACGTATGGTGGACTTTTCTTCCTGATCGATAAACCGTTTACACGCCCGAATATAGGCTGTTCTGGTGCAGCCACTAACTTTTCGTCTACGCATATCGATATACACAAAAAAGCTCCTTTGTTTTTTATATGCCTCTTCTGTAGTGAATTTACCTTCATCCATAGCTCTGGAGCATAGATCGTATTGTTCGTTAATTATTAATTGTGCTATTCTGACAATCGGATAATTTGGGATTCTCTCTTTATATTTGGTCACAGGATCCAGTTGATGATGCAAACGTATCCAGGTACAGGCTTGAAATTGTGTTGTGGTAATTTTGCCCAGAGATTGATGTAAAAATAAAATATCGATTCCTTTATGCCTGACGGTGGTAAGTGCCCCAATGATAGACTGTCCTTTTGCGCCACTCATGTAACTATCCACATCATCCAACACTACCAATCCATTTTTAAAATGGCTTACGATCTTTTCTGCGACCTCTCTTTTTTCTATATTACTCATTGCATTTCCATCGGGTCTAAATGGAAGGATTCTTCTGGCAGCAATTTTTGTTAAAGCTTTAATATAATTTGGGCTTACGGTACGAAAAGTAGGGTAATCATGCCCATTGGTATCAAATGCTAAAACCTTTCTTCCTTTCTTTCCTGTTTCAGGATTGTCTTTCATATACAATTTAATCTCCTGATTCGTTCGAAAGGTCTTTCCGACTCCTGTTTCTCCTATGATGAGCATAACAAAAGGATCTCGCTCTACATCTTCATTGCTATAGACAATAGGTTTTCTATCTTCAGTAGATCTTTGATTGGTCTTGAATTTTGACTCTGGAGCAACATCATTTTGCGCTATCTTCTGCCACTTTAATAATCTTGCTTTCCATTCTTGGTTCTTCCTCATATTGGTCTTCCGTAATAACAGGATCTACTATTTCTTTTGTTAGTTCTTCTTCTTTTTGAGGTTCCGATTTTCCATTAATTTCTTCATAAGCTAGATCTATCCTATCTTTCTCCAAATCTTCGGATTCTAAATCTGGATCAGAAGTCCCACTTTCCTCTTTTACGATATCTAATATTCTTTCTACCAAAAGGTCATTTTCTGCTTTGATTTCCATAACTGCCCGTCCTTTTTTAAATAGAATCGATAACGCAACAGCCATTAACTGTCTTTCGGGAGTAAGCTTTTTTGCTTTTCTTTTTAGGATCTGAACCAGCAATGGTTTTAGCATTGCCTTATCGTCCTTGTCCAGCTTTATCCGCTTTATATTTTTATCATTCTGCACCTCAATGAGTTCTATGATCTCTTCAAACTCATAGAATTCCTTATGCTTTTTGATCTTTACAAAATATCCTCCTCCAAGATCGATAAGATTATTGACTGTCCCGAAAATACTATCCGCAGCTTGTTTTGCTGCAGCAGTAGGCAATTCGAATTCTTCCTCTTGGGGATCTTCTTTAGCTTGCGTATCGGTATCTTCGGTATTCGATTCTTGCGCACTTCCTGCTCCAAATTCTTGTTCTGGGGCATCCAAAGGGGTTGGATCTCTCTGCTCCAAATTTTCTTGCTCCATGGTACTGCTTGAATTATGTTCTACTGCTTGGGAATCCTTTTTTTGTCCTGGTTTGTCTGGTTTCCAAATATTCCAATCGTTAGATTTTGTGACTCCCGCTATTTCTTTTTCAATGACCGCCTGATTTAAAGGACTCAATTCTTCTTCCTGAAGATCTTCAAAACCAATATTATTCGGGTTTTTTAACACCTCGATCACTTCTTTTTCCAGCTCTTTTTGCATAGTTCCTTAGTTTAATTTGGCTATAAATTCAATAAGGTTTTCTTCTAATACCTCATACCTTGCGATAAAGGGTTTGTTATATTTAGGAAGGGACAAGGATTCCCTGCATTTTCGAATATGGTAGTACGCCCCAAATTTTCCTTGGTCAAAATGTTTTCCTATTTCCTTATAGCTTAATTCGGTATACAGGCTTAGCAGATGATAACTTGCCTTACGTGCTTCTTTATAGGCATTGGAGAGAGGATCTTTCGGTACTACATCGTCTCCAACTTCAAAAATTTTAAAAGCCTCTGAGATTACAAAAGCGGTTATCAATCTGGTTAGTTGTCTTTTTTGTTTTCGTGCCTTTACCGTTCCCGATAACTGGGTTATGATTTTTAAGGTTTTCGGTACTCCAAACTTTCCTATGAGGGTATCCATACCTTGTTGCAGTTCTGCATACTCTCTTCCTGTTGTTTTTTCCATTCTATCCTAATTACGTAGTGAAACCGATTTCCTATTCTCCCTTTAAGGGAATAATATTATATCGGTAATAAAAAAAAGAGGTTCTTTTCAGCAAGTGATTCCCAATTCTGGTATCTCCTTTAAGCTTTGTTTTTATCCCCATATCTATCAATTTTGACCTTCGGATATTGGTGGTTCTTCTCATTTTGACCAATTCCTCTACAATCATTACATCCGATTTCCCTTTTATTGTTTTTTTGGGGGTGTTTTCGGGTCTTTTTACAATCGAAGGATGCTCATTGTTGGTAAGATGTTCTTCGTATTCTTCTTCGATATCTTCTTGAATTTCAATATCCAATTGCTCGACTTGTTCTAAGAGTTCTTGAAAATCTGGCTCCTGAATGGTTTCTAATAGTGCATGCAAGCGATAAAAGATATCTATCTTCTCCTGTATTGGTTCTGGCAGATCTGCTACTTTCAGCTTATTTTCCTGCAAGAATTGCTTAAATTGAATTACCTTATATTCCATAATTTTTTTGTTTTAAAATTCTTATGCCTTTTGGCTATCCTGTTTATGCCGTGTTACCGCATTTTCAATTCCTTTGGACATCAAGGCGGTCAATACGGAAGTAACCGCAACTACGGTTAGTGTTTGTAGTAATTCTTTGCCTTTTGGAATCCCAAATTGAAAAGATTTGCTACCTGCATTCTTGCCCAGATTGTAATACAATAATGCTTCTGCCAGACCAATTGCTACTCCTGCACTAGTTACAATCATTACGGTCTTGTCCATTTTTTTCTTTTTCTCTTTTTCCATAGGGTTTATTTAGATTCTAATTTTTCTTCTATTTTATCCAATCGTTCCTTTAGTTCTTCATTATCTTTTTGCCCTCTTATAGCATTCATACGATAGATTTTTAAAAGATTTCGATGGGTGTTTTTAAGTAACTTTTTAGATTGTTTTTGCACCTCCATTTTATCCTCCAGATTTTCGGGAATCAGATTTCCCAAGGAGATAAAATGTCCTTTGATTTTTGCATATCGGGTAGGAATGGGTCTTGGACCTTCTTCTTTTCTTTTTTTTTCGTTGTATTTTTTAATTTTTACACGACATTGCTTGATCTCCTCCAGTACTGCATCTACCTCTGTTTTGGTAGCAGTCTTTCTTGGTTTGTCTTTGGGAATTGCTTTTTTTTTATTGGAAGCTTTTTTATTTTTTTTAGAAGTCGGTTCCGTTTTGCTTTCTTCTGTAATAGGGTCTGCACAAGGACTATTTTCAACAATAGCATCTGGGGATACTTTTGTGACCATTTTATAGATCTTATCTATATTATCCGCTGCTGCCTTTTCAAAAGCATCTTTTGCTTCTATATTCTTATAATCCTCCATAATCTGTTTTACGGATTTCTGAAGTGCTTCTGGTTGTACCTTAGAAAGGTCTAGTTTCAATATATCTTGTATGGTTGCCATTTATTTTATTTTTTAAAGGGTTATGCACTTTTTGCATTTAATTCTAACTCTATTTCTACTTCCAATAGCGCTATAGCTCTTGCTCGTTCTCTTTCCTGAATCTGTATTTCTTCTACGGACAGCTCTTTTTTTACAGTTGCTTTTTTCTTTGCAGTAGCCTCGGAAGCACTTTTAACATCCCGATTCAATAGCCTGTATAAAAGTTCATCTGCTTCTTGCGTTTCTGCGTCCGCTTTACGGAAGCCTTTAGATTCATTTTTGATGATTTCAAAAATCTGAACAGGATCCAGCTTCTTTTTGGTTCTCGCCAGGATTTCCTCTTGGTGTAAGATTTCTACTGATTTCAGGTCTTTCTGTTTTGTATCTTTTGTCTTATACATAATTTATAGGGTATGATCGATGGAAAATTCTTGTTTATATAGGGTAGTCAAACTCCAAAAGAATTCATTTGCTTCTTGCTGATCTGAATAATGAACAGAACAGTTTTGGGGAGTGCCATCCATATCAAAACATTCATAGCGATAGCATTGCATCGGGCGATCTTCATCTTGGATATCAATTGCTGTCCAACGCAGAATTAAAGTGTTTGGTCGTTTCCCTGATACCATAATTCGGAAATCCCTGCAATGCTCCCTGCATTCCTTATTTATTTCTATAGCTCTATCCATTAGGATATGGAGGATATGCTTCGCAATATTTTGAATGTGTTTTGTTGGTTCCTGCTTCATTTTTTATGGGTTTGTTCGGTATACGTCTCTATAATTTGCGTGACTTCCTTAACTGCTGCATGTATAGAATAGCTCTGTTCAAAAACAGCATAGCGGTCTTGTCCTTTTGTTATTTGGGTTACAAAATCTTTCCCCATATGCTCCTTTATAGATCCCAATCCAGCGGGTATATTCCACCCAAAATGATCGCTTAATGTTATCAGTGCTTTAAATCCCCTGTAGCGAAAATATCGTGGATCACTGGTCATCACCAGGAGTTGGTTCTTGTCTAACCTGTCCTGAAACCTTTTTATCCTAATAACCCCCATTGCCACGTTGTTATGAAAGGAAGTTCCTAATAGTGCATTTACTTCTACAGCTACTCCTCGTATCTCCATAAATTCCACCAGTTCGGCACACGCCAAACCGACATATACGAGTTCGTCTCCTTTTACTCCTGCATTACCACCTGCCATCAGATACAACCGCAATGCTGGATAGGAAGATTTTCTATCTTTGAAATAGGCAAATACGCTTTTAACTGCAGTTGTTTTATTCGAAGTATCTAATTCTATTCGAAGCTGGTTAATGGCATTTTTCATTGGTTGTTTAGATCCCGTAGGTTGCAATCGGTATAACCCCATCGCTGCACGATCAAAAGAGAAAACCCCCAGACCTCTGTCATTATATGCCACTTTTGGTTTGGAAAGGATCTGGTTGTCCATCAGTTTTATATACTCGGATAACTTCTCTTGGATCTTAGGTTGAATGGTGCGTAATAACTCCATTCCAAGAAAGTACTTATGTGCATTTAATTCCTCCACATTTTTTGGGCTTGGAGATCCATACCATAAGCTCCCATTTCGTATCGTTGCAGCAGTAGTTTGGTTTATCTGTTTCAATATCCCGCGATTATGAGTATTTAATCCAGCAGCCTGTGTATCTACAAAGTCATTAAATGCCTGTACACTATCGAAAGTAGAATAGCTGGTAGTAAGGCTACCTTTGTTATTTTGGATTGTATGAATCAATGGAGCTTTCATTATCCCAATCTCTTTTTATATTCTGTCTTGAATGCATTCAACATTACTACTCCTTTATAGGAGTTTAGAAAGCCTTCCAGATTTACTTCCAATTTTATTTTTTTTGCTTTATCTGCATTCATTGTCATAAAGTAGCTTTCCAAAGCATCCTTTAGGGTTTTCCCATTGGGAACTTTGCGATACGGTTTCCCATGTTCATCTTGTAGTCCGGTAGCTCTTTTCATTTCCAGTTCATACCCCCGTTCCATATTGAGCATGGTTCTTAGAGTCATAATATCTTCGGTATCGTCATCTCCCATTTCTTTCCCTTCATAGGCTAGTATGGCTTTGCGTATTTTTATACATATATCTGCTACAGGAGTATACACTAACTGCCGTTCCAGCACTTCATTAAACCCAATCTTATAGATGCATCCACTAAAGCGGTCTAAAAGCGAAGCATCCTGCTTATTGTTCCCAACATAGTTTCCACTCGCTCCTTTACCTATTACATTTCCTGTGGCAATACAGCCAAAGTCGTGGTGCTTTACAATGGGTTGGTTCAAACCGTTAAAAATGATCGCATCCGATTTAGAACTCTTTGCCAACGCATCATTTAATAGTCCTGCGGTATTGGCATCTAACTTGGGCATCTCATCCAGGATGAGTATTTTTCCATCCCTCCAGGCTTCTATAAGCGCACCTTCTTTATATCCTGAAATTGTCTGACCTCCTTTGATATCGATCGGAGATGTCCATTGGTTACAATTCACTACTACAAATGGCAATGCTTTCTTATCCTTTTCTGTTCTTCCAAAAATGGCATAGGCAGCTTTTTCTCCTAAAGTGGTTTTCCCCGTTCCTGCACTTCCTACCAGAAATACATTGTTTCCGCTACTTAAATCATCCAATACCTTCATAAAGTTTGGAATCTGTACTATCTCTGGAATATCTAAGGTGTATATTCTGTTTTTCATATCTATTCTATTACCTGTTTTTTATTGCTACTTAGGAAGCGTTTTGAAGTCTATGGTATAATCGTAACTGATCCAATACCATATGTATAGGCTTTATAAGTCCAATCCTATCTTCATAGGCGGTTCTGCCCAATTCCTCCTCCGTATACCTTCCAAAAACAAACTCAGGATTTCCATCTTCGTGTGGATTATTGGTGATAAAAAATCCCAGTGTATCTTTCGCTTCATAAAGCGCTTGCTCTTTGGCTTTTTCTACAATACTTTCAAATTCTTTCTCTATGGGAGTTCCTGTAATCGCTTGCTTCCAAGCATTATAAGGCACTACCGCATTCTTAAAAATTGGAATAAGCGAATAGTTGTATTTCTCTTTATCACTTAAGGGTCGGGAATAGGATACCACACCGAAAGGGTATTTTGTGTCTTCTGGTTCTTTATAGTCTTTGAATCCTGCAATTGGATTGCTTCCTTGCCCATAGGGTCTTCCTAATTCATAAGAATAGTTCCCTTGCGATGGTTTGGCATTGCGATCCCAATCTTTTTGATTTTCAATTTCCCAATCTTCCAGTTCTTTTGCTTTTCCTAAAAATTGCAGACCATAGGTGTCTAATTGTTTTAAAAAAGCCTTTAGGTGATCTCGATGTAGTACTCCTGTCATTTCGCCCCCATTCTGAACAAAGTCTGGCAATTCATCAGGGGTCTGACCTTCTTCCCGCCTAATTAATTCCCGTAGTTTGGGATCTATAGCCATTTTATAGTTCTCTCCTTTATGGATATATACTTGCAAGTAATGCTCTCCAATTCGTTTGAAACGGAGCTGATCTTTTTGATCGGAAAAGAATTCGTCTATAGAAAGAGCTTGGATACGAGAAAAAGCTTCTGAAATGGGCAACAAAGCTTTAGGTATCCCATCTTTACCAAACTCTTTATCCATCAAAATACCATTCTTAATGATTCCTGTTTTGGTATTGTATTTCACTAATTTGTTTTCTCCTCCAATTGCCTCGGATGCAGCTACAATATTTTCGGTAAGAATATGTCGTTGTTCTCTTTTGGAGGATGCCTTTTTGATTCGTTCATTCCATTCTATTGGGATCTGTATACGTTCTTCTTCTGAAATATCCATACTCTGTGAATAAATCAAACTTATATAGGCGTGTTCTTCTGGCTGCAAAGAATAGGAAATAAGTCTGCGGGAATCCGCTACTGCAAATCGTAAATGTATATTGCCATAGGTATATGGATTCTTTGCAGATGTCCCTAGTGTAATCCCTAAAAAGATGCCCCAAGAAGGTTCTTTAGCAGGGTTCAGGTAGGGTATTTTCAACACTTGTCCAATAGTGAAATACCCTATGTATTTTACTATTTGATTTTTAGTATATTCTAGCTTTTGTATATACTCCTGTATGGCACTTGATTTTTCTTCTATCAGTTCTTGCAGCTTTTCTCGGTCATTGGCTATTTTATCATTTTCTTCGGTATCTTTACCACTTCCCATATCTGGTAAATCCCCTAATTCTTCCCGAAGTTTATGTATAACTTCCATTCGTTTTTCTCTACGCTCTTCAATTAGTAATGGGAATTTCTCGTGGATATCCTTGGTAAGTTCCGCACGGACTTGTTCTGGTTTTCTTCCGTCCAAAGCCTTGGTAATTCGATTTTCAACATCTTGTTTGGTTAAGGGACGCTTTAGATTGTTGACAATACTTACTTCCCGAACGGTATCTTTACCAAAGGGGGTATTTCCACCATTTCCTTTTTGGAACAGGAATCGTTTTTTAATCTCGGCATCCAAGGGAAGAAACTCCGTTTCTAAATCATAGGTTCCTTGTTGCTTCTCTAACTTGATTTGATGGTCGTAGCGTTCCAGTAGGACGTTGTATAAATTGTCCTGTTCTTCTACTAAAAGTAATCCCGCACGTCCTGTAAGTTGCCGTATAGCTCCTTCTTTGCTATCATTACGTTCGTAGAATTTTGTGCCTGTTTTTGAATCGGTTACTTTATGATACGTTGGATGCCCCAATTTTTGCATCATTTCAGGATTTTCATCAATCCATTGCCAAGCGACTTTATCTCCGTATTTATTTAAAAAATCTGCACTTTTAAGCGTATCATCATTGGTATGTTGCGATCCTGTGGTATTGGCATCCAAAGACTTTAGTTTAGCCTTTAGCATAGTCATCAACCTTCGCTCTGTTGGGATATCACTGGTGATATAATAGTACTCGGGTAAGTTTACCTGACCTGTTCTATTAATACGTCCTCGTTTTTGTACCTCGATGTTGATATCCAATTCAAATTGGTGGATAATCATCGCCCGTTGTCTTTGATCTGCAAAATCTTTGGATGCATGCGCGGAGGAACCTGTACTACCACTTTGATTAATCAACAATACATCGTATTCTCCGCTATTAAATAACCGAAAGGATTTTTCTGTATCACTTTTATGGGAGATAATGGTAGCTTCTTCTTTGGTGAAATGTACCTTCTGGGTTCTTCCTGTAACTTCCGTTACCTTAAAAAACCCATCCTGATGTCCTCCTGTATAAGAAGGTTTTTTCTCGTTTTCTATATATTGAACCAGTTGGTCAATTGGAGAAATACTAAGTCCCGAACTTTCCAGGAGCATCGCCTTTTTAATCCTGGTATATTCTTCTTGTCCTTTTTTGGATAATTCCTCTACGGCAATCCGTTGCCTGCTTTTTTTTCCTTCAATATCGGTGTAACTATAGAAAAAGATGCTGTCTAATCCTTTGGTCAGGGTACGAACAAAATCCAATTCTTCTTTTGGAAGGATATCCCCGCTGGATAGATTAAGATCCTTTAAAAAAGCCCCCATAGTGGATTTAAAGGCAATAACCACTTTCTTGTTTTCCTTTAGTAAAGACACTGTTTTTTTTGCCACTTCCTCGACTTTCAAGGCAAAAAGCATTTGGTCTACAATATTGAATACTCTGGAAAAATAAGGAGCTTGTTTTACCCCTAAACCTCTGGGTTTTTCTCCCATTCTTTCTCCTTGGGCTTTTGCATCTGCGTGAACTAATGCCAGTACAGGTGCTACATATTCTTCTTCAAATTGAACTACTTTATTCATCAATTTGATGATCCGATTTACACTCGCTCTGTTTTTACTACGACTAGGTTCTTCGTCCAGGGTGATGTATTCCACCTTAATCCCTTCGTTGGAGCGTTGTCTTCTAATGAGTTGACCGCTTTCGGCAAGATTGGATGCTACAATTTCCTGAAGGGCTAATCCACCTCTGCGCATCGCGTTTACAAATGCATAATCTTTTAACCCTGTTTCGGAAATAGCTGTTTTCTTTCCATAAAAAGGCATTACCTCTGGATACTTTGCAAAAGTTGCACTTAAAAAACAACAAGAATGTGTTTTAGGGAGTACCCTTCGCATCCAATTCCCAATAATAGAATCAAATCCTCCAGCACTATGGGATTCATCTAAAATGAATACTACTTTTTTATAGCGTGTACTTCCTTCCATACCACTCTCACAGATACTTTCTATCCAGGCACGCTTGTAATAACCAGCAGACTGCACCTGACTGTAGGTGGTAAATATCATATCGTATCCACTGGGCAAATAATCTATATTCTCATAGATCGTTATGGTTGGTGTCGTTTCAGGATTGGGTAATTTTTTGCCAGTTCTTTTATGCCATTCGATAGATTCTATACTTTCCGTAGCCAAGGTTTTTGTGGTGGTAAGTAATTCCTCTTGCGCTTTACCCGATAAGGGTGTAAAAATTACGTTCCCATCTGCATCTTTTATTTTTGCGCCAGAATCCGAATTAGAATTGACAATAAAAGGGTGGATATCCTCAAAACCAATAGCTCTTAGATCCCGATACATATCGGTAAATAAACTAGGGCTTTTGGTAAAGAAAATGGGTATGTATCCTTGTAGTACTGCATGCCGAATAACGGCTGCGGCTTGTCTGCCTTTTCCTATTCCTGTTTGATCCCCAATGATTATTCCTTGCCCTCGTTCAAATTGTTGGAGATATAATGCAATGGCATCCACTTGTTCTGCAGCAAAAGCCTTCCACAAAGTAGCTGTGGATATGTATTTTAATGCATTACGAACATAAGTATCTATGTTCCCTTTTTCCTTTACGATACGGTTCAAAGCCTTTTGCACTTCAAAAGCCATATTTCTAGGAATCAGAGTATCCATTTTAAAACTTGCATTGGATTTCGGTTTGTATGGAACAAGGGCAGTTTGATCGGCTGCCAACTTTGCTACTTGTTCAGCATCCTGAGTGAACCCATCCTGTTCTTCTTGTACCTCGATATTTTCCATAATTCTCTTTTTTAAGGGGCTTTCTTCTTTTTTTTGTAACACACTGGCAAGGGATTTTTTATCTTCCGTATTATCCACTGTTGTACTATTACCTATATAGGGTTACGCGCTTTCAAAATTGGATAGTACTTCTAAATACCTTCGTAAATTGGTATCCACATACATTTGGACAGCATCTTCCTTTTCCATTCCACCATACATTAAGGAATCGTCGGGTACGGTATTATCCAGACTACTCCAGTTTTCTTTAAGTGCCCACAAGGCACTTTGCATTTTATCATGGTATAGCAGGAAATTTGCAATTTCTTCTACGGTTCTACTATCGGAATAGACCGTTTCCAAGTATTCTTCCATCAGGGCAACGGGATCGTCCCCTTCTTCCATAGACCATGCTATTAAATGGTGTAATCGGATAAAGATCCCTGCCTGATGGTCTTCAAAATTTTCAAATGGTATGGGATTGCTAACCATAAACAGGGCAGCACTATCTTCGGATGGCATTAATTGATTATTAAAAAATATCATAGTCCTAATTCTATTTTAAGTTGGGTGATAATCACCTGTAATGAATATTCTACTGGCTTTTTTATATGGGAATCGATACGTTCCCATAATTCCTGAAAGCTGTTCACCACTTGTTCTATAGTGGGGCTTTCTCTCTTTGTAGGTGCTATCCCTTCTGGTATCTGTTTTCTTCCATGAATAAGGATTAGCATGGTCTTGGTAACCGCACCTTGCTTATTGTAGAGTTTATAGCTGTTCATATTGATGATGTCCTCTACGTGATAATGGCGATACAACCAATTGAAAAAAGGTTTGTATTTCTCTATATATCCATCGGAACCGAAATACACATGTCCCATAATAATAATGGCTGCCTTTCCTGAATCTTTAAGAGTGTGCAAAGCTAGTCCTGCCATAAAATGCTCTAACCGCATGTGTTGTGCTACCCCAATTTGATTGTTAAAATATTTTTGTGTCCATCGTTCTTTATCAAACTTGGAATCGTCCCAACTGGCAAACGGGGGATTGGTAACCATCACATCAAAGGAGTGTGTCCATTCTTCTGGAAAGGGTTCTGCTGCATTACGGTGTGTAATGGTATCAAATCCTTGTGCTTTCAGGGAATATCTTCTGCTCTTATCTATTTCATTGACATGTGTTTTTTTTGGATCTGCACCAAGTACCAACAAACCATTTCCTGCACTGGGTTCAAAAGTGCGATCCGCACTGGACATGTTAGTATATTCTGCTATCATTGCTCCTATAGGGCAAGGGGTAGAATACTGCTTAAACAGTTCTTTGCTACTATCGGAATACGCATAGGTAGGCTGTACGGTATTCCAGAATCCCATCATTTGATTTAAGCGTCGTTCAAATGGAATGGGAAGGTTATAAATCTGCTGATACCATAAAAGCCAACTGAGTTCAACAGCTTCCCATAAAACCCCCAAATTGGGTGCACCAGATTCTTGTTGAACTGCTTCAATTTGTTTTCGGCTAAGGCGTTTGGCATCGATATAGTGATCGTGCATAATTGCAATGACTTTATCGAGATAGTCAGAAGAGGGGGCACTGGCTTGTTCGATACTGCCAGTACTGTTTTCCATTAAAAAATCATCGATTAAAAAATCTACCTTTTGAAGTACAGGGGTACGGTCTTGGGTATCCATAACCTTATTTCCCACCAGACCAGTAAGCAGTACATCATAAAATTGGGCTATTTTTGGAGCATCTGGATGACATCCCTTTTCCCGAACCCTTTTCATTGCTTCTGCAAATAATTCATCCTGAAATATCCTGTTCTCCTTTTCTAATAGATCCTTGGCTGTTTCCAGTTCGCTATCTAACTGATGAATTGTTGTTTTCAGTTTTTCTTTATGCGCAAGACTATCCGTGTCTATTTTCCCTTCCAAGGAGGAAAGTTCTGCGGTGAAAATACTTTTCTTTTTATTGATGGGGATTTCCTGTTTTTTTTCAAATTCCGAATAGGAAATATGCCACCGAAAAGCGAGATTAAAAATGGGTAGGTTGTCCCTAAAGGCTTCTTGTCCTGTAAAAGGAATGGGAAAACCTTGCGTCACAAATTCTTTACGAATGCGATCCGCATCCTTGGGTTTTACCAAGAAGAATTCTTCTACTGAGGTTTTTTCAATTGGTTTAGGTTCTTTTGATTTTGGGGTACTTAGCTTTCTTTTTTGTTCTTTTAAAAAAGAAGTAATCAGTTCTTTGGAAGTATCCAGGTCTTCCATTTTATATTGGATTTGTTGGTATGCCTCTTTGTCTTCTTTTTTAGATTTTGGAGCACCTGTTTTAGGGTTTGTATGTATTAGTTGCTGGGTTTTGAATTCTGCTTTTTGTTCTTCAATAATTTCCAATGCTTTTTCTAAATCGCCAATTGGACGATAGTTATTCGCAGCAGACCACCAATTTTGAGGTTTGTCAAATCCCCCTATGATGCTTTGTAGCGGATACACACTTCTGTAACCTGAATTAATATTTACATAAGGATAATTTGCATCTGTTGGAAAACCTAAATCTTCAAATACTTGTTGTCCCCGTTTTTCCCATTCTCTAAGCATTGCCGATCTGGAAACTGCAAATCCATAGTCCTGTGGATGTGCCATTTGAATCAGTTCAAATAATTCTTTTGCGGTTAATTCTGAAAGAGTACTGTCGGAAGCTTTTAGTAAGTAAGGAGCTATTTTCTGGACTTTTTTAGCATCCTTAACATACAATCCTGAATGAAAGAACTCTGTTACTCCGTATGGCGATAGAACATTTGGGATTGTTTTTCCATACCGCTTAATATCTGTTGCTACTGGATTCTTGTTTTCTACTACGGTCTGCTCTGTATCGTCTTGCTGAAGAATGACTTTCTCTGGATTAGACAGCATATATCGAATCGCTTTTTTTAGTTTGGTCATCGACATCGTACTGCCCCCATAAACCAGACCTTCTTCTATAGGTTTATGACTTCCTATGGCAATATTGGTATTCTTTAAAATTTGAAAAGTAATCTGATCCCGATCCGAAGTAATTACAAGCCCATGCGGTTCGGATTGGTCTGGATAATATTTATGTTCTAAAAGCCCTGGTCTGGAATTTATAAACTGTTCAAATTCCTTTATGGTTTTACTATCTAGTTTTGTCCATGCCTGTTCTAATATATAACCAGAGCTGTGGGGAACGGTAAAGGGTGTGTATCCTAATGCTGCTGCATTGGAAAGGATCAAGTCTAAAAAAGTATTCCTGACAGCTTCTGGTTCTATATCATTTATCCAATCTTTTTGATCTTTAATAGTTAATGTCACATCCTCTGTAAATGTTACCTCATTTTCTATCTGTAATGCTTCTTCTAATTCCAATCGAAAGGTTGCAATGATGGTTTGGGTTTCGCCTTCAGTATCCATTTCTAAATCGGTAAGCTTCTTAATCATCGATTGAACAGTGGCTCGTTTGGAATTTGAATGTTTGGTATTAGGTTCTTCTACTGGTTTGTCGTGATTTATTTCAATCGTAGTATCCTCTATCGTATGCAGAGGTATTTCCTTGGTTTGTTCTTTCTTTGTGGATTCTTCTTCCTCTATAAATAAAGGGAGTATTGCTTTTGCTCTTTCTTCTGGTAATTTAACAGGAATGTTCTCTGCAAAATCATAGATAGCAAGAATGGTTTTCGTATACGCTTTTTTCAAGGCTTCGGATGCTCCTTGATTTAGCACTTCGGTATGCTCGTATTGCAGTCCGTCCAAGATTTGTAAAATAGCAGCTTCTAAGGCTTCCTCTCTGGTGGGATAAGTTGGATCTACCGTACTTGGAGAAAAAGAATAGCCACTCCATCCAGAAAGCATATTAATTACACTTAAACCATATACGTACTGATCTTGTGCATCCCGAACCAGTTTTATACTGGCTTCAAATTTTATATTCTTAGCAAAGGGTATGGATAGCACTTCATATCTATCCGTTGCTGTATCTTCGGTATATACTCCATTCTCATTGGTTAAAGATTTTGTTTCTGCTGGTTTAGAAAAATCATAGTCCTCAAAGGCAATGTATTCTAAACCAAGGCTCCCTATAGAATCGGTTTGTCCTTCTATTAAATTAACCAAATCCAACACCTGCTCTCTAAAGCCTTCTATACCAATAGAGGAAGTGTGTCGATTATGGACTAATGGATTGTTGGCAGTTACTATTTTTAAATTATCTCCTTCCCATAGATACGCTGACCGATCTCCATCTATTTCTTTACCCTCTGTATAATCTCCTTTGTTACCAATACCATTTAAAATCTTTTTAAATGCAGCAATGCTTCTAAAATTAGTAGCATCAAACCCAAACTGAAAGTTCTCTGTTTTTACCAGTTCAGGATGGTCTTGTAAAACAGCATCAGAAACCTTCTTTCCATTTCTTAAGGCAGTTAATATGGCTACTTTATGTTCGTGTGTTTTTTTGGCTAAAAATTCAGGAGCAAGAATTTCTTTTTCGGAAGTAGGGTTTTCTTTAGATACATATACGGAAAGTGGTATTTGCCATATCGATTGCTCTATTGGGGAATCCGTAAGGATTTCTTTAACTGGATTACTTTCTGGAACTCCAGTTATAATACGTCCCTCATCAAATGCATTTCTGGCTTTTTCTTTGAAATTCTTAGCAGTAACTTTAAGCCCCTTAAACTTATCCCCTAATTGAAATGTTAAAAAACGTGTAGCAATGTCCTCGGCTGAAACCCTGAAATCTTCAAAAACAACATAATCCTGATCTTTTATATTCTGATCTTCATATTTAATCGAAGCAGTAACTAAACTAAAAAGTTTGTGATCAATATTGCTTATTGTAGCTTCGTATGAAGGTTCAATTTTTACCTCTAAAAGATTTTTGCCTTCTGTATTAGCATTTTCTAATGCACTTGTATATTTGTCAAAAGAAGGACGAACTCCTCGTATATACCAAACACCTTTATTTCGATTCGCATTTTTAAATCCAATCGAAATAAGATATTCCTTTAAATCCGTATTGGATAATTCAGGATCAAACTCAAGCTGAATTCCTTTAGGGGTTTGGTTATATGATTTTGTTACTCTCATTTATTTCTTTTCTTTTTGTTAAATGAGATTATTGAACTTCGTGCTTTACTAAAAACTCACGTGACATTCTTATAGGAAATACCTGGTCATTGCTATAGTAAAAACTCATGTGTCCTCCTTATAGGAAATACTTGGTCATTGCTATAGTAAAAACTCACGTGTCATCCTTATAGGAAATACTTGGTCATTGCTATAGTAAAAACTCACGTGTCATCCTTA
>CAYGUC010000054.1:0-28876 GCA_964353005.1 uncultured Flavobacteriaceae bacterium | reverse complement strand
TCTAAAACAACTTATTATAGAACTTTAAAATGGTTAGAGAATAGGAAGAATTAAAAAAAATAGATTTGTGAAGAAATGTTATTTTTTTAACTTCTAAAAGCACCGTGATAAAACCGATTATTAAGCATGTATTTTAAAATTATTTTAATGTATTTAAAGTACGGTTTTAAAGTATGGAAAAGCTACTAAATAAGCATATAATGCGTACTTCCAAAAAGTTAACTGCCTGACAATCATGTATCAAAAAAACAACCCCCGGGGTAACTACTCCCGAGGGTCTATATTGAAACTTAATTGTATTAACACAAACTCAACTTATACTAATTATGATAGTTTCAATGTATTGTTATACTGTATTATTAATTACCACCAATAACACATAATTTATAAAATACTTCTTGTTTTAAAATTTGCGGATAAAAGTACCTTTATAAATCATTTCAAAACATGACAAATATCATTTTACATATATACTTAACCTCTATTTAACCAATAAAATATTGCTTCTAACCGTGTTCATTTTTTTGATTTATACGGCATTTTATAATTAATTTGCATGAGTTTGATCTTAAGAATTTAGTTTTAAATTCTAGATATATGGTTTCATTTCTTGTTTGCGCTTTTTAAGTTGTTTTTCTAAATCCTCTAAAGTTTCCTTAAATGCCATCTCAAAATTTTTCTCATTAGAGGTAGCATATATTTTTGGCCCAGGTAAACTTAATTCTACATCACAGATTTTACCTTTTCCTTTTGGATCATTTTCTTTCTTAAAAAACACATCGGCTCTGATTATCCAATCATATTTTTTAAAAAGTTTGTCTAGTTTTTCTTGCACATAACCTTCCATTGCTTCACTAGTTGGCATTTGTACAAATTGAATATTGATTTGCATATTACGGTTGTTTTTTATGTTTGTTAATTGTTAGATCTATATTGGTATAATTACACATATTTTTGGAGCTTTAATCAACAACCTCGGAGCAAGCTCACGAGGTATGCTTCCGAAAACATATTTTGTTTTCGAGACAAGTCTCTGGAAATCAAACCCTAAATGAGGGATTAAAGGTTATATTTTGATCTAATCTCTATGCTAAAATAAAGACTATCTTCTTTTTTTAATATGACAAATATCATTCCGAGAATCCGTCTTTTCAACGAAATTCGATAAAAATATGTTGGTATGTCTAAATATATACTATGGGTACTTTTTGTTACTATTTTTATATCCTGTATAGATAAAAAAGAAAAAACGCTTCCTACAGTAACAAACATCACAGAATTGGTATATTCATCGGCTACTATACAGCCAGACAGTTTATATCAGGTCTATGCTTCTGTACATGGTATTTTGGATAAAAACTTTGTAGAAGAAGGAGATATTATCAAAAAAGGAACTCCATTACTTCAGATCATAAATAGTAATCCTAAGTTACATGCAGAAAATGCTAAGTTATCGTTAGAACTTGCTCAAAAAAACTATAATGGCAGTGCGGCAATCCTAAGTAGTATAGGTGAAGAGATTAAATCCGCAACTCTTAAAATGATTAATGATTCTATACATTATTGCCGTCAGAAAAATCTATGGAGTCAACAAATAGGTTCAAAAACAGAATATGACACTAAAAAACTTACCTATGAGCTTTCTGTAAATTCTTTAAGTCTGTTAAAAAACAAATATAACAGAACCAAAGATGAACTTAGCACTCGTTTGCAACAGGCAAAAAACAATTATAAAACTTCGGTAATAACTACCAAAGATTTTACCATTAATAGCAAAATTACTGGTAAAGTATATGGTTTGTATAAGAATCACGGAGAGATTGTAAATACTTTAGAACCTATCGCAGCAGTTGGTAGTGCTACTGTTTTTGTTGTCGAAATGCTAGTGGACGAAGTAGATATTGTAAAAATCAAAGAGAATCAAAAAACTATAATAACCCTGGATGCATATAATGGAGAGGTATTTACTGCAAAAGTGAATAAAATATACCCAAAAAAGGACGAGCGCAATCAAACCTTTATGGTTGAGGCTGTTTTTGACAACCCCCCAAAGGTACTATATCCTGGGTTATCTGGGGAGGCAAATATCATCATAGCTCAAAGAAACAAAGTCCTAACGATACCCAAAGAATACTTGATTGATAATACTAAAGTAAAAACTGAAAAAGGAACGGTAGAAATTGCTGTTGGGCTTCAGAGCATGGATACTGTAGAAATCCTATCAGGAATTACAAAAGATACCTGGATTTATAAACCCAAACAATGATTAATTGGAAAGTTATATTAAACATTGCCAGAACGCATCTGGTTACCAAAATTAAACAAACAGCAATAGCTGCTTTGGGTGTAACTTTTGGTATTGGAGCATATATTACTCTAGTTTGTTTTATGACTGGGTTGAATAATATGCTTGACGATTTGATCCTTAACCAAACACCACATGTTCATATTTTTAATGAGATTGAACCTTCAAAAAAACAACCTGTAGACTTATATGATGAATTTCAAAATACATTTAATATAGTACACTCTATTAAACCAAAACAAAGTCAAAAAAGAATTCATAATGCACTTCCTATCCTTAACTATCTTAATAAAGATACTCGGGTTAGAGCAGCACTACCACAAATTAAATCACAAATATTTTATATCGCAGGATCTATTGAGCTAGGAGGCAACCTAACGGGAGTAGATGTTATAAAAGAAGTAGAATTTTTTAATTTCAAGGATTATATTATTAAAGGAACTCCTCAAGATTTGCATCGTAATGATAATGGTATTTTGCTAGGTGCGGGTGTTGCCAAAAAAATGTCTCTTGATGTTGGCGATAGGGTACAGATTAGTACCATAAAGGGGGATGTTTTTCCGTTAAAAATTGTAGGAATATATCAAAGTGGAATTGCTGATATAGACAATATTCAAAGTTTTGTCAATATCAAAACTGTGCAGCGTATTCTGGGCGAAGCAGAAAATTATATTACCGATATCCATGTAAAACTTCATGATATTGAACAAGCAATTGCATTAGCTAAAAAAGTTGAGCAACAGTTTCAACTCAAAGCAATTGATCTTAATACTGCCAATGCACAATTTGAAACAGGAACCACGATTAGAAATTTAATAACCTATGCTGTTTCTATAACACTATTGATAGTAGCAGGTTTTGGTATTTACAATATTTTAAACATGCTCATTTACGAAAAAATGAATGATATCGCTATTCTCAAGGCGACTGGCTTCTCGGGTAATGATGTGCAATTAATTTTTATGAGTCAAGCTATAATCATTGGGGTCGTAGGAGGGATTTTAGGCTTATTAGTTGGATTTGGCTTATCTCATTTAATTGGCCGCCTACCTTTTAAAACAGAAGCATTACCAACAATTTCTACCTACCCTATTAATCATAATCCCTGGTTTTATGTTATTGGTATTACATTCGCTATGATTTCAACTTTTCTGGCTGGTTATTTACCTTCTCAGAAAGCAAAAAAAATAGATCCTGTACGCATAATAAGAGGTCAATGAAAACAGTTCTAGAAGCCAAAAACATCAATAAGTATTTTAAAAAGCCTGTACTTTTTCATGTGTTAAAAGATATTTCTTTTAAGATAAGCCAAGGAGAATTTACCTCTATCATGGGCAAATCCGGGTGTGGTAAATCTACTTTGCTGTATATTTTATCTACCATGGATACCGATTATGAAGGAGGC
This sequence comes from uncultured Flavobacteriaceae bacterium, assembly GCA_964353005.1. Taxonomy (GTDB): domain Bacteria; phylum Bacteroidota; class Bacteroidia; order Flavobacteriales; family Flavobacteriaceae; genus Aquimarina. Next base: position 25,166 of record CAYGUC010000054.1, on the reverse strand, counting down.
TTATATCTTAACAATGAACTCATCACAGGGCAGAAAAGAGAGAAGCTCTCCTATATCCGAAACAAACATATAGGATTTGTATTTCAGTTTCATTATTTGTTGTCTGAATTTTCGGTATTAGAAAATGTAATGCTTCCTGCCAAAAAACTAGCAGAAAAATCTATTGATGAAATAGAGCATGACGCTATAAGGAAACTTCATATTCTTAACATTGATCACCTTGCCAAAAAAAGAGCCTCACAAATATCGGGTGGAGAAAAGCAACGGGTTGCTATTGCAAGAGCTTTAATAAATAATCCCACTATCATTATGGGCGATGAACCCACAGGAAACCTGGATAGTTATAATTCTGAAAATGTTTTCAATGTTTTTAAGCAATTAAGCGAGGAAGAAGGGTTATCCCTTCTTGTAGTAACTCATGATACCGATTTTGCAAATAAAACCGATCGAATTATCGAAATGGGAGATGGTAAAATTATAAGTTGATTATGTTGTACTATAAAAACAATCTAAAAATGATATTTACGATAATTGGAAGTATAATAACCCTACTGGTTATACTAGTTATAGTAGGAATAACATCGTTTCATGCTTCTGTAGAAAAAGAAAAAATACTATTATTTCATCCAAACAAAGAGATACATAAAAAGATCACTCCAGAAGACTTGGATGATTTACCGGATCTGATGAAAAATTACCTTAGCAAAGTCAACATTGTGGGGAAACCAAAATACTGCAATGCTGTTTTTACCCAAAAAGGGGAGATCATAACGGGGTCGAAAAAAAAGTGGTCCCCATTTTCTGCTACGCAATACGTGTCTTCTAATAACTTTGGGTTTATCTGGAAAGCAAAAGCATTACCTATGTTAATAAGAGATAAATATACTAATGGTAAAGGTGAGGTAAAAGTGAATATATTGGGATTGAAAAATGTAGTTCTTTTTTCGGGTCAAAAAGTAGATCAAAGTTCATTAGGACGATATTTGGGTGAGCTTATTTGGTTTCCGATAGGTTTTCTAAACCCCGATATCTCTTGGGAAGCTATAGATTACAGAACAATAAAGGCTACTGTCATAAACGATAATTATACTGTTGAAGGCTTTTTTATATTTAACCAAGATGGAATGATAGATCATTTTAAAACCAAAAGATATCGAGATACAGGACTAGAAGATTTTATTGGAGAAGTAGGAGAATACCAAGACTATAATGGATTATTAATACCAAATACAATGACTGCAATCTGGGATCTTAAAAAAGGAAAGCAAAAGTATTTTAAAGCAACTATTCTTGACTACAAATTAATGTGATAGTGTCTTAATATCCTACTTTATTTTTTAAAGATGGTACTTCCCATTTGATAATCTCTTTTAAAAACTCATCTACCTTTTCTACAATAAGTTTTTCGGTTATAGACTCTGGAGCATGAGTCCCAAGTTCTATTACATTGTTTTCTTGTGGAGAATTTTCTACCTCAGGAAACAACATTGCTATATAGATATCCCCATTATAAGATTGCGAAAAAATCAAGGTTCCTCCTGGTAAAAATTGATATGCAGGTATTAGATTCGTACAATCTATTAATTCTGGAGGAAAAGAATCAAAAGTAATGTTTACAGCTTCACTATTGTGTATCCAACTTAATTCTTGCACCTTCCACCCTATATCATACTGTTTTACTATCTCATGCAATGTTTTAAGAAGAACATCTTTGGTTTTATTTTTCCACAACATTCTCTTATCTACTACTGTTTTTATAGAGTTTCTATAATCTGTAATTCGTTCTTCTAGATGTTCAATTTTCATTACTATTCTTTTTAATCGATTTTTCTTTTTCCAATTTTTTAAAGTACCCCCTGAATAAAAAATTATGTTTTAAAGCTTCCATATTTTCATTAAAACGATGGGTACTTTCTTTAATATTATTCATTGTAGAATCTATATTCTTAACCAAAATTGAATCTGTTGCCAAATAATGCAATGCTCCTTTTCCTTCCTTTATACTGCTTACTGTTGAGTTAAGGTTTTTTGTTAATTGCTCTATATTTATGCTTGATTGTTCCAGGTTATTAATAACTGTTTTTATTTTTTGTCCAGATATGCTATCCTTTAACAAAAACCCAATAACACTTTCATTTTGATTAATCGAGGATACGATATTTTTTATTTCTGCAATTGTTTGTGATGCTCCTACACTTGCATTTTTAAGTTGATAAATGGTTTGTTTTAGATCTTGTGCCATAATAGAATCATTAATAAGTAATCCTATTGTACCATTTCCTTGGGTGATTTTTGTGGTGATTTTTAATAGATCTGCGGTAAGTAATGCCGCATTTTCATTAGTAACATTAAGAGTGGTTAACATATCATCGGTTCCTATTTTACTATAGGACTTAATGGTATCTCCAGAAATTACTACTGGTTTTTTACTTTCTCTGGGAATAATATTTACAATCATATTACCAACTAAACCATCTGTCCCTATAGTCGCGACTGCATCTTTTTTTATATGTTTTGCTATATTGCCTTTTATTAACATTTCTACTATAATTTGAGAATCCTCTAACATTATAATTTTATTTACCGTTCCCACATTTATCCCAGAGTACCTAACATTGTTGCCTTTTTCTAAACCATTTACATTAGTAAACTGTGTCATAATCCTAACATTAGTCCCAAAAATATTTTGTCGATTTCCTATAGCGTATAATGCAGCAACAAGTAGTAAGGTACCTACTACTACAAATACGCCTAGCTTTAATTTTTGGGATGCTGCTTTTTTCATAATGCTTTTTCTTTATTTCTATATATGTGTTAATGTTTGAAAAATGCTTTTACTTGTGGATCTTTAGATTGAGAAAGTTCTTGATATGTGCCCTCTGCATAATTAATCCCATCTACTAATAAAATGATTCTGTTAGAAATCACTCTGGCACAATCTACATCGTGTGTTATAATCAATGAAGATGTCTCGTATTTTTTTTGTATGCTACGCATTAGTTGAATAATTTCTTTAGCAGTTATTGGATCTAATCCTGTAGTTGGTTCATCATAAAGGATTATTTTAGGTTTTAAGATAAGTGCCCTTGCTAATGCCACTCTTCGTTGCATTCCGCCAGAAAGTTCGGCTGGCATTAGATCTATTGCGCTTGTTAAACCTACATTTGCTAAAGCTTCTTTGATTAATACTTCTGTATTTTCGGTCATATTTAATTTACTCTTATGCCTACGCAAAGGAAATTCTAAATTTTCGCGTACCGTCATAGAGTCATACAAAGCACTTCCTTGAAATAAAAAACCAATCTCAGTTCGAAGCAAATCAAGTTCTGTTTGTCCTAAAACTGTAATATCTTGTCCTTTTATCTTAATACTACCGCTATCTGCTTGAATTAATCCTACTAAACATTTAATCATTACAGATTTACCAGAACCTGATTTTCCCATTATTACCAGGTTTTCTCCTTTGGATAATTGCAAATTAAAGCCATTAAGAACTGATTTCTCTCCAAAACTTTTTCTAAGATCTTTAATCTCTAAAACAAATCTATCGGTATGTTTATCTGCTTCTATCAAGTGTATGTGTATTTAACATTAGGGGTCTTTTTAGTTTAAAAAAATATATCTGCCAAAAAAACTGCTATAAAATCTATTACAAATAATAACATCGATGTATAAACAACTGCAGAGTTAGATGCTTCTCCAACTCCTGCGGTTCCTTTTTTGCAATAATATCCTTTATAACATCCTACTAAACCTATGGCATAACCAAAAAAGAAAGATTTTAGGGTTGCAGGAACAATATCACTATACTCTATGGCATCAAAAACCTGATTAAAATAAAGCTGATAAGACACCGATCCTTTTAGGTTTTCGATGATTGCGGATCCTAAAAGAGCAATTGCATCTCCAAAAATAATCAATATCGGAAGCATTAATGTAGTTGCTGCAATACGAGTAACTACCAGATATTTAAATGGGTTCGTACCCGACACCTCCATTGCATCAATTTGTTCTGTTACCCGCATAGAACCAAGCTCTGCCCCTATACCCGAACCTATACGACCTGCACAAATTAAGGCCGTAATAACTGGTCCTATTTCTCTTACAATAGATATTCCAACCATAGATGGCATCCAGGATTCTGCTCCAAATTCCATTAAAGTAGGGCGGGATTGAAGCGTAAAGACCAATCCCAAAATAAAACCAGTGACTCCTACCAAAAGTAAAGAACGATTACCCATGTGGTAACATTGCCGAAGTAATTCTTGAAACTCAAAAGGCTTTGTAAAGACTTCTTTAAAAAACCGTATTGAGAAATATGATAAATCACCTATCTCTGTAAAAAAAGCTTTAGTTCTTTTAATGATTTGTAGTGATTGTGTCATAAAGATTATAAAATCAGTGTTTTATCAAAGATATAAGTAGCTTTCCCTAATAAAAATGACATAAATCAGCTATCTGGCGTAAAACAAGTAATTAGTATATCTAATTTTACTTCGAAATCAAAGATTAGAGAATACACTAATAATACCTATTGCCAAAATTAGAAATAATACAAATCTCCTAAATTGCTCTTGGGATATTTTATTTAGAATTTTTTTTCCGATCCATGTTCCCAAAATACTTACAACAATTAAAATAGGAATCAAATACAAATCATGTTGATGTATATATCCATTAAAATAATACACTATTGTTCTGCTAAAATCCACTCCTAAATCGATTACTGCCGAGGTAGCTATAAATTTATTCTTATCCATTTTAAAAGCCGCCATGGTAATACCCCGAATTGCACCTCCGGTACCTAATACTCCTGCGCTTAACCCAGATAAAGATCCTCCTAAAATTGCATTTTTAGTATTAGGTTGCACTTTAAGCTCTTTAAAAACAAGAAATAACAAACTTAATCCTATCAAAAAAAAACCTAAAACGTAGGTGAGAATTTTTGGATCTAAATATTTACTGTAATAAGCTCCTATCGAGACAAAAATTATTGCAGGTATTCCCAATGCTAATACAACTTTTTTATCCAATCCTTTTTTAAAAAATGCAATTTTGGTTACATTACTGGATAAATGAAACAAAGCAGTTACTCCCAAAACAGATTGAAAATCCAAAAAGAAATTAGCAATAGGAACAAAGTATACAGAAGATCCAAACCCGCCAACGGTACCTAATATTTCTGATAATATAGAGAGAATAACAAAAACAGGAAGGTATTTAGATAACATAAGGTATGATATGTAATAGAGTCAAATATACTCTATCCAAATATTTCATATTATGATATATATCAATCCTACTAATTTGAAAAGCATATTTTATAATTATGATTCTAAACTAACTTAAATAGAATATTTTATATTTACTAAAAACTTAATTTATGTCCTCTCAATTCCGTCTTGATCGCGCATATAAAAACTCTAAAATTATTCCTTTTGATGATAGTTCTAAGTTTGTATTATTTAGTGACTGTCATCGTGGGGACAATAGTTTTGCAGATGACTTTGCTAATAACAGAAATATCTATTTTCACGCGCTTAAATATTATTATAACGAAGGATTTACGTATTGCGAACTTGGAGATGGTGATGAGTTATGGGAAAATCTAAGCTTTGAAACTATTTTTAGGGCACATAAAAATGTGTATGAATTGCTTCAGCTCTTTTACCAAGAGAATCGATTAGAAATGATATGGGGCAATCATGACATGGTATACCGTGACCCCAAGTATGTGCAGAAAAATTTAAGCTCGTATCTTGATCATAAAACCGGAAAAGAAGTCCCTCTTTTTCCTAATATAAAATACCATGAGGCTATTGTTTTAAAACATCAGGATACAGAACAAGAAATTTTCTTGCTCCATGGTCATCAAGCTGATTTTATGAATTATATAGGCTGGAGGATAAACCGATTTTTGGTACGGATTTTATGGAAGCCTTTGCAAGTAGTTGGAATTGCAGACCCTACCAGTCCAGCAAAAAATTATAAAGAAACTATACGAATAGAGCGAAGGATAAAAAAATGGATCATCCATAATAAAAATAAATTTACGATAATTGGTCATACCCATAGACCCAGATTTCCTGAAGCGGGAGAACTAGCTTTATTTAATGATGGTAGTTGTGTACATCCAAGATCTATTACAGGAATGGAAATAGAGGGTGGTAATATAACTTTAATTAAATGGCAAATTTCTACTACAGAAGATGGTACCTTAAAAATTATACGGGTTATTTTGGAAGGTCCTCAAAAAACAACAGACTTTATTACTCAATAAAAACGTTAACTTATATTAAGTACTTCTTCAATCTGTGGAGCATACTTTTTTATAGTCATTTCTACTCCAGATTTAAGAGTCATTTGGTTTACACTACACCCTACACATGCACCTTCTAATTGTACCTTAACAACTTTATCATCTTCGATAGACACTAATGAAATATTTCCCCCATCACTTTCTAAAAATGGTCTAATTTCATCCAGAGCCTTTTCTACATTAATTCTTAATTCTTCTGAAGTCATTTTTTATTTTTTTACAGCAGAACATCCTGCCATTGTTGTTATCTTAATTGCTTCGGTAGGAGGTAAATTATCATTTCTGTTTACTACTTCCTGAACTACATTTTTCGTTAATTCCTCAAATGCTTTTTCTATTGGAGTTGCTGTTTGCAATGCTGCTGGTCTACCTGCATCTCCTGCCTCACGTATACTTTGCACTAAAGGAATTTCTCCTAAAAATGGAATATCCAAATCTTCGGCAAGGTGCTTAGCTCCTTCTTTACCAAATATATAATATTTATTGTTAGGAAGTTCTTCTGGAGTAAAATATGCCATATTTTCTATAATTCCTAAGACTGGCACATTAATACTATCTTGCTGAAACATCGCTACTCCTTTTCTTGCATCTGCCAGTGCTACATTTTGCGGTGTACTCACTACTACAGCTCCCGTTATAGGTAAAGATTGCATAATAGACAGGTGTATATCTCCTGTTCCGGGAGGTAAATCGATTAGCATAAAATCTAATTCGCCCCATGCTGCATCAAAAATCATTTGGTTTAATGCTTTTGCCGCCATAGGCCCTCGCCACACTACTGCTTGATTAGGTTGTGTAAAAAACCCTATAGATAAGATCTTAACCCCATAATTTTCTATAGGTTTCATTTTTGATTTACCATCTTGTTTTACAGATAGTGGACGTTCTCTTTCTACATCAAACATGATAGGAGCAGAAGGTCCGTAAATATCTGCATCTAAAAGTCCTACTTTAAATCCCATTTTGGCAAGTGTTACTGCCAAATTAGAGGTTACTGTAGATTTACCTACACCACCTTTACCAGATGCTACTGCAATTATATTGGTTATCCCAGGGATTTGTTTCCCTTTAATTTCATTTTTTTGAGGTTGGGTTGCCGGAGCTTCGACTTTGATGTTTACTTTTATTTTTGCTTTTTCATATACCTTTTCATGAATAACTTTCATTACATCTACTTCGGCACGTTTACGAATATGTAATGCAGGAGTTGTCAATACTAAATCTACAACAACTTCATCTCCAAAGGTGATTATATTTTTTACTGCACCACTCTCTACCATATTCTTGCCTTCGCCAGCTACAGTAATAGTTTCTAATGCTTTTAATATATCTGATTTCTCTAACTTCATGGGTGTTATTTCTTTTTCAAGGTACTATGTTCGTCCAAACGGATTTAAGCGCAAAGATAGGTCGAAAAGTTAAGATTATAAAGCCTGTGAATTGAAATGATTTATAGTCGTATCGTTATTTATGATGCCCTAATATTTATAAATTTTTGAAAAATTAGGAAATATTAGGATTATAATTCTTTCATAGGGTCCCAAAATAGACTCTCAAAATCTATTATTTGATTATCTACTACTTTTATACCTTCACTTTCTAACAATTGTTGCATTAGATTGGTTCCTTCAAAATGATGTTTCCCCGTGAGAAGTCCCTTTCTGTTTACAACGCGATGTGCGGGAACATCTTCTCTACTGCCACATGCGTTCATTGCCCAACCTACCATTCTGGCGCTTCTGGCCGCTCCTAAACATTTTGCAATTGCTCCATACGACGTTACTCTACCATAAGGAATTAGCTTGGCTACTTCGTACACTCTATCAAAAAAATTTGTATCAGATCCTGATTGAGGGTCTATTTCTTTATTTTTTACTCCCATGTGTATATGATTCTTGCTAAAGTTATTACTACCAAAATTAGCATTAATATACCCATAAAATAATTAGTATATTTTGTTATAGATTCTGTTTTCTTTTCTATTTTCAAAAAGGAAAATACATAAAAATACAGGGTAACAAAAGTTCCTGTTCCTGCTGCTATTGTAAAAGCTGTAATACGCAAAGCATCGTATTCCATTTTTCCGCTCACACTCATTCCTGCTGCTATTGCACAAAAATATGGTATTGGCAAAACATTAAGAGCAGATATCATAACTCCTTTAAAAAAACTTCTGGTTTCATCATGTTTATATGCCTTTATTTTTGTTTTATTCTGTTTTGCTTTTGCAAAAAAATAGATTGCCATAAAAAAAAAGATTACGGCGCCAGTACGCAATAATATATTCTTAACAAATGGATTAAAAAAAATATACTTTGCCAAAAGAATTGCAATTAGTGCTTGAAAAAGCACTACTACAGAAGCTCCATATGCAACAAGAATACCATTTTTTTTACCTCTTTCAAGGCAAGTTCTGGCTACAGTCATATTTACCAATCCAGGTGGTATTACTCCCACTAATGAAGCAAAAAATGTGACTAAAAATAGTTTAGTAGTTTCCAAAATAGCGATACCTGTTACGTAATCTTAAAACGAATGTAAGTTATAGGTTTATTTTTTTCTAGATATTGTTTTTCATAAAAAGTTTGAATCGTTGTTACAATTTCTGGAGCTCCTTCATTATGGTATACGTTGTGATTTGCATAAAGCACCTCGTGTCCTTCGCCATGAAGTAAACCTAATGTATACCCATGCATAAACTCACTATCGGTTTTAAGATGTACAACCCCATCCTTTTTTAATAATTTTTTATATCGTTGTAAAAATTCGTGATTAGTTAACCTATGTTTGGTTCGCTTGTATTTAATTTGAGGATCTGGAAAAGTAATCCAAATTTCATCTATTTCTCCTTCTTCAAAAATATACTCAATTAACTCTATTTGTGTTCTAATAAAACCAACATTATGCATTCCATCTTCTATTGCTGTTTTTGCACCACGCCAAAAACGAGCTCCTTTGATATCTATGCCTATAAAATTTTTATCTGGATACTGTTCTGCTAATCCTACAGTATATTCTCCTTTCCCGCAACCTAACTCTAATACAATAGGGTTTTGGTTTTTGAAAAACGTATCATTCCATTTTCCTTTGTATCCTAATGTATTATTAATCACCTCTTCTCTAGTAGGTTCTACTACATTAGGAAAGGTTTTGTTTTCATTAAATCTTTTAAGCTTATTCTTACTTCCCACTAATTTTTTATTTCTTTGGTTTGTCTTATTCATTCAGGTTGCATGAGGGATAGGAACGAGCTATCTCATAGCGTGGATAGCCCAACCGCAGAGCCCGTGCGATGTGGTCATGCCCAAAAACTAATCTTTTAAATAGGTAAAACCCATATTTATATCTAAATATATTGGACATAAAACAGAGTAAATTACACTAAAGATAATTTTTTGGTAAAATTAAGGAAATATATGGATAAGAAAATAGGATTACTTTTATTATTAACAATCAAATTATTAGTCGGTATAACAAACTAAAAACTAGAACATTTGAATAGAAAAGTACTTGTTGCTCCACTTAATTGGGGTTTAGGCCACGCAACCCGATGTATCCCTATTATTAATGCTCTTATACAAGAGGGCTTGGAGCCTGTAATTGCTTCTGATGGTGTTGCTTTATCTTTACTTAAAAAAGAGTTTCCTTTATTAGAAACAAAAGAACTTCCTTCATACAATATAGAGTATGCAAAAAAGGGAAGTAATTTTAAATTAAAGATGCTATTAAACAGCCCTAAAATTGCTCATGCAATAAACGCAGAAAAGAAGGCTATAAAAAAGATTATTGAGGAAGAAAAGTTTTGTGGCATTATATCCGACAATAGAATGGGGGTTAGACACAAAAGCATTCCCTCTGTATTTATTACACATCAACTAACTGTACTTAGTGGAAAAACCACATCTATTAGTACGAAGTTACATAATAAATATATTAAAAAATTTGATGTTTGTTGGGTTCCTGATATGGCAGATGATCCTAACCTTAGTGGCGAATTAGGACATCCTAAAAAAAGTAATATACCTGTTACTTATTTAGGACCGTTAAGCAGATTTGAATATCAGATTGTTCCTAAAAAATACGACATTATGGTTTTGCTTTCTGGCCCAGAACCACAGCGTACTTTATTAGAGAAAAAACTGCTTCAGGAGTTTGAACAAAGTGATAAAAGAATCGTATTTGTTCGTGGTCTTATCGAACCCCATCATAAAACGTATGTAAAAAACAATATTACTATTCATAATTACCTAACTGGAAAAGATTTGGAGGAAACTATTAATAGTAGTAATTTAATTATTTCTAGATCTGGATATACTACAGTTATGGATCTTGCTAAATTAAAGAAAAAAGCTTTTTTTATTCCTACTCCTGGACAGTTTGAACAGGAATATCTAGCAGACCGGTTAACGAGTAACAAACTGGTACCCAGCTGCAATCAAAACGATTTTACACTAACAAAATTAAGAGATTTAAATACCTTTAGAGGGCTTAGTAGTTTTAGCACTGATATCGACTACGGGGAACTTTTTCACTTTTTCCAGAGTAAATGAAAATTCACTTCCTACTCGATAATCACTTTCTACATAAATACGTTCGTGGTGTGCTTCGATGATGTGTTTTACAATAGCAAGTCCTAGTCCCGAGCCTCCTTCTTTACGAGAACCACTTTTATCTACCCTGTAAAAGCGTTCGAATAAACGAGGTATATGTGCCTGTGCTATTCCTTCACCATTATCTGTAACCCTGACTATTGTTTTATTACGAATTAAATCCTCGATACTTACCTCTGTAGTGCCGTCTTCTTTTCCGTATTTAATAGAGTTTACAATTAGGTTAGAAAGAACTTGCTGTATCCTTTCTTTATCAGCATGAACTAGTATTGGTTGCTCATAATTCATATCGAAGGTAAGTGCTATATTTTTTTTTGCTGCTTTCATTTCATAAAGATCAAAAACGCTTTGCACTAATTCTACGATATCAAAATTAGTATAATTAAGGTTAAGATCTCCTACTTCTAACTTGGTTATCATATCGAGATCGTTTACAATATAGATTAAACGCTCGACTCCCTTATTTGCGCGATTTAAATATTTATCCAAAATATCTTTATCATGCATTGCTCCGTCCAAAAGTGTTAATATATATCCTTGTACTGTAAACAATGGAGTTTTTAGTTCGTGAGAAACATTACCCATAAACTCTTTACGATAGGCTTCTCTAACTTTTAAAGTTTCTATTTCTGTTTTTCTTTGCTGTGCAAATTTTTCGACTTCTTTGATAAGGGTCCTCATATCTGTAGTAACTGGACCACCACCAATAGTATCCACCCCTAACATTTCGATATCATCATAGATTTTACGTACTCTACGATAAATAAACTTTTCGACTCTATATTGTGTAATCAAAAAACAAATCAGGTAGCACCCAATCATAAAACCTACTAAAAAAAATGGGTTAAACAAAGATTGGACATACAAAAAAACGCTCAATACGAGCGTTAATAATACGGTTATATATAAAGACGAAAGGTATGCAAACCTATATGACTTTTTAAAAATTTCTGCCATTAAACTACAAACTTATATCCTACTCCTTTTATCGTTTTAAAACTATTATCGCCAATTTTTTCTCTTAATTTTCTGATATGAACATCAATAGTTCTACCTCCAACAATTACTTCATTACCCCAAACCTTATCTAGAATATCTTCACGTTTAAAAACTTTTCCTGGTTTTGAGGCCAATAAAGATAGTAATTCGAACTCTTTTCTTGGTAATACGATCTCTTTTTTATCTTTAATAATCTTGTATTCATCCCGATTTATTATCAGATCTCCGATTTTCACAACATTATCCGAAGAAGATTCTTCTTTAAGTCTACGTAATAATGCTTTTACTTTACTTACTAAAACTTTAGGACGAATAGGTTTTGTAATATAATCATCTGCTCCCGCGTCGAAGCCTGCTACCTGAGAATAATCTTCTCCTCGTGCGGTAAGAAAAGTGATAATGGTATTTTGCAAATCTGGTATTTTACGTATTTGCTCACATGCTTCGATACCGTCCATTTCTGGCATCATTACATCTAGTATAATAAGATGTGGTTTTTTCTTTTTAGCAATTTTCACAGCTTCTAAGCCATTTTCTGCTGTAACTACCCCATACCCTTCTGCAGTAAGATTATACCCTACAATTTCTAAAATATCGGGCTCATCATCTACTAATAGAATTGTAATATCTTTTTTATTCATTTTTTATAGAATTATTTCACTTTAGGTAAATATACTATGTTAAAACGAAGTTTCTATGACTATAAGACTAGGAAACAATAAACTAACATAAAAATTTCATAAACGTAACATTTATTTAACGTATCAGAATCTATTCCTATTTAATCCTGATGATCTCTGTACGTTATTAACAAATTCGTTGCAGCACTTATAAGGTCTTTTGTTTCCATTAACAACCCAAAATACAAAGTTGTATTTTTAGGACTACTTTCCTCTGTTCGGGTTCGCTCTACCTGTTTATCAATTTTTTGATTTACAACAGTAATCAGTTTTTCTCTGTCTTTTATAATAATTTCATTTAAACTACTAAAATCTCTATTATCAAAAACAGTTTTAACCTGCTTAAAGAAATCATCCAAATGCTGTCCTATTTCTTTAAGATCTTTGATTTGATTAAATCTAAGTTTTTTATGATTATTATTTACATGCTTATGACTTACTTTAACTATATATTCCAAAGATTGTGCTATATCTTCAAGATATCCTAAAACAGATATATAAAAATTACTTGCTCCTACACTAGAATCATCTAGGTTTTTTATAAAATAGAAAATACTATCTCTTAATTCCTCTACTTCATTTTCTAGTTTTGCTATTCCTTTTTTACTCTTTTTTAAGGATGCTAAATCATATTTTGCTAAACTATCAATCGTGGTATCATATATTTTATTTCCCCTATTAATAATTGATTTAATATTATCAGCACTTTCTTCTATCACTCCTTGGATAGAGCTACTTTCTGACTTTTTAAGTCTATCTTCTTCTCTTTCTGCTTTTGCTTTATTACGATACTTTATTGTATTTCTAACTAATAAAAATACTGCCACCAACAATAACACTATCGTCATAATTGGTTGATGCAGATTAATCAAAAACGCAATTGTAGCTGCTGCAACAAATGCACTTAAGGCGGTAAAAAACCATCCTCCTATTACATTAAGTACCCCTGCTACTCTATATACCGCACTTTCGCTACCCCAAGCTCTATCTGCTAATGAAGACCCCATTGCTACCATAAAAGTTACATAGGTTGTTGAAAGAGGTAACTTCATAGAGGTTGCAATAGATATTAAAATACCTGCAACCATCAAATTAACAGCTGCTCTTACCATATCAAATGCTGGCAAATCCTCTTTTTTAGCATTAAGAACATTTACTTTCGACTGTTGGCTAAATTGTTTATCAGCTATACTTTTAAACGATTTTGGAGTAATTAAAGATATAGCTTCCGATGCAATAACAGTTCCTCTTACAATTCCTCTCGATAAAAAATTAGGTCTAAATTTTTCATCTCCATCTCCTTGACGAGATAAATCAATTGATGTTTTCACCACATCTCTGGCTTTAGCCGAAAACCATAAAGTTAATACCATGACCATACCTGCTGCAAGCAACAAATATGTGGGAGTAGCCACTTTAGAAGCTAAAACATCCATAGTAAAAGACTCTGCTGGGATTCCTGATACCGACCAAGCTTCATAAGATTGCCAAGCCGCAATAGGAACTCCTATAAAATTAACAAGATCATTCCCTGCAAAAGCCAATGCCAAAGCAAAGGTTCCTACAATAATAATTATTTTATAGATATTGGTTTTAAATACAGCCATTACCAGATAAGAAAGTAACGATAATAGTGTAAATCCAACCGTTACAATTAGAAGAACATTAGTTTCTATAAAACCTCTTAAGGTTAATGCAACCGTTCCTGCTTCTGGATTGATTTCAAAAAGCCCTTTTTTAGCTTTAACAAACTCTTTTACAGATTCGAAAGAAGTTCCAAAATATGAGTTTGCCCAATCTAATAATCCTTCTGCCCCCCCATTATATAAAACTTCAACTATAGATTCTGCATAATTAGTTCCTTTAATCCCTTTAACAAAGATGAAATATAATATAGCTGTTAGGGCAATACCTCCAAATAAAGCACCCACCCATTTCGCTTTTTTTTCAAAATCAAAAGACAACAATAATCTGGATATATACTGAACAATAGCTCCTACAGAAAAGGCTACAACAACAGATAACAAAATCCCAGTTATTATCTCTCCTGCTTTTTTAGTATTTATATAATTACCTAAATCTGCTATAGAAAGTGATGAATCCGCAGATATCTTTAACAAAGCTACACAGACTGCTGCTCCTAATAATTCAAATACTATAGATACAGTAGTAGAAGTTGGCATCCCTAGTGTATTAAAAAAGTCTAGTAGCAGAATATCTGTTATCATGACTGCCATGAAAATTATCATGATTTCATCAAAATAGAATTCTCCTGGGACAAAAATTCCTTTTCGAGCCACCTCCATTAAACCACTAGAAAAAATAGCTCCCGCAGCAATACCTATACTCGCTACTATCATTATAGTTTTAAACGATATCGCCTTAGAACCAATTGCAGAATTCAAAAAATTTACTGCATCATTACTAACCCCAACTATAAGATCTGCAACAGCTAAGGCTGCTAATGCAACAATCATTAATATGTAAATATCACTCATATATATTGTAAGTACTTATGGATCACAAAAATGTTACTAAAATTCAACTCATATGTTATTGAAATGTTATCTTTTCAAGACATTTTTATAGTTATGAACACCACAAAAATATTACTAAAGCCTCCCTGCAATAACACATATAAAAATGCTTTTTATGTTCCAAAAAAAAGAAATGAAGTAATTGTAAACCACATAAGAACAAGCACATAAACCTTTATCTATCAGCACAATATAACATCTGTGGCTTTAATAAAAATTTTATATTGTAGAATATATCCCTCCATATCATTAATAGAATTTTAAAATTATTTAATCTCTAAAAACAATTATATTATCAAAATAAAAATACATAAATAACTATAAATCAATTAATTATATCTTCAATGTTAATTTAATGTTACTTAATTGTTGTTTAAAAGTAAAATTAATGTTACATTTGTAATATAATCATTAAGAACCCCAAAGAAAAATTCAATATATGAGAAATTTAATAATCGTAATAGCATTGTTGTTTTCAACAACTATTTTTGCTCAAGAAGCGAAGCCTACTTTTGAAAAACAAGGAAATCTTATTAAAGGTACATTTTATTTTGAAGATGGAATGGTAAGACAACAAGGTTTTTATAATAAGCAAGGAATACTTCATGGAGAGTGGAAATCTTATGATGCTACAGGAAAGAAAATTGCCATGGGGCAATATGAAAATGGAGTGAAAACTGGGAAATGGTTTTTCTGGAGCGACAACAAATTATCAGAAGTAAATTATGATAAAAATCAAATCGCAGATGTAACTACATGGACTGATAAAAATAATGTAGTAGTTAATTATAAAAATTAAACTTTTACTTCACAAAAAATTAAAAAAGAGATTCTGCTTAGAATCTCTTTTTTTTTGAAAAAATCCCAAAAAAAGATTACCTCTTTTTTATAAATTCGACTTTTTTATTCCATAAAACTTTTAATGTATTTTTTACATTATATATTCAACCCCTATTTCTTAACAAAAAATATACTGTTATAGAAAGGCAACAAATATTTCTTTAAAATCTTCATATCAATATTTTAAATGTAACCCTAACAAGTTGTTAATATTAAAAAAACATACAGCAAACATAAGCAAGTAACAATTACATAACATTAAAATGACTTATAATTAATTTTTGAATAACATCAATTTAACACTAGCATTCGTTCTTTGCACGAAATTTGAGAACAAGTTAGATGAAAAAAATTGTTACATTCTTTGCTCTATTTTTTGTAGGAATACTCTTAGCGCAAGAAACAGGTTCGGTTACAGGGACACTATTGGATAAAGAATCTAATAACCAACCCCTTCCTTTTGCCAATGTCTTAATTAAAGGAACAACCAAAGGAACAACTACCGATTTTGATGGTTTATATACTATTGAAAATTTACAACCAGGCACATATACCATAGAATTTAGTTTTGTTGGATATGAAAGCCTAGAAATTAAAGATGTTGAAATTAAATCAGGTCAAACTGTTACCGTTAATGGTTCTATCGGCGCAAGTGCAGCAGCTCTAGACGAGGTAATAATTAAAACTACTACCAAAAAAGAATCGGAAGCAGCTATATTGTTAGAACAAAAAAATGCAGTTACAATTCAGCAAAAAATAGGAGCACAAGAGCTTTCTAAAAAAGGAGTTAGCGATGTTGCTACAGGTTTAACCAAAGCAACTGGTATTTCTAAGCAAAGTGATAAACTATATGTACGTGGTTTAGGAGATCGTTATAATAACGCATATTTAAACGGATTACCAATACCTTCTTTAAACCCTAAATTAAAACTTATCGATCTGGGCATATTTCCTACAGATATTGTTGAAAACTTAGGGATATACAAAACCTACTCTCCCGATATCTATGGTGATTTTGCAGGAGCTAGTGTAAATATCGATACCAAAGATAGACCAGGAAAAGGATTTTTAGAGGTTGGACTATCCTCTGGGGTCAACACCAATGCTGTTAGCAATGATTTCTTTTTACTTAACGGAGGTCAATATGATCAGTGGGGATTAGATGATGGATCCAGAAGAGTACCAGCTTTTTTAGATATCCCTGATTATAATTACGTTAGCTCACAAATAGACTACTATCCTTTTCACACCTCTTTTAATCCTCAAAAAAGATCTAATGCTCCAGATGGAGGCGCTAGCATAACCGGAGGGAAAACTTTTTCGATTGGAGAACAACAAAAATTAGATGTTTTGGCAACAGTTTCTTTTGATCAAGATCACAAAACAGCTATAGGTGGTAAACAAGCAGCCTTTAACTCGCAAGGAGAAAGCATAACTGGCCTGGGGAATTTCAAAAAGGTGGATCGTTATCAATATAGCACAAACACCACAGCACTATCTAGCTTGGGGTACAGATGGAATAGTAATAACAAAATTCTTGCAACTACCTTATTTGTTAACGATACGCAAGATGAATTACGAGAGTTTCAGGATGGAGTAAGTAGTGAAGATACTGATGTTAAAATACGATTAAGAAGAGGAACTTACGAACAAAACACTTTGTTTACACAACAATTTACCGGAGAGCATTCTTTTGCAGAAAGTAAATACAAAGTAAATTGGGGTGCTGCATACAACAAAGCAAAAGGATTAATCCCAGACAGACGCCAATTAGTATTTACAGAATTAAAAGATGGTAATCTTGTATTAGGGAACCGTACTAGCCCCGATTTAGCAAATAACCAACGGTTTTATCAAGAACTAAATGAAAAAGATTACTCTGCAAAATTAGACTTTGATATTAATTTTGGTAAAGACGAAGAAGGTAGTTTTAAAAACAAGCTTACCGTTGGCGTAAATGCCAGAGGAAAAGATCGTGATTTTGAAGCAAATCAAATAAACTACAACCTCAACAACCTAAGAGAGCAAAATGTTGATTTTAATAATCCAGATGCTTTACTTAATGAAGAAAATCTATTAAATGGAAGATATGTTGTATTAGAAAACCTAAATTCTACCAGAGTTTATGAAGCAGATCTTTTAACTTTAGCTGGTTTTGCTAACCTACAATATGCACTTACTTCTAAACTAACATTTAATGGTGGACTTCGTACAGAATTATTTGAACAAAATATCTTCTATAAAGAACAACAAGATTTAGAAAACTCTCCTTTTAGAACTCAAAAAATAGAAGAAACTTTTGTTTTACCAAGTATAAGCTTAAAATACGCTCTAAACGAAACCTCTAATCTTCGTTTCGCTGCCAGTAAAACGATTACTTTACCAAAGTTTACCGAAGTAGCTCCTTTTTTAGATGAAGATGTAACCGAAGCAACATTAGGAAACCCGATTCTAAAAAATTCTGACAATTACAACGTAGATTTTAAATGGGAGCATTTTCCTGAACAATCTGGAGAATTAATAAGCGCTACTCTATTTGGTAAATACATTAAAAATCCTATCGAAAAAGTATTTGTAGCTTCGGCTTCTAATGTCAATACGTTTATAAACTCAGATAATGCTATCATTTTTGGTACCGAATTAGAATACAAAAAGAATCTGGGAAATTTATTTAAACTAGAAGAAACCGTCTGGAATGATCTAAACTTTGGAATCAATGCTACATTAATGTATACTAAAGTAGAAATTGACCCAAGCATTACCACATTTAATGGATCTAATATTGCTCCAACAAACTTAGACAGACAATTACAAGGAGCCTCTCCTTTTTTAATAAACACGGATATCTCTTATTCTAAAGAATTTGAAAAACACAAAATAACCTCTGCATTAGACTTCAATGTTTTTGGAGATAGAGTGTACTCTGCTGGGGGTAATGGTGTAGGAGATATTTTTGAAAAAGGATTTGGGGTATTAAACTTTAATTTCAAAGACGAAATAGGAAAGCATATAGAACTAAGCCTTAAGGTTAAAAACCTATTAAACCCTGCTATAGAAAGATATCAGGACCAGGAAGATTTAAACCAAGAATTCACAACCTACCAATTTGATAATGGTATCAACATTAATCTTGGGGTTACCTTTAAGCTTTAATCAAAATCAGAATTAAAAATTAATCATTATAATAAAATGAAAACTAGAAATTTATTTGCAGCAATATTAGTTATAACTGCCTTAATCTTTAATGCCTGTACTATTGAAGAAGATAATATAGGAGATGTTATAATTAATTTAGATAGTTGTGGGGACAACGCTGGTACAGCTATCTTAGAAGGTAAAATCACCGCAGACAGAACACTAAAAGCCAATGAACTTTACGAATTAAGAGGAGGTGTCTCTGTCGTAAATGGTGTTACATTAACTATAGAAGCTGGCACAAAAATTATTGCTGGTGATGTTGGAGGAGTATTTTCTTATCTAGCTATAGAGCAGGGTGCTAAAATTATAGCAGAAGGAACTGCAAGCCAACCAATTGTATTTACTTCAAACAAATGTACTCCAAACTCAGGAGATTGGGGTGGTCTTTTACTTGCTGGTAAAGCACCTATTAACAGAGGAACTACAGCTACAACAGAAGTAGCAAACCTTACTTACGGAGGTACAGACCCTGCAGATAACTCAGGAATATTACGATACGTGCGCTTAGAATATACGGGTGGAAAAATTAATGATGATGCAGAGTATAACGGGTTATCCTTATACGGTGTAGGAAATGGTACTACGATAGAATACATACAAGCATTTAATGGTAATGATGATGGTATCGAATTTTTTGGAGGTACTGTAAACTTAAAATATGCAATCGTAACTGGTGCAGGAGATGACTCTTTTGATTGGACAGACGGATGGGTAGGAAACGGACAATTCTGGATTGCACAACAAACATCTGCTGGTGGAGATAAAGGAATTGAAGCAGATAATTTATCCTCTGCACCAGATGCTGCTCCTTTTTCTAATCCAACTTTATCTAATATTACTTTAATCGGTGCAGAAGATGGGGATGGAGAAAACAAAGGAATCGAGTTTAGAGCAGGAACAAAAGTGAGTATGTACAATACTATCATTAAAGCATTTCCTGGAAAAGGAATCGAGATAGATGATGACCAAACCTTGATAAACTTAAATAACAACGAAGTAATTGTTAGAAATTCGATTATCGATAATACAAACTCCTTTGATTTAGATCATGGTACTGCAACTGTAGACCTTGCTGATTTTACATCTTTTAATAATTATACAAAAGATGGCTCTGGAGCACCATTTAACAATCCCGGTACTTTTATTCCTGATGTTAATCCAGATGAAGAAGAACTTAAGTTAAGTGGTTTTAGAGGTTCCTACCAATACACCACCGCTATAGATGGTATAGATAATTTTGATCCATCTACATTAGGAACATTTTTTGATGCTGCAAATTATGCGGGAGCATTGCAAGAAAGCGATACCTGGACATCAGATTGGACTCGTTCGTAAAAAAACACATATTACATACCTAAAAAAAGCTTGGTCTCTCCTATTTGATCAAGCTTTTTTTATATCTACATATCAAACCAAAAAGAATCATTTATAAGGTTCTATATTTCTGTCCAAACTAAATGTCTAAAAAACCTAAAGAACAACTACAGATCTGTTCATATAGTTTTACCGTAGTGTTATCATCAATTCTGTAGATATGTATACATTAACATTAAAATAACAATTCTCTAATAATTTATAAAAACAAACACTTCCTTTTTAACCTTTGTTTTTCATCATAAATCAAGCTCCTAAATAACATTACAAAAACAGAAGTAACTCCTTATATTTAAAAGAATAACACGAATATAATTGTTAAAAAACACAGTTTAAAAAGCTATCCAAAAATCTTATAATTCTGACCCTTTCAAATATTTTCCTACATCACAATCCCTTAAACTAACGATAATAGTGGGGTAAACATAATTACTGTAAAACCGTATTTATTTGTATCAGATTTTGAAAACACATAATGAGAAAAACATTTACGGTAATAGCACTATTTTTTATGGGAGCTATTTTTGCGCAAGAAACCGGTACTATCGCCGGAAAATTACTAGACAAAGAATCTAACAACCAACCTCTTCCTTTTGCCAACGTTGTTGTAAAAGGTACAACCAAAGGATCCTCTACCGATTTTGATGGCTTATTTGAGATTACAGGAGTACCCGCAGGGACATATACTCTAGAGTTTAGTTTTACAGGATATCAAACCGTAGAAATACCTAATGTAGTTGTACAGGCAAGCAAAGTAGCTGTAGTAGATGCAACTATGGGAGCAACTGCCGCAGCATTAGATGAAGTAGTTATAAAAGTAGTTACCAGTAGAGAACGAGAAGAAGCCCTCTTAATAGAACAAAAAAATGCAGTAGAAATTAAGCAAGCAATCGGAGCCCAAGAGTTAGCCAGAAAAGGAGTTAGTGATGCAACTGCTGCAGCTACTAAAATATCAGGAGTAGCGAAACAAGAAGGTTCTAATAAAATCTACGTAAGAGGTCTTGGAGACAGATATAATGGTACTACTCTTAACAACCTGCCTCTACCTTCTAATGATCCTGTTAATAAAAACATATCGCTAGATTTATTTCCTACAGACATAATTCAAAACTTAAGTGTTAGTAAAGCTTTTTCATATAACCAGAGTGGTGATGTAGGAGGCGCCAATATTAATATAAACAGTAAAGTTTTTGAAGGCAGTGGTGGGCTTAATTTTGGTGTATCAAGCGGGTTTAATACGCAAACCATAGGTGTCGATAATTTTAAAACTATCGATGGAGCAAACTGGATAGGTATCGCGGATCATACAGATCCAAAACTAACAGATTTAACCGTTTATGCATTTGATGATAATTTAGCTCCTGATCAATCTGGAAAAACCCCTCTTAACTTAGGGTTATCTTTAGATTGGGGTAAAAAATATCAAGTTGGTGATGAAGGATATTTTTCTGTGTTCCTAGTTGGGTCTTTTAGTAATGATTATTTATATAAAGACGGAACTTCTGTTAATTTTAATAATGATGGAACTTTTGGAAGTAATTATTCTAAAGCAGAAGAATTTGATTATTCCTCTAACAAAGTAGCAATGGGGAATTTTAATTATAAGATAAACTCTGCGAATAAAATCTCTTATAACACCCTTCTTATACAATCTAACACACAACAAGTTCAGGATTATATTGGTACAAAACCAGATGTAGCAGATACAGAAGGTGAACAGGCGCGAGTTGTTCAACAAACTCAAAATCAAAACTTATTATTAGTTAATCAATTAATTTCTGAACATCAATTAGGAAGACTTTATGATCTTAATTTAGGCGCATCTTATAACACAGTTAAAAATGATGAACCTAATAGAAAGAAAAATATATTTATCCTAGACTCTAATGATAATAGTGTTCGTCTAGCTTCTGGAACTCCTAGAAACAATAGTAGATACTATCATAATCTTAATGAAAATGATATTGCTGCCACTGCAGTAGTTACAAGATATTTTGGAGGAAGATCAAAAGATGAAAACAAAGGAAAACTAACACTTGGATATGATTTTAGAAATACCAAAAGAGATTTCGAAGCTACTTATTTCGATTATAATCTACGTAGCACGATAGAGATAGACCCTAATAATCTAGAAGCAACTTTAAATCAAGAAGCCTTAGATAATGATATATTTAGATTTACTACAGGATTTGGATTTGGTGAGGACGCTCTTAATCCATTTACATATGATGCTAAAAAACTTATAAACTCTGTCTCTCTTGGTATAGATTATAAGTTTTCTGAAAAATTCTATGCAAGTATTGGTGGTAAATTCGAAGATATCAAAATGGAAGTAGAATGGTTTACAAATCTTACAAATTCGGATAGAGATAATAATGGCCCTCTGAATGTGGATGAAACTTATTTTCTTCCTTCTCTTAATATGAAATACAATGTAAACGATAAGAATATACTTCGTTTATCGGCTAGCCAAACTTATACTTATCCGCAATTTAAAGAGGTAGCGCCGTTTGTATACGAAGGAATTGATTATCTGGAATCTGGAAATCCAGCTTTAAAACCTTCCGAGAATTATAATTTGGATTTAAAGTGGGAAATATATCCTCAAAGTGATGAATTAATATCCGCATCCTTATTTGGAAAACAAATTAGCAATGCTATTAACAGAATAGAACGAATTTCTGCCGCAGATAGAAATTTTACATACGCAAATCTTGGTGATGCAACAATTGTCGGTATGGAAGTAGAAGTAAAAAAGAATCTTTTAAAAATAGAGGAAGACAACAGGTCCCAAAAAATTAGTTTAGGTGCAAATGCAACTTATATGCATACAAATCTAGAGTTTAAAGATAAAAACGTTCTTGAAGATCAAGGATTACTAGTAACAGGTAGCGAATCAGAATTAGAAGGAGCATCACCTTTACTGCTAAATAGTGATGTTACATATAGAAATACTGTAGATAAAAAAGAATTTTTAGCAACCATCGTATTTGCCTATCAATCTGATAAAGTATATGGGATCGGATCAAATTTCAACAATAATATAGTTCAAAAAGGCTTTGCAAATTTAGATTTTATAATGGAAAGAAAGTTTAATGAAAAAATTGGACTGAAATTTAAAGCGACAAACCTTTTAAACCCAGAAATTAAACAAGTAAGAGATGTCCCTCAAGAATTAGTGATGAGGTCTTATAAAAGAGGCGTAGGTATTTCTCTTGGTCTAAATTACTCATTTTAAATATATAATACATACATAACAAACCCTTTACGTTGAATTTAGATTCTATAGGGTTCTTTGTCAATAATAAATAATAACTCAAAAAAAGCAAAAAAATGAAAAAATTAAGGTTTTTACCAATCTTTGTAATAGCAGCAACAATATTCTCTTGCTCTAGTGATGATGACGCTCCAACAACACCTCCAACAGGTGGACCAACATTAGATGGTATTATTGCAGCGCAAGATGATGATGATTTAATTGTAGCAGATCTTAAAGGTAATGTAACTGGTAATATTACTTTGGCAGCAAAAGACGCTTGGATTCTTACAGGCCCTTTAACTGTAAAATCAGGAAGTACTTTAACTATCGAAGCAGGTACTACTATAAAAGCTAAAGCTGGTGGAACAGATGTATATATAGCTGTAGAACAAGGTGCTAAGATAGAAGCTAAAGGTACTGCTTCTGCTCCTATAAAATTTACATCTAACGCTTCTAATCCAAGACCAGGAGATTGGGGAGGAATTGTAATCGCAGGAAAAACCCCAACCAATAAAGGAGCGACTGCAGAATCTGAAGTTGCAGGTCTAAACTACGGAGGAACAGATGCTGCCGATAACTCTGGTACGCTTACGTATGTAATTGCAGAATATACTGGTGCTAAAATTAATGGAGATCAAGAATTTAATGGAATCTCCCTATATACTGTAGGTACAGGAACAACTATTAACAACATTGCAGTATTTAATGGTGCAGACGATGGTATCGAATTCTTTGGTGGTACTGTTAGTGTAGAGAACATTCTTTGTGTTAATATCAAAGACGATATGTTCGATTTTACAGAAGGTTATAACGGAACTTTAACCAACTTATTTGGAGTTAGAGAAAGTGGCTTTAATG
The DNA here is from genome assembly GCA_964353005.1 of uncultured Flavobacteriaceae bacterium. GTDB lineage: Bacteria > Bacteroidota > Bacteroidia > Flavobacteriales > Flavobacteriaceae > Aquimarina. Next base: position 492 of record CAYGUC010000054.1, on the reverse strand, counting down.
ATGCTACTGAAGATCCAAGAGGTATCGAAGGGGACAGCAACGGTTCTAACAATGCTGCTACACCAATTTCTATGCCTACTTTCGAAAAAGTTACAGTATTAAATTTATCTGCTATAACTCCTTTAAAAGCAGGAGCTGAAATTAGAAGAGGTACAGAAGCTGTAATCAACAACCTTTTCTTTGGCACATTAAACGGAGCTTCTTTTGGAAACAGAATCGATACAAAAGATGATAATGGAAATGGTACTGTTACTATTACAAATGCTGTTTACCAAGGTACTGTTGGTGATGATAAAGTAGGTGGTACTATTACTGGTACATTTACAGAAGACACTGCCGCAATTACTGTTGGAGCTGATGATATAGTAACCGTAAAAGCAGGTGTTGGAGCTGATTTCTCAAAATTCGCTTGGACAAGCTATACAGTTAAAAAATAAAAAAGGCACTAAGCCACGAAGTGTGTAATTAAAAAATATCGAGGGTTGCAACCCT
>CAYGUC010000053.1:0-32631 GCA_964353005.1 uncultured Flavobacteriaceae bacterium | reverse complement strand
AATTCTTATGCGTAAGGCTGTTTTAAAAATATCCAATCAAAGGTACTAACTCCAACATAATTCTACTACCTATTCCTCCATATTCTCCTGAACTAAATCCTGCTGAAAAAATGTGGCAACACTTTAAAGATAAAATAGCCATGAAAATGTACAAATCGATAAATGATCTAGAAATAAAAATAACTGAACTATTATCCGAAACTACTAAGCAACAAACCAAAAGCATTACATCTTTTGAATATGTGACTAAATCATATAACAGTATTTTTAATTGAGAAATGGTATAATCTTGATACCATTCCCATAGAGGAAATATACGAAAAATTAAGCTTGTTTTAAAATGAAATTGGTATTACAATGCAAAAATGCGTCGATATAACAGTTAAGAAAATAAAGGTTGTTCCTGAGTACTTATAGATTTTTCCCTTAAGGGAAAAATATTTGGAAAAGAAAACTTAGTTCTAAGATAAATATGTTTTATCTTTTCAAAAGAATAAATTGTATGATTCCATCAGATTTTAGAGACTGTTTTTATTAATAGTTTCATCAAGCATTCAGCAAGAGATAGTTTCTTCATTTCTTACAATGTCCTTACAACAGAGCAAAATAAGTGATTGTAAAGAAACAAGTACAGTTGTATGTTCACATTACAACTGTGCTCATACTTGTTGTTTGTACATAAATAGAATACGAATAAGACTAAACAATAATAATCTTAAACTTTAAAAACAAATCCTTTTAAGGACCATAGCTATTGTTCTTTTTTATACCCAATTTCTTTATTTTAAAATCAAGGGTATTAGGATGTAGTTTTAAAATGGCTGCCGCACCATCTGCACCTCTAACTTTACCGTTACAGTATTTTAAGGTTTCTATAATTTGTTCGCGCTCGGTATCCTCTAGGGATTTTAGAGAAAATTCTCGAGAAGTATTTATGTCTAAAACATCGGCTTTGTCTAATCTGATTTCTAGTGTATCTCCATTATTTAATAGCATAGATCTATCTATGACGTGCTGTAACTCACGTATGTTTCCTGGCCAAGAGTGCCTAAGTAGTGTTTCTTCTGAAGCTTTAGAAAGTAGATATACAGTGCTATTAAAACGCTTTGCCGCATTTTCTATAAAATATTTTGCTAATGGAAGTATATCTTTTTTGCGCTCTCGTAGCGGTGCTATATGAATAGGGAAAGTACTTAGTCTAAAATACAAATCTGCCCTAAATGTGCCTTCCTTAACAGCCTTGGATAAATCTTTATTAGTTGCAGCAATGACACGTACATTAATCTTTTTCTGAATAGAACTGCCTATGGTTTCAATTTCTTTTTCTTGTAAACAACGTAACAATTTTGACTGGCTTGTAAGTGGAAGTTCACCTATTTCATCCAAGAATATAGTACCTCCATGAGCCTGCTCAAATTTGCCGATACGTTTTTCTATTGCACCAGTAAAACTGCCTTTTTCATGTCCAAATAAAACAGATTCTATGAGTTCTGAGGGCAGCGCAGCACAGTTTACTTTTACTAATATTTTACTAGCATTATGTGAGTTTGCGTGAATAGCATTCATTACCACCTCTTTTCCTGTGCCAGTTTCGCCGTATAGTAATACATCCACATCCGTAGGAGCAACAAGGTTAACTTTTTTTAAAATTTCCATTAATGCGAGACTCTTACCAATAATTGGGTTTTTAGAAGTAGTGTTTTTTAGTTTCTGGTTATTTTTTTTATTTTCAGTATTAACCTTAGCATTAGATAGCGCTATTTGTAGTGCCACTCTAATATCCCGCTCATCAAAAGGTTTTAAGATATAGCCATGTGGGTTTGTACTTTTCATTTCTTCCACAGTACTATAGTCTGAGTAAGAGGTGATAAAAAGATACTTTATTTGGTGTTTTTTGTTTAAAATATGTGCTAGTTCTATACCATTGGTATCACCCATAATATTGATATCTAATAGTACAATATCAGGTTTTTCGTCTTTTATCGCCCAAAGTGCTTCTACAGAAGACTTTGCTACACCCATTACCGCGTAACCTAGCTTCATAACAATGCCACGTATATCGTTAGCAATGAGAAATTCATCTTCTACAATAAGTATTTTTTTAGACATTCAATCTTTTTTAAAAACGAAAGTTAACATATTTTCTGAAATTGTAGCGATAATTATGTTAAAGTAATTAATCCTACTTTGTCATCTTAGAAAAGAGGGTAAAATGTTTAGTGAATGATAGTAAACACCTTGTTTTGCCCATGTAAAAGTTTCATGACCCCAAACCTTCACAGTTCAAAACATTATGATCAAGAATTGATCGATACTGATGATTTTTAAACAATTATTCAGACTGATAATAGTTTTCTATCTATTTTTTTAGGCGAAACCAGAAGCTATATTGATTGATTTTTTAGTATTGTTTGTAATAGCTTTATAATCAAAACCTCCATCTGTGTCTTTAGAGATTAACTTAGACCCTATGCCCACACAATAAGCGCCAGAAGAAAACCATTTTGTTAGGTTATCTTCTTCTGGAGTAACACCACCACTGGGCATGATGAGTGTCCAAGGACAAGGTGCTTTAACCGATTTTATAAAATCAGAACCACCAATTTGACCAGCAGGAAATATTTTTACAATCTCGGCTCCTAATTCTTCTGCATAATTAATTTCACTTAACGTTCCACATCCAGGTAACCAAGCAACTTTTCTTCTATTACAAACTTTAGCCATATCAGTATTCAGAATAGGAGAAACGATAAAATTAGCGCCGTTTTGAATAAAAATAGAAGCTGTGCCTGCATCTACTACTGATCCAATACCTAGAATCATATCTGGTAATTCCAGATTCACCCATTTTAATAATTCCGAAAAAATTTCATGAGCATGATCTCCTCTGTTGGTAAATTCGAACACACGGGCACCTCCATCATAACAAGCTTTCAAGACCTTTTTTGCTATAGTAATATCTTCGTGATAAAATAGAGGGACAATTTTTGTATTTCCCATTGTTTGCACAACTTTTATTCTAGTATATTTTGCCATGTTTATCTTTTTATTTTTCCTGTTAGATTTCCATCTATTACCGATACTATTTCCTCTTCGTTTACCAAATTAGCATCTCCTTCGATAGTATGTTTTAATGCGCAGGATGCGTTAGCAAATTGTAATGCTTTCTGATCATCATAATGTAATAGTCCATGAATCAACCCAGAGGCAAAGGCATCTCCAGTTCCGATTCTATCGACAATATGAGTAATTTCTAATTCACTTGTTTCATAAAAACCATTTCCATCCCACATACGAGATTTTATCCTATGCCAATTGGCGTTTAAGGATACTCTGGTTTTGTCAAAAACCTTTTTTATATAAGGAAAATTCTCTTGTAAATACTTACAACTTTTGATAAAATCATCTGTATCATTGGTAAATTTTGTGTTTAATAATTCATTGATTTCATTCGGGCCACCAATAAAAAAAGTTGATAAACCTGATAATTCAGATAGTGCTTCTTTGGCATCAATACCATAATTCCAAAGGTTTTTCCTGTATGCAGGATCTGCAGAAACAGGGATCTTTTTTTTCTTGGCTTCTAAAAGCGCATTTTTTAATCCTTTATAAGCTTCTTCTGATAATGCAGGTGTGATTCCTGTCCAATGAAACCAGTTACAGTACTCTAAAATTTGCTCCCAGTCCAGATCAGACCAGTTGATTTTAGAAAATGCAGAATGTGATCTATGATAACTAATAGTACTTGGTCGCATGACAGCACCTACTTCAAGAAAGTATAAGCTTAAAGGATCTTCTGAGGTCTGCACAAGATTAGTGTCAACTCCATAAGTATTTAAATAACTTTTGGCTGCTTTTCCAAGAAAGTCATTTGAGACTACAGAAACATGGTTTACTCCATTTCCCAATTGTGAAAGGGATATGGCTACATTCACCTCTGTTCCACCAAAATAATATTCCAATTGATTCGATTGGATGAGCTTTTTATTACCAAGAGGTGAAATCCTCATAATGATCTCACCAAAGGTTACAACTTTTTTCATTGACAGGGTTTTATTGTTCTCAAAGTAATTTTATAATAAAATTATATGGTATTTAAGAGCAAAATGTTGTACATACTTTTAATGGTTTCAAAATTACATTTTTTAAATGTAAAAAACACATTTATTTTGAAATAAAAACCCGTTTCAATGTTGTTATATAACTTTATCATCGAAACGGGATTGAGGCAAATTTTGGGTGTATTAGAAATTAATTAGTTTCTAATTAATCGTAGTGTTTTAGTCTCTTTTTTAGGGTGTTTTATAGATAAAAAATAGATTCCTTTCGATAAATTCTCAATATTAATGGTATGATTTTGATTCAAAGGTGTATTCATATGTGTGGTTCCTTTGATATCATAGATACGAACGTTATATTCTAGTTCTGTATCTAAACCATCTAGAAATACTTCACTGGATGATGGATTTGGATATATGCTCATTTGATTTAAACCTTTAGCTACATTAGTAAGTTTGTTTCGGTTTATTCCATAAGTTAATAAAATCTTATCCAAATTCCATTGCCAAGTAGTAGCGCTTGAAGCTTGTATTCGAATAGTATGCTGTCCCTGTGTTAAATAAATATCCCCGTCAATAAATGATTCATAACTTTCCCAAGATCCATTGTTAGTAACATTGGTGGTAGATGCCAGAACATTATCTACCAATAACTGAATTTGCGCTCCGTTCGATGGAGTAGAAATTAGATATTCAATAGTGTAGAATCCTGCAGTAGTAATAGTAACTGTATACTCTGCCCAATCACCATTATTAACATAATTAATGGTAGTTGGTCTTCTATTTACTCCTAATCCTGGACCGCCTGCAGAAGCATCGTTAAAAGTTCCACCAGTATTAGTGAAATCTTCTGCTTCTATAATTAAATTGCTAGTGCTACCGCGAGCAGCTGTAAAATTCATAGATCCTAAATTAAAACTACCACGATCCATAAATACTCTCATTACTTGTTGACCGGCTAGAAGAGATACATTTGGAATTGTTTTGTTCACAAAGGAACCCCAATTACCAGTTGAACTTACAGATTGTAGTCCAGTAACATTAGTACCATTAAATTCTATATGAAAAGCTCCATTATTATTTAAAGAAGCTACCTGAGCGTCAATAGTATAAGTCCCTGCATTAGCTACATTAACTGTGTATTCTAACCATTCTCCGTTAGCAATCCATCCGATATTACCAGCAGGAGTTCTAAATTCTGTATCTACATCGGTATTCTGTCTTGGTCCGGTTCCATTATTACCAGATCCTGTGTCATTATACGCTATTCCTTGGCCTCCATTGTCAAAATCAACAGCGTTGATCGTTCCTGGTATAGGATGAGGACTACCACCAAATGGCGTTTGTCCATCTCCTGTAGAACCTCCTGTCACAGTAATGGTAGCTGTATCTGTAAAATTACCATCTGTTGTATTTACAGTTATGGTTGCTGTGCCAGCCGAAACTGCTGTAACAACACCACTTTGTGTTACCGTTGCCACAGATGTATTATTAGAGGTAAATGTCATAGTTTTAGTAGATGCATTCGCAGGGGTTGCCGCTCCTGTTAAATTCCCTGTTGTTCCAGCCACAAGAGTAAGATTCTCAGGTGTTACGTTTACTCCAGTTACAGATACATTTGTACCTCCTCCCACTGGTTTATAGACACGTAACCAATCTACTTTCATCTTATTTTTAGCAGGGTCACTTAGATCGGTATCAGTAGGGGTTCGACCCGCTACTACATGCCAGTCTTGTGATTCTACATTGATAATAATGTCCATTTCCTTGTAAAATCCATTTCCTCCTTGAAATTCAAATGGATCAATAATGCTTACTGAAGAAGTATTACTAGCTTGTTGTAAAGTTTGAAAAGAATAAGAGCTTCCTGTCGCAAATTCTGTCATTTGCTGAAAACCTGTAGCATCAAAATCTAGCTGGCCATTTGTCATAGTTGGGTATGCATATGTCCAAATACCATTTCTATTAGTTGCAACGGCCTTATCATATAGTACCCTTACTAACTGACCATCTATGTAGTACTCAAAATGGAATGGGCTAATCCAATTCACTCCAATACGAACATATCTTCTATTTCCATTGTTCCAGTGGTGTTCACCCCAAACAGAAACATCTGATTGACTCCACCAACTGTTAAAGTCTCTAGGTTGATAATCAGTAAAAGGGTTACGAACAAATGAATGATGACTTAGGTGGATAAATTCGGAAAAAAACTCATTTCCTTGCTCATCACCACCATAACATTCAATAATATCGATTTCTTGAGTATCATCTGGGCTTAAAAGCCAAACGTCTGATGCTAGTACAATATCCGCAACACTTACGCTAGCTTCGACAAAAACGGGAAACTTAACACGTGTATTACCAGTGATACATCCCGAATTTACCCCTGGGACACCAAGCTTTGCTGTGCTGGGATTTCTGGAAGCTCTAAGTACTAGATCACTTCCGTCTACCGAAACATGGTTGTACTGCCAATAGGTGGTACCTGGACCATCCCAGGCATTATGATAAAAGTTATACCATTTATTATTACCGAAGTTGGATAATTGATTGGTTTCGTTGAAAGTATAATTAAAATCATCTGATGGGGCTGGCTGAAGCTCCCAAACATTTCCTTGTCCTGCATTGGCAGGTACAGGTATTCCATTCCAATCTTGCGCGATGGAAGAAATAGTGCATAAAAATAATAAAAATAATAGTTGAGTTTGATTTTTTACAAATGAGTTATTTGTAAAGTGTGTTAGAAAGTTCATAGTTTACAATAAATTACTGTTTAGTTAATAGGTTTTAAATAATATTTAGATTCGTAGAAATCTTTTTGAAATAAACTTTAGAGGATTTGGTTAAAGTGTACCACAATCCAGCTTGGAATTTGTCCAAAATTGAGATCTATTATTAATATCTATGATTTTACAATTACCTAAAAATGGGTGGGAAGTAGATAGGTAAAAAAATCAAGTACTTGCACATATTTTGAACAAATAAAATTGTTCGTTTTTATAAAATTAAAATTTTATGTTGTTGCAGTTGTTTTATAAGCATAGACAAAAACTGAACAAAACTAATTATGATGAAAATAAAACTTGACTTGAAATGGTCATTTTTAAATTAATAGAATTATATAGTAATATACTTATGTACAATGTCACAAACATCATTAAAAACTACCGATTGAAATAATATTTATATTTCAATCGGTAGTTTGGATTTTACTTTTTGATCAGTTTTAGAGTTCTGTTTCCGTTTTTAGGATTTATTATGGTTAAGAAATAAATACCTTGAGTTAAACTTTGTATATCTATGATATGATTTTCGTTTAGTTTTTGATCTACATAAGTAGCCCCTTTAATATCATAAATTCTGATGTTATGTTGTTTTTCCTGAGATAATCCTTGAATAGATACACTGCCAGTAGCAGGGTTAGGGAATAGATATATCTCTGGTGCTATCGGTTTGGTTGTTTTATAAGGATTCATACGATTAGAATTGTCAGTAGATAGTATAATTTTATCCAGATTCCACTGCCATGTTGTATTGCTTGACGCTTGTATTCTAATAGTATGAGTTCCTGTAGCTAAAGTTACAGTTCCATCGACAAGAGATGTGAAGTTATCCCAATCTCCATTTGAAGATACATTTGATGTAGCGGCAAGGTTTCCATCCACTAATAACTGAATTTGTGCTCCACTGGAAGGTGTAGAGATCAAATATTCGATATTATATCTTGCAGCTGTTATTACATTGATGATATATTCTACCCAGTCACCATTATTGACATAGTCAATATTAGTAGAGTTTCTGTTTACTCCCAATCCTGGCCCTCCAGCAAAAGCATCATCAAAGGTTCCGCCTGTGTTTGTGAAATCTTCTGCTTCTATTACAATTTCATCAACAGAAGGTATAGAAGTATCATCATTAACAGTAATATTACTTGTAGCGGTAAAACTTCCATCTACAGTAGTAGCGGTTATTATTGTTAATCCTGTAGCCTGAGCAGTAACTAAACCATTATCGTTCACGGAGGCTATGGAAGTATTACTTGAAGACCAAGTTACTGTTTTATCAGTAGCGTTAGCAGGAGCAACCGTAGCTGTAAGTGTAGCTGTTTCTCCTAGATCTAAAGCTATTGTAGTTGGTGAAATGCTATTACCCGTTACTGCGGTATCTCCATTTCCTATGTCTCCGGAATCTGTAACGGTAATTGTAACCGTATTAGTTTTATTTCCGTCTAATGTTGTTGTTGTTATATTTGCAGAACCAGCTTCTACTGCTAATACAACGCCTAAATTACTAACTGTAGCAACGTCTCGATTTGATGATGACCAAACCACTGATTGTATAGTAGCATTAAAAGGTATAATACCTCCGCTCAATGCTACTGTTTCTCCTACCTCTATAGAAGCTCCTTGAGGTGTTATACTTACTGCTTCTACAGGCACAATAGTGTCAATTGGTCCTATTGGTTCTCCAGCAACTGTTACAGTCACTACATCTGTAAAATCTCCATCAAATGTTTTAACTGTTGCTCCTACAGTACCATTAGAAATACCCGTTACTTGCCCTAATCCATTGATTTTGGCAATTGTTGTATTACTGACAGACCAGGTTATTATTTGAGTTGTAGCATCACTAGGTAATATATTGTGGGTTAAATCAAATGCTTCTCCTGGTCGGATAGTTATATTAGTTTGATTTGTTTCTATTCCTGTAACAGGAACTCTTCCTCCAACTGGAACTGCATCATATACTCTAATCCAGTCTACTACAAAAAGATTACGACCATTAGCATCATCTAAATCATCCGGAGTAGGAAAAATATTCTGATCAGACAACCAAGATTGCTGTTCCATATTAATAATAATATGCTGAGGTTTGCTTAAACCAGTACCTCCAGTATAACCATACTTGTCAATTGCATCAAAAGGAGTAGTATGTTCGGATAAATCTCCTTGTGGATCAGAAAAACTATGTTCATTTGATTTTATTGTTCGGACTAATTGTCCGTTGATATAATATTCTGCATAGTGAGGATTTACCCAATATACACCAATCGTAAAATAGTCATCTCTCCAAGTATCTCTTTCATCTTCCATATACCAAGTTCCAAATACACCTTCTTCATCTCTTGGTTGATAATCTGTAAAAGGATCCCTAATAAAAGTATGATGACTTAGATGTATACGTTTATCAAAATATTCTCGTCCTTCTTGAATATTAGGGTAGGACTCTAGCATGTCTAATTCTTCTGTTTCATCTTCGCTGATCATCCAGATATTATTAGCTAACATACAACCAGCTTGTTTAACTCTTGCTTCCATATACATTGGATACACTAAAGGTTCTTTAGAAGAAATACATCCTGTATATATAATAGGAAGATTATTATCCCATGCTCCATGAATATTTAATTGCCCATTAGTAATCCATGTGTGATCTTTATGATATGATGTAGCCGATGGTCCTGAGAATCCATTTATATATAATTCATTCCATCGTTTTGTGAATTCTGGATGGAGATTATTACTAGATGATTCGTAGTCAAAACTGTCTGAGACAGGGTTTAACTCCCAGGTCATACCTGTAGGAGGATTTGCTGGTACAGGAATTCCGTTCCAGTCTTGTGCTTGTATTCCTGTTATGAATATGAAAAACAGAGACACAAGATATAGTGTTTTTTTCATTTTATTTAGATTTTAAATACAATGGTTTTTAACAATTTTTAAATCTATAAAGAAGTCGGACTTTTGAGAACTATAAAGTCCGACAACTTTATGATTGATATAAGAGCCTATAAACCATTATACTTTATAATGATTATTTTTTAATTAGTTTTAGAGTTCTATTTCCTTGTTTTGGATTGACTATTGTAAGGAAATATACCCCTCGTTTCAGGCTTTCCACATCTATGATATGGTCTTTGTCTAATAGCTGGTCTAAATATTTAGCTCCTTTAATATCATAAATTCTAATTAGATATTCTTTTTCCTGATCTAACCCTTGTATAATTATTTTTCCTGTTGTAGGATTCGGAAATAGATAGATGTTTTGTTCAAACTCTTTATCTATTGTAGTATTTGTAGAACTTCGAACCGCTGCTCCCGTTGTGAGCGTAATTTTATCAAGGTTCCATTGCCAGGTTGCACTGCTTGAAGCCTGTATTCTAATGGTGTGTGATCCAGCGGATAAGTTTACTGTTCCATCAACATAAGAAGTATATCTTTCCCAAGCTCCATTATTAGGAACATCGGAAGTCGCAGCTACCGCACCATCAACTAATAATTGAATTTGCGCACCATTAGAAGGTGTTGATATTAGGTAATCTATCACATATGTTCCTGCAACAGCCACATTCAGGTTATAATCCGCCCAATCTTCATTATTGACATAGTTAATATCTGTAACTCGTCTGTTCACTCCCAATCCGGGTCCTCCAGCAAAAGCATCATCAAAGGTTCCGCCTGTGTTTGTGAAATCTTCTGCTTCTATGATCAATGTAGCTCCACTTGAAGGCGGATTTACTGTTAGACTACTGGATGCTGTAAATCCTCCATCTTGAGTGGTTGCGGTTATGGTTGCAACTCCTGGATTTATCACACTTACCAATCCATTAGTATCTACAGTAGCTATGGAGTTATTACTAGAAGACCAAGTGACCGTTTTATTGGTTGCATTTGCTGGTGCGATAGTTGCGGCTAATGCAGATGTTTGTCCAAGATCTAAGGTAACAGAGGTTGGTGAAACACTAACTCCTGTAACGGCAATTGGATTAGGATTACTTGAATTTTCATCTGATCTCCCTGGTCTTTTAGAAAATTCCCACGTTGATAAATTTACGTATGATACTTCTCCAACATGTTTAAAATCAATCGTAATCGTATTATTGGTTTGAATTAAACTTGCTGGGATAGGAATTTCGAGTGTACCGAACCATCTACTTCTCAATTGGCTTCCGCCTCTCCAATCAATAGGCGTTTCTACTTCAGTCCCGTTAATAAGTAGTTTATCAATAGTAAGGAATCCTCCTGGTTTATCATCGTCATCGTTGAATAAATTAGCCGTTACTCTCAGCATTGCTTCTGCTTGATCAGGATTGGCAGGAACATCAACTCCGTTTACAAAGAACGTATTATCTCCGTTCTGAATAGTTACTCTTTGGTTGGCACTCAAATCTGGTCCATAAAACTTTTTTTCTATTGATGACTGATTAATATTTATATCATTCATATAGGTGTATTTAAGAATCATTGTCCCATCGCCTGCTAATTGCACACTGCTTGGAGCTGAGCCTCCTAAGTTAGTATTGTCTAATTGGACATTACTAGATCCTGATAGATACAAATGTTTAGAATTTACACTCTGCAACCCAGAAGTATTTCCAAAGAAATTCAAATTTATACCTTTAGTAACTTGCTCGAGGTTGTTTAAAATTAGGTAAGCATTATTACCATCAATGTAGCAATCTACCTGAATATCTGGATCTGAAGATTTGGTGTCTACACGTGTACCTTTTACCTCCGACCATAGTTCAAACCATTTAATATAATCACTCCATTCCCAATTACCATCTTGATCATCATCTCTCATCATTTTGTATTGGTAGAAGTATTCTGGTACTCCATCACCATTGGTATCTGTATCGCCCCACTGTGCCTTTGTTGGAGTAAATGGCATACTTAATTGTATATAGTCAGGCCTTTCCAAAAATTGCATCATCATTGCACTGAAAGGTTTCATGATTTCCCAATCATATCTTTTGTCATGTGATTTGAAATCCCAAGCACCTTGCACTCCTCCATATTCTGAGATAATAATAGGTTTACGAGTTCCAAATTTATTAACATCATAGGTTTCTAACATATCCAATGTGGCCTCTACATTGCTTCCTGAGCGTGTAACCCCACCTGGGCCATCGTAAGTAGGCCAATCATATAAATGTACAGAGTAGTAATCCATATTTGCTCCTGCAGCATCAATAAATCCTTTCCATATAACTTCCCACTGAAACCAAGGGAAGTTTTGACCTAAATAAGGGGATTCTACCTGACTTCTTGCATAGGCTTTAGCAATCTCATCTGCTGGCGTATTGCCATAAAAATTATCTACATAATCTACAGTTTGAAAACGTGAAAACTGATCGTTATTGAATAAATCATGAGACCCCCAAGTCATACCACCGATTTTAGGCGCTCTACTACCTAATCTTTGTTTTACACCCAAAGCAACTAAGTTGTGATACTCCCATATATCTTCCCAGCTAGACATCATAAACTGACCTGTGTTTAATTTAAAATCAGGTTCGTTTATTACTTCCCAATATTCTGGCATTGGTTGTCCAGGATCACCCGCTCCAGTAGAAAAGAATTCATCCATATATTGAACTATCCAATCAGCAGAAGTTTCAATATCTTGAGTTATCCAGGTAGCGTTATTCTCTCGCCCCCATTCAGAACCAGCTATTCCATTAGGAAAATAGGATAATGTAGGATAGATAGGGTGAGGATTAGTACCCATGACCATACTCTGTATTTTGTCCTTAAATTGCACCCTATTCTCAGTGATCAGTTTATCATCGTGCCATCCTTTCCAGAAATCCAACATTACAGTTAGACTATCTGGATCATGCTTATTAGGTCTTTCGGGGTCTGCAGGAGAATAAGCAAACAAAAAAGATGCTAGACCATTATCTCGCCCAAAATAAACATCTAAATCATCGACAAAATATTTTAATTTGTCGGCTTCTCCGTCCCAATCTCCTTCATAGAGATTGGAATGTGCAACAATATGCCGGTCTCTTCCAAAATCCGAAACTCCATTTACGGAGTGTTTGATATCGACATTGACGTCCACTTCAACGTTCTGGGCACTATTGGCTACAGGTAATAGAAGTAAGAGCCCTAATAAAATAATGAAATTGGTTGTTTTCATAATTAAAAAGATTGAGTTTATATAATTTGTTTTTATACAATTTTGCACATGTATTTATAACACGTAGGTTTTAATTTTTAACAATAGTATTCTCCACAAAACCATAAATGTTTTTATGGAATAAATAATAAGTTGAAATACGATATGGTAATCAACTTATTATATTTTGCTGTATGTCAAACGTTAAATCAAAAAGTGTTCGTATTTATGATTTAGTAGGGGGTAGGTCCATCTTGAGAAATTGTTTTTCCTAAAACAATTGAAAAGTTATACTACAATTTTCAATGTAATATCATTCGTTGAAAAGATGTTGCTTGTTGACATGTAGGTGAGTATTTGGTTTTAAAAACTTAATATTGGTTGATGTTTGTGTTATAGTCTATTTTACCTTCATGATTGGTAATATGTCTTTCTCGCCCAAAATCAGATATTCCACCTACAAAATGTTTTATATTTGGATTTACGTCTATTTGGAAGTTCTGTGCGCTGTTGGCTATAGGTAATAGCATCAAAAGCCACAATAAAATAATGAAGTTGGTTGTTTCCATAATTAAAAAAAAAATGAGTTTATATAATATGTATGTTTTATTTTAAGGCGTTTTTTTTACAATAGATCTTCCTATTAAAAGTGTATATACTTTTAAAAAAATGAGATACATTGAATCAAGAACTAACCGATTGAAATACGGTTTTGTGTTCTATTTATTAAATTTTTTATCAGTCATTATTACATTGAAAACATTATATTATCAGCTGTTTTCGATGTAAATAGAAAAATTAGAATTGTCTTGTAGAAATTGCTTTTTGGGCAATTAAAAAAGTAATACTACCGGATGGGCCAGAAAAGTAGGAGGCTCGTAAAAGTATTTTTTCTTGTAAAGTAAGATGTTGGTTTTTAAGTTTAAGAGTTGAGTTTGTGTTTGGTTACTGATTGAAAATTGGTATTTATCTTGGTTAAGTATTCAGGTTCTAGGTAATAATTAATAATGAAATTTTGAAAAAGAGGTTACTCAATGAAAAAGTATTTTAAGTAACCTCATTTTCAAAAAGGTTATAGAATCGGCTAATATTTATGTTATGGTCTGAGTACAACTTCTCTGATACTTAAATCATCAAAGAAAAAAGTTAAACTTTTTGGATTAAACTCGTTAAAGCCCCTCATTAAAAGTTCTTTGTCGGCTGTAGTTCCTGCGGTAAATATTATAGCGTTACGCACCCACTCTCCTGTCGGATAGGTCCCTTTGAAAACAGGAGAAATTCCCAATTCTACAAAACCAGAATCACAATAGAAACGTAATTCAGGTAATATTTGATTTTGATCACTATTTCCTAAATCTTCTACATATACCCAGTTACTAAGTTCATAGGTTTTACCTTCTTCTACGCTAAATGTGCCTGCTACTCCTCTTACGATCATACCTCCGTTAGAAAGGTATTCTATTCTAGCACTTTGACTTCCTGTATGTGCTCTTGCAGAACTAATTGAGAAATCATATCGCTCCCAGATACCACCCCATCCTTGGTCTGGCCAGCTTGAAGCATCCGTATCATTTTCAAAGCCAGAATCAACACCTCCGCTAGATAATAGTTCGTCTCCTTCATAAGAGGTTCTTGGTAAATCACTGAAACCTTCTGATGCAACAGCATCTGTAGTTAGTAAAGATCCTACGGTATATGAAACCGCAATTTCGTCATCATAGTATAATTGATTTCCGTCCAATGAAATAATAATAACATTTCCTTCTGAAGGATCTATAGTAATATCTTTAATAGCAACAGGTATAGCAATTCCAGCATTTTCTAAGGTTAATCCAAATTCACTAGCAACAATACTTGCAGGATCCATTTCTCTACTAAATTCAAGTGCTAATGTTCCGTCTAGTCGTACTTCAACATTGTCCAAAGTAACAGGTTCTGTAGACGGAATTACTTCAATAAGATCTGTAAATCCTAAATCATAAGAATCCGCAGGTCTATTAGAACTAGCATTTATGTCTATTCCATAAGTTCCTAATCGTCTATATTTAATATCCACTTCTGTTACATTTTGAATAGTTTCAGGGGAACCACTTTCTATATTCCAATCGATTACATCAGGTTGTCCCGTAGTTTCTAAGGTAAATCGTACACCACTCCCTGCAAATACTTCATTTTTAGCATTGTCAGCCATATTAAGAGCTGCTCCAACACTTCCATCGGAATTTAAAATATTAGCACTCAATTTTAGTCTTATAGAATCTAATACTGTAATAACAATTGTTGTATCTAGTTCTCTTCCTCTTAGGGTTCCATTTACGAAAGCATCTTCCTTAAAGGTTTGATTTAATGTTACTCGCTGTTCACCAGGTTGCGAAAAGAATGTCGTTACAATACTTTCCGCAGATTCATCTATTGTAGCAGCAGATGGAAAGCTCCATGCTCTGGAAACTACACCTGAAGAAAAATCAGATAGGCTTACAGTACCAAATACTCTTACTTGATTATTAAAGGCATCCGAAGAGTTAAATAATACTCTTTGGCTTGGAACATTTTCGGGATCTACTTCATCTTTCTGACAACTAATAATAGTTATTAAAGCTATTGCCAGAAAAATAACAGATTTTATTGTTTTTTTCATAAACATTTAATTTTTAATTTTACAATTGATCATTCGTTTGTAATTCTGAAGCTGGTAGAGGATAATAATCAAGATTAGTATTATAGTTAGCACTCGCTTGTACAAAATCAGGTCTAACCCTAAAGTTTATAAAAAGAGGTGCTTCTCCAACTCCATTGGTCTCTAGATTGTTTTGTCTCCAATCTTCATCTGCAGCTAATTCTTTAAAAACAGATCCTACAATTCCCCAACGAACTAAATCTTTCCATCGATGTCCCTCAATAAATAATTCTAAAGGTCTTTCTACTCTTCTGATATGGGTTCTAATGCTCTCTACAGTAACAGGAGTAAAAGATCTAGATTGACCTCTAACTAATTCGCTTAAATGAAATTGAGGAATCATATCACCATTATTTGCCATATATTCTCGAAGTGTAATAACGCCAGCTCTTGTTCTAATTTGATCAATAAAATCAATAGCAATGTCAGTATTACCTGTATATTCTAAAACCGCTTCAGCATACATTAAAAATACATCAGCTAAACGGATATGTCTAAAATTGATACCAGATCTATTCTGAACGTCTTCGCTATCTAAAAAGTACCAATTAGTATGCTTTTTAGTATATGAACTCTGTCCAAACCCCCATCCTAATTCTCTATCTGGTTCTACTCCATAATATTCTCCATCTAAATCAAATGGTGCAATACTAACTCCCATTCTTTTAGATTGTAGATTCCCATCATTAATTGGGTTACTCGTATCAATCTCATCTTTTAAAAATAATTCGTGCATGTAATAAGTGGGTAGTGCAGTATTAAAACCTCCAAAATTTAGTTGTCCTATATCTCTTGCAATTGCAGAAGCCTCTGCGCCTGTTGCGAACTGAGTATCATCTACTGCTCCTCCTGGCGCACCAGGGTTAAATTCTGCATTATAAGCGGTTTCAAATATAGATTCTACATTGTGTTCGGTTAGGTGCGAAAAATTATCTAAGTTGTTAGGAGCCAACTGGTAAATACCGGAATCAATAATTTCTCTAAATTCTGCTGCTGCTTGTGCCCAATCTTCTTGATATAAATATACTTTTCCTAACATAGATGTCGCAGCTCCCCATGTAGCTCTTCCTACTTCTGAATCTTCCCAAGTTTCAGGTAGGTTTGCTTTTGCAAACATTAAGTCTGGAAGAATAATTTGATTTGTAATTTCCTGAATGGAAATAAAAGGAGCAGATACATCTTGTCCTAAATTTACATCTCTTTCTGTCCTTATAACAGCTCCTCCATATGTATGAGCTATCTGGAAATAGAAGAAAGATCTTAGAAATCTTGTTTGAGCTTCTACTTGATCTCTTTCATCTATATTTGCGAATACAGTAGGGTTTTCTTCTAATGCAATTAATATCTGATTAGCTCTGTATATACCAATATATAACTCACTCCACTTATTTATAACTTGCTCAGAAGCATCTCCAAAGGTTAAGTTAGCATGAGGTATTTGTCTTCCATAAAAGAATTCTGTCCCAACTTCATCAGTTTGAATTATTTCAAATTGCAAACCAGAACCACTTATACTTTGAAATTGTAGTGCTCCATACACTGCATTTAATGCACTGTTAAACTGACCTGGAGTTTTGAAGAATGTATCCTCAGTAATGGCATTAGGGTTGGTAATTTCCAAAACATCTTCTCCACATCCTACTATGGCAACTATAAATAGTAGAGAGGTTACGAATTTTAAATATATTTTTTTCATAATTTTTTAACTAAGATTTTTTTTAAAAACCAAATTGAACACCGAATAAAAACCTTCTGCTTACAGGATAAGCAGCCGTATCTACACCTCTAGTAAAAATACCATCACCACCAACTTCAGGGTCAAAACCTGTATACTCCGTAAATGTGAAAGGGTTTTGGGCTGTAGCATAAATTCTTAAACTTCTTATTGCAGAAGATAAAGCCTCTTTTGGAAGTGTATACCCCAAAGTAATGTTTCTAATTCTCCAATAACTTCCATCTTCTAGAAAATAGTCGGATCTTGATCTCACGTTTTCTGTAAGTGTTCCAGGGTTATTAGCTGGAATATCAGAGGTAGGATTTTCTGGAGACCATTGATTTACTAAATCTAAATGTCTTTCATAAGCGTAAGCGGCAAATGTTGTACCGTTATAAATTTCTGCACCATACGAAATATAATTTTGAACATAGAAATCAAATCCTTTATAATCTAAATTTAAAGATAATCCAACTTCCCAATCTGCTTGACCAGATCCAGCATATATTCTATCATCATCATTGATAACACTGTCTCCATTTTGATCCACATACCTAATATCTC
Organism: uncultured Flavobacteriaceae bacterium; assembly: GCA_964353005.1. Taxonomy (GTDB): domain Bacteria; phylum Bacteroidota; class Bacteroidia; order Flavobacteriales; family Flavobacteriaceae; genus Aquimarina. The sequence continues at coordinate 14,711 of CAYGUC010000053.1, read as the reverse complement.
CTAATCGAGCATTAGAATCTATAAGATTATAAGTGTCTAACTCTTCCTGAGTTTTGATAACTCCATCATTTTGTAATAAAAAGAATGCGCCTGCTTCGAATCCGACTGCTAAAAATGTTGTTGGATCTGCAGTAGGAAAAGTTTGGGTCGGGACACCACCCTGAAAACCTCTTGCAGTGCCATTTAAATCCGTAATTTCATTTTCGTTTGTTGTAAATGTACCTGCTATATTCCATTTCAAACCTCCTTTAGTTTGATCTTTATAACTCATAGCAAGTTCGAATCCTTTGTTTGTTAAGTTACCAGCATTAAGAACTCTTTGGTTAAAAGAACTATCACCAGGAGCATCAGCACCTACGGATGGAGGTAATTGTTCTGCTAACAACAAATCCTCTTGATTATTGGAATAATAGTCTGCAGTTATACTTAATTTATTACTGAAAAGTGATAAGTCTAAACCAATATTTCTCGAGATATTTGTTTCCCATTTTATATTAGGATCTACAAAAGTTCTACCAATTTGACCTATTGCTATCTGTTCTTCTGTTCCAAAAATATAATTAACACCAGACCCTATTGTTCTTGTAAATTGGAAGGAGTCAATTCTAGAATTTCCAACTTCTCCCCAACTTGCTCTTAATTTGAAATTTGTAATGAAATCTAAGTTTGCATTTTCGAAAAATGTTTCTTCACTAATATTCCAACCTAGCGATAGACCAAAAAAATCTCCAAATCTGTTAGCTAAACCAAATTGAGAAGATCCATCTCTTCTATAACTCCCAGACAGTAAGTATCTATCATCATAATTATACTGAAACCTTCCTAGTAACCCAGTTAATACTTGTTTGTCATCGAATCCATTTGGTCTTATACCTTCTTCTCCTGCTCCTAAAACAGGAGTGTCATTGCTTAAAAGACCTTGCACACCTGTGTTTACAGTTTTAGAGTCGAATTGTTCGTAAGAAGTTAATCCAAGTAACTTTATGTTATGTTTTCCAATATCCTTGTAATAGCTTAAAGAATTTTCTATTGTGCTACGTTCTGTAAAAATAAAACTTTCTTGAAGAATTGCATCAGGTCTAGAAGCTGTAGCAATGAATCTGTCTTGATTGTTAAATAATAAATATTGAGGTCTGAAAAATTTGCGTCTAAAATCGAAAGTGTTTCTACCTAAATTTGCTTTATACTTTAAACCTTCTAATAATTCATATTCTACACTAAACGCAATACTAGACGTTCTTACACTTCTATCATCTTCATTAGCTAATTCTCTAGTAAGAAACCCTAAAAGTTCTGGTTGATCGGTACCTTGACCAAGTTGAACTGTGCCATCTACAGGTCGTGTGCTACTAATTGCAGGTTGGAATGGGCGTTGGGAAATAGCAAGTTCTAAAAGCGCAAAAGGTTCTTGTTCTCTTATTTCGTCCGTAATAGCAATTGAAGAAAATATTTTTAGACGCTCTTTGGTATATTGACCAGTAATTCTTGTTGATAATCTACTAAAACCAGAATTGATTAAAACTCCTTCTTGTTCAAAATAGTTTCCATTAATGTTTAGTGTTAAGTCGTTAATACCACCAGAAACATTAATATTGTGACTTTGGATCAAAGCATTGTTTTTTTGAACATCTTCTACGAAATCATTTTCAATTGTAAGTGCATTGGGATTAAATTGAAAGATTCTATCCACAATTCCTCCATTATCTCTATCGTCAGATAGTCTTGAAGTGAAAAATTGTTGTTGTGTGTTCATCAAAGGTATTCCAGAAGTTATATTTTGGACAGCTAAGTAGGTTGAATAATCAACCAACAGTCGTCCTTTTGTTCCTTTTTTAGTACTTATAAGGATAACACCATTTGATGCTCTAGTTCCATATACAGCTGCAGCAGCTCCATCTTTTAGAATATCCAAAGATTCTATTTGTTCTGGGGCTAGATTGGGGTTTCCCTGAAAAGGAACACCATCCACAACAAATAATGGTTGATTACTGCCAGCAGATAAAGACCCAATACCTCTTATTTGGATATTAGTTTCTTCTCCTGGCCTACCACTACTTGCTTGAATATTTACACCTGCGACTTGACCCTGAAGAGCTTCACCTAGGTCAGAAACAGGTGCTTTTGAAATAATTTCGGCATCTATCCTAGATACTGCGCCAGTTACTTCAATTTTACGTTGTGTTCCATACCCTATTATAACTACTTGCTCTAATTCTTGACTATTTTGTGCTAAAACGATATTCATAGTTGTAGAACCTCCAACGACCAAAGATTGCTTTAAAAAGCCTACTGAAGAAAACACCAAAACATCCCCTTTATTTGCTTTAATAGAATAGTTTCCATCAAAATCAGAAACTACACCTCTTTTGGTTCCTTCTATCAAAACATTTACTCCTAGTAGAGGAATATTACTTTCGTCAGTAATTGTTCCAGTAAGGTTAAGTTCTTCTTGTGCTTTTGAGCTAATAGAATATAACATCAAAATACATATCAATAGCCAATGATATTTTATGGTTCTAGTTGTTTTTTTGTTTTTCATAAATGATAAAAGAAACTTAGTGAAATTTAATATTTTTTAATAATTCCTTATTTTTTTGAAGTTAATTCATAGAAAAAATCAAAACAAACATATAAATATTGAGGTTTTATTAAAAAAAAAGAAACTAGACAAAAAATAGACGAATGAGTTTTTCTAAAAATAAATGTTAAATATTTACTTAGTTGAAATAAAAATAGAGATCACTTTCCGAATTTTAATAAGACCTATGGTTTATTTCTGGGTAATTTCTCTTTTGTGTTAATGGAATTCAATTCTGAAGTTAAATTATAATTGAAATTCAACGTTCTAATACTTTAATTTTTTTTAAACAATTATTTAATAAATAGTTTTAGAAATGCTTCCTCTTTTCAGTCTTTGATCCAAAAAGATTGACGACTCCAAAATTAGTTAAGAGAAATTATTGATCGTTACTTCACAATAGTAGAAATATATCATTTTTAATTTTTTTAGTTACAATACAGTTTAGTTCAGTTTTAGTCTAGTTGCTTAATTATCTTATGGTTTTATTAAATATTAATTATGTATTTTTAAAAATTGAGATCATGAAAAAAGTTCTGTTAATATATTTTCTTTTTATTATTTCATTAGGTTTTTGCCAGAGTATTACATGGAATAATCCGATCAGTAGTATTGCTCTTGGTAAAACAATTAATATGGATATTTCCTATGATGCTGATGCACAAGATTTTTTCTATTTCAGTATTATATTAAGAGAGGTAGGTGCTTCTTTTAATATTGTAAATGATTATAATCAAGTTTTCCTGATAGACGAAAATTCTGTGATGCAAAATAATGCGCAAGATAATGTAACCTTCAATTATATTATTGATGCTAATGCTCCTAACTCAGCTAGTCTACTTACTGGAAACCAATACTTTTTAATAATATTCATGTCTTATAATAATGATAGTGGGTTTATTAATGATAATACTGGCATAACATTAGACTCAATAATATCTATTGACTCCTTTGGCAATGAAAAAAGTATAAGTAGTTTTTACCCAAACCTAGTAAAGGATGTTTTATGATGTAATAATGAATTGATTTCAGATCAATATACGACTATTATTGATTTTACAGGAAGGATTGTATAATGAGTAAAAGGGATGGGATCGTTGAATGTAGAAGGATTAGCTGCAGAGACCTATTTTATACAAACTGAAAAAGGAACAGGACAATTTATGAAAATCTAATTTAGAGTTATTAGTTTTTATTGTTTAGTATGATTAGGCATTAAAAAACACCTAATCATGCTTATAGGTGTAAGTTATCATACTCCCTTAACAAAGTAATAGTTCTAAAACCCCTTTCTTTAGTTATGAACAAAGAAATAGCATACTTTCTATTATATCTTCAGTTATTCTTGGGAATCATTTTTATAATTGGTTCTAACAAAACATACGCACAAACTAAAAAGGTTGATCTTTTAAAAAAATCAGTTTGGTGTACAGATCAATTTTCTTTGCAATATCAACTAAATAAGGTGTCAACTAAACAAGTAATTCTAACAGTATATAGTGATTCTGCATATTCTAATCTGAGTGTTTATGTAAATGACAAACTAAAAGTGGACAATTTGGATATTCCGAATACGGGAAAATTCACCTATGAAGTACTGTTAAATTTTGAATCTATTGGTTTGCAGAATATTATTTTAAAAGTAAAGGGAAGTCCTTTGAAAATCCTTACTTTTAGTATACAAGATACATATACAGCAAAGTTACCAAGACCTATATTTAAAGACGTATCTTCTATGATCAATTTTGATACAGAATATACTTTGAAGTATGGAGGACCATCGGTTGCAGATATTAATAATGATGGATATTATGATTTTGTTTTAAATAATCATGATAAAGTCCTAGCCAAACTCTTTTGGAATAATGGAGACAGAACCGTAAAAGAGCACTCAGAAGCCTTACATAGATGGGATGTTCATGGATCTGCTGTAGCAGATTATGATAATGACGGAGATTTAGATATCATAATAGCACAAGGTGGTGGTAATGGTACCAATCCACAACCTCTTCATCTCCTAAGAAATGAGAATAATCAGGAGTTTATTAGGATTAGTGATTCTGTAGGAATAACAAAAGAAGCCAGAGGGCGTTCAGTTCGTTGGATTGACTTTGATCTGAATAATAAATTAGATCTTTTTGTAGTTAATGCGGGCTCAATTCATGATAATAATACTCCACGGCATCTAATTTATAAGAACTTAGGAAATCATAAATTCCAATTAGTAAGGAGTAAAAATATAGAAGATGCTGATGCAGAAAGATTATTAGTCACTGATATTAATAATGATGGGAATGCAGATTGTATTATGTTTTATCCACAGTTGTCGATATGGTTGGGAAATGCAGATTTTTCATTCCGAGAAGTTACAGATCAGTATATAGGAGAAAAAATGCCAAGAGATTTTGTTATGGCTGTTGCAGATCTGGATATTGATAATGATGGCGATATGGACTTTTATATTTCTCGGGGTAAAACATATTACGAAATAGCAAATAAATCTCTGGATTTTGATCGAAATACAAAAAGATTGGATATTAGAGAAGAAGGAAGCAAAGGTAGGAGGAGTTTGTCTTTTAAAGCAAATAGAGATATCATTATTTCGGGTATGTTTAATTGGTTTCGAGGATATGAAGGTGGTTTTCCTGTTTATGTTGGAGAAGAAAAAAAAGAATTTAAGCCAAAATATAATAGTCTCAAGTTATCTCCGAATGATGCAAAAGGATGGCCAAAAATCAGAACTAAAAATGGATGGTATTTAGGCAACAATCAATGGAAATGTGAATGGGTTAAGGATGATAATATATATTGGGGAATTCGAATTTCCTTAAGTGGTGTAGATAGTGTAACGCCTGATTTTATACCTAATAATAGAAATAAACAAGATATACTGCTAAGAAACGATGGAGACCGTTTTACAGATGTGTCCGAAAAATGGAAGATTCCTTTAGGAGGAAATCACCAAGGTGTTACTACTGGAGATTTTAATAATGATGGATATCAAGATATTTTTGTCTATCGATTTGGGTATTTGAAATCTTGTGTTGCCGACTGGTTATTAATAAACAATGGCAAAGGTGGGTTTGAAAAAACTACGTGTCACGGTGCACATGATATCAACGATGAAGGTCATGGAGATATGGGACAAGCATTTGATTTTGATCTGGATGGTCGTTTAGATCTTCTTAACGGGAGCGATAACCCTGGGAAATGGTATTTGTATAAAAATAATACAGAATCTTCTAATGCTTACTCTTTAGTTCGAGTTGGATATAGTCCGAAAGAAAATGTAGATCTGTTGTTTACCAAAATTACTTTAGAAACAGAGAATGGAAGGTATACAAAACTAATAGGTTCTTCTGGAGAAGTCCATTCTCAAGGTCTTCTGAATATTGTTCATTTTGGTTTAGGAAATGTTAAAAACATAAAGAAAATTCAAATAACATGGAGAAATGGAGAGCAACTTACAGTGTCTGATCAAAAAATAAATAGCTTATTAAAAGTAGGAAAAAATATAAGTAATTCATCTATAAAATTGTAAATTAATGATTTAGAAGAATATGTGAACCAATAAACTGAATTGAGTAAAATTAAAAAGTTGAATTAATTAAAAAGAAAAGGAAAATGTTTAAAAAATTGTTTTTGAATCCAAATTTAATAATTGTGCCAGTAGTTGCACTAAGCCTTATGATGGTTAAGTGTTCAACAGAAGACTCAGGATCTGATACAGATTCAATGGATAGCGAGCCTGTAGCTGTAAATGATAGTTTAACAGTTGAAGAAGATAGTAGTTCAGGAGAAGCAAATAGAATCAATGTTTCTGCAAATGATATTATTGGAGAAAATAGTGGAGATGGAGATGATTATAGTATATCTACAGAACCATCCAATGGTGCTATTACAGAAATTAGTGATGGTATATTTGAATATATTCCCAATTACAATTATGACGGAACGGATCGATTTACATATATTATTACAGACGCAGATGGAGATGAGGCTACAGCTAGTGTAAACATCACCATTAATCCTTTTGTTCCAACAGTAGATGACTTTAATAATATAGATCCTGATTTACCTTCTTTTGTGTCTATTGATGATACAACACCTCTTGACAAAAAGTGGGTAAAAATGGAAACAATGTCTGATGAATTTGATGTCTGGAATGCTAATAAGTGGTTTAAGTCCACTTGGAACTACAGTGTACCAGTTTTCATGTCTAATTCTAATGAGAATTCTGGTGTTGCCAACGGTAAGTTATGGATAAAAGCTACTCTTAACGAATCTAATCCAGAGCAAAGGTGGTTTCAAACGGCAAGAATACATTCCAGAGAGAAAATAAGCTATCCTATGTATACTGAAGCTAGGATAAAAACAGCTCATATATCTGCATATAATACCTATTGGTTAAACAATGGTGATATTTCTGATAGAGACGAAATTGATATTATAGAAAACAATTCTAAACCTTCTTGTAACTGTCAGCCAGACTTTCCAACAACTATGAACTCTCAGTATTTTCATGCTGATTCAAATTTGACTCCAGTTACTATTAGAAATAAAGGAAATTATAATAATAATAATTTGTCGGATACCAATCCTCTAAAAGGTATTAGATGGAACGAGGAATATCATATCATTGGAGTATGGTGGAAGGATAATAAAGATGTTCAATTTTATTTGGATGGAGAACCTGCAGGAAGTGTTGTAGTTGGAAACCATGAAACAGGAGAAAACTTTCCAAATCGTGTTTTTACCAGAGATTTAGAGATAATTTTTGATTTGTGGACTAATGAAGCTGATTGGTTAGGAGGGCTTCCTCCAAAGTCTGATTTAGGGGATGATGCTATAAACACCATGAGAATTGACTGGGTGAGAACTTGGAAATTAGAAGATAAGTAAACTGAATAATACGTTTTAAAATATTAAAAATACGCTTTTAAAACCCTACAAATTTTATAGAACTAAAAGCTTAATGTTATGAAAATGAAAATATCGATTTTATTACTTTGTAGTGTATTTATATCATTAAAATCCTGTTCTAATGGAAATGATATTGGGAATTCTGTAACCATTACTGATCCCGACCCTGATCCTGATGTTGTTGTAATGGATCCTGATGATCAAGGATTCGATTGGGAAGGTGTAGATATTCCTGCGGAAGCAGGAGAAGGCAAGTTTTGGAAATTAAATCAGGAAGCTTCGGATGATTTTAATTACGATTTTACTGCTACGCCAAGCGCAGCAACATTTGAAGGAAAATGGACTAATTTTTATCACAATAATTGGGAAGGGCCAGGTCCTACTAAGTGGGTTAGGGAAAATGTTTCTGTTGGAGATGGAGATCTTCAAATCAAGGCTACAAGAGTCACAGGAGAAACGAAATCTTTTGAGGTAGACTGCGATGTAAATGGAGTTGCAGAAACTTGGACTTTACCTACTACTAGAGCAGGTTGTATAACTTCTACAACAAGAGTAAAATACCCAGTTTTTATAGAAGCTAGAGTAAGAGTTGCTGATGCAGTTACAGCTTCTGATGTATGGTTGTTAAGTCCTGATGATACACAGGAAATTGATATTATCGAGGCTTATGGAGGGACTGGTGAAGATAATAGAAATTTATGGTTAGCGGAACGAATACACCTTAGTCATCATACCTTTATTAGAAACCCTTTTCAGGATTATCAACCAAGAGATGTAGAAAGTTGGTGGAGAAAAAATGGAGTTAATCAATGGGGTGGTCAATGGGTAAGAATTGGGGTGTATTGGAGAGATCCAAAGCATCTGGAATATTACATTGATGGTGAAAAAGTAAGAGTACTTTCGGATAATGCATTTGCAAGTAGAGACGTTAACAGTAATTGGTTGTATACCTATCCACAATCTGTTAATAATGGTTCTTTGCCAACTGCCATCAATGGATTCCAAGCAGTTAATCAAGTAAGTAGTTTGGAACAAGCACAAAGCAATTCTTCTACCAGTGTTATCGACCCTCTTAATTATCTTAATAATGGGATGAATTTGGATAAAGAAATGGATATTATCATTAATGTCGAGGATCAAAATTGGAACGCTTGTAATGGGCGAACTCCTTCGAAATCAGAGATCCAAAATGAGGAAAATCACACCTTTAGGGTAGACTGGATACGTATATATGAACCTAAAGAAGTTAATTGATTTAGATTAGATTTTTGTTTAAAGAAAGTGAAAATATGAAAGCTTGGTAAGACTTGTTACTTTTAGTTATAAATGCCAATCAAGGGTTGATTGTATACTAAAAAAACAAGTCTAAATAGTTGAATAACAACGCATTAAGCTTGTTTAAGTTATTGATTTTCAGTATATTAATAGTCAATTTCAACAAGATTATTTTGTACACAAATAACAATAACAAGGATTACAAATTAGTGAAAATATATGACTATGTATGTAAAAAATTTGAAGAACACTTACAATTTGAATATCAACGTTTCAGTAATAATAATGAGCCAAAACTTACAGATCAAGAAATTATAACCATTTATCTATTTGTAATGCATCATCAAGGGATTTTTAAAATGAATAAAATACATCAATTTGCAAGTGAATATTTATTGAGTTGATTTCTGGATTTAGGGTCTTATCAAGCTTTTAATCAAATAATTAACAGGATTTCTAATGTAATGAATACTTTTGTAGGTTTACTTTTAACCGAGTTTACCCCAAAGGAATGTTCAGCTAAATTGAGTGTATTAGATTCAATGCCTATTGTCACTTGCTCAGGAAAACGTTCTGGGAAAGTTGCTCTGGAAATTACAGATAAAGGGTACTGCTCTACAAAGAATCTGTATTATTATGGAATGAAACTTCATGCTTTAGGATTTTGTAATCCAAACAAATTACCACATCCAGAGCAAATTATATTTACACCAGCTTCTGTAAATGATCTCACCTTATTTAAAGAAGCTTGGTCTGAAAAAGAAAATCGAATATTTTTTGGAGATAAAATATATAAATCTTCAAATTTTTTTTCAACTATGAAAGATCAATTCAGAAATGCTAACCCCTGTAAAGGCTACAAAAGGAATGCCTGATGTGTTAAGAAAATTTGATAGAGCTGCAAACGATTTATATTCAAGAGCTGTCTCCAAAATAAGACAACCAATCGAAGCATTGTTTAGTTGGATTATTGAAAAAGCGGATATACAAAAAGCCAGTAAAGTAAGATCTACAAAAGGGCTAAACTTACATGTTTATGGAAGATTAGCGGCTGCATTCTGACAAGCATGGAACCCTGCATTATCCATGATTATTATTTTAAGTTCTTTGGGGTTTTGTTCAGAAAAATCTTCAAGGAATTTTTCGAAAATATCATTTGATACCAAAGGGGTTTCCCAATAAAATGTATCCCCTGTTATTGGAGAAAAACATCCCCATAACCAAAGCCACTTATAACTGTGTTGATAGTTGCATACAGGTTGAATACCTTTAGATATTAACACACGTTTTTGTTTGGTCATTAGTCCAAAACGGGATTCGTCCTGAAAATAAAGGTTCACACTAGTGTATTTATTTTTATCAAGACTGGTTCTAATTTCATCGAGCGTATTGGGTAGTTTTTTTAAAGGCTTCAATAGCCTGTGGATCTTTTTTGTGATGTGATTTTCTGGCAACTTTTAGCCGGCTTTTCAGATGATTATGGCAATGAGTGTAAAGAGTCTTCTATTTTACCTCTTCTCCATAAGTAGACCTTACCCAATCCAATAATTCAACATAGCTGGTAATGTTGGTATCGGGTTGAGAAAGCTTTTCCTTAATACCATGCTTAATCTCAGGGGATAGCACTGGAGTGTTATTGCCTCCACTAGTAACTTTGGTCAATCCAACCAACCCTTGAGATTCATAGGTCTTAAGCCAGTTATAGACCGTTCTACGATCATATTTTAACTTCTTAGAAATGTCACGGGGATAGACAACTTTTCCTTCTTTAATTAATAATAGAGCTTTTACACGGCTACGCTTTAAAATCGTAGGCTGTTTGGCTAGGAAAGACTTCAGCTCTTTAATACTTTCACTAACTGTTAGATTGATATGTTTGGCCATACCTAAAAATACAACTTATTTGAAAAAATTCAAAAAAGAAATGGTATAAAACCAATAGTAAATTACTAACAGGCTTTTAAAAACACGTATTTATATGGGAGTTATTCTCCCATTGATGGAAGTCATTTTACATGGGAAGTATAAGGTGTTGACTCTCTAATTTTTGAAGCTTACCTTAATCTATACCTAATCTCAAAACTACTGAACCTTTTCTTGTTAACTCAAAAACCCACTTATTAAGGATCGACTATTTAAAAGAACGATTTAAGAATAAAACATTTAAAAATATGGAAGATCTCAAACAATGGCTTCATGAAATAGTGAAAAACAAAATCACTTCAGAAAATATAACAAGCATTGTAAAATCTGAATTTTATATCAAAACATTTAAAGCTTGTTTTAATTCATAATTGGTATTACTATATTCCTTTTTTGAATATAAGATTTTGGTCCGTTTCCTTATCATAATCAAACTCATATAGATAGGCTCCTTTTCTGGAACTGGATTTATCTTTAATTTCTGTTTTTTTTAAAAAGTTTAGAGACAATATTTTTTTTCTAAAGTTTCGAGAATCCAGTTTTTCCTGAAAAATCTGTTCATATAATGTTTGAATTTGTGGTAAAGTAAAATACTTCGGAAGTAATTCAAAACCAATTGGAGAAAATCTAGCCTTTTCTCTTAGTCTATCCAGCGCATCTTTTACCATTTGATTATGGTCTATTACTAATTCTGGCAACTCATCTAGCGAAAACCAAAATGCACCATGTTTATTCACAAGTTCTTTATTATTCTCATCGATTCTGATTAGAGTGTATTGGCCAATAGAAATACAGCGTGCTCCAGGATCTCTATCAACTGCTGAGTAAGTCTTTAGCTCTTCCATAAAAATGTTTTCCAGACCCGTAATATCTTTTAAGATCCTTAAACCAGCTTGATTAGCATTTTCATTTTGTCTGATAAAACTTCCAATCAAAGACCACGAACCTTTTAGAGGTTGTATTTCTCGTTTAAAAACAAGAAGTTTTAAAGTTTCATTGTCAAATCCAAAGATGATACAGTCTACAGCAACCAATACCTGCTCTTTATTTTCATACCAACTATTTTGCTGATTTTTGGCAAACTCCATAAAATATTCTTTAAAAAATAATAAATGTAATAATTACATTTATTATTTTTGTTATAAATAATGGTTTTAATAATGAACAAAGAAAATACATTTATCCCAGAGCTCATAGTATCTTCTCCAGGGAGAATAAATTTTATGGGGGGTCATACGGATTATAATAATGGTTTTGTACTTCCTACTGCCATTGATAAAAAAATACGTTTTGAGTTTAAAAAAAATGGAACAGCGGATATTTGTAATTTCTACAGTAGAAATTATAATAAATCCTTAAGAGTAGATCTAAATAGTATTTTGCCTAGTACAGAAAATTGGGAAAATTATATTTTAGGTGTATTACATCAACTATCTAAAAGATCAGATAAGATTCAAGGTTTTGATTGTTTCTTTTCTAGTGAATTAGCAATTGGTTCTGGATTAAGTTCATCTGCCGCTCTAGAGTGTGGTCTTGCCTACGGTGTAAATTCTTTGTTTGAGTTGGGGCTTTCCAAAAAAGACATTACTGTATTAAGTAGAGATGCGGAGCATGAATATGTTGGTACTAAATGCGGTATAATGGATCAGTATGCTTCTGTTTTTAGTGAAACAAACAAAATTCTATTTCTAGATTGCCAATCTCTAGAACACAATTTAATTCCAATTGATTTGGTGGATTATAAAATACTAATTCTAAATACCAATGTAGTACATAATCTGGCTACTAGCAAGTATAACGTAAGACGACAACAATGTGAGGAAGGAGTAGCTTTTATTAAAAAAAGGTATCCACATGTTTCATCTCTTAGAGATGTTAATTTAGATATGTTAGAAGAGGTAAAAGATGAAGTAAGTCAAACTGTTTTCCAAAGATGCCAATATATTATCCAAGAAAATAAAAGAGTTTTAGCAGCTGCAGAGTTTCTAAAAAATAACAAGCTAAATGAATTTGGAAATCTTTTATATCAATGTCATGATGGCATTAGATATAAGTACGAAGTTAGTTGTGATGAATTAGATTTTTTAGTGGATTTCTCCAAAGAAAAAGAATATGTAATAGGATCCAGAATGATGGGTGGAGGTTTTGGAGGATGTACGGTAAATATAGTACATAAAGATTACATCAATGCGTATAAAGAAGAAGTAGGTTTAGCATATAAAGAACGATTTAATATCGATTTAGATGCTTTCCAGGTAGTGCCAAGCAAAGGAACAAGTATTGAATTTACAGAGTCTAAAGTATCATAGCAAGTTAAAAAAGATATCACATGATTAACGAAAATCCTCATAGAAGATATAACATACTAACAGGAGAATGGGTTTTAGTATCTCCTCATCGTACCAAAAGGCCATGGCAAGGAAAAGAAGAAAAACAATCCATAGCCAATAGACCTTCTTATGATCCTAATTGCTATCTGTGCCCAGGAAATACCAGAGCAAGTGGAGCTACGAATCCGCAAAATAATGGACCATATAGTTTTGTAAATGACTTTTCTGCGCTGTTGTCTGAAACTCCAAAAGAGGTTTTTACAGATGGACTTCTTCAAGGAGTTTCCGAAAAAGGTATATGTAAAGTAGTTTGCTTTTCTCCTGATCATTCTTTGACATTACCTATAATGAAGGTAGAAGAGATTCAGAATGTTGTTAAGCTATGGAAAAGAGAATATGAGGAATTAAGTGAGGTGTCATATATTAATCATATTCAGATATTTGAAAATAAAGGAGATATAATGGGATGTAGTAATCCACATCCTCATGGCCAAATATGGGCTCAGGAGTCTATTCCATTAGAAGTTTCTAAGAAAACAGAGCAAATGAAGAAGTATTGGCTTGATAAGAATCAAAGTTTATTACAAGCCTACTTAACACAAGAATTAGAAGCTAAGGAGAGAATAATTTCAGAAAATGATCACTTCGTTTCTCTGGTACCATATTGGGCAATTTGGCCTTATGAAGCTATGATATTACCAAAAGAACATAAACGAAGTATTAAAGAGCTAAATGAAGATGAGATAGCTTCGTTTGCGCAAATAATTAAGGATTTAACAATTAAATACGATAATCTATTCAATTGTAGTTTTCCATATTCAGCAGGAATTCATCAAGCTCCAACAGATGGAGATCTTCATGAAGAATGGCATTTTCATATGTGTTTTTATCCTCCGTTGTTAAGATCAGCAACCGTGAAAAAGTTTATGGTTGGTTATGAGATGTTTGCTGATCCACAACGTGATATTACGGCAGAACAAGCAGCGAAAACTTTAAAATCCTTATCAATGCTGCATTAAACTATTCAATAATTTTCTTTTGCTGGTAGATAAAAAGTGACATATGAGTAATCAAATAATGACATTAAAAAAACTTGCAGAATTGTCTAATTTTTCGATCTCTACCGTATCAAAAGCATTAGCCGATAATCCAGAGATTAGTATAAAGACCAAAAATAAAATCAAAAAGCTGGCAGAATTTTACAGCTATAGAACCAAACATAACTGCCAAAAACCTAAAAGAGAGAAAGACAAGAGCTATAGGAGTGATCATTCCTAATATTTTGGCACATTTTTTTGCCAAAGTTTTATCTGGTATTGAAAAAGAAGCAACAGAAAAAGGATACAATATTATTACCTGTATCTCCGATGAATCTTTTGAAAAGGAAGTAAAAAGTATTGAAATGCTAGCAAATGGGAGTGTTGATGGGTTTATTGTATCGATATCTAAAGAGACTTTTGTAAAAGAAAACTACAAGCATTTACGAAGTGTTATAGGTAAAGGATTGCCTATATTAATGTTTGATAGGGTGACAGATAAGGTCTATTGCGATAAAGTTGTTATTAACGATTTGCAATCTTCTTATATTGCTACAGAAAGATTAATCAAATCTGGTTGTAAAAATGGAACTAAGCCACGAAGTGTGTAATTAAAAAATATCGAGGGTTGCAACCCTCGATATT
>CAYGUC010000052.1:0-34633 GCA_964353005.1 uncultured Flavobacteriaceae bacterium | reverse complement strand
TATATTAAAAAAGGCGGTAAGCATCTTCTCCAAGAGCGACGGGTTAGATATGAATGTCTACCTTTTTTTTAAATCCACCTAATTCTAACAGACCTGTTGTATAGTTTACCCTAATCTGCTTTTTAAATACTTATATATGGCATATTGTGAGCGCAGCGGTTGTTTTTCTTCAGTTTGTTCTACATAATTATTAGTTCCATACGCGTCTCTTGTTCTGGCTTTTATAGTATCGGTAAGCTGTAGGTTTAAGATATGTTTTAATTCTTGAAAAACCTTTTTATCTAAAATAGGAGTAACAACTTCAATACGCTTGTCTAAATTTCTGGTCATCCAGTCTGCGCTACCCATAAACATTTTCTCATTTCCCTGATTATGAAACAGAAAAATCCTGCTATGCTCTAAGTATCTATCTACAATACTTAAGACACTTATATTGTCACTTAATCCTGGTAGATTAGGTCTTATACAACTAAAGCCTCTTACGATAAGTTTAACTTTTACACCAGCATTACTTGCTTTGTATAAGCTGTCAATCATTTTTTTGTCTTCAAGAGCGTTCATTTTAAGGGTAATGCCTGAGGGTAATCCTTTTTTTGACTGGTCTATTTCAAATTGAATTAAATCGTTTAAGGAAGCACGATTATTAAATGGTGATACTAATAGTGTTTTTAATTGAGGTTGTACAATTTCTCTTTTAAGTACTTTAAATACTTGTATTAAATCTTTTGTAATAGCCTTGTTAGTAGTGAAAAGTCCGTGGTCTGCGTAAATTTTTGAAGTTTTAGCATTAAAATTCCCTGTACCTATGTAGGCATAGTGAACAGCTTTGTTTTTTTCTAGTCGTTGTATCAATAATATCTTAGAGTGTACCTTAATATTTTGAAAGCTATAAAACACTTGCGCTCCTTTTTCCTCAAAGATTTTTCCCCATTTAAGATTGTTTTCTTCATCAAAACGCGCTTTTGCTTCCACAAAAATGGTTACTTTTTTCTCATTTTTTAATGCCGTTAAAAGTGCTGTTGTTAAACGTGAATCTGTAGCGATACGGTACAGTGAAATTTGTATAGAAACCACAGTAGTATCTTCACTGGCTTGCACCACCCAATCTTCTAGATGTCCAAAACTTTGATAGGGAAAATGTACAATTTGGTCTTTTTTTCTAATAAGCTTAAAAATATCTTTACTGGTACTTAATGCTTTATGTGCAAGCGGTGGGAAAGGTTCAAAAAATAGTGTAGTCTTAGCAGTGGGATTTGGAAAACTGAAAAAATCACTAAAATTGTGATGTCGTCCACCAGAAACCATATCTGCTTTTCCTAAACTCAAACGTTTACGAATTTGTTTTTTTATCTCGGAAGGCATATCACTTTCAAACAGCAACCTTGTAGGTTGCCCTTTTTGTCTTTTAGATAGTGAATCATAGATTTGCTGCACCCATTGACCTTCAAAATCGTCGTCTAGATACAACTCTGCATCTTTTGACATTTTAATGATAAATTGAGATTCTAAATTGAATTTCGGGAATAGTGTGCTTGCATTTAACTTGATGAGGTCTTCTAAAAAAGCATAGCAATATAAATTATTTGTAGCTGGTATTTTATGAAACCTACCGAGTTCTTTTACGGGCACAGACAAAAAATGGATTGCTTCTATCCCTTTAAATTTTAACACTAAATAGAGCTCTCCATCTTCTAAACAATTGGTTGTTAATTTTTTATTATCTAATATATTAACGGATGGTGCAATCTGTTTTACAAAATAATCCTTTGCAAAAGCGTGCTGTGCTTCTGAAAAATCCTCTATTTCTAAAAGGAGTATGTTCGAGTTTCGAAGTGTAGGTTTTATTTGCTCTTTAAATACTTTGCCAAATCGTTCCTGTTGCTTGTCTACCTCAATTAAAATTTCTTTTAAAAGCCTATTTGGTTTTAAGGCTAAAGGTTTTCTAAGGGTCTTTTTTAACTTACGAACCTGTCGTAATTTTGATACTCTTACTTTGAAGAACTCATCAAGATTGGATGAAAAAATAGCTAGAAACTTTAGCCGCTCGTATACAGGGTTTGAGGTGTCTTCTATTTCTTGAAGCACTCTTTCATTAAATGCGAGCCAGTCTAAATCACGGTCTCTGTAGCGTTCTATATTTTTATTTTTTATGTCATCCATACGTTTTACACGGTGTGTTAGTTTGTTAATCAAGGATTTGTGAGTGGTGCTTTTACTTTGTACTTAAAATTTATGAAATGATTTGTGTATCAAAAACCACTTGACTTGCTACCGTTTTATGTACGGGACATTTTGAGGCAATTTCTTTTAAACGTTTTTTCTGAGCATCGTCCAAGTCACCCACAAATTTGAGTTTTTTAGAGATATGGTCTAAATAACCAGACTTTTCTACATCCAATCGTAAGTCATCGCTATGAATTCTAGCGTGTGATATATACACAAAGACCTCTTGCAAGTCCCATTTTTTTCTATTGGCATACATTTTTAAGGTCATTGTGGTACACGCCGCAATGGCTGCGGTTAAATACTGATAAGGAGTAGGGCCAAAATTATCTCCTCCTATGGTGCTGGGCTCATCTGAGATAAATGAATGATTTCTAGTTTGTAAATGCGTAGTAAAATTATCTTCTAATAGATTAAGATGTGCCACGAGTTGGTCTTCACCTGTGTCTAATAATAGGTCTTCTTCCTTTGGAAAATACTTTTCTACCCAAGAACCTATTATTTCCCCTACGTACAAACTATCCTCTTTTCTGGTTAGTAAATGGTCTGCATCATCTAAGCTCACAAAGCTCCTAGGATGCTTAGCAGCTGTAAAAAGCTCGAGTGCATTATGTATACTTACAATCCGGTCAATGGGCGAGTGAAGATTGAGATAGGGAATTTTAAGTCCCTTCATAATATCAGTAATTTTTGTCTTTTTAAAATTATCAATAAACTCATCATTAATAACAAATGGTCTTCCGCCTATGTTTACATTATACGTGCTTTCTTCTGAATTTTCATTGATCTGACTTATAAAATGTTGTGCTGTATGTTCTATGTTTGATGGTGTACCTATGGTTACTAGCGCTTTTATATCATCTAGTTGAGATGCAGCTACTATAGAAGCGGCACCTCCTAATGAGTGACCTATAAGTAATGACGGTGCTTGGTAATTATCTTTAATATATTGGTGTACATCTATTAAGTCTTCTACATTAGCCGCAAAGTGACTTTCGGCAAAAGTACCCTCGCTACGTCCAAGTCCCGTAAAATCAAACCGAACAACTGCAAAGCCATAATCTGTTAATGCTTTACTTACATTTCTTACTGCATTAAGATTACTACTACACGTAAAACAATGTGCAAAAATGGCATAAGCCGTAGGTTTTTGTTGCAATGGTAATTCTAATACAGTGTGAAGGTGGTATCCTTTTCTGTTTTTTATTTTAAGTTTTGAATTCATTTCTAGTGGTTTGTTTAATTCCTATTTCCTAAGAAATAATTAGCACTTTTTATGGTATTGGTCTTGTCGTAGCTTAACCGCTCTAAAGGAATATATCATTAAGCTGAAAAGTGCCATGAGAGAAAAAATAATTCCTGTAAAAAGCGCATAAATATGTATCGTAAACTTAATGCCAGATTGAGAACTTAATCCAGAAAGCAAAGCAGAAAGCACAAAAGAAGCAACAGACAAATACAAGAATGCCATCGCGCCATTAATGAGTTTTAATTGTTTTAACTTACGTTCTATGAGTAGGGATTCTTCCTCATTATCTGTAATCAGTGATTTTATTTCCCTACTCAGGTCTATCATTATATTAGATGATGATAGAATGAGCAAGCAAATCCCTGGCAAAATCGTTATAGGTATATACCATTCTTGCATCGCTTATTGTTTTAAGTATGCTTTAAGTCCATAACTTGCTAAGACACCTTCGCCTGTGGCGGCTGCTACTTGAGCGATAGCACCTTCACGATTATCGCCCGCCGCAAAAATTCCATCTACTGAGGTTTTTGCAAGACCTGTGGTTGTTATAAACCCTTGCTCGTTCAGGTCTACAATATTTGTAAATAGTTTGGTATTTGGTATCAATCCTATAAAAATGAATGTTCCATCGCCCGTTATTAGTTCTTCCTCACCTGTGGCATTATCTTTTACTTTTAAGGCTTTAAATAATCCATTCTCATCTGCTACAAATTCTGTAGATGTTTTGTTCATATAGGTCGTGACGTTCTTCATTTCTGGTAACTTCTCGATATATGTAGGTGATGCTGTAAATTCTTCAGAACGGTGTACAATTTTTACTTCTTTTACAAAACTGGATAAGAAAATTCCTTCTTCCAGTGCGCTGTTCCCGCCACCTACGACAACAACTGTTCTGTCTCTATAAAAAGCACCATCACAGGTAGCACAAAAATGCACACCAGAGCCTATAAGTTCTGATTCTCCAGGAATGTGTAATCTTCTATATGTTGAACCTGTTGCGGCGACTACGCTGCGACCTATATAGGTTTCAGTAGCAGATTTTACGTAGAATTTACTATCTTTCTTTTCAATAGATTCTACATCTACGCCTGTGGCGATAGTTGCTCCGTATGTAGGTGCTTGTTCTTCCATTTTATCCATTAAATCTGGACCAGAGATATTGGTAAAACCAGGATAGTTTTCAATAGTTTCTGTTAAAAAAGCATTCCCGCCTATAGTTTTCTTTTCAAGAATGATGGTGTCAAAACGGTCGCGTTGTGCGTAAATAGATGTGGTTAATCCTGCTGCGCCACCACCTATGATAATAACATCATACACTTTGTGCTCTTTCTTTACATCGATATCTAGTAACTCTTTAAGTGTTACGTTTTCTGGATTTGTGTGTGCTTTTCCATCTATTAAAATTGTTGGAATAATTCTCTTTCCATTATTGATTTTTTCTACTTCATTGGTAGCCCAATCGTGCTTATCTACATCTATAAATTGAAAATTGACATCATTGTCTGCTAAATAGTTTTTTGCTCTGCGACAATCTGGACACCAGTCTGCACCAAATAATTGTACCACACCAGTATCATTTATTCCCAAGGCATCTGCAAGCTCTGCGTTGGTTGGGTTTGTAAATGTTTTTCCATTAAGGTCTAACGTTGGAATGATACGTTTGCCATTATTAATTTTCTCTACAAGACGTGTAGCACTTTCGTCTAAATCTACATCTATAAATTCAAAGTTGATATTGTTTTCCTTTAAATAAGTTTTTGCTCTGCGACAGTCTGGACACCAATCTGCACCATATAATTTTAATCTGTTCATTGTTTTTGCGTATTGATTAGTAATTCTTGATGAGACAAAATTATGAGTTTAGTACAGTGGTTGAAATATCCAAATTTCTGAAATGATTGTACATCTTTCCTTTTTTACCCTTTACTCCCTATTGGTCGTACATCTCCTAGACTTGCTTTCGCGAAAGCGTACGTCCATTTATATTTTGAAATTGCTTTAAAAAGTGTATCACTTTTTTTTCTGGCATTTCGCAAGGTTTTAGTAGCGTACCTGCTTTGGTATGATACATATTGAAAGAAATAAAATCATTGCTGCTCAAACTTTGTGCAAATACTTTTATACTTTTTCCATCATTAAAATTTTCTTTGGTGACAGTATAGGTACTACCTTGATAAATTACTTCCGAATACCCCTCATCTAATTGGTCGATACTTGCGCTGAGGATTTGTTTTTGGATAGCCTTGTCTGTCGGATTTCTTAAGATTTTATCTCCAATGACTAATGTTGGAAAATGCGTTTGCCCTTTAGAATAATAAAATGACAACAGCTCTTTATGCATAGGATTTTCTTCTATGTCATAAAAATCAAAAGGTATATTATCATCCATAAGGCGTTGTTTGTAAAACTGCGTCTTGTGACAATTTGCTATTCCAAAAAGTTTAATTGTTTGCATCGTATTTATAATAGTTACGCTTTCGCGAAAGCGTAAAAAGAATTTTAACCATAATAGGGAAGACCTTGCTCAAAATTTACCTTCGGTTTTTATGAGTTGTATCGCTTGCATAAAAAAATGCTGTGCCTTTTTAATTGTGGTGTTCTCATCCAGTGGCATAATAGCGCCATTAAATGTGGTATCCCAATTACCGTAGTGCAAGTCACTCACTCCAGAAACATCTATTACCTGCTCGCCAGCATATCCTTTTACGTAAAGATAAAAGCCATTATTTGTGCTATCTGGAATAGACATCCCTAAACCAATGATGTGCTTTTTACTTTTATTAATGGTGTACAGCGAGGCAATATCAAAGTGATGTGGCCATACTCTAATTTCGGTATGTGGTTTGAGCTCTTGCAAGGTGTCTTCTAGCGCAAGATGCGCTAGAATCCTATAGTGCATTATTTCATTTAAACGAGGCTTGTTTTCTAAGTGAAAGGTGTAATACTCATCTACTTGATTATAAGGTAACTCGTAGTGCATTTGAGTTTTATACGGTTTTGTGATTCCGTTTGCTTTGGTTCTTTCTGTTATCCATTTTACAATGTCGTGGTGGGTTGTGCCGTCCAGAGATAATTTAATTTTGTCTCCTTGATAAATCCACCATTCTAACGTAAATGAAGAATAGCTAAAAGCTAGTACATCTCCATTTTTGTTGAGTGGTCGTGTGGTAAGACAGCCACAACTCGTTAATGATTGTAAATTAGTATGGCTATCGTCCTGTTTCCTGGGAAGAAAGCTATTGCCCGCAGCAGCGAGGTACTGAATAATCTTATGTACTTCGGTTTCGATCTTTTGATTTGAAATTGCATATATTCCCATAGTATTTATTTTTAAAATGGTAAGCTCAAACCAAAGGTTATACGACCACCATCATCAGAATCAAAATAAGCGAGATTAAATGCAGTAAAACCACCAATTTTAAAATAAAACCCGCCGCCTGGTGATGTGTGCCACTCATTAGAATTTTCATTAGGAAACCACACACGACCATAATCAAAGCCTCCATAAGCGCCTACAGATATAGGTATAATCCCGTTACGCAGTCTTCCTAGTAGTACTCTTACATCTGTGCTGTGGTAAAACGATTGTTTTCCTGTAAAACGTTCGTTTCTAAATCCTCTTAAACCATCGTTTCCGCCAATAGTAGCCCCTTGATAAAATTCGAATTCATTACTTAAATTAATATGACCTTTTACTTTTGAAGCCAGAATTAACGTGCCGCGATTATCTAATTTTGTTGCAATACGAGCTTCTGGAATGAGATAGCCAAAACTATTACTGTTGTCTAGATTACTGGTGTATCCCGTAGTTAACTTAAAGCCTAAACCGGCTTTTGATACCACTGCACCTTTAAGGTTATCGTACTCATAAGAGGCTTCAATAGTTCCGAAACTTTGCCCCTCAAATTTTTCTGGATTTATAGGGGCTTGTGAAATAAAACGTCCTGGAGTATTTTCAATTTCATAATCATCGTAGCGTACACCTATTATAATCTCGCTTCCTTGATATCTTCTAAAAATTAAATACGGTGCAAATGAAAGTTCTCTCGTACGCACGCGGTTAAAATCTATGCCTAAATCGTCATCAAAATTTACAGTTTCATTACCTAAACCGAAAAAATTATCAGTATAATTAGGACTCTTAAAGCTGGCTTCTAATCCTAAATTAACATTGTCAAAAATGAAAGCAAATTCACCTGAATAGGTAGCATCTACACTACTAGTTTCATAAAAATACGTAAGTCCTATGTGGTGCTCATCTGTAAATGGATTACGAACTAGTGAATTTTTTTGATAATTAAATAGTAGACCTAATCCAAATCCATCGTCTGGGTCAAAACCTATCAAGGGCTTAAAGTTGCTTATATCCATACGGTGTTTTTTATAATAATAGGTGTTTAAATCATAATTATCAGAAAGCGTTTTAGAAACGGGTGTTGTAAATGTGTTCTTCTCTTTTTTATGGTCGTATACTTTTACATTTTTTCTGTTAAGAATTTCGTATGTATCATTACCATTTCCTCCTATTATTTTTATATGAATATTTCTATTCCCTTTTCCATCTACTATAAAATTATCATTGTCCGCAAGACCGTATATCCAGATTTCTTTTGTGTCATTTCTATCATAGGTGACATCCCAAAACACCAGTCCTTTTTGCCCCTTTATATTGCGTTGTCCTAAAACATGAGTTTTGCCATCTGGCATCCGAGTTATAGTAAATAAATCGTCTTTATCTGTCCCTGTAATAAGGATACATCTAGCAAGGTATTGATAAACATCTATTGCATTCTCTTTAATATTTGCAAGTCTTCCCTTAAGTGCTTCTTTTACACGGATAACTTTAGACTGGTCAATCTCTGGAGGCAAATTTAAAAAGGCTTTTTCTATAATATCCTCTGTGATATTTGCTTTAATAAACTGTGCTTCTTCTATCCAGTCTTGTTTTGTGTGATTTTTTAACACTGCCAAGTCTACATCATCGCCAGCATCATTATACCATTTTACGTGATTATAATCGCCATCATAGCGCTGCATAAAACGTAAGGGGGGTGTTAGGGTGGTTAATGCACCTAGAATGAATCCATCAAAATCTGAATATACTTGGTCGCGGTCTCTTGGGATGGGGCTGTAATTCATTTTACCGTCCTCATTTTTAGTCTCGCTCCATTTCCATTGATCTGCGTGTCTGTCCCAATCACCTATAAGGTTATCAAAAATTCGAGTTCTGATGTATAACCGCTCGTTAATAGTTAGATTTTCTTTATGTCTCAATTTTTCAAAAAGTTCCAATGTGCCTATAATTTTATCTCCACTACCTAATGAAGCGACATCTTCTTGACCATCAGACAAACGCTCTTCGATAAAATAAACTTTATCGCCGTAATTCTTATTGTAAACTCCTAGTGCCTCCTGCTTTGGGATGTAATACAACTTTGGATTTGGGTGTAATATACCTACCGCATCTGCTAAATCTCCTATGGTTAATACCCCATACGGATTTGCAGTTGTCCAATAATCTTGAAGTAATTGTATAAAATAGGTTTGCGCTACATCTGCTTCAAGATATTCTGTTTTAAAAAGGAAATATTGAATAAATCGTAGTGCACTTTTCTTAGCAGAGCGCATAGCATATTGCCTTCCATTATCATCTACAAGACGTATAGAATTGGTTTGGTGTCCACCGCCTTTTCGTAATGGTTTTAGACCTCCGTACAGGGTATCTAATAAAGCAGTTTTTATTTTGATGTTAGTTGAATAATCATCTCTATAATGTTCGCCCCAAAGAGCTTTATATAGTCCACTACGCTTAAGTTCTTCTTCAGTATAGATAGATTTTGACACATACTCTGGACTATTGTATTCATTGTAATTTTGTTGCGAGTATTGACTATCTGCACGTTTTATTTCTTTTGAGAATACTTCCTCAGAAAAGTTGTTTGATACATCATAAAAACTAACCCAGACGGAACCATCTTTAAATTGTGTGATTTTTGAAAACCCTAACCTGTTACTACTAAAACCATCTTTACTTTTTCTGGCCTTAGAGGTATTACTACCTGAACCACTTATGATATTTGGAATTCCTTTGATATCAAAATATTGTAAATTAGTATCGTGCGCACTTAATAAAATTACATTTCTTGTTTGTCTAGCAATCGTAATTACTCTATTACTCAATTGTTCATAGTGTACATTACTTACATCTTGTGGGTTGACCCCAAAGCTAAACTGCGAACCATATTTCCCCAAACTTTCTACTGGGTGGTGCATTGCAAGGATTACCGTTTTTCCTTCACTTTTTTTAATGGTACTTTCTAACTCCACATAAAATTCTTCTTTTGATTTTATATCACAATCTTCGTTAAGAGTTGGGTACGCATCCCAATCCATAAGCACCCATTGCGAATCAACTACGACCAAGTCTACTTCATCATTTATCTTAATACGCTCAAGTGGACATCCTTTTTCTGGTTGAAAGCTGTTTTTACCAACAGCTTTGTCAATTATCTTTTCCTGTAGTCTTACTCCTTCTGGACCTGCTAACCAATCTTTATTTCCCGGAATAAAAACGCGCTTTCCTTTAAAATTACTTGTAAGGCTTGTTTGTAGTTCTAGTATTTCATTATTTTCTTTTTTGGCAAGTTCTTCAGCATCCACCTTATTACCTAAAAATAATAAAGTGCTGTTGTCTGAGTTGTTTTGAAACGTACTTTTTAAGCCTGACAAAACGGTTTCTAAATTATTAGGATTCGTGTTTTCAGCAGCATTTCCTATAGCGTAAAATGTATATGACACCTCTTTACTTGGTAGTTGGTTTTGTGCTTTCGCTTTAAGCGAAAAAAATAAAAATAATAAGGTGAGTCCAATTGGTATGGCTAGTTTCATAATGAACGATATTGTGTTATAAGTTACTTAAAAAGTTTTTTCTAGTTTCAGATACATTTAATGTCACAGTATGACTTTTACCAGCACGCAAATAAGAAATCACGAGTGTTTCCTTATTTAACAGATCTGCTCTTGCAGCAACTAGACAGTCTGCATGACACGTTTTATGGTCGTTTATAGATGTAATAATATCACCACCCAGCAAAAAGTTACGACCATTAATAGTTGTTTTTATAAAGCCTGCTCGCAATCCTGCTTTATCTGCCGGACTTCCTTTTGCAATACTTTGAATAATGACACCACCTTCTAGATTCATATTAAACACTTGTGCAAATTCTTCTTTCTGTATAATTATTCCGTCTACGCCCACCCAGGGTCTGTTCTCAAAGGCGAGTACATCTTTTGCTGTATTAATCGTCACTGCCATCCCGATACCTTGAAAACCTCCAGACACTGTAAGAATACTAGAAGCAATGCCTACCACTTCTCCTTTTGAGTTAAATAATGGACCACCACTATTTCCTGAGTTAATGGCTGCATCTGTCTGTATAAACTCAACTTGAACCGTGCCGTCATAAATTTTATCAAAACCTCTAAAGGCAGAAATAATCCCTGACGAATATGAGTTTTCCATACCATACGGACTCCCAATAGCATATATATTTTGTCCTACTGCTAGCTTATCTGAGTCTCCTAAAGTTGCGTGAAGTAAAGTAGCGTCTGGCACATCAAGTTTAAGCAATGCAATATCTGCGCTTTGCTCACTAAAGAGAATGGTTGCTTTACGCATTTTTCCATCTAACGTCTTTACCATAATTTCTGAATTGCCAGCGACCACGTGTGCTGCCGTAAGTATGTGGCAATCTCCAGATATTAACACCCCAGAACCTAAACCCTCACTTTGTTGAATACCTTTATCCGTTGCTGTTTGTGAGCGGGTAAAAATAGTAACGACAGATGGCAATACTTTTGCATAAAGTGCTGCAGTGTTTTGTTCTTGTTTAGAAAGGCTACTCGCTATAGTTCTCTTTTTAGGTGTAAGGTGCCCATCTATTTGAGCCACTGTTGGTATGCTAAATAATGTACTTATAAGGAGAAGGAATATGATTTTCATTTGGTTCACTTTTAGTGGTTTGTTTTATGAGACAAGGTTTAATTTATCAGTATATTGTTTTCTAAATTTTACGAGTTTTGGTTCAATTACTGCTGTGCAATACCCCAATCATTTATTGAGTCGATAATATTGTTGATGCCTATCTTTGGCTTTAAAAAAAACGTTCAAATTTTTTGACTTCTGTTACTGTGGGTTTGTCAAAATACGGTTGCAACTCCTTGATGAATAAATCGATAGTTACTTTCTCTTTTATGTCTTCATAAAAAACTATAGACCTGGTATTGCGTGCCCTTATCTACGCCTTGCTGGTTAATAAGTGTAGGATTATGTGTGGTCATAAAAATGACCAGTAATTCTTCAAAAGTGATTATTTTGCATCTAATACTACATGGATGGAATTTAAAAATATAGCCTTAAACCATATTCTTTTTAGAACTTAGCGAATAAAAAATAACTACGCCTTGAACACGACATTTTAAAATTAAATTGGTATAATACGTTAAATAATTATGGTTCTAGTTTCCACAAGAACCGTTTACAATGCTATAATATAATGTGCACTTAACTACTAGTATCCTATAGTAAAACGCTTTTTTGAATACGCCGAATTTTCAACCTCATTTAGAATCCCAACAGCAAAATCCTCCATAGAAATAGCGCTCTCCCCTCTTTCATTTGCCAACAAATAATCCCCGCCAAGTCTGAATTTGTTGGTACGTTCGCCTTCGTAAATATAAGCCGAAGGAGATACATTGGTCCAATTCAAATGCGATTCGTTCAAATAGACTTCTTCTAATGCCTTTTGGTGTGAAATGGCAATAGATTTATAATCTGCAGGAAAAGTTGATGCATCTACCAAAAGCAAATCTTCGCTTACTTTTAAACTCCTGCCCCACCAACAGAAATTAATCGTGTATTTGCTTTTTTTGCAGCTTCAACCAATGATTTTGAAGCATCTACAATCAAATCGGTGTTGTCTTGTGGCGGTGAATAAGCACTTATCACCACATCGCTTCCTTTTAATAATTCAGCTAACTCATTTGTTTTAAAAATATCTGCTTTCTGGATGTTTACATTGTCTAAACCAAAAAAGGTTTTGTCTTTTGAGCTTATGAGTTGCAGTTCGTGATTTCTTGCCGCTGCTTCTTTTACGATTCTTTGCCCAATGTTTCCACCAGCTCCAATAATTGTTACTTTCATGTTTATTCGTTTAATTTTTTTTATTATTTAAATATTACTGATAAAGGCGTACCTTTTTGTCATCAGGTTATCTTCATCAAAATTCTATTTGACTGCCTCTTTTATCTATTAAAAGACACCATTGTTATGAGCCATTTTTTCAGGTATTTCATTTACAACATCCCAGTGCTCCACTACTTTACCATCCTTTACTCTAAACAAATCATAAAATATATAGGGTTTTTGGTTCCATTCACCTTCCACTTGTATCAGAACAAAATTTCCTTGGCCAAGTAATTTATGAACTTTGTAATACTTGAACATATTATTTTGGGAAGTCAAGTATTGTATTGCTTCGGAAAGCCCTGAAAGACCATCTTTTACCATTGGGTTATGTTGGTTATATTGTTCTGTACTGATATAGTCGGTTATATTAGAAGGATCTCCACCAATGAATACTTCATCTACTAATTTTTTAACCAGGGCTTTGTTCGCATCTGTTTTATCCAAATCGGTTATTATAGTCTCCCCATCAATTTGGGATCGTCCATTAGCTGTTTCCTTAACTTTGGGTGTAACAGCATCCCAGTGCTCTACTATTTTTCCATTTTCTGTTCTCCAGATGTCGAACGTGATTACTTCATTTGCACCTAATGGCTCTGCATTGGTAAAGGAGTTATGCATTACAACAAAGTTGCCATCTTGGAATACACGGTGTGTCGTGTAAGTGGTTCCTTTTTCTTTTAGTGTTGGTAATAATCCAACGATGGGTTCTATCCCTGTAGGTATATTTGGGTTGTGCTGGATATAGTCTGCATCAAGGTACTTTCTGACTTTTTTTTCGCTGTAATTCTTAAAAATTGCTGCTTTGGCTTTTTGTGCTAGCTCTATGTTTTTCTTCCCTTTTGCTTGCGATTTTACACTATTGGGTATAGTCAAAATTGCCAACCCAACTAAAATAATTGACGTTTTTTTTATTGTACTTTTCATAATTGTTTATTTAATTGTTATTACTGCTTGTTTATATTCTTTTTTATTATTTCAGCTACTTCAATCGAGTAGCCCGACACAGTAAATTAATTTACCGTTTTGAGGCTCTCACACCACCTGCCATACGGGTCTCGTAATAGGCGGTTCACCAAATCGGAGTTTGCGCTTTATTTATGTAGTCTATCATAGGAACGTATCCTTTTCTTTTAAGTCTGAATATGGTAATGGTAGTAACTAGTATAGGACTTTGTGCTACTGCCCAACCTCCCGTTCGGGTTCGACTCCAAGCATAGGCTTGTCCATGTTCAATCCCTAATCGGATCAGGTTCTTACGTTTTCTTTCTGGCTTTTTCCAATCATGCCAAATACAATACCATAACTGATTACGTAGCCACTCATCTAACTTTTTTAGCTTGGCATAGCTGTTGGTTAAACGATAATTGTTTACCCATCCTCTACAGACTTTGGTAATTCTACCCAATTGCTCGACTAATGACATTGGTTTGGTTTTCTTGGTCAAACCTTTAAGATTACACTTAAATTTATTCCAACTACTTTTGCTTACAACCAACTGGTATTGTCCTTTTATGCCTTTCTTATAGATCGGCACAAATCCATGCCCTAGTAACTCAAAATTTACAGGTCTGCGTATACCGCTTTTTGCCTTGTTTATTGGCAATTTAAGTCTTTCTTTTAGAAAAACATAAATCCTGTTTCCAACTTCTTTAGCTTTGCTTTTGGATTTTGTATAGATACTAAAATCATCTGCATAGCGCACATATCGTAGCCCTTATCTTTCCAGTTCCTTATCCAAAACATCTAACATGATATTAGATAATAGTGGGCTTCCTTGAGGGATTCCTCTTCGGCGTTTATACAACCTACCATCTATGATAATGGGAGATCGTAGCCATTTACGAATCAATCGAAGGGTAATCGGACATGGTACCTTGTTGTAAATTAATTGTAGTAAAATACTGTGATCTACCTTATCAAAAAATCCTTCTAAATCCATATCTACAATATCCTGAAATCCATCGTTGATGTACCTCTGTGCTTGCAGTACTGCTTTGTGCAGATTCTTATTCGGGCGAAAACCATAACTAAACGATTCAAAGTCATATTCAAACTTTGTCATTAATTGTTGGCTTACCGCTTGTTGCAACCACCTGTCTACTACTGTCGAGATACCCAAAAGTCTGGTTTTACCTTGACCTTTGGGAATACGGACTCCTAAAATCCCATCGGGGGTATACCTATTATCCAGAATAGAGGTTAGAAGCTTGGTTCGGTGTTTCCGTATAAAATCGGGAAGATCCCAATACCTAACTCCATCTACTCCACTAGCTCCCTTGTTAGGCAAGACTTGACGTTCTGCTTTATAAAGATTGGTAGCTTCTAATACTGATGCAATCATAGGTTTAAATAATTTGTTGTACTCCTGTCTGCCTAAGATTAGGCTAGCAATGCCTCCTAATCGAATTTAAACGTGATTTAATGTTCTGTCCTTACTTACTTGTGAGACCTATGTGTTACTACTACACAACTCGTTTCCCATAAGTACTATGACTTCTGCTGACTTCCCCATAAAACCAACTCGTGGCTCTGGAGACCTCCCTTGGTAGGATAAATACCCTCTAGTTAATGCCTGCTGAATCTACTATCTTAACCCTTTTTTGTGGATGTTACTATGATGTGCTAGCTTATCCAAATTAAAATAGCCTCAGTATCCAGTTTCTGTTCGTCAGTACCAACTACATAGTCTGGCTTACTTTAGTGTATAGGTCACCCTAAACCACCTTGCCACTTACTTTGCTTACGGACACTACTCCGTGCATACGGGACTTTAACCCTTTGGGACGTTCATCTAAATGAACTATATTTACCATTCAAGGCACACACATAATGTTTATCTAGTATAAAACGACCGCCATTGTAATAATTAGACTCGATACTTGTTAAATCCTTACAGTAAACTTTACTACTCTCTTTGGTAAAGTACCTATCGTGACCAGATAGGAAAATTAACTGGATTTTATACTTCCAAAAACTACCCTGATAAACTTCGAAGAATCAAATATTATGATAGTGAAAGCAAAAGAACATTAGTCTTTCTGACCAACAATATAGAGACTACTGCAGAACAGATTGCTTTACTTTATAAAAAGCGTTGGCAAATAGAACTGTTTTTCAAATGGATCAAACAACATCTGAAAATCAAATCCTTTTGGGGAACTTCAGAAAATGCAGTTCGAATACAAATTTATACAGCAATCAGCACTTATTGCTTAGTAGCAATAGTCGCACAGGAACTTAAAATCAATCGATCAACATACGAAATATTACAGATTCTAGGAATATCGTTACTAGACAAAACTCCTGTAAATGAACTGTTTAAAAATATAGATTACAATAATATCAATGAACTAGACTATAAACAACTGTATATCAATTTGTTTTAAGTGGACACTAGTAAATATTTAAGTAAATTAGTTTTTTTATTATGTTAATTTTAACAATATAAATGTATACATAAAAGAAAACATACCCCTGAAAAATAGTGAAATTGAAGTCACTTTACTTATGTAGTCTATCATATGACTGTACCCTTTGAACTACTGCCCAACCTCCCATTCGGGTTCGACTCCAACCTACATTTGCAACGAAACGCTTATCAAAACCTGTAAGCCCTTGTCTGTAGAATCAAATTCCACATCTCCATCAACCTGCGATAACAATCCAAGCACAAGATTTAATCCTGAATTATCTTCAGAAAAGTTTTTACCAGTAACTTCTGGTAAATTAGTAATTCCAACTCCATTATCGCTAACACGCAAACAACCTTTATTCTTGTTATTCTCTTTTACAACTTTAAAATTAATTTCCAATAAATTTCTAGCAGATTCACTATTATTAAAAGCATGTTTAATAGCATTTACTATAAGCTCATGAGCTATAAGACCAAAAATTGTTGCTATATCTGATTGAAAATGATGAGGCTCAATATTCGTTACAAAATCAATATCATTAATGTCATAACCAACTTTAATATTCTCAATCATTGTTGAAAAGAAACTGGATGAGACCACATTTTTATTATCAATATTTATAAATAGATGTTCATGAATTGACGCGATGGATTTTATCTTGACACGAAGTTCTACAAGGATATCCATAATCTGAACATTACTATTATCGAACGAGTCAGTTGTAACTTGTTGTGAAAAACCCATAACTTGCCTATTGATCATACTAACAATAATTTGTAAATTATTTTTAACCCTATGTTGAATCTCTTTGAGTAATATCTCATTTTGTAAACTTTGTGTCTTAATTATCTTTAAAGATTTCTTTTTTAATTGATACCCATTAATTAGCAGAGTTAATAAAATAGCCAGAATTAATGAAAGCAAAGCCAAAATAAAACGAAACCTCTTCTCTCTTAAAAAATTTTTATCCAATTTCTCTTTCTCGAATTTCACTCTTTCCAGTTCTATCATTTTTTCACTATATCTATTGGTGAACTCGAGCTCATCAATTAAAATTCTATTTTGTCTATTAAAAAGTGAGTCCTGATATTTTACAAAATTTTGATAGTTTTTGAAACTGCTATCAAGATTCCCTAACAAGGAGTCAACTTTATACAGATCGAAATAGCCTTCCATCACCTTTGAGTAGTCTCTCTTTTTTTTTTGCTCAGCTATTCCTTCTATTAAAAATTTAGAGGATTTTTTCAAAACCTGCAAATTATTTCGATGTTGACCCATCATATTCTCATAAGAATCAGACGGATTCGAATTTAAAGTTGCCATCTCTTTTAAAATCCTTCCTCTGGACAAGGCATAATTATTATTTTTACTATGCATCAAAGCTCTTGAAAAATATTCTCTGGCCAGATCATAATTTCCAAAGCTTTTATAACACAAACCTAAATGTAATGAAGTATCCATTACTCCATCACCATAACCTAATTCATTTGCTATAGAATTTGCTCTTAGTAGATAGTTTTTAGCCTCATAATGATTGTCGATAGCTACATTTATACTACCCAAATTAACTAAAGGTAAGTAAGCACTAGAAATATCCTTATGCTTATTCGCAATTTTCAATGCTTTTTTGTAAAAATATATTGCCTTTTGATAATCACCCTTACCCCTATGGAGCTCCGCCAAGAGAGTATAAAAAAAAGCCTGTGTCACATAATTAATATCTTTATTATTAATTAGCTTCATATTATCCATAATTATTGGAAGAGCTTCAGTAAAATTACCCATATCTAAATAACAGGAAACTAATGTAGCAGCACAATAAAAACTGTCTGACTCAGAAAAATCTGGTTTAGCACACTTATAGTAAGCCTTTTTATAATAGTATAATGCACTATCAAGTGATGAACCCCAATGATGTGTAAGACCTAATCCAGAATACGATAAATTTTCTAAATAGATATTATTAAGTGATATCGATTTACTTTTTAGAGTCCAAAGATAATTGAGAGCTAAATCTATAGAATCTCTATTCGTATTGTTTATACCTAGTTTATATAGAGATCTACCTTCAACACTGGTATTACCTAATTTTTTTCCCAAACTGAGCGCCCTCTTAAAATAAAAAATAGCACTATCTCTATTAAAATCCTTACCTCTTGAAAAAAAAATACCCTTTTTAAATTCATCAACTGAAAGATCATCTCCAAGAGATTCTATACTATTTATATCATTCTGAGTAACCAATAGCTTTTTGTCCCCAATTGGTTCACAACTACATAAAGAATAGGTCACATATAGTAATAATAAAGATCTAAATCCTGTCAATCTATTAAACTTTAAACAATTCATACTACAAATTAAGCTAATAAAATTAGAATCTAACAAGTAATTATCATTTTGCTTGTTGAAGTCATTTAATAAAAAGAAAGATCACCCACCTTTTAACAATTATTTAATACTTAAAATATTTCCATCTTCCCAATAGTCTGTTGAAAAAAAGAGTTCACTTATGATGTTAATGCTTATTAGGTGTATAATGTAATATAGTATAGTAGACTTTTTCTTCAAGTTCGGTTCGAGTTTGAACCTAAACTAAACCACCACTGTCTTTGTATAATACGTGTAATTGGCTATTTCCCGTAGAATACTTAAATCAACAAACTATTTATTTTTCAAGTTATCTATATATGGTTTAATTTCTTCTAAGGTATATCGTTGCTGAATATGCTGCGGACAGTTAATATCCCAGGCAGTTATTTTAATCTTAATAATTCGTTCTATAGGGACATGATAGTCTTTATCAATTAATTTCTCTGTAAGTGCTGCATCATCGGTTATAACGGAAGCTTCTCCCCAAATTTTTATTCTTTTTCTATTCGGATAATCTATTAAAAAGAGATGTACTTTATTGTTTTCATCAAAATTACCTACCGAAATATATTGCCTATTTCCTGAAAAATCAGCAAAAGCTACATGTTTATCGTCCAACACTTTTAAAAAACCTTTAGGCCCTCCTCTATGTTGAATATACGGTTGACCCTCTGCATTAGCTGAGGCCATATAAAAAGAATCTCTTACACTAATAAAAAAGCGAAGTTGCTCTGTGATTTTAGTTTGCCAATCCCTTTTTTCTGCCATGTTTTGATAGGCATCTCTGGAACCCATTTCTTCTTGGCGATTTTTTACTGACGATGTAAATGCAATATCACTAACATATCTTGAATCCATAGTGTTGTTTTTATTAATTTATATAGGCTGAATACATCCAGACTGATTTTTCCCATTCTCTAATATAGTCACTCATTAAAGCATTTGTGCCTTCACTATTTAAGTTTGAAGCTAGGTCTAACGATTCTTTTTCTAGAGGTAGTAGTGTTTCATATCCCTCTAAAACTACTTTAATAGCTCGTTCTCCATTACTGATGTCTTTTGCCTCTTTTATGGTTGCTGCACTTAAAAAATCAGTATAGGTGTGCAATGGTGTGTACCCTAAGGTTAAAATTCGTTCTGCAATTTCATCTATTTTGATTAATGAATCGTTGTACAATTTTTCAAATTTGAGATGTAGTTCAAAAAAATTATTCCCTTTAATATTCCAATGAAACCCACGAGTATTCATATAGAATATTTGATAGTTCGCTAATAATATATTTAGTCTTTCTGAAAGTAACTTGCTCTTTTTAATATTAAGACCAATTCTATTATATTCTTGCATAGAAATTGTTGTTTTAAAACTTTATCTGACATCCCGGTAAAGTTTAGTTAAAAAATGGGGTGATAACCCTAATTTGTATAATTTTTTTATCAAGACCCATTGTAATCTGGTCTTAATAAATCCTGCTTTCTTGTGTCTTCTAGCAGAAACGGTTATAACAGGATTATTAATTTTTATAGTTTTATAGGCCTTGCTTAATCTGTTAGAAAAGTCATAATCTTCCATAATGGGTATTTCTTTAAATCCACCTATCTTTATAAAAGTTTTTTTCAAAACAAAAATTCCATTGTCCCCATAGAATTTACCTTTATCTGATTGTTCTCTTTTATCAAAAAAACGAAAATTAAGAAGTGACCCAAGGCGTTTGATTTTTTTATTATTGGAATCAAAAATATTTGCAAAGCCACCTCCCACAAACCCCTCTCTTATGACTTTTGCAATGGATGAAAATATATTACTTGGAAATTTCATGTCAGCATGAACAAAAAACAGTAATTCGCCAGTTGAAATATTGGCGGCATGATTCATCTGAACTGCTTTTCCTTTCTGTGAGTACCTGGCTATTTTTATCATTTGGGCTTCTGCTAAAATAACAGTTTTATCCGTACTGCCGCCATCTACCAAAATAATTTCCACCTCACCACCATAAACTTGCTTTTTTAATTCGGCAATAATTTGTTCAATAAATTCTTCTTCATTGTAGGCTAGAATAATAGCAGATATTTTAGGTAAATCATTCATTACAGAGCTCTTAAATATCTTGTGAATACTTTTTTGACAATTTCTGTATAAGTTGGATAGGCAAAAATAGTATCTGCCATTTGAGCAGCAGGAATATTATTTTTAATAGCTATGGTTAATATTTGAATCCACTCACCTGCATAAGCTCCTACTGCTTCTGCGCCAACTACTAAGTTTTCAGAATTGAAAATTACTTTGATAAAGCCTCCGGTATTTTTATCGGTAATAAATCGGTCAATTGAAGCATCTACCTTGAAAATTTTTATGTTCTCTTTGCCATATTTTTCAAAGGCTTCTTCTACTGTCGATCCAATGTGACCAACTTGCGGATCAGTGAAAATTGCCCAAGGTAATATACTCAAATCATCTTTCTTTGATTGAGGATTTAATATATTTTCAATAGTAACATTCGCTTGGTGCGAAGCGGTATGGGTAAATTTATAACGAGTAGTCACATCCCCACAGGCATAAATATTCGAAGCGGAGGTCTGTAAATATTCATTGGTTACAATACCGTTTGGTCCGTACTCAATATTCGCATTTTCCAAGTCCAACCCCTTTACGTTAGCGAGTCTACCTGATGCCAAGAAAAAGTAATCAGCTTGGATATTATTTTGTATTCCATCTATTTCATACGCTAAATTATTCTCACTGGTGAATGATTGGATAGTAGCATTCAATATTAATTGAATTCCATCTTTTTCCAGTTCACGAGTTAGATGCTCCCCTACCTCAGGATCAGTCACTTTTAAAATACGGTCATTTCTTTCTATAATTACAACTTCTGAACCCAATTGCGCTAATGCCTGTCCTAATTCTACAGAAATAACTCCACCTCCTATGAAAACAATCTTTTTAGGTAGCTCTCTTAATTCCCAGAAATTTTCATTATGTAGAATATCTACTTTTTCAATTCCCTCTATAGGTAGTATTCTTGGCGACGAACCCGTACTTATTACAAAGTTCTTTGATGTTAATTTTTTATCTCCTACACTTATAGTATTCGAATCAATAAATTTTGCTCCTGACTGATTTACAAAGACATCGATACCCATTTTATTAAAAACATCTGGTGTTTCGTGAGCATAAATGCCCTGTACGACATTATCTACTTCTTCCATTACTTGTTTAAAATTCACTTCAGGTTTCTGAATATCTATACCTAAATTTTTCATTTTCGAAATACTTTTGTAGGCTTTGGCGGCATTCAATAAGGCCTTGCTCGGTACACATCCGTAATGCGTACATTCTCCCCCAATTTTATTTTTTTCAATTAATGCAGTTTTTAAGCCTTGTCGATACCCTGTAGTGGCCGCAACTAGACCACCTGAACCCGCACCGATAACTATTAAGTCATATTCTAACATGTATATATTTTTATTTCAATTTACAAAAAACTACGAGTATCGATTACACTTCGACAGTTTTAATTTTAATTTCATTTAGCAAAGTTTTATTTACGGGACATTTGTCTGCAATTTCCATTAGTCGTGCTCTTTGCGAATCATCAAGATTACCTAATAGTTGGACTTGCTTTTCAATCAAGTGGGCGTACCCCTCTGATGAGTCACATTCATCACAATCCTTATGATGCACTCGCTCTTGTGATAGTGTAACTTCTACACCTTCTAAGTCCCATTTTTTTCTATCGGCATACATACGTATTGTCATTGCAACGCAACCACCTAAAGCCATTAGTAATAAGCTATAGGGGTCTGTTCCTTTATCCGTACCAAAGGGAGCTGGTTCATCTCCAATGACTTGATGCGTTCCATCAGAAAATACTGTTTTATAATTAGAACGGTCAATTTTTGCGGTTACTTGTTTCATTGTTTTATTTTTTAAGTGGGTTATACATTTTCTAAAATGGACTAAACCTTTACATTTAGGATAGGTTCCAATTAACCGTGTCTACCCATTCATTAATCGATTGCGGTTTGACACCCAAAATTTCATTGGTTTTTGCAAAATCCTTTTGAGCAAATTCGATGTGATTTTGTGCTATAAACCGATACAAATTCGATATTTCCTTTGCTGCTACATCGCCAAAACCAGGAACCAATTGTTTTTCAAATTCATCTACTGCCACAGGAACAAAGTTTAGGTCTTGGTTAATCTTTTTACCTATTGCTGCAGTGATTTCTTTACCTGTGTATAAGTTACCACCAATAGGAAGTGTAGTACCTGCTAATTCTGGTTTGGCGATTGCTTTAGCAACATATTTGCCTAAATCAGCGTGGCTTATCCAAGGGTTTTTTTGGCCTGCATCTAAAGGATAAGGTACAATCTTATGTTCTAAAATTGTAGGTATAGACCACGGAGCAGCTATGTTATCTAAATAAATATTTGGGGCTAATGTAATCACATTCAATCCAGAAGCATCAAATAGCTTTTGGGTGGCGACCTTCATATCTAGTGCCAAAAACCCTGTTTTTTCTTTGGCAAGGTGAAACGTGGTATTGTTAATGATTAGGCCTACATTTTCTTTTTTAGCTGCTTCAATAAAGTTTTGGGCGTAGGATGTTACTACATCCATATCAAATACCAATGGAATTGAAAATACAGCAGCCTGTGCGCCCTTCATTCCTTGTGACAAAGAGGCTTGATTCTCTAAACTCCCCTGCAATACTTTAATACCCTCCTGTGCTGGATTTCCTTTATTGAGGTCTCTTTTTACCGTTACAACTTGATGTTTGTCATTTAATAAAGCTTGGGCTATACTGCCCCCTTGGAAGCCTGTAGCTCCATTTACAAATATGTTCATTTCTAGTTTTTTTTATGAATTATACATTTTCTAAAATTTGTCTAATCATTTGATTAGCAAAGCCCCACTCATTATCGTACCAGGCTAACACTTTTACTAAGTCTCCATCGACCACTTTTGTCATTTCTAAATCAATAACTGCGGCGTGTGGGTCTTTTACTATGTCGCTAGAAACAATAGGGGCATTACTTACTCTAATCACATTTTTATATCGAGCTGTAGCAGCCTCTTCTGTAAATATTTGGTTCAACTCTTCTTTAGAGGTTTTTCTAGTTGTCACCAAAGTAATATCCGAAACCGACCCTATTGCTACTGGTACTCTAATTGCCATACCATCAAAAATGCCAGCATATTCTGGCATTGCCTTAGTTGTTGCTGTGGCAGCTCCAGTTGAAGTGGGGATTAAGTTATTCATTCCTGACCTTCCCATTCTTGTTTTTTTAGAAGGTGCATCCACTGTACTATTAGAAGATGTGTTTGCGTGAATGGTCGTCATAATCGCTTTTTGAATACCAATATGTCTACCTAAAATTTCAATAACAGGACTGATATTGTTTGTAGTACAACTGGCACAAGAAAAAATAGTACTTTTCCCATCTTTAGTATTTACTCCGTGTACAACCGTTGGGACACTACCGCTTGATGTAGGACCAGAAATCACAACGATTTTAGCCCCTGCATCTACGTGTTTTCGTGCATCTTCCTCTTTAGTGAAAAAACCAGTACTTTCTATAACGACATCTACATCAAGTTCTTTCCAAGGGAGTTCTGCTGGATTTCTCTGAGAGTAGAAGGGAATAGGGCTGCCATTAACCACTAAACTATCTTTCTCTACAGTCACTTCTTTTTCAAAAACTCCGTGTACGCTATCATATTGTAATAGGTAAGCGATGTTATCAATAGGAGCAATGTCATTTACTGCTACTAGGTCTAATTCTGGATTATCTAAAATTAGTTTTAAGGAGGCTCTTCCTATACGCCCCATTCCGTTGATTGCTATTTTTTTCATTTTTTTGCTATTTTATAGTTTAACTGTTTTCATAAAGGCCCTCATTTTTGTTAGGATTTCGGCACCATCTTCCTCCAGTGCAAAATGACCAGTATCAAAAATGTTATAATCAATATTTTTTACATCTTTTTTATAAGCTGCTGCGCCGCTTTCTGGAAAAAACTCGTCATTTTTACCCCAAACAATTAAAAGTGGTGGTTGATTATCTCTTAAATATTGTTGCCATTGAGGATATAGGGTCACGTTATTTTTATAATCATATAATAAATCGAGTGCTGCTGCGTGTGCATGTGGACGAGAGAGTCTTAAATAATCTAACTGCCACGTATCAGGATTGATATTTGTAAGGTCTCGAGTACCGTGTGTATATTGCCATTTTAACCCCTCTAATGAGAATGCTGGTAGAATAGCTTTTTCAGTTTCGGCTGTTCTATTTGCCCATAGCGTTCTAATAGATTCCCATGCCTTTCCTAGTCCTTCTTCGTAGGCATTTCCATTTTGATTGATGATGGCAGTAATACGCTCAGGGTGAGCAGTTGCTATCCTAAAACCTACAGGAGCTCCAAAGTCTTGAATCATTAAGGCATAAGAGGTAAGTGTTTTCTTTTCAAGAAAAGCATCTATAGTCTTTGCTAAATTGTCAAAAGTGTATTCATACTCATCTGGTGTAGGAAAATCACTATTTCCAAATCCAGGGTAATCTGGAGCTATGATATAATATGCATCTGATAACTCATTTAAAACCTTGCGATATTGTTGTGAGGAAGAAGGAAATCCGTGTAGCAATACAATGGTTGGGTTTTCTGGATTGCCCGCTTCTCGATACGCAATATTAACCCCATTAATGTTGATGGTCTTAAATGCAGTTGCTTGCTCTTTTAACTCTTTTAATGAGGTCTGATTTGTGGTTACTGTAGGCGTAATATTTTTTTCTTCTTCTTTTTGTTGACACGCTACGATAAGTAGGACAAACAGTAATTTAAGTGTGATAAATCTTTTCATTGTTTTTCTTTTTAAGGTTATAGTTTTCTTTGTGATTCTTTAATTTTTAAGTCATTAATACTGGCGTATCTTTTTTGCATCAATCCATCTGCATCAAACTCCCAGTTTTCATTACCGTAGGCTCTATACCATTGACCTTCTTGGTTTTGATATTCATACTCAAATCTTACGGCGATACGATTATCTTGAAATGCCCATAATTCTTTTTTGAGTTTATAGTTCAATTCGTTCTCCCATTTATTAGACAGAAATTTTTGAACTTCTTTACGTCCATTGATAAATTGATTGCGATTACGCCATTCTGTATCTATAGAATAGGCAAGAGAGATTTTCTCTGGGTCCTTACTGTTCCAAGCATCTTCTGCTAGTTGTACTTTTTGTAGTGCTGTCTCCTCTGTAAATGGAGGTAGTGGATATTTTCTCATAAGTGATTTATTTATTACCAAACATTCGGTAAATTATTAAATTAAATTTTTTAGTCCTTTAAATAGTTGTGTTCAATATTTTTTAGTGTGTTTTCAAATATTTCAGTATTGCCTAACCCCTTAGTGACAATGAGACTCCCTTGAATTTCAATGATACTTTCCATTGCTTTTGCTTTAGCCTCAGAGGCACTCAATTCAAAATTCAATCCCATTTGCTCGAAAGTGTTTATCCATTCGTTGATGCCATTTTTTACTTGTTCTTCAAACAACTCTAAACCTGGTTGCATAGATAGTGCGCGGAAAATACAGGATTCATCTCCTCCGTTATACAACTCTTTAATTGCAGCTATGCCATTCTTTAATCGCACTTGCGGCTCAAAGTCAGTATCGAGTAGGGCTTTAAAAATATGTTCTTCTACCCATATATCTAAGTGACTCATTACGGCCGCTGCCATTTCTTGTTTCCCATTAGGGAATCTATGGTATAGGCTTGCTTTTTTTAAACCTGTAGCTTCTGATAAGTCTTTTAAACTAGCACCTTCGTATCCTTTAGACCGAAACACTTTAGTTAAGCTAGTTAAAATCTCTATGTCTAATACTTTTTGTGGTCTCATAGGGCAAACGTATGACGAATATTTTAATTTACCAAACGTTCGGTAATTTTTTTATTTTATTTAGTGTTAGAGCTGTAATATGTTAAATAATTACAGTTCGAGTTTGCACAAGAACCATTTACAATGCTATAATATAATGTGCATTTAACTACTAATCTGAATTCGATCTAAGGATTTAGCAAAACAGAGCTAACTGTGATGTGTTTTCTGTTTCAAATTTAATAACAGGTTTCTTATCTTGAAAAGAATAAGCAATCAAACTAGCGACAAGGTTAGTAATAAAATTACCAAACTTCTATGCTAGAATGTTCTGCTTGAGCAATGTTTTTTAACTGATCATTTATAGTTTCAATTACAGATCTTTTTCTTAGTAGTATCTAACTTACCTAACTTATTAGTAAATAGTTTTTGCTCATCTTCTGTCCATTTTCGCTTACCTTTAATTATGACTACACTATGTTTATCAATAGCTTCTAGTATTTTGTCTATTGTCTTGGTACATAGTTTAGTAATGTCATCTAAATTTTCAATAACGACTCCTATTTTATTATTTATAGGTTTAAATTTTAATGCTTTTTCTTTATTAAAATATCCCATTTTTTCCATCTAATTCTGTAACTAAACAGCATAGTCATATTGATTTAAATGTGTTGCAATAGATTTTCGAGCTCTACTCATTAAAACCCAAGCATTACTTTTTGATATTTTGAGCCTATCACAAATTTCATCTGTACTTAAATGCTCATAAATACGCATTCTAGCAACTACAGACTGACTTTCTGGTATGACATTTAAACTGTTATGCAAAAGAGATTCTAAATTCTCTAAATTCATATCAGCAAGTATTGAAGCTTCTGATAGAGTAAATGCAGTATCATAATAATATCTTTCTTGGTGTTCATTATGGGATATAGCATAGTAATGCATCTTACCTTTATTAGAGGATTTAAACCTGTAATAATCAGCAATTTTATGTTTAAGAATGGATGTTAACCAAGTACGCTCCGTACATTTATCCTTAAAATTATCTTTAGCTTTTAATGCTGAAAGAAATGTGTCTGAAATAATTTCTTCAACATCAACTGGATTGGAAACTCTGACTTTGGTATAATTTTTTAGATAGTTGTAATAATTGGCTATCCATTTGTTGGGGTTGATGGTATTGGAAGTTGTCATTTCTAAATTTGTTTTTTTTATTACAAATAAAAAACTATGCCAATAGTATAAAAAATTGATTTTTAAATAATTATAATTATATTAACTAACTGAAAATTACAATATGTTGTAGTTATCCCAAAAAGACAAGTATATTGTATTTCTAATTAATAATGCCAATCAAGGGTTGATTGTATACTAAAAAAACAAGTCTAAATAGTTGAATCACAACGCATTAAACTTGTTTAAGTCATTAATTCTCAGTATATTAATAGTCAATTTCAACAAGATTATTTTGTACACAAATAACAATAACAAGGATTACAAATTAGTGAAAATATATGACTATGTATGTAAAAAATTTGAAGAACACTTACAATTTGAATATCAACGTTTCAGTAATAATAATGAGCCAAAACTTACAGATCAAGAAATTATAACCATTTATCTATTTGTAAGTAATGATCTAGCAAGTAGTCCTACCGATGGTTCTGTGTATATTTTCGTCAATAAACTACGTAACAAGGTAAAATTGTTACACTGGCAAGGAGGTGGTTTTGTATTATATTACAAGCGTTTGGAACAAGGTAGTTTTGAATTACCTTCATATGATACATCTACAGGAAGTATTACTTTGGATTATTCTCAATTAGTTTTATGGATTGATGGTGTGTCTATTACCAATATGGATAGGAGAAAAAGATATAAAGAACCTCAAAAAAATATGGAAATTTAGTTATTCTTTATTATTTTCGGGTCAAGATGACCTACCAAGAGCTACTTGTCGAAACTAAGAATCAAAAGAAGAAAATAGCTTTTTTAGAAGAACAACTGGCAGGGCTTTATAAGCTGATTAATGGTTTTAAGTCAGAGAGTTTCATTACCCAGACTGTAGTGGATCAATTTACTCTTTTTTCTGAAGATCCTGTTACTATTCCAGATGAAGTCCCACAAGAAACAATCACCTATAGCAGGAATAAGAAAAAACATCAAGGGTGTAATGCTTTACCAGAACATCTTCCAGTACGGAAGTCATTATTGAGCCTGAAGAGAATACCACAGGATTAAAAAAGATTGGAGAAGAAGTAACAGAAACTCTAGAATATACTCCTACAAGTCTTATTAAACGGTATGCATCCGTCTAAGTACATCTTGATTAGATTCTTTATAGGCTATATTTTTGTTTAAAAAAGATAGATGTCTAATACCATTTCTCAATTAAAAATACTGTTATATGATTTAGTCACATATTCAAAAGATGTAATGCTTTTGGTTTGTTGCTTAGTAGTTTCGGATAATAGTTCAGTTATTTTTATTTCTAGATCATTTATCGATTTGTACATTTTCATGGCTATTTTATCTTTAAAGTGTTGCCACATTTTTTCAGCAGGATTTAGTTCAGGAGAATATGGAGGAATAGGTAGTAGAATTATGTTTTCTGGCAATTGTATGTTTTTGGTAGAATGAAAAGCGGCATTGTCAATGATTACTATTTTAAGTTCTTTAGGTTTGTATAGGCTCAAATCCTGTAGATATGCTATGAATGCCGCTTTAGATACGTATGCATCTGAGCAACTACAGTATAGAATTTTCTTGATATCCAGGTAGTAATTCTTCTAATTTTTGTATGCTATGATCTGGTATTTTTTCTAAGGTATTAGCGAGCCATTCTCTTGGATTTATGTTTTGCATTTTGCAACTTCCAAAGAAAGAATATAGCATTGCTGCATTTTGTGCTGCTTT
Organism: uncultured Flavobacteriaceae bacterium; assembly: GCA_964353005.1. Classification (GTDB taxonomy): domain Bacteria; phylum Bacteroidota; class Bacteroidia; order Flavobacteriales; family Flavobacteriaceae; genus Aquimarina. The sequence goes on along the minus strand of CAYGUC010000052.1, from coordinate 5,333 downwards.
GTGTGATCCACAGAATAGATAGTTTTTTCTACCTATAGTGCCTGTTGCACAAGATTCTTAAAATGATTATTTTCATGGTATGCAAGGCAAAAAGATTTACCAAGAAAAATTATTCAACAATTTTCAGTTAAGTGATCGAGTTCCAACAACAAGTTTTTATCGTAGATTAAAGGATGTATTGTACCTGGATTTTTTATATAAAAAGACTAAGTATTATTATGGTAATAGTGGTCAACAAAGTATAGACCCTATAGTGTTCTTTAAGTTATGTTTGGTGGGATATCTGGAGAATATCATAAGCGATAGACAATTGATTGAACACTGTAGTATGCGTTTAGACATCTTATATTTTGTTGGTTATGATATTGATGAAACATTACCTTGGCATTCCACTATTAGCAGAACGAGACAGTTATTTCCTGAAGAAATATTTGAAGAAGTTTTTACACACGTTTTGGAGATGTGTGTAGAAAAAGGCATGGTAACAGGTAGAGCGCAAGCTATAGATTCCGCACCAATAAAAGCAAATGCTTCTATGGATAGTTTGGAGCTGAAAGTTCCAAAACAAGATTTGTCCTCTCATTTGAAAGCAGTCAGTTATACAAACGATAATGATGCAGAGTCTGTTGACAAACCAAATGAAAAGAATAGAGATCAAGAGTTATCAGATGCCAAACTTAATGTCATTACATCGGATAAACATAAAGGGAATCTTTCTGGAATTCACAAAAAAGGGAGTACTAATGCTAATAACAAGACTCATTATAGTCCAACAGATCCTGATGCCCGTATCAGTGTCAAGCCAGGTAAAGCCGTAAAGCTTAATTACCATAGTCAGTTAAGTGTGGATACTGCCCATCACGTTATTACAGATATTAACGCTTACCATGCGGATAAAAAAGATAGTCAATGTCTTGAAGATATTGTAGAAAGGTTGAGTGCTCGTTTATGGAAGTTCGGATTTGTATGGGAAGATTTACTAGCAGACACAGGTTATTGCAGTGGTGAAGTATATGCATTTTTAGAGAAAAAAGGAGTACAAGCTTATATTTCAATTCCCGATTCATACAAAGGCGGTCCCGAAGGATTTACTTATAGCAAAGAAGAAGATCACTATGTATGCCCAAATGGAGAGATCATTCCTTTTAAAAAAAGTTTAATACATAACTACAAGAACTCTAAAACTCTAAAAAAGGAATACCGAAGTTCAAATAAACAATGTAAAGGGTGTGCTTTAGCAGAAAGTTGTTTAAGCAAGACTGTCAGATACAAGAAGATTACGGTGACTTACTACCGTGAGGAATATGAACGAACTAAAGCCCGTTTAAAAACCCCAAAAGGTAAGCATATGCCATTAAAACGTCAGAGTACCATAGAACCTGTATTTGGCACATTAACACAATATCTTGGTTTACGAAAGATTAATACCATTGGAATTAAGCAAGCTAATAAAGTAATGCACCTCTCTGCTATGGCATATAATCTGAAGAAGTATTTAAAATTCAACCAAAAACTTGTAAAAAGTGATGCTAAAAGAGAAAGACTTACCCGTTTGAATCAAAAGTTCCTTACAGAGCTCATTTGTTCATTTTTAAGACTTCCAAATTTTGCTATTCTCCTTCCAATCTAAAAATATAAAAGCCCTTAAAAAGCATTAAAAGAGCCTGTTTTTTTTACAAATTATACAGTTGTGCAACAGGCACTATAGTAGTGGGTTAATTTAACTTTGTTAAAAAAAACATAAATAAAATATATTTTGTAAGTAAGTCCATTGAATATCGAATAAGCTTATGAATAATAATATTAACCTTTTTAAATTAATAACAAAATGAAAAATTCAATCTTTAATTATTTTTTAGCAATTACAGTTTCTGGGTTAGTTCTTACAAGCTGTAGTAACGATGACAACATTTCCGAAACAACTCAAGAATTAACAGAGAATGATTTCTCTGAAAATAGTTCTAAAGCTAATAATATCCTGATAGTTAATAATTTTGATATAGAACGTACTTCGTTCAATACTTCTGACTTGTTAAGAGTTTCACCAAATTTTATAGGAGTAAATGGTTTTGGTTCTGCACAAATTGTTGGTTTTGTTTCAAATCCAAATAGAGTTTTTATTGGTAATGTGCTTCCTCAGGACAGAATTGATTTAAGTGCAATTGATGCTAATATTAATACACCAGGGAACGATAAATTTAGAATTGTAGAGCGTTTTAGTGGTACTCCTGGAGAATTAATAGTTCCCGATCCAACGAGATCAATTGGTAATGGTGCTGGTTCTCCATTTCGTCTTACAATAAAAGGAGATGTAGATGGTGATGGACAGGAAGATCTAAGAATTCTAGTAACAGAAGGTAGTGGCTTAGCAGATGTTTTAACAGACTCATTAGTTGATCAGGGTTTAATCATATTATAATACCCACTTTAACATAAATAAAAAACTGTCTGATAAGTATTTCAGGCAGTTTTGTTTTTTCGGCGAATGATAAATGACAGTGTTTAAATGACTTCTATATGCCAGAATAGTTTATCGCTAACGAGTGTGTAGGCAAAAACCAAATAATTTTCATAGTAGCTCTTTACTATGACTAAGAAATTATATTAAAGTCATTTAAACTTTTGTCAATTGATGTACCAATAAACTCATGAATGGGAAGAAGAGATTGATGAATTTATGCTCTGATGACATGAAAAAGCTGTAACAAGAAAGACACTTATAATAAAAGAAGACATTAATTACTCATATTTACCTTATTGATAAGGGTAAATTTAGGAGAATGTGCCCATGAAAATTGAAAACTTCTCTGTACAATGTTTACAATTAGGGGGAGATTCTAAAGTGACATCTAATAAGTGGAGAATATAGGCTTATTGTAAAAACGTATAATATTAGCCAAATAGACAGTAACAAAAGGGCTTAACTTTATTTAAAGCTCTACATAGAACATTAAGTAAATTCTTGATAAAAACAACCCACTCTTTTAAATGATAATTGCATTTTAAATAGATGTTTTTAATGAATATTGTTTCAGAATTAACAGATTAATAAGCAAATCAACTATATTCAATAATTTTCTAACAAAAATGGTCGTAGCTTACAAAATAAATCAATCAGAATTAATATATAATTAACTTTTGACTTTAAAAGATCCATTTTAATAGCATACATTTCTCAGGAAAATCTATAGGAAGTAACATAAAAAATGTAAGTATCTAATATAAAACTCAGGCAAATTATATGAAATAAAAATATGTAAGTAGTTATAAATTAATTTGAAAATCTAAGTATGAACAATCTTAATCGAAAAGTTGCTATTATTGGTGGAGCAAGGATTCCTTTTACAAAGTCTTTTACCCACTACGTTCGTGTTTCAAACAATAGTTTAATGACTGGTGCACTCAAGGCTCTGGTCAAAAAATATAACCTAGAAGGAAAAAAAATTGATGAGATAGCCTTAGGAACTTTAATACATTATTCTACAGAGTGGAATTGGGCAAGAGAAAATGTGCTAAGTAGCGGATTAGACCCTCATTCTCCAGTCCATTTTATAAGTAGAGCATGTGGTACAAGTCTTGACGCGGCAAATACAATTGCAATGAAAATTTCAACAGGTCAAATTGATATAGGAATTGCGGGGGGTAGTGACACCAACAGTGATACCCCGTTAAGTATTCGACAATCATTGGCATGGGATCTAATGGATATTCGAAATGCCAAAACAACAGGACAACGATTACAACGCATTTTTAAAACAAAATGGTTAGACTTTTTCAAGTTATTATATCCAAGTGTATATGAACCTCGTACCAAAATGAGCATGGGAGATCATACTGAACTAACAGTAAAGAAATGGGGGGTCAGCAGAACTGAACAAGATGAACTTGCATACCTGAGTCATTATAAAGCACAAAAGGCATATGATGAAGGCTTTTATAACGATTTAGTTTTTGAATTTAACGGAATCAAAAAGGACAGTATCATTAGAGGTAATACCTCTATCGAGAAACTAAGCACTTTAAAACCGGCATTTGACAAATCAGATACAGGTACACTCACTGCAGGAAATAGTTCTGCATTTACAGATGGAGCCTCTACAATTCTTCTCACATCTGAAGAATATGCAAAAGCGCATAATTTAGAAATTGAAGCAAATTTGGTAGATATTCAAAATGCAGCATTTGATTATGTAAATGGTGAGGATTTACTTCTAGCCCCCACAGTTGCGGTTTCAAACTTATTAAAGCGTAATAATCTTACCTTACAGGACTTTGACTTTTATGAAATTCATGAGGCCTTTTCTGGACAGGTATTAGCAACATTAAAAGCGTGGGAAAGCGACGACTTTGCTCACAATGTTCTTGATAGAGATAAAGCGTTAGGCGGTATAGATCGTACTAAAATAAATACCCGTGGAGGCAGTACCGCTATGGGACATCCTTTTTCTGCAACAGGAACCAGAGTACTCGCCAATGCCGCAAAAATTATAAAAGAAAATGGAGGCGGTCGCTGTCTAGTTTCTGTATGCACAGCAGGTGGAATGGGTACTGCGGCTGTTGTTGAAGGATAACAAAAAATTATGAAAAAACTGTAAACATTAAAAATCAGTATCTATCTATTCCTAAAGTCATTAAGCCTGAATTATGCAATAGGGTTTAAGTTATTGCCATTCATATTAATTATTACTAAGCTTTAGGTTATATTTTAAATTTCACCCATATGGTTAACCTTCCTATTGAGTATTCAGATAAGCAAGTCACTCCTTATGGCGGTATGAGTTCGATGAAAAGATTTATATAGATCAAACAGGGATTCGGGAGTATATGTCTGAATTAGATTTACCTGAACCTGGTTCTAATCGTGGTTATTCACTGGAGAATATTATAACGTGAATTCGACGTAAGTTAATCAATGTGCGATGCCCCTTTTATTTACCAACTATAACAGTTGTTTACTTTTGTTGTTTTAATAAAAGGGATAGAAAAATCAAACCTTTTAATTCATTGGTGCTTTAAAGCCCATACGTAAGTTTAGTTATGCAAGCCCTTAGTTTATCTATTGGTGACTTAAGATCCCTTATGATAGAATATACTTTATTTAAGCTTGCTGATTTATCGATCCCTTATAAATCATTAGTTATGGCAACAAATTTAGTAAATTTAAATGCAGCAGGAATTGATATTTCATCAAGAGAACATGTTGTAGCGTATGCATCCGTCTAAGTACATCTTGATTAGATTCTTTATAGGCTATATTTTTGTTTAAAAAAGATAAATGTCTAAATTATCGGAAGCCAAAAGAATGCGTAAGTTAGTATCAGAATATCACATTT
>CAYGUC010000051.1:0-36863 GCA_964353005.1 uncultured Flavobacteriaceae bacterium | reverse complement strand
TTTTTAATTACACACTTCGTGGCTTAGTGCCTATATTTTACATTATAAAATCATACAATTCTTAGATTTGACCTACCATTTTTAAGTATCTCTCCCTTTTTAATCTAATCAATTTTTTAATATAAAAACAAAAAAGCCTTTCCATTTTACGGAAAAGCTTTTGTATTTTTAACGTAAGCCTTTATTATAATGCAGCCACGTATTTTGCTAATTGAGATTTTAAGTTAGCAGCTTTGTTTTTATGAATAACATTATTTTTAGCTAACTTATCTAACATAGAAACAACAGAAGGAAACAAAGTCTCTGCTTCTTTCTTTTCAGACTCACGTAGCTTCTTTATAGCATTACGTGTAGTTTTATGCTGATATCTGTTTCTAAGACGCTTTGTCTCGTTACTTCTAATTCTTTTTAATGCTGACTTATGATTTGCCATCTCTCTCTCTATTAAATTTCTTACTATAAAATTTGTAGCCCGTAGGGGAATCGAACCCCTCTTACCAGGATGAAAACCTGGCGTCCTAGCCGATAGACGAACGGGCCATTTTCCTTTTCAAGGATTGCAAATTTATAGTTTTCACTTTAAATTTGCAATTAATTTCATTATTTGTAGCCCGTAGGGGAATCGAACCCCTCTTACCAGGATGAAAACCTGGCGTCCTAGCCGATAGACGAACGGGCCATTGTTTGCCTAATTGCGGATGCAAAAATACAACTATTTTTGAATCGCGCAAGTGTTATTTTATTTTTTTTTAATACTCAATACGCCTTCGCAAATAACACCCTGATTTTGGACGGTTTACCACTATATACACAAACACCATTTTCTTCTTTTCCATCAAAAGGAATGCATCGTATAGTCGCTTTTGTGATTTCTTTAATCTTCTGTTCTGTTTCTGCAGAACCATCCCAATGCGCCGATATAAAACCTCCTTTTACCTCCAAAACCTCCTTAAACTCGTCAAAAGTAGTCACTTCGGTAATATGCTCATCTCTATACTCTGTAGCTTTTTGATGTAAGTTTTCCTGAATTTCACGAAGCAAAGAAGCTACAATATCTACCACTTGTTCTTTCTCCACAAATTGTTTTGTTAATGTATCTCGTCGCGCAAGCTCCACTGTACCTTTTTCGAGGTCTTTAGGACCTATTGCAATCCTAAGAGGAACTCCCTGTAATTCATATTGAGCAAATTTTGCCCCTGGTCGATGTGTATCTCTATTATCAAACTTAACAGAAACCCCTTTAGACCTTAAATCTGTCACTAATTCATTAGCTACTATTGAAATTTGCTCTAGTTGATCCTCTCCCTTGTATATAGGGACTATTACCACTTGAATAGGAGCCAAATTTGGTGGCAACACCAACCCATTATCATCACTATGCGTCATAATTAACGCTCCCATCAAACGAGTAGAAACACCCCAAGAAGTTGCCCAAACATAATCTAACTTACCTTCTTTAGAAGTGAATTTAACATCAAAAGCTTTTGCAAAATTTTGCCCTAAAAAGTGTGAAGTTCCTGCTTGTAAAGCCTTACCATCCTGCATTAAAGCTTCTATACAGTACGTATCTTCTGCCCCTGCAAAACGTTCGCTCTCTGTTTTTCTTCCTTTAATTACAGGTATTGCCATAAAATTTTCAGCAAAATCAGCGTATATATTATTCATTTGTTCTGTTTCTGCAATTGCTTCTTGTTTTGTAGCATGTGCTGTATGTCCTTCTTGCCATAAAAACTCTGCTGTACGTAAAAACAATCGAGTACGCATCTCCCATCGAACTACATTTGCCCACTGATTGATCAGTAAAGGTAAATCTCGATACGATTGAATCCATCCTTTATAAGTACTCCAAATAATAGCCTCAGAAGTTGGCCTTACAATTAGCTCTTCTTCTAATTTTGCATTTGGATCTACAATAAGCTTAGACCCATCTTCAGGATCTGTTTTTAATCTATAATGAGTAACTACTGCACATTCTTTAGCGAACCCTTCTGCATTTTTTTCTTCTGCTTCAAACAAACTTTTAGGCACAAATAATGGAAAATAAGCATTTTGGTGTCCTGTTTCCTTAAATTTTTTATCTAATTCTGCCTGCATTTTCTCCCAAATAGCATATCCATAAGGCTTGATCACCATACATCCCCTTACCGCTGAATTCTCGGCCAGATCTGCTTTAACGACTAATTCATTATACCATTTTGAATAGTCTTCACTACGTTTCGTTAAATTCTTGCTCATATACTTTTATTTGGCACAAATGTTGTGACTCTGTTAAATATAATTTAATTAGCGCAAAACTAACTAAATTTGTAATGTTCAACAATAAAATAAGAAGATATGCGACTTAAAAATTATTTTCAGAAGAATGGAGCTAAAGGATTTCTGGTTCTAGGCATCATACTAATGTTGACATCTTGTGGTTCGTATGAGTATGTTCCTTATAGAGATGGAATTTATGGAGAAGCAGGAAGCTACAACAACATAGAGACTAATACTAATAGAAGTAATTATAACACAAACGAGAAATCTAATTATTATGCTAATTATTTTTCTGAGAAATCTGCTCAGATTGATAATGCAATACAAGATGATCCCGTTTTTACAGATATAGATTCTTACTCAAGTGAAAACTATAATCCTGAAGACAGCACTAATATTGATTTAAATTATGAAGCTGGTCAACCATCATGGGGTAGCAACCCATCTGATATAACTATTAATGTAGTTAGTAATGGCTGGGCTGGACGTCCATTCTGGGGAGCAGGATATGGAGGATGGAATAATTTCGGTTGGGGAGGCTTCTATGATCCTTTCTGGGGAGGTGGATTCAATAATTTTGGTTGGGGAATAGGATTCAATAATTTTGGCTGGGGAATAGGATGGAACAATCCATATTGGTATGGTGGTTTTTATTGCCCACCGTTTTATCGCGGTCAATTTGCTGGGTACTACAGAGGTTATAACCGATCATTCTACAACAGATACCCTTATTATGGAAGAAGCCGTTACAACAACTATAACGGGAGATCCAGAAATTCATATGCCTATTCTACCAGAAGTCGAAGATCCTATCAAGCATATAATAATTCAAGATCCAGGAACTCTTCAAATTACAATAGAAGCAGACAAGGATATTCTAGAGGAAGAGTTAATGCAGCAGGAAGATCCCGATCTTCAAATAATTATTATAACAGATCTTCGAATAGCGCAAACTCTCGTTCCAGATCAACGATAAATAGATCAAGCTCTCCCAGCACTACTCGTTCCAGAAGTAATTCCTCTTCTACTAGAAGTCGAGGATACACTCCTTCTAGCAGCAGATCAAGATCCAATAATAGCTCTGGTTATTCCAGAAGCAACTCCTCTCGTAGCAGTGGTTATTCCAGATCAAGTGGAAGCAGAAGTGGTGGTAGCAGAAGTAGTGGTAGCAGAAGCCGTGGGAGAAATAATTAATATAATTTAAGTTCCAATATTACACTGAATTTCTTTCTATTCTTTTCTGAAATTCTATGATTCTAAAATAAAACTACTAATGAAAAAAATATTTTTATTCATAGGTATACTTTCTATGTCTTTTTTAAATGCTCAAGATATTACGGATGCATTGCGATATTCACAACAAGATATATTAGGAACTGCTCGTTTTCGAGCTATGAGTGGAGCTTTTGGAGCATTGGGTGGAGATTTATCTGCATTACAAATAAATCCTGCGGGATCTGCGGTTTTCTTGAATTCATATGGCTCTCTAACTCTTTCTACAAAACACGTAGATAATGACGTTGCTTATTTTAATAGGCTTAACAATCGTAGCTCTAAAAATGCAAACTTAAACCAACTCGGGGCCGTATTTGTGTATCAAAATCAAAATTATGAATCTTCAGGTATTAATAAAATTTCTTTAGGATTAGCATATGATCAAACCACAGATAATGCAAATAAATTATTTGCTTCTGGAAGAAGTTCAAACTCTATAAGTAGTCTTTTCCTAAACGAAGCACAAGGACTACCGTTAAGATTAATTTCACGAAGAATAGGAGAAAGTATTGAAGATTTATACAGTTTTCTGGGGGAAAATGAAGGATATGGAGCACAACAAGCTTTTTTAGGATATGAAGCTTTTATTGTTGAACCAAACGATCCTGACAACTTAGACGACACTACATACTCCTCTAATGTTGCTTCTGGGATTTTTGACCAAGAATACTATCTTGAAAGCACTGGGCTAAATGGAAAATTCACTTTAAATGGTGGAGCACAGATTAATGATGATTTTTATTTAGGAATTAATGTTAATTCTCATTTTATTAATTATGATAAAGTAACCGAGTTTTTTGAAGGAAATAATAATACTGGAAGTACAACTAATGAAATAATTTTCACCAATAAACTATCTACTGTAGGCGCAGGATTCTCTGCACAAATTGGAGGAATAGCTAAGATAAATGAAATGGTTCGCTTAGGGGCATCCTATGAAACTCCAACTTGGTACCTTATTGAAGAACAATCCACACAAAGATTAGAAACAATAAGTAATACCGATGGTAGAGCAGTTGTAGATCCTAGAATAATTAATATTTTCCCTGAATACAAGTTACGAACCCCAGCGAAAGCGACCGGAAGTATTGCTTTACTATTTGACCAACAAGGACTAATTAGTTTAGATTATTCCTACAAAGATTATTCTGCTATAAAAATAAGTTCTAATGAAGGGGCTAATTTCACAAACCTCAATAGCGATATAAATTCTAATCTACAAGGAGCATCAACAATACGAATTGGAACAGAGTGGAGATTTGATAACTGGAGTTTTAGAGGTGGGTATAGTTTCGAAGAAAGCCCTTATAAAAATGACTTTATTTTAGGAGACAAAACCGGATACTCTATTGGGCTAGGATATTCCTTTGGAAAATTCAAAATTGATGCTGCATATGATTACACAGAACAACAACGTACAGAACAATTTTATTCTAATCCAAATTTCTCTAATTTTGCACTTATAGATGATTTCACTCAAAATATTACTATTTCTGTTGGAATGAATTTTTAAAAAAATAGTTTATAATAACATTATCGTATCAAAGAAAAACTACCTGTAAAAACTCTTCTGCGCTTATCAGGATCTCTTGGCTCATTAAACTCTACTCTAAACCAATACTCAGAAGAAGGCATGTTTTTTCCCTTATATGTACCATCCCAACCAGGCCCTGCCGCTCTTAATTGCTTTAAAAGCTTACCATACCTATCAAATATATAGATTTGCGCAGCAGACTGATTTTCAATATTAATAAGACTCCACGTATCATGAAAGCCATCTCCGTTTGGAGTAAAATACCTAGGATACCCTAATAACTCTATTAATTCTGACTGAACTTCTGGAGTGCAACCAAATCTATTACGAGCAGTAATAAAATAATCCCCAGATTTTAAATCAGAAAAAACAGGGGAGCTTTGAAATTCCCCATCGTTAAGCTGATATTCAAAATCAGATAATTGTCCTATCGAAAACTCAGGAACAGCAGTAATCGTATATCCTTCAGAAAATGCATCTTCTTTTATTTCATAATTCAACTTAGCAAGAGAAGCCGTAGGCAGTAATTTAATTTTGTACACTTGTTGAGTATCAGGATCAATATTATTACCACAATCTAATCCAGTTCCCGATGAGTTTATTCTAGTTACAGAAACCTCATAAACCTGATCTTCAAACAACTCCCTTATCACGAAAAGTGCATCTTCATTTCCATCACCATCTGCATCCAGATTATCAGGGGTCCAGTCATACTTATAGATATGCCCATCAACATCTCCCATATCCTCCCCTAACGCTGTAAAGTTTTGCACTATACCATTTTGAAATACACATATTTTCTTTTCTCCCATAACAGATTCTGTATTTGCAAAAAAGGGCAAAGGTTCTACTGATAATTCTAAACGAGCCACAGATGCTGACTCACAACCTGTATTTACATCGATTACAGAGGCATAAATAGTTTGAGGATTAGTTACATTTGTAAAATCCTTCAGTTCTGAATCTGATATTGGTTTTTTTGCATCAAAATCCTCTGTACTTTTATAATAAACTGTTTTAAGATTTGAAGAAGTTAATAATGGTACGTTATCATCATTATTTGTAAGATCAAAAGTTGCTGTATTTTGATCTAAAACCGAAGTAGCACATTCAGCATGTTTTAATATATTAGTAGTTACTAAAGGTAATTCGTTAAATAGTATTACAATCTCATCGGTTTCAACATCTCCATCTATATCCTCTACTAGAAGCTGGTATCTCCCTGAAGCAGAAATTGTAAGTAAAGGATTAGTTTGCCCTACAATTACATCAAACATCATTGTTGTTTCATTAAAAACAGACCACTCATAACGTACGGCTTCTGCTGTAGCACCATCAATTTGTATAGGATCTGTTCCACAAATACTTTGATTAGGACCTAATACTGCTTCTAAAATAGAGCAATCTGTAGATCCTCCTCCGCTAACTTGTTGAAAACTAATAAAACCTGCTTCTCCAGAAAAATTTGTAATTAAAACTAAATAATACTCTCCGGATTGGGCATTAGGAATAGACATAAACTCATTAAAAGATGGATCAAAACTACAATCTATTATATTTCCGCCATTTAGCTCTGATGCACAAGGAGCTATAGGATCTGTAAATGGACCATAGCATATATAATCCACATCCAATTGAATTCCTGTTCCATCTTCATTTTGGGTTTGTACAATATTAAACCGTAAGTCTCCTGCATCTTCTATCTGTAAAAAATACCAAGCAGGAAAAGGTTGTTCTATCAAACAACCATAATTTGGCCCCCTTTCTGCATTTCGAACACAATTTGTATCAGATCTACTACAATTTGGAAAGACAATACCTGTTTTACTACAAAAAGGATCTGCTCCACTATCCCCAGTGGGGTCTGCACAAACAGAACCTTGGGCTAACATTAAATCTACGCACAAAAAAAAGGTCACAAATGCTATAGCACGAAGATTCTTTATTCTTTTTTTATTTAAAAAAGCGGACGTTGGGACTATCAATTTTAGTAAAAAGTTAAGGGTTTCTACTATTTAAGACTGATCTTATCTTAAAAACCCTACAAATTAAACTTAAAATAAACAAAATGATTATCTAATTAACGAAAAATTACCAGCAAAAACCCTCCTACGCATATTAGGATCTCTTGGTTCGTTAAATTCTACTCTAAACCAATAGTCTGCTGAAGGCATAATTTTTCCGTTATACGTACCATCCCAACCAGGACCTCCTGCTCTTAATTGCTTTAAAAGCTTACCATATCTATCAAATATATAAATTTGTGCTGCAGGCTGATTTTCAATATTAATAAGACTCCAGGTATCATGAAAACCATCTCCATTTGGAGTAAAGTATTTAGGATATCCTAATATCATGATTATTTCTGACCTTTCTTCACTATCTGGGCAATTAGCATACCTTGCTCTAATAAAATAATCTCCGGGAGGAATATTAGAAAAAACTGCAGAAGGTTGATACGGTCTATACTCCAAAAAACCATTTCCTAAATTCCTATACAAACTATACTCGAAATTATCAAAACCTGCTGCTTCGATTTCAGGAGTAGTTACTACCTCTGCTGTAATTGTGTAGCTTCCTGCAAAAGATTCTTCTGCAATAGTATATCCTACAGAAACAACTGCATTAGAAACATCTAAGACAACCAACTCATCTGGTGAATCAGAAACCTGAACTCCTGATGCATCAAAACCACTTAATCGATATATACCTTCTGTATTAACTTCCAAAAAAGGAACCATACCTTCTGGATCTGGAATATCTACAAAATTTGCAGTCCCAACATCAGCTCTTGCCCATCGAAAAGATACTGCTCCTGGCACATCTGGAGGATCTCCTGGAAATCTTCCTTCTATAGTAACAGGAAATTCTCCACAAGTAGCAATATCAGGCCCCACTCCAGGCTCTAAAATACTACAATCTGTTGTGCCTGCATCAGGCTCATCTAAGTTAGTCTGCTGTAACTGTATTACACCTTCCTCATTTGCAAAATTTGTTATTAAAATAACATAGTACTCTTCAGATTGCGCATTTGGTATGGTAAATGTTTCTGTAAAAACATCATCATCTGGTGTTCTTGCATAACTACAATCCACAATATTTGTATTATCTTGGTTTTCTATATAATACAAAGGGTCATCCACATTATTTACACACTCTGCCGGTCTAATATTATCTCCATCTCCATTATTATCACATCCACGAGAAAGCACATCACACACAATAAAAGAAGTTGTAAATGGGCCCCATGCTACAAAATCCACATCTAATTGGCGTTCTCCCCTATCTAAAATACTATCTTCGTCTGTATCTACCCATTGTTGAATATTGAACACCAATTCTCCTGGCTGATCTATACGAATAAAATACCAAGACGGATTGGGTGTTGTATTTAAACAACCTACTTCTCCTAAACCATCCATATCACCAATGGTATTAGGAAATGTTAACTCGCGAGAAGCGTCTGAACAGAAGGGCTGCGCTGTTCTACAAGCAACATCAAAATCTTGCGCATAAAAAAAAGTGCTTTTAAAAAAAAGAATACTTAAAAGTAATAAAATCTGAGGTACTGTTTTTGCCATTTTCATATAACGTTAAAAACTATGTTTTTCTTGTGTTTTAGTTCTATTTGGGATTTAAATATACATAACTTCTGCAAGAAATCTAATCAAGTTAATTGTTTAACATAGCTTTTACCAAGTAAAACAACAAAATCGTATCTTTGCAACCCATATAATGGAAGCTATTATTTAATAATCTTTCATTATGTACTTAAAAAGGTAGCAAAGTAAAGAATGGTTTTTATAAAATCGCTTTACTTTATTATTTTTTAATGAAGTTTTAATGAATTATAAATTTTGAAGTGTGAAAATTGACAAGGCCCTTGAAGCTATTGAAGCGCTAGGTGATAATCATGTAGCTACTAGCGCAACTACTCCTCTTAGAGAAGATGCCTTTAAACTTAGTGATAATGAAAAAATCACTTTGATTAGAGAAGATGTAAAACATATTATGGAAACACTAGGGTTAGATTTAACAGATGACAGCCTTAAAGGCACCCCACAACGTGTAGCAAAAATGTTTGTAAATGAAATTTTTTCGGGGCTTCACCCTGAACGCAAACCAGATGCTTCTACATTTAAAAACAATTATAAGTATGGTGAAATGTTGGTAGAAAAAAACATTACTGTATATTCTACCTGTGAGCATCATTTATTACCCATTGTTGGTAGAGCTCATGTCGCTTACATCTCTAATGGTACCGTTGTTGGATTATCAAAAATGAACCGTATTGTAGATTATTATGCCAAACGCCCACAAGTACAAGAACGTTTAACTATGCAAATCGTACAAGATCTTCAAGTAGTTTTAGGCACCAAAGACGTAGCATGCATAATAGATGCTAAACATTTATGTGTAAACTCAAGAGGTATTAGAGATATCGAAAGTAGCACTGTGACTAGTGAATTTGGAGGTAAATTTAAAGAAGACTCTATAAAAAGAGAGCTTTTAGATTATATCAAACTCGACACTACCTTTTAATTTTTCAATATAAATTTACACGTATTATTCTATCATTATGGCAGCAACTCCGTTGTATAAAATTCAAGAATTACAGATTTACAATTCTATCTCAGGACAAAAAGAAATATTCAAATCTATTATAGAAGGTAATATTGGCATGTATGTATGCGGTCCAACAGTTTATAGTAATGTACATTTAGGAAACTGCCGTACCTTTATTTCTTTTGATTTAATTTTTAGATATTTAAAGCACTTAGAGTATAAAGTTCGTTATGTTAGAAATATCACTGATGCCGGGCATCTTGAAAATGATGCAGACGAGGGAGAAGATAAAGTCGCAAAAAAAGCCAGAATAGAGCAGTTAGAACCTATGGAAATCGTACAACGATACACCTTAGATTTTCATCACGTTATGTCTAGATTCAATGCCTTCCCACCAAGTATAGAGCCTACGGCGACAGGCCATATTATAGAGCAGATTGAGATTATTAAGACCATAATAGATAATGGTTTTGCTTATGAATCTAATGGTTCTATTTACTTTGATGTTCAAAAATTTAATAAAACCAATCACTACGGTAAATTAAGCGGACGTAATCTCGAAGATATGATTGCTAATACCAGAGAACTGTCTGCACAAAGTGATAAGAAAAACCCTCAGGATTTTGCACTTTGGAAAAAAGCAGAGCCAAAACATATTATGCGATGGCCCTCGCCATGGAGTGATGGTTTTCCTGGTTGGCACCTAGAATGCACTGTAATGAGCACAAAATATCTTGGAGAGAGATTTGATATTCATGGAGGTGGAATGGATTTAAAATTCCCTCATCACGAATGTGAAATTGCGCAGGGAGAAGCTGCTTGTGGCCAAAACCCTGTAAATTATTGGATGCATGCCAATATGCTTACTCTTAATGGCAAGAAGATGTCTAAATCAACAGGTAACACTATATCTCCAGGAGAATTATTCTCTGGAAATAATAACATTTTAAACAAGCCTTTTGATCCTACGATCGTTCGATTTTTTATGCTTCAGGCACATTACCGAAGTATTTTGGATTTCTCTAATGATGCTTTAGAAGCTTCAGAAAAAGGCTTCTATCGATTAATAGAAGCTATACAGACATTAGATACATTAATTACTAATTCTAACACAGACGGCTTTAATGTACAAGCATGGAGGCAAGAATGTTATGATGCAATGAATGATGATTTTAATAGTCCAATCCTAATTGCAAAATTATTTGACGCGGTTAAGTTTATCAATACTCTTAAAGAGAAAAAAACCACTATATCTAAAATAGATCTTGATTTGTTACGCCAAACCATGCACAGTTTTATATTTGATGTATTAGGACTAGTGGATATAAACGAGACTTCATCTGACATAAGTGAGAAACTATCTGGTACTGTTGAATTATTAATTAATCTTAGAGCGGAAGCAAGAGCTAACAAAGATTTTGCTACAAGTGATAAAATCAGAGACGAACTTCTTGAAATTGGCATTCAACTTAAAGATGGTCGTGAAGGGACTAGTTTTTCTTTAAACTAATATATTTTGGCTAAAACAAGCATAAAAAAAATTCTGATATTTCCTTTTATCGTTTTGGTACGGTTATATCAGAATTTTATTTCGCCTTTAACTCCTGCTACTTGTCGCTATCAACCAACCTGTTCTCATTATACCATAGAGGCTTTACAAAAACATGGATTATTTAAAGGAGGCATGCTTTCTTTAAAACGTATTTTTAGTTGTCATCCCTGGGGAGGAAATGGTTATGACCCTGTGCCAGATGTAACCAAAAGCATTCAAAATAAAAAAACGAGTAAATAAAACTATCTTTATGAGTACTATTTTAAATTTTATATTCCTTCTTTCATAACAGCAATACATATTCATCTTCGCATATAAATACCTATATTTACTTTCGAAAAAATAAAATTTACGCATGATATTATCAAAAATTATATGGAATCCTGTTGAGGGAATAGATCTTGGCTTTTTTGTTATTCGTTTTTATAGCTTAATGTTTGTAATTGCATTTACATTAGGTTGGTATTTAATGAAGAAAATCTATATCCGAGAGAACATCTCTATGGAGAAACTAGATTCTGTATTTATATATGCCGTTATTGGTACGTTATTAGGTGCCAGATTAGGGCATGTATTTTTTTATGATTGGAATTATTATAAGAACAATCTTTTAGAAATTCTTTTACCTTTTAGATTTGAGCCGGCTTTTGAATTTACAGGTTTTCAGGGATTAGCAAGTCATGGAGCTGCTATCGCTTTTATTATTGCAATGTATTATTATTCTAAAAAAATAATACACAAACATCCTCTTTGGGTTCTGGACAGAGTTACTATTCCTGCTGCATTTGGAGGTATTTTTGTTCGACTAGGCAACTTTTTTAACTCTGAGATTATTGGCAAAGAATCTGGTGATTCTTTTTTTGGAGTAAAGTTTGTGCGGGATGGTCTCAGTAAAAGAGAAGCTTTAAAAGAAACTGGAATGGACAGTGTTAATAAAGCGTATTCTGCAATTGTAGAAAACCCTAAATTCTCTAACCTAATAGAAGCTATTCCATATCGCCATCCAGCTCAATTATACGAAGCTTTTGGATATATATTTGTATCTATTATTTTATGGTTGATCTACTGGAAAACAGATAAACGAAATAATAGCGGGTTTCTTTTTGGAATGTATTTAATTTTAATATTTACCGTACGCTTTATTGTAGAATATGTTAAAACCAGTCAAGGAGGCTTTGAAGATTCATTAGGCGACTCCTTATCTACAGGACAATGGCTGAGTATTCCTTTTGTTATTGTTGGTTTGTATTTTGTGATACAATCCAAAAAGAAAGTTGACTCTAAATGAAAAAATAATTTGTACATAGTAGAAACTAAAAAATCCAGTTCTGTCTTAGAACTGGATTTTTTAGTTTCTATATCTTAACAAGTTAAAAAACTTCGTTTGATTCTTTTAATTTTTCTGTATTAGATACTAATTGAAGCTCGTCTATAATTTTTTGTATGTCTCCATCGATAATATTGCCCAAATCATAAAGAGTTAGACCAATACGGTGATCGGTTACACGTCCTTGTGGATAGTTATAGGTTCTAATCTTTGCAGAACGGTCTCCAGAGGACACCATACTTTTACGTTTTTCAGAATCTGCTGCTTGCTTTTTAGCAAGTTCCATTTCATATAACCTTGATCGTAATACTTTCAATGCTTTTTCTAAGTTTTTATGAGAGGATTTTTGATCCTGACAACTCACGATCATACCTGTTGGCTCGTGATGCAGTTTAATAGCAGAATATGTAGTGTTTACAGATTGCCCTCCTGGTCCTGTAGAAGTTGTTCTTTCGATTCTAACTTCTGTCATATCCAGCTCCACATCAAATTCTTCTGCTTCTGGCAACACCATAACTGTTGCTGCACTGGTATGCACACGTCCTTGAGTTTCCGTTTGTGGTACACGTTGTACTCGGTGTACACCTGCTTCAAATTTTAAAGTTCCGTAAACATCTTCTCCATTTACTTCAAAAATAATTTCTTTATAACCTCCACTTGTACCTTCATTAAGGTCTACAACACTTGTACTCCAACCTCTTCCTTCGCAATACTTAGTGTACATTCTATACAAATCTCCTGCAAAAATACTTGCTTCATCCCCACCTGTACCTGCTCGTATCTCTACCACACAGTTTTTGGCATCTTCTGGGTCTTTAGGGACCAGCATGAAACGTATTTTTTCTTCCAAATCAGGAAGCTCTTCTTTCGCTTCTTCCATTTGCATTTTGGCCATTTCTACCATTTCTGCATCACTACCATCTGCTATAATCTCTTCTGCTTCTTTTAAGTTACTTGTAAGTTCTGTATAGCGCTCTCTTTCATCCATTAGCGCTTTAAGATCTTTGTATTCTTTATTAAGCTGTATATATCTTTTTTGATCTGCGATAATATCTGGTTGAATGATTAGATCACTCACTTCATCAAACCTCTGCTTTACAATATTTAATTTATCAATCATAATGTATTCTTCCTAATCTTATTAGAATCTACAAAAGTAAGGTTTTTTACTAAAAGCACATACTACCTTATACGATTACGAATCATTTTTTTTATAATTGTATTTTTTTCTTATCTACTTAAAAAATAGCGAGATAGTACTATCTTGATTTTTCGCGATCATGAAGACAAAAACCCTATGGATTATAAAAATCCAGAGGGCTCTTGTATTCACAACTCCATTTTTCACTATTATAATAACATAGATTTCTTTTCTAAATCAACTCACTCCTTCCATTAATTTTTTAATAATTGGCGAAATTAAAATTGCTATAACACCTATAATCATGGTAATAACTCCAAAATTAGCATATACCGATACATACGAATATAATTGTTGAAAAGCCTCTGTATTACCTCCGTTTGTTACTGTACCAGATAATCCAGTAATAGCTTCACTAATATCACCAAAGAAACCTTTTGAAAAGAGGCCTATTTCTCCTTCTCTTACAGTAGTAAGTTTTGCTATTTTTCCTGCAAAAAAATGGCCATAAAAATTAGCCGAAAACCAGACTCCCATAATAAAAGTGGCATATTTTATTGGCGATAATTCAGTGATTTTTGAAAGTCCTATAGGAGACAAAAACAACTCTCCTATGGTCAAAATAAGATATCCAAAAATTAAATAAAACATAGGGGTTTTTGCATATTCATTAACCTCTTGTGCAGACATCCCGAAAATTAAAAACCCTAATCCTAAAAACAACATTCCTAATCCAAATTTAATTGCAGAATTAGGATTTGCTTTTTTCTTACTTAGGAATGTCCATAACATTGCAAAAGGAATCGCTAGTAGTACTATCCATGTAGAATTTATACTATTAGTTTGTGCTGCATTAATGCCTATTAGATCTACATTTCTATCTGCAAATAACGTAAGGGAACTTCCTGCTTGTTCAAATACTGCCGCAAAGAGTGCATACAAGGTTGTAAAATATACTGCGACCAATAATCTTTTTCGTTCCTTTACACTTACTTTCGTTAGTATATACCCTATATATCCTATTAAAAATAAAGATGCTATCCACACCAGATAATGCTCAAATTCATTAAATTTTACTATTAATGCAAATACAGGAACTGATAACCATGCAAGAAACCAAATTCTATCTCCCTTATTAAGCCCATATATTTTTTTTTCGTAATTCTTTATATCGGGCACCAAGCCTTTATCTCTAAATACGGCTAATTGGGTACCTCGTTTAAAAACCCATAAACCGACAAGCATACCTATTCCTGCTAACAAAAATCCATAGTGCCAACCATATACCTCTGCAAACCAAGCGCATAATAATGGTGCTATAGCTCCTCCTAAATTAATCCCAAGATAAAAAATTGTAAAACCAGAATCTCTTCTCTTGTCCCCTTCTGCATAAAGAGTTCCTACCATGGTAGATATATTTGGTTTAAAAAAACCATTTCCTACAATTATTAAAGCCAGGGATCCATAAAAAAATACAGGAGTTTCTATAGTAAGAAAAAAATGACCTGCTGCCATTAAAACTCCTCCTAAAAAAATGGATTTCCTATATCCCAGATATTTATCTGCAATAATACCACCGATCATAGGGGTTACATATACTAAAGACATATATGCTGCCATCACGCCAAAAGATTTATCATCAGAATATAAAAGATGCTTGGTCATATACAACACTAAAAGTGCTTTCATACCATAAAATGAAAATCGTTCCCATAATTCTGCAAAAAATAGGTATAACAATCCTTTGGGATGTCCTAATAATTCTTGTTTATCTATTTTACTTTGATCTACGCTCATGTAATGTGTTTAATTTATTCGTAACACAAATCATGAATAGTTTGATGATAATTAAAAGGAAAGTTCTAAAAAATAGCTAATTATAGTAAATTGTAATTATCACACAAGTAATCACAAATAATCACAACTCTTAAAAATCAAACACTTACAAAGATTCATTGAATTCTTCTAGTAGTGTTTGATCTATAATAATATTTTCTGGGATAACTCTTAATCTATATTTTCCTTGTCCCATAAAGGTGAACAAATCTTTTCTTTCTAACTGAGAGATGGAGGACAACTGTAATATTGTATTGATATTTTCGATAATTCTACTTAAATATGTTTGGCTTTTTATTTCTCCTCCAGAACTTACTAGCAAATACTGTTTTTCTCCTTCTTCATATTTTCGCTTTACCGCAAATCTTAGTAAGTTTTTATACTGTGTAGTTTTAGAACCAAAATCTATGGTTTTATCATAAATCTCTTTAGATGGTATTGTTATTTTTACCAAAGACCAATCCAAAAACTTAATGGTCATCTCACTAGGTTTTGGGGTTAACGCCAATTGAATTACCCAACTAGTTGCTAACACCAAGAAAATCGAAATAAAAGATGTTTTGGCAACAATCTTAATCAAATTACTGTACAAAGTATCTCCTATGTTTACAAACACATCAGGAACCTGAGAAAGCAACATAAACAAAAAGGCTAGTACAGAAATTACTGCCACTAATCGTAACCCCCTGTTCATAAAAGTTTTGTAAAAAGAGATCGTTAGTAAATAGGTTAGAAAACAAGAAAATATTAAATCTGGAACACCACTTACCCGAACTCCGTTTATAACTGGATTATCCTTATTATACTGAATTAAGACAAAGGTTATTACCGATACTAGTATAGTAATAACGATTAAGATAAACGTATTTCTTTTATTTTTATACAAGAATTGCGGAGCAAAGTCAAAATAAAACAGCGCCAACAATAAAACCAAGGTATTTAAAACAGAAAAAAAACTATATCCTGCATCAAACAGGATCGTATTTGTAAAATTAAAAAGGTTTGCCATATATATCCATGTGCCAGAAAACACCCACACAAAAAGAGCCATGCTTAGGTACAAAAGCCCTTTATCTATTCTTTTTTGAGAATCATCCTCTTCTAAAAATTGCCTAAAGCGTTTTTTAATATTATACCAAATCGCCAATAACAATACTCCTCCTATCAAAGCGATATAAATATGTGCAAGGCTATAAAATTTAGTAATATCTGACAT
Source organism: uncultured Flavobacteriaceae bacterium (assembly GCA_964353005.1). Classification (GTDB taxonomy): domain Bacteria; phylum Bacteroidota; class Bacteroidia; order Flavobacteriales; family Flavobacteriaceae; genus Aquimarina. The sequence goes on along the minus strand of CAYGUC010000051.1, from coordinate 20,160 downwards.
AAAATTGTATCTAATTATCCATGACCAATTTACATATATCTTTAAAAATAGTAAGTATGCATTTTAAAATCTTATACTTTAATTCCACTCGGCATTAAATAGTGTTTATGTTTAATTGAAAATCGTCTTTGGAAATAAAAGTTGCACTCCAACACATTGAATATGGCATTAAATTTTTTAATTACATAAAAAGTGTATTTGCAGTCTTTTCTGATTTTCTATTCGACTTATATTTCCTAAATTAGATATCTAAAGACACCGCAAAGGGTCTATAAATATCTTTAGCATCCTATAAAAAAATAATTAAAATGAAACAGTTAATTGATCTAAACACAGAAAACATATCTACAGAACATATTTGTTGTGCAATATCAGACACGAAATGTTCTGCTAGTTATCAGGCAAAAAAAGATTGGTTGACTAAAGAGTTTAATAACGGATATGTCTTTAGACGAATCGACGAAAGAGCAAAAGTATTTATAGAATATGGACCTGCCGAAAATGCTTGGATTCCAATTACAGCAATTAATTATCTAAACATTAATTGTTTTTGGGTATCTGGTAAATACAAAAAAAATGGATATGGCAAAAAACTTCTAGAAACAGCAATTGAAGATGCTAAAAACCAAGGGAAAGATGGTTTAGTAACTGTGGTAGGAACTAAAAAATTTCATTTTATGAGTGACACAAAATGGTTTCTAAAACAGGGTTTTGAGGAGGTAGAAAGAATTTCTAGTGGATTTAGTCTTTTAGCTAAAAAAATAAACTCAAAAACTGAGGTGCCAAAATTTAATGAATCTGTAAAAAGTGGGGAATGTCCTGAAAAAAATGGAATTGTAGTTTATTATTCTAACCGCTGTCCTTTTGTGGAATTCCACGCAAAAAACTCTCTGATTGAAACTGCCAAAAACAGAAAACTTCCATTAAAAATAATTAAACTGGAGACAATGAAACAAGCGCAATCTGCTCCAAGCCCAGCAACTATTTTTAGTCTTTTTTATAACGGAAAATTTATGACAACAGATATTAGTGTTTGTATGAACACTAGATACGATAAAGTAATGGATAAAATTTTAAAATAAAATAGTTAATGTCTGGTGAATCCAAAAACAAAAAGAATATTTATCAAAAAATAGGCTTTGGAGGTGGTTGTCATTGGTGTACAGAAGCAGTTTTTCAATCTCTAAAAGGGGTTTATAAAGTAGAGCAAGGCTATATTAGCAGCATTCATGAAAATGATTATTTTTCTGAAGCGGTTTTAGTATATTTTGACCCCAAAATCATCCCCCTAAAAGATCTTATTGAAATCCATTTACATACACATAACAGCACATCTAATCATAGTTTTAGAAAAAAATACAGAAGTGCTATTTACTATTTTGAACAAATTGAAAAGCAAAATATTGAAATTTACCTCAAAGAGTTACAAAAGAGTTTTGATGCCCCTATAATTACCATTGTTTTAGAATTTAATAAATTTCAGGCATCCAGAGATGAACTCTTAAATTACTATCAAAACAACCCTAATGCTCCTTTTTGTAAAAAATACATACATCCAAAGCTTCTTTTCTTAAAAGAAAAATACACAAACTAAGGTTACCAAAGAATTTTAGTTATATGTATAGGTTCCAAATTCGCTTTTAATAGTTAGTTTTTTCTCTTCTGAAGCTTCTACTCTACCTACAATTTGAGCATCTATATCAAAACTTTTAGAGATTGTTATAATTTCCTCTGCTATTTCGGGAGAAACGTAAAGCTCCATTCGATGCCCCATATTAAAAACCTGATACATCTCTTTCCAGTCTGTTCCAGAGTTTTCTTGTATCAACTTAAACAAAGGTGGTACGTCAAACAGGTTATCTTTTATAATATGAAAACTATCTACAAAATGTAAAATCTTTGTCTGTGCTCCTCCGCTGCAATGCACCATCCCGTGGATGGTCGTATTATCAAACTGAGATAAGATTTTTTTAATAACCGGAGCGTAGGTTCTTGTAGGTGACAATACTAATTTACCTGCATTAATAGGAGAGTTTTCTACACTATCTGTTAAGTTTGTTTTACCAGAATACACCAAATCCGAAGGCACAGATGCATCAAAACTTTCTGGGTATTTTTCTGCTAGGATTTTACTAAAAACATCGTGACGAGCAGAGGTTAGACCATTACTCCCCATACCGCCATTATATTCTTTTTCATAACTAGCTTGTCCAAATGAAGACAAGCCAACAATAACATCTCCTGCTTTTATATTTGCGTTGTCGATTACATCTTTGCGTTTCATACGGGCAGTTACTGTAGAATCTACAATAATGGTTCTTACCAAGTCTCCTACATCTGCAGTTTCTCCTCCTGTTGAATGAATCTCTACGCCAAAATCTTTAAGTTCTTTAAGGAGTTCCTCTGTTCCGTTAATAATTGCAGAGATAACTTCTCCTGGAATTAGATTTTTATTTCTTCCAATAGTCGAAGATAACATAATATTATCTGTAGCTCCTACACACAATAAATCATCAATATTCATGATAAGAGCATCCTGAGCAATACCTTTCCATACAGATATATCTCCTGTTTCTTTCCAATACATATATGCTAGAGAAGATTTTGTTCCTGCTCCATCTGCATGCATAATCAAGCAATATTCTGGATCTCCTGTTAAATGATCTGGAACAATTTTACAAAATGCTTTTGGAAAAAGGCCTTTATCTATATTTTGAATTGCACTATGTACATCTTCTTTAGATGCTGAAACTCCTCTTTGCGCGTAGCGTTTGCTTACTTCTTGACTCATTGTATTGAAAATTAAAGTGCAAAGATAACCGAATTTCAGAATTCTGAATTCTGAATTCTAAATTATATTACTCCCAATCTGGCATCGCTGCATTATCCAGTATTTTAGTTCTGTCATCTAAATCCAAAATTGGCATAGTATACACTGTTTTTGCAGAAATCCCGTCGTTAGACGTATTTACAAAAATTATACTGGCTTCATTGGGAGAAAAACGAGGATCTAAATCATTGGTTCCCGCTGGTCTGTTTGTAGAGAGATCTGTACTTGTGGTGGTTCCAAAATCATAAATAAATACCCGTGTATCTAATTGTCTATATGTAGAATTTTCTGATCCCGACATATCCCTACTATACAGTAACTTAGTTCCATCTACAGACAGATTAATCCCTCCCGCAGCACCAGCAACTCCTGTAAGAATTGAATTTTGTATGGTTCCTGTACCATCAATTGTAAAAATCTGTACAGAATATCCATTCAGGTTATTTGTTTTTAAAGCAATTATCCCAGTATTTTCATTTTTATCAACTTCTGTTATTAGATCTCCTGTGGTTTGATATACTAAACTCAACCCACTTCCATCTACATTAATAGTATATAATTTATCCTGATTAGGGAATAATATTTTAGAACCATTGGCATCCCACGAAAAATCTATTTCTTCGAGATTAAAACCAGATACTGCAACTGTAGAGGTTACTTGCTTTATTTGTGAACCATCTTCGTTCATGGTAAACAAATGCGTTTGTGAACCAACAGATTGTAAAAAAGTAATTTTTTTGGTAGTCGCATTTCTTCTTGGTCTAAAACTGTTTTTTGCCTCTGGTGTAAGTGCTATTGGGGTAGTACCATCTTCCTTTGCTGAGTAAATAACACTATTGCCATTTACTAATCTTGTAAAAACAATCCTGTTATTTGGAGCGCTTGCTGTTTTAAACGCATGCGTATTACTATTTACCGGAGTATTAATATCATCGCTTGTGCTTACTTGCCAAAAATATTTTACTCCATATGAAAGTCCAGATAAGGTATAGGTAGTATCGGTGATATTTTCAAAAACCTCTACATTAGAATTATCTTCGTTTCTTAAACTCACTTTATAAGAAAGCACATCTTTATCGGGATCACTGGCAGACCATACCAATTTTACCTCAACAGGAAGATCTGTCGCATTATCTGTTGGTGTAATTAAAGTTGCAGCTACTGGTGGACGATTGGATGCTGTTTCTATATCCATTTCTAAAACCACTTCTATTTCTTTACCAGACAAAACTGTTATTGCTTTAAAAACTGCCAATAATCCTTCTCTCTGCCCAGAAAGTGAATACTCTCCTGATGGTACATTATCTAATTTATAGACGCCATCTTTATCTGTAAACACGGTACTGGAAGATGGATTGGTGGAGATTTTAACATTCTCCAAAGGTTCGTTTGTTCCTTTTTTAACGACTTTACCTTTTACAGAACCTAAGCCTTCTAAATCTATTGTATCTTCGCTACAGGAAACTGTAGCCAAAATTATAAAAACACTAATTATTTTTATGATGAATTCTTTCATGTGCCTATTTTACTTTTTATAAGTCTCTCTTAATCGTATGCTTTTACTTTACTTTTTTCTTTTAACAGTATTTCCAAAATACCAATTCAACCCTAATGAAAAATTAAAATATTGATCGTCTCTCTTTCCTTGTACAATATCATCTAGTTCATCATTTAACATCAGGTTATGAGTAGCATCTATAGAGATCCCTACCTTATCTGAAATCAAATACTCGATCCCTCCACCATATTGAAACTTGATTAATGTATTATCAAAATTATCGTCATTTACAACCCCCAATCCACCATATAAAAAGGGAGATAGTTTTTCAAAAGGTAAAAAACTTATTTCTGCATTAAGATCTATTGCGTTAAATCCTTGAGAAAAGGAAGTTTGATTAGAGAGTTCGAATTTACTAAGACTAGCATTAACATTTATATATGGATTAAAATACCACCTGGCACCAAGTTTTGCAGAATAACCAAGTTCTGGATTATTAAGGTCTCCACTAATTAAAGCGGTACCTCCTTTTATAAAAACAGATTTTTTAGATCTTCTTTCTTTAAAATATCGATCATATAATGCCGTATTCTGCGCTTCTTCCTTTTCTTCTTTATATTTATTGATCAATTCGGTTACATATTCTGGTTCTGCATTTACTGTCCATAATTTATCTTCAACGCCTTCTACTATAAGAGATTCTACTGCTTTTTCTATAGCTTCTGTTACCGCCATTTGCCCAGGTTCGTTTTTTGTAAATCCTGTTTCTGCTTCTAATAATCTTTTAAATTTCACATATCTAAAGAAATTTGCATCTAACGCTTGTGATAAGATTGTTTTAGAAACATATACTGTTTTTAGTATTTTACCGCTTGAGGTAGAGACGGCTCGTAAATAAATAGTAATTCTGTCTTGCCGATATCTAGTAGATCCTCCTACTCCAAAATATCTTGCTCCTAATCCTCCTGTAATAATATTAGAATCATAGGATACAATACCTCCTTCTAAAATAATCCCAGCATATAATAAAGGTGGTAATTGTGGTTCTTGTGTATTATTAGTTTTGTTATATTCTTTTCTGGTAGAACGTATTATATTACGTTCATTAAGTAAATTACTTAAATTTTCTCTTTCTATAGGAACAAACCACTTAGAGTCTTCTAACGCTTTTATTAAAATAGTTGTAGCTCCTTGCGTTACAGCTGTACTAAACGTGCTTCCTCCTTCTGTTGGTTTGTACTGCCCTGTTTGATCTCTAAATTTATACACACCAACTACTACAGGTTCTGTAGGCAGAGGAAAGCTTCTTAATGTTTTTGTTACCTCTGTATCTTCTCCAATCCTGGCTTTTTCTATAGTAATAGGTTGATTAAAATATGTTCCGCATGCAGATAATAAAAGTACACAGGATACTAGTATGGATACTTTATAAAATGTATTATACATTAAAAATTAATTAGGAATTATTACTTGTGACTGATCTCCTGTACTCGTATCTAAAATATTGATAACCAAACCTTCTCCTGAAGGAAATATCTCTACAAACAGTGTCCCAAAATTAAAAGTACCTTCTGTAAGTCCATTTTCTCCAAATTGTTCATTAAATAATGTTCTAGATATCTGATTTAAAAGTTGGTTATTAAGATTTTCTGTAAATCTTTCTACATCAGATCGTTGATCTCTCGATGTATCACTTCTATCTGTCAAAGTATTTTGGGCTTCAGCAGAACTAAGAAGCCATTGATAATTAAATGTATCTCCTCCAAAAGCGGGGTTTACTGGTTTATACACTAGATCTTGCCCAAAAGAGAGACCACATATTGAGAAAACAAGAAAAAGCGTTATTAAAATTGATTTCACATGTTTAGATTTTAGTAATTATCTATAAAATTAAGAACGCGTATTGCTACTTTGTTCTGTTATTAATTATTTTAGTATTGAAAGATGTCTTTCTTTTGCTTCTTGAGGTCTTTAAAATATTTATACACTTTTCGAATAGCAATTTTAGACATTTGCTCTAAATATTCTACATCTGGTTTTCCTATAAATTCATGCACTATATTATCTTCTATTTTTACTTGAATTATAGTGCTACGACCGAAACTCAGTTTTTCAAACACCCCCACTACTTTATTCCCATTTATTTGATTTAAATTGTAGGATGTATAAAAAAACTCATAGAAATCTCTTCCTGGTTTAGTTTTTGTTTCTTCTATCACAATACCTTTTAACTCTATTCCATCATCTGATGAGTCTTCTGTATTTTCTGATTTTTGAGGTTTTTTTTCACTAAACGCCAATCTATCTTTACCAACAATTACGTCTTCTTCATAAATAAGTAATAATATTACCATTTTACTACTTTCTTCTACACTCACTGTTCCTTTAGAGAGTTCTTTACTTTCATTAGCCTCTAACGTAAATCTTCCTTCCTGATTACTTTTAGATACATTATTATTTTCATCTGTTTTAAAAACAGACATGTTATATTTAAGACTTTTATATACCTCTGTAGTATTAGTCACAGTACCGACTACAGAAATCATATTGTTACTAGTTTCTGTTTTAATTTTGGCTACTACTTCGGTATTTGTAAATTGAGCTATAGAGTTTTGAAAAACTAAAATTGCCAATATAAAAAACTTGAGATTCATGTCTTTTTTATTAATAAATCAATAATCAATATCCTATGGAGAAACTCATCAGGTATGTTTTTGAAAATATATTTTGTTTTTAGTCAAGCCTTAGGGTATTACACTCTCAATGAGGGATTAAAAACTTCTAACAATTATAGTTCTGGCTTCCCCAGACATTTTAAATTTTAAATTTTTAGACAGCTCATTACTTCCAAATCGTTCAAAAATTAGATTATTACCATCCTGAATCAGTTCTAATTTGGTAGATATATCGCGATTAAAAGAGAAATCAATCACAGAATTATTGTCTCCCGATTGAGTAATGCTTTTTTCTATTTCTTTTGCTGACTCATTAATTTCGATATTATTTTGACCTCCTTTTTGAAGAATTGTAATATCTGATGATTCTGCCAAGATATTAGAAACTACCTTATTACCAGACCCTATTTGTTGAATAAAAACAGTATTTACACCATTTGATAAAATGGATCTATCTGTTGTAGTATTTATTTCTGGTAAAATACCATTTTGAGATAATGTAATAAACTTATCCTTATCGGTAATTAAAAGCGGGTTTTCTTCTTTTACACTTTGTGCATACATTGCTATTGTAAAAGTAAAAAAAACACAAAGCAATGAGATTTGTTTAAAATAGATTTTGTTCATCTTTCCTTGTTTTTAAAACCAATGAAAGAGTTATGCCTAATATATTAGGCATAACTCTTATAAAAGTATTACATCTTAACTAATTTGTTTGTTAAGAGTACTTTTAAATATTAATTTGAACCGCTTTGTGTTACCGTTGCAGCGTTATTATTACCTGTTTGAAGAATTGTACTAGTATGCATATCTCCTACCTGAGTTACAAAAGTAGAGTTACCAACACCAAACTGTGTATCTTCTGCAACATTCATGTCTCCAAACTGAAAAATATCACTTGTATTACTTGCTCCATTTTGTAATGAAATAGACATGTTTTGGTCTCCAAATTGAAATTGAGTAACCAGATTAGATTCTCCTGCAATTCCTGTTGCTCCTTCTTGAGTAGATTCTGCAACATTACCATTTCCTACCTGAATTTGACTTGCTGTATTTTCTCCTCCAAAAAAAGCAATATTTTGAGTAGCAGAAACTGTGTTTCTATCTCCTAACTGAGTTTGCTCTATTGTATTATTATCTTCTTCATGTCTTGCAAAAGCCTCATTGCCATTACCCGACTGAAATTGATCTACAAGACCACCTCTAGAGGTGAACAAAAATCCACCTTGCTCAGATGTAGCAACGTTACCAACACCAGATTGACTTTGTAAAAGAGTGTTACTTGTTCCTGATTGTGTTCCTGAAGCATTATTTTCATCTCCAGACTGAGATTGATCAGAACCATTACTACTTCCATTTTGAGATACCGTAGCAACGTTTGAGTTACCTACTTGTATTTGAATAGCAAAATTTTCTCCTCCAAAAGATCCTAGATTTTGTTCTGCACTTGCATTATTACCATCACCTGCTTGTCCTTGAAGAATTGTATTATTATCTTCTTCATGGTTGGCAAAAGCTGTATTTTCTTGTCCTATTTGAACTTGTTCTACTCTACCGCCTCTAGCATCAAAAACACTGCTTCCTTGCAAAGAAGTTGCTGTATTACCTCCACCTTCTTGATCTTGACGTACAGAATTACTGGTCCCCCACTGCTCTGCTGTAGCCATATTAGCATCTCCTGTTTGTATTTGTGATGAAAGGTTATTATCTCCAGCTTGTGCTATAGAAGCTGTATTAAATCCTCCTGTTTGCTCAAGTTCACTAAAGTTCTCTATCCCTTCTTGTGTAGAAGTTGCTATATTACCATCTCCCGATTGTAACTGAAAAGCTGCATTAGCTATTCCTTCTTGAGTAACTGTGGCATTATTTCTATCTCCTTCTTGAGATTGATCAGCAACATTACCTCCTCCGGTAAAAGCTAAGTTTTGTGTAGCTCGCACAGTATTACCATTACCTACTTGCACCTGATAAACCTGATTATCAGACTCTTCATGTTGCGCATAAGCATTGTTTTTATTTCCTGTTTGAGATTGCTCTACAATTCCATTACTTGAAATATATGCTTCACTACCTTGAATAGCTTCTGCATTATTCGCCATTCCTTCTTGAGTTGTTAAAGAGGAATTAGATGCTCCTATTTGAGTTGTATTAACAACATTATCTGTCCCTGTTTGTGTAACATTACTATTATTTGACTGTGCTACCATTGCCATTGTACTTAATAAAGTAGCTAGGCTAAAAAATATTTGTTTCATATGTAATATAAATTAAAGTGATTATGTGATTAAATGAGTTAGTTATTTACTTCCATTAAAGGCTACAGCCATACAAGTGAAAAAAAAATCAGTTGAAATCTAATTTTTTTCACTAAACGTAAAAAATATATTTTTGGGACTTACAGGGGTTTTATAAAAAGTATGACGGCCTTTTCTATACTTCCAAATTTAGGAAAATATTAAGGTTATTATTGAGGACTCTTCAACTATTCGACGAAATACATGCGGAAAAGCCGTAAAAAATTAATTTTCTACGGCTCTTAAAGGTTTTATTCAACGTTAAATTTTTATTAAAAAAAATCTAAATAACGTATTTGTAATCTAATTCTTACCTATCTAGTAAAAAGTAACTCTCTATATTTTACCAACGGCCATAATTCATCATCAATTAGTAATTCTAATTTATCACAACTATACCTAATCTCCTCAAATAGGGGCCTTACTTTTGTACAATAATCTGAAGCCATTTTTTCTAAATCTTCTAACTTATTAGCCTTTTTACGTGCCTCAGTCATCTCATTCACTTTAGTATTAATTTTTCCAATATGTTCAGAGATCTCTTCTAAAATACCCATTTGCTCTTTAGCATATTTTTTAAAATCATCTCCATACAATCCTTTTAATCCCGACACATTTTTTATTAATGTATTTTGATATCGAATCGCTGTTGGAATAACATGATTTCGTGCTATATCTCCCAGAACTCTTCCTTCAATCTGAATTCGCATTACATACTCCTCTATTTCTATTTCGTAACGAGATTCTGATTCTATCCTATTCATTACTCCCATCTCTTCAAAAAGACTTAAGTTTTTCTCAGAAATCTTAGCTTTTAATGCTTCAGGAGTAGTCTTGTTATTACTTAATCCTCTTTTCTCTGCTTCCTTTTCCCATTCAGAGCCATATCCATTACCTTCAAAAAGAATATTTTTTGACTGTTTAATATACTCTCTTAATACATTAAAAACAGCTTCGTCTTTTTTAAGCTCTTTTTCTACAATCAATTCATCGACTTCTTTCTTAAAATCTTTAAGTTGCTTAGCAATAATGGTATTAAGAATAGTCATTGGATTTGCACAATTCGCTTTTGAGCCTACTGCTCTAAATTCAAATTTATTCCCAGTAAAGGCAAAGGGTGAAGTTCTATTACGATCTGTATTATCTAGTAATATTTCTGGTATTTTACCTACTACATTTAGTTTTAGATCTGTTTTTTCTTGTGGAGACAACTTACCGTCTGTTACACCTTCTAATTCTTTTAGAACAGCCGTTAACTGTTCCCCTATAAATACAGACATGATTGCTGGTGGAGCTTCATTAGCTCCTAAACGATGATCATTACTTGCTGATGCAATACCTGCTCTCATCAACTCTTCGTTTTCATTAATCGCTTTGATAGTATTAATAAAGAAAGTTAAAAACTGAAGATTACTCATTGGTGTTTTACCTGGACTTAACAGGTTAACACCTGTATTAGTACTTAGAGACCAATTATTATGCTTTCCTGACCCATTTACTCCTGCAAATGGTTTTTCGTGAAACAACACTTTAAAATTATGCCTTGCCCCTACTTTATCCATTACATCCATTAACAGAGAGTTATGATCTACTGCTAAATTTGTTTCTTCGTAGATCGGAGCCAACTCAAATTGATTAGGTGCTACCTCATTATGACGTGTCTTAACAGGAATCCCTAACAACATGCACTCTACCTCTAAATCCATCATAAAATTTAAGGCTCTAGAAGGTATACTGCCAAAATAGTGATCATCTAGCTGTTGTCCTTTTGCTGGAGAATGACCAAGAAGCGTTCTTCCTGTCATTACTATATCTGGCCTTGCATTTACTAGAGCACTATCTATTAAAAAGTATTCTTGCTCCCAACCCAGAGAAGCGTTTACTTTCTTTACGTTTTTATCAAAATACTTAGCAACAGCAGTAGCTGCTGTATCTACAGCTTGTAAAGCTCTTAATAAAGGAGTTTTATAATCCAAAGCTTCTCCTGTATACGCAACAAAAACGGTAGGAATACACAAGGTTGTACCATAAATAAAAGCTGGAGAAGTAGGATCCCAAGCGGTATACCCTCTTGCCTCAAAAGTATTACGAATACCTCCATTTGGAAAAGAAGATGCATCTGGCTCTTGCTGTACTAATTGTCCTCCTCCAAATTTCTCTATTGCTTGTCCATCGCCAATAGTTTCAAAAAATGCATCATGTTTTTCAGCAGTAGCTCCTGTAAGAGGCTGAAACCAATGCGTGTAATGTGTTACTCCTTTAGAAAGAGACCAATCTTTCATTGAAGATGCTATTTGATCTGCAATTCTACGATCGATTTTAGAGCCATTTTCTATAGCATCTATAACACTTTTATATGCATCTTTGGTTAAACACTGCAACATTGTTTTTTGATCAAATACATTTTCTCCAAACAATACTGATCTCCTTTCTGTCTCTGTAATTATCACAGAATTACGACTTATTGTTTCTTTTAATGCTTGAAATCTGATTTTAGACATAGTATGAGTAAGTTTTTTTACAAAGATAAAAGAAGTTTATTGAAAAAATAAAAAAAATGCCCCTAAAAATTAATAATCAAACAGTATGCCCTATAAAAAACATAGTTATTAATAAAAATTAACTAAAATACAAACTTTATACCCTTGTTTTTTTAATGTATTAAAAAAATAATATAATTTTGAATCCTTTAACAATTCAATTTATAAAGTATTAGTTATGAGTAAAGCTAAATTAGAATATATTTGGCTAGATGGTTATAAACCAACTGCTAATTTAAGAAGTAAGACTAAAATTGAAGAAAACTTTAGTGGAAAGCTTGCAGATTGCCCAATGTGGTCTTTTGATGGTAGTTCTACAAAACAAGCAAAAGGTGGTTCTTCTGATTGTTTACTAAAACCTGTTGCCATATATCCTGATCCCTCTAGAAAAGATGGGTATTTGGTTATGACAGAAGTTTTAAATGCTGATGGAACCCCACACGAATCAAACGCCAGAGCTACAATTGACGATGATGATAACGATTTCTGGTTTGGTTTTGAACAAGAATACTTTATTATGGATACCGCTACTCAATTACCTTTAGGATTCCCCGTAGGCGGTTACCCTGGTCCACAAGGTATGTATTACTGCTCTGTAGGAGGAAGAAATACTCATGGTAGAGATTTTGTAGAAGAACATGCAGATCTATGTATTGCAGCTGGTCTTAATTTTGAAGGTATTAATCAAGAAGTAGCTTGTGGGCAATGGGAGTTTCAATTATTTGCAAAAGGAGCAAAAAAAGCAGGGGATGAAATATGGATAGCAAGATATCTATTAGATCGTCTTACCGAGCAATACGGATATTACATAGAATACCATCCTAAACCAATTAAAGGGGATTGGAACGGATCTGGTATGCATGCAAATTTCTCTAATGAAACATTAAGAACCTGTGGTTCTAAAGAAATATACGAAACTATCTGTGAGGCTTTTAGACCTGTTACCAAAGAGCATATTGCGGTTTATGGTGAGTTTAATGACCAACGATTAACTGGAGAACATGAAACACAATCTATACATGAATTTTCTTATGGAGTTTCAGACAGAGGAGCTTCTATTAGAATTCCAATTATTACCGTAGAAAAAGGTTGGAAAGGATGGTTAGAAGATCGTCGCCCTGCATCTAATGGAGACCCATATAAGATTGCAGCCAGAATCGTTAAAACTGTTAAAACTGCAAATGTTAATGCTTTAATTGCTTAAAGAAGCCTATTATACCTTTCTAATAAATTATAAAAAAACACCTTTAATAAACTTGAAGGTGTTTTTTTTTATAATAGACCTTAAATATTACTCTATAAAAACCATCGCAATAAAGACACAATACGCTCCAAAAATCAAAAGTCCCTTATAACGACCAAGTATCATTTTTTTAGGGATAAAAGCTAACGGAAGTAACACTATTGCAAAACCGAGCATCCAATATATATTTGAACTCATTAACGTTTCATCTTTTACTAAAATTGGCTGAATTAATGATGTTATTCCTAAAACTGAGGCTATATTAAATATATTGGATCCTATAAGATTACCTAAAGAAATTGCCTTTTCTTGCTTAAGAGCTGCTATTACAGAAGCTGCCAATTCTGGCACACTAGTTCCTACTGCAATAAGCGTAACCGCAATAACCCCTTCACTAATCCCCATTTTTAAAGCTATCGTTTCGGCACCAGTAACTAATAATTCTGATCCAAAATACAAAGCACATCCTCCTATAAGAAGCCATATAATAATTTTAAAATTAGATGTTTTTTGAAGAGAATCATCTACCTCTTCTACATCTGTCGCAGAGAGCTTTCTGGCTCTTCTAATCAATAAAAAAAGATATACCACTAAAGATAAGAACAATATAAATCCTTCTAATCGAGTTAAGACTCCATCCATCAAAAGAACATAAAGACCTGCAGATAATAATAACATTACTGGCCAGTTAAACCTATAAAAATCACGATCAATAGCCAACGGGCTTATTATTGCAGTAATCCCAAGTACTAAACCTATATTAGCAATATTAGACCCAATAACATTACCTAGAGATATATCAGAAAGTCCATCTAACGCGGCCTGAATACTTACTAATAATTCTGGAGCAGAAGTCGCAAAAGAAACTACAGTTAGCCCTATAACCATTTTAGACAATTTAAGCCTAAAAGATAATGCTACAGAGGATCTTACCAAAAACTCCCCTCCTACTACAAGAAGTACAAACCCTATAATAACGTACAATATACTGGTAATCATAAAAATTTAAATTTGTTTGCGAAGATACTATTATATCAAAACTTTTTATCAAAAAAATAGCACCTATATCTATAGGCACTATTTTACACATAATAAATTAAGGTAGGGGTAAAAATCCTTATCTATTAAATCATTTAATATAAGAAATTAAGAGCTACTTTATCCAGATTACTCCATTCCCCATTAGTATTATCAGGATAACAAGCATTCATTATTGAATTTGCATCACCCCCAGGACCAGCAGTCCCAGGAATAAAAACTAAACCATCGTTACCTGCCCCTTCATTACTATTTTCTCCACAACTTTTTCTTGTATCCCAATCTGTATGCCTAAATCCAATACAATGCCCAATTTCATGTGCCAATAAATGTTCTAAATGCTGATTGGTTTGCGTAGTATTAGCAGTAGTATTTATCCTTACTCTGGTAAAAGGAAGTCCATTGCTTGGAAAACCTGCTATTCCTGCAGGAAATCTATCATCTCGAGCAAACCCATCCTGTACAAACACTAAAATATCATTAGCCCCCCAATTTGTACCAAAGGATAATTCAAACCTAATATTAAGATTTTCATTATTGTAATTATCAATAGCATATCGCAAACCTGTTTGCGCAGTAGCACTTAATCCAGATCGATTATTACCGTTGTACCCAACTACTCGAATAACATTTGTTGCTGTTACCAAATTAGTAGTACGATACTGCTTACTTTGTATCCCATCAAAAATATCTGAAGCCATAATTTGATCGTACGACATAATAATATCATCTTCTATCAAATACATCTCCTCTTGGACTCCATCAATCCCAGTAATTATTTGCTTAACTACTCCATTAGGATTATAATTAAGTTTTGTAAGTTTATTCAATACTTGTTTTGAGATTTCATGCGAAGATTGCTCTACAGATTCTAAAGAAGATTCTTTCTCACAAGATACAAATACGGAAAGAAATCCAGCACAAATTAATACGGAAAGGATTCTAAAATTTTTCATTGAGTTAGTGTTTTTGTTTGTTAAAAGCTTACTAATATATCCTTAACATATCTTAATTTAAAATTGTTTTACACAAATGGTATATTCCTTTACACCAACCGCTACTTTTTACCAGTAAAACTGACAAATTCATAAATTATACCATAAAACTTTAATTGTTTTGTAAATTTACCGCCTTAAGTATTAAAAATATGACAATAAAAAAGATTGCTTTTTTTCTTTTCATAACCGTTGGTTTCTTTACAACAACTGTAGTTTCTGCAGAAAGCACAGCTACTCTTCATCCAAAAAAACATTCACAAGATTCTATCCTAAAAAACCTTAAAAAGAAACAGCAATTAGCAAAAACCCTTGATAACAAGGACAGCATTATTAGCTCAGAATTAGCATTGTTACGTTTTTATACTTACAATCAACCAAAAAACAAGGAAACTAAAGAGTTGTTTCATTTATTGGATTATTGTGAAAACAGGTACAATCTTGATTGTTTGATAGAAACAAACGTGATGTTAGCTGTACAAATGCAAAAAAAAGATAAATACTTACAAGCACTAACGTATTACAATAAAGCAAATGAACTATCTCTTACATACAAAAAAAAAACATTAAAGTGGGCAATAGCTATAAATCAAGGCACCTTATTTAATGAACTTTTAGAACCAGAGCTTGCTCGTGAAAATTTTAGAAAATCGCTTGACTATATAAAACCACACCAAGATTATTTAAAAGCCATTTCTTTAATGAATATTTCTTCTACATTTGAAAAAACAGATCCCGACTCTTTAATCTACTTTTCTAATAAAGCAATTGATCTTCTTAAAGAAAACCCAGATCAGGTAAATTCTTTAGAAATTGCCGCAAACAATGCTGCTTATGGATACATTAAAAAAAATCAACTCACAGAAGCTTCTAATATAATCCATAAATATATAGACCTTGACAAAATATCAGAAAGCAGAAAAGAGGTTTTTGGATCATTTTTCTTTAATACCCTGGGAGAACTTAATTATAAACTTAAAAACTATAATAAAGCTATCGATTATTATAAAAAATCTATAAACGATACCAATACAGAATATCCTCCTTCTAACCTATCAAGCCTTAATGATCTAGCTGAAATTTCTGAAATTCAAGGAAACCTAGAACAATCTATATATTATTTAAAAGCTAAAGAAAAGTATCTAAAAAAAATCAACCAACATAATTTAAAGAAAGAGATTGCCCGATCAGAGTATAATAAAATATTAGCCGAGAAAAATCAACTCATAACTACTCTTGAAAATAAAAACATAAAAACAAACAGGCAAGTCTATAATATCAAAATTATTGCGTTAAGCTATGTCGTGATTACTGTTATATGCATTTTATTTTTTCTAACCATTTATCAAAAAAGCAGATTAAAAATAGCACAACTTAACGAAGAAATAAGCCTAACAAGATTGAAGTCTTTACGATCTATCATGAACCCTCACTTTTTATTTAATTCTTTTAATACACTACAAAGTTTCATTCTTCAAAAAGACAAATTTGAAGCAAGTGAACATATGCGGCAATTATCACAATTAATACGAAAAATATTATCTAGCTCAGATAGCCTATACATTAGTTTTAAAGAAGAATTAGAAATAATTAAAACATACATAACCCTAGAGAACAAAAGATTTGACAATCAATTTATTTTGAATTTAACTATTGATGATGACTTAATAGAATTAAATCCAAAAATACCATCGATGATTATCCAACCTCATCTTGAAAATGCAGTTATACATGGATTGAGTTCTAAAAACAAAAAAGAATTAAAGCTTTCTTTTAAAAAAAAGAAAAACTGCATACAGTGTATTATTGAAGACAACGGGATAGGTAGACGAAAATCCGCTGAATTAAATAAAAAATCAACAAACAGTACTCATCTATCTATAGCATCTGGCAATACATTAGAAAGAATAAGGCTTCTTAAAAAAGTAGGATACAAAGAAACTTCAATGAAAATCACAGACTTATTAGATAGCAATAAAAAACCCAAGGGAACAAGAGTAACTGTTAATCTACCAATCATAAGCTAATACTATGGACACACTTATTAAATGCATTATTATTGATGATGAAAAAATGGCACGAAATAGTTTAAAACTACTTATAGAAAATTATTGTCCAGAAATAGAAGTTATTGGAGAGGGATGGGATAAACCATCTATACAAAAGTTGTTGAAAGAACTTAAACCTGATATTGTATTTCTAGATATTCAATTAGGGAACAGTACTATTTTTGAAATAGTCCCCGATCTTGGCAATATGAACTTTAAAATCATATTTATCTCTGCACACGACGATTATGCTATTAAAGGATATAAATATGATGCTATTGATTATCTTCTTAAACCTTTAGACCCTATAAAACTTAAAGAAGCGGTATCGAAAGCTCGCCAACAAATAAATAAAGAAAAGAACTCTAAAAACAGTGTTCATGAAAACTTAAAAACACTTTATAATCTAAGGGAATCCCCACAGATTGTATTATCAGACAGTAGGGGTTTGCACGTGATCAAAATTGAAAACATAATGTATTGTATTGCCGAGGGTAATTACACATCTATTATCCTTAATGGACAACCACAAATGGTTGTATCCAAAAACCTAAAGTTTTTTGAAGAAAAATTAACACAGCCTAATTTTTTTAGAATCCATAAATCTAATCTTATAAACATACATTATCTTAAGCTACTAAGTAATGATGATGGTGGCCACATTGTTATGAGCGATGGAAAAACATTATCGATATCCAGAGATAAAAAAAGAGAGCTACTTAAACATATTTAAGAATATCTTACTTATTAGAACAAGGTTTTTTTTTACTTTTTTATTCTATTTTTTAGTTACAATATCAATTACTGAAAAATCATCTTTTATCCAGTTAATTATGTATTTTTGAATCATGCAAAAACATGTTTTTTCGTTTATCGCAAAACTGAACAAAGTAATACTTCCTAGTTTTACTAAGAGGCGATTAGATCTTAGTAAAGCCTCTAAATTACAGCTCTTGATATTTGGGTGGAAATTATATGTAACCAAAAGAGCGTTAAATTAAAAACATCTTTTAAAACAGATTTCACATGACACATCTACAAGTGAACCTCTTTAAAGCAAGTTTTATTTTTCAGTATTAATTTTATCAAATTAATACTTTAATAAGAGGTTAAAATAATAATCTTTTTGCAACACCTCTTCTTGTTTTTCGTAATTAAAGGTAAAACTACAATACATATAAAATAATAAATTATGAAAAAATGGATCATTCTAGGAGTAAGTATACTAGGTATGCTTCCCTTAATTGCATTTACGACTATTTCAAAAGAGAATATTTTTACAAAAGATATGCAATCTGATGAGGTAACAGCTGTTATTAACAAAAACACCTCTGAACAAGAATTAGAAGATTTAAAAACATTCTTTTCTGAAAACGGAATTGAATTACTTGTTAAAAAAATAGAATTTAACGATAAAAATGAGATTACAAGTCTTAGTATTACATTAAAAAAAGGGAATACCAAAAGCCAATATTCTTCTTCTTCAAACGTTCCAATTTCAGAAATAAAATTAGGCTATAAAAATGGCAGTTTATACATTACTAATTCTGGAATGTTTGATATTGCAATTTTAAAAAAACAATCTGGTTTTAATTTTCCAAATATAGACATGGATAGCGTGATGAAAAAACATCATTTCACCTTTGGTTTTAATGAAGATAAAGATTCTTTGTTTTTTAAAGGAAACTTTGATATTCAAAAACTAAAAGATCAGATTATGGAGTCTTTTGATTTTGACGAAAATCAAAATGGAAGTTTCTTTTTTAACGGACAACAAATGCATCCTTTTCAGAACTCAAGTTCTAAAAAATATAACTTTATAGATAACCCTGATATTCAAAAATTAATTATTATTAATGGAAAAGAAGCTGATTTTAAAACTTTAGACACCCATGCAAAATCAGATAACTTGGCAGAAGTTGACTTTCTTAAACCTAAAACTGCGATTAGTATTTATGGCGATAAAGCAAAAGACGGCGCGATAATAGCTACCACAAAAAAATAATATTTTTGATATAGAAATTCTTTACAACACAAACCTTTAGAAAATGAAGGTTTGTGTTGTAATTAATACTTTAAAAGTGCTGATACTGGAACTGTAAGTGTATCTCTACCCTTCAAAAAATCCAATTCCATAATAAAATTACACTGTATAACTACACCTCCCAATTCCTTAACCAAATCACAAACTGCTTTTGCTGTTCCTCCTGTAGCTAACACATCATCATGAATTAAAATATTCTCCCCTGCTTTTACTGCATCTATATGTATTTCTAAAGTATCCTCTCCGTACTCTAACCCATAACTTTTAGACTTTACACTATATGGTAATTTCCCTTTTTTTCTAACAGGAACAAAACCAGCCTTTAAACGCTCTGCTATCAGACTCCCCATAATAAAACCTCTTGCTTCAATACCTATTACCTTATCAATCTTGACATTCTTGGGAGTTAAATCAACTAACTGATCTACACAACTTATGAAAGCTCTGTGGTTGCCCAACAAAGGAGTAATGTCTTTAAATAAAATCCCAGGCTTAGGAAAATCAGAAACATCTCTAATATAATCTTCTATTTTCATCAGTCGAAAATAATTAAAAAAAATAACTTTAAAATAAATTAACAGGATGTGTTTCTATAAAACTTATTTTAGACTACTTAAACAAATTTTCAGTAAACCTCTCCTAATCAATTAATAAAAAGTGATTAATCCATTTCTTGAAAATTAAATATTAATGTATTTTCAAACTCATTTTAAAAAACTAAATAAAAACTTAAAAAAACTAGTGCTTGTTTTGTTAGAAAAATAAAAAAAGTATATATTTGCACCCGCAAAAAGGCCTCGTAGCATAACTGAATAGTGCACTTGATTACGGCTCAAGAGGTTGCAGGTTTGAATCCTGCCGAGGTCACAAATCGGACAATATTGTCCAAAGCCAGACAAAATTGTCTGGCTTTTTTATTGGTTATTGTTACCTTTATATCTCTAAAGAATCCATA